>CAINOH010000025.1 GCA_903851445.1 uncultured Microcaldota archaeon | reverse complement strand
GCGTTGACCACGTACGGCAGCATCTCTGCAGGGATTGCGCCAAGGTACTTGACATTCGGGTTCTTCCTCGCCTTTTCAGCGACCCTGTTCTGGTATTTCCCGTTGCCGGTTATGATCAGCTGATACCTGCCGCGTATCCTGTCAATGAGGCGCAGGAGGTGCTCCACGCCCTTGTCCTTGGTAAGCCTGTTGGTGTAGCAGAACGTGAGTACGTCCGGGTCAAGCGACAGCGCAAGAACCGAGTTGAGCTTTTCGCAGGCCGCCTTCTTTGCAATCGGCCGGAACAGCTTCGTGTCAATGGGGTTGAGCACGAACTCGAGCTTGCCATGGTCGATTCCCTTCCGTGCCTGCAGCTCGTCGTATGCGTACTTGTCAACAACAATGACCTTGTCCGCCCGTTCCACGTTCCTCCTCTCGATTTTTTTCCAGATGTCAAAGTAGATGTTGAGCGCGGCGTTCTGGTAGTGGTCCTTGAGCACGGTCTCCGCCAGTCCGTGGAATGTCATCACAACCGGCTTCTTCGAGGAAAGCCAGGCCTGCCTTGAGTAGAACGGGTAGAACACCGGCCCGGTTGAGACCGTGTTCGAGTAGCACACCGGGCCATGCACGTGCAGCACGTCATACTCGGTTTTCCGGAGTATCTTCCTGCACTGGCGCTGGCGCGAAAGCTCGCCTGTGATCATGTCCGCAACCTGCGACACGAACTTGCGCTCGGGCCGCGGCGGGTTGACGCGGAAAACTTCCGCCTCCGGGTAGTACTCGTGCGCCTTCTGCCCCGCCTTCCTGTCCGCAAGCACCTTGAAACCGGCCTTTGGCTGGAGGTTCTCGCACACCGTGCGTATGTACGCCTCAACCCCGCCCACGTCGGCCTGCGAGTAGTTCCGATGGTAATGCATGACTTGCAGCTTTGCCAACAACTCACCTGTGCTGATTTCATATTCCTTAGAACCGAAAGGCCATTTATAGTTGAGGATTCCACAATAGTCCTATGTTCAAAGCAAGGAAAGTGGTAGTAACGGGCGGCGCAGGGTTCATTGGCAGCCACCTTGTTGACCGGCTGATGCAAGACGGCGCCAAAGTCACTGTAATCGACGACCTCTCAAGCGGACGGCTTGAGTTCATAAGCCAGCACAAAAAGAACCCCGATTTTACTTTCATAAAAGCCGACCTCCTCAAGCCCGGGCAATACTCGGCAGAACTTGCTGGCGCCGACGTGATTTTCCACCTTGCTGCAAACCCGGACGTGAAGGCGGCAATCGCCAACCCGCGCATTGAGGTTGACCAGGGCATCCTTTCCACCTACAACATCCTTGAGCAGGCGCGAAAGCGCGACGTGCCGTCAATAGTGTTCTCCTCGTCCTCAGTAGTCTACGGCGAGCCGAAGGTTGTGCCGGTGCCTGAAAGCTACGGCCCGGTCACACCAATCTCCCTTTATGGCGCATCCAAGCTCGCAGCCGAGGGGCTGCTTTCCGCATATTGCGGCACGTTCGGCCTTTCGGGCATTACCTACCGTTTTGCAAACGTTGTGGGCAGCCGCTCCACTCACGGAGTGATTTACGATTTCTGCAACAAGCTACGAACGAACCCGAAAAAGCTCGAGGTGCTGGGCGATGGCAGGCAAACCAAGTCCTACGTGCTGGTGGACGAGTGCGTTGACGCGATTCTTTTCGGAGCAGGCAAAAGGCTTGGCAGGAT
>CAINOH010000024.1 GCA_903851445.1 uncultured Microcaldota archaeon | reverse complement strand
CACAAGCTATGAAGTCTTCCGAGCGGTTTGCAAGGAAAAGATGAAACGGCCCCGCCCTGGAGCAAGGCAGTAGGCCGCATAGTCCAATGCTGTGGGCCCAACAGGGGTTGAACAGAAGGCGGAGTACGGCAGGGCCACCAACTACTTTTGATAGCCTGTGGCTTATTTCTTTGATATAAGCAACCGGCGGATGTGGCTCAGGACGGGATATGCAACGGGATTTATCGTGCTTACCCATAGTCCGGCGGTTTTCTCAAGTCCTGTGCCGATGAACGTATCGCCTGCCTTGAAGCCTTCGATAAGTCCGTAAGTCCGAAGAGTCTTTATCGGCAGTTCGAAATGCTCCAACCCCTTCCTCAAACACAACAATTTCTTGGAAGACTTCTCATAGTTTTTCGTGTTGAGAAATTGCTCGGATGCTTTCTCCCTCTCGTTGGAATTGGTGTTGATAATCGAATCAATCAATGGGATATGCCTTCTGTCGAATTTTCCTTCCTTGATGATGTGCTGTGCCAAGATGACATTGCCGTCGTAATGTTCTCGTCTTGGTTCCCTTCTCTGTGTCAATGCCATTTGCTTTTCTCCTCCTGTTGGATATTCATAATTCGGCTTTCCTGTTTTAATTCCTTAGTGTGTTTTTTTCATTCTACGAATTCCGTCACGATTGGAAAGTCTTATTAATTGCCTCATGTCATGTAAGTAACGGTCAATTCGACATGGCACAGTACAACGCTGGAAAGACTCATTTCGCGTATCCAGTGTTTACCATGCCCGCAGCTTGGGACCTTACCATCATGGCGGGTACCAAGCACGTAAGGTCCATCCTTTGTCTTTAAGGAAAAGGGATGAAGCAGGCCTTCGCAAACGTGCTTTGGGCTGCAGACCGGAAAAATAAAAGCATTAGACTATAGTTTAGATGCCTCTATTTGCCAAAAGGAGAACGTATTGGGCTTCTTTTGCCGATTAGGGGAAGTAGGGTCTCGGAAAGTATATAAAGGAGGTTGAATTAAGCTTCTTTAGTAATAAAGAAGGAGGAGATGTAAAGAAAAAACGCAATCTAGCAGCTAAGAATAATAGAACAGAGTGGGAGGAGAGGTTGTAAGGCAAAACCCCAAGGAGGCAATCCTTTAGAATTCGCGTTAGCCTACGACCCTCATCCACTACCAAACTTAGAATTCGGTGGATAATTCTTTGGAAGAACCTTATTTATAAAAGTTTCTGTACTCGCTAGTGAAACTTTTAGTTGTCAAAAACTTCCCTATTGTAGCTCCTTTTTGACTTTGGAGAGTATCTCCGCCTTCTTCGGGCTTTCAGCCAAAGCAACTGAAAGGACCTCGTAAATGCTCGAAACTGGTATAATCTTCAGCCCGGCAGCCCTTTCCTTGCCCAGGACGATGTCACCTGCGTTGGCCTTGGGCACGATAATCGTCTTTATGCCAGCATCCAGCGCAGCCTCGGCCTTGTAGGTCACGCCGCCAACCGGCAGCACGTCGCCGCGTACGGACAGCGAGCCTGTCATTGCGACGTCCTGCCTTACTGGCGCGTCCTCAAGAGCTGATATGACCGCTGTTGCAACCGAGACGCTAGCAGAGTCGCCCTCCACACCCTCGTAGGTCTGGAGGAACTGGATGTGAATGTCGAAGTTTGAAGTGTCCTTCCCAAGGTGCTTCTTGAGGATGGCACTGACGTTCTTTACGGCCTCCTCGGCAATCTTGCCAAGCTTGCCAGTTGCGATGATCTTGCCCTCGTTCTTGCTTCCTGCTGGCGCTATCTCGGCAACTATGGGCAGGGCAATGCCCGCGTCGCCCATCACAGCCAGGCCATTGACCCGGCCAACTGCCTTGCCCTCGTTCTGGAACACGCGGTATTCCTTGCGCACCTCAATCTCGAACTGGGTGACCTGCTGCTCAAGCGTGCGGGCAAGCTTCTTGGCATCCAGCACGTGCTGCTTCTCAACCAGCTTCGCCCCTGCCTCGCGCGCAAGGTCTCCAGCTGCGCGCACCAAGCCCCCAAGCTCGCGCATGCGCAGGGTAAGCTTGTTCTTGCGTCCAGCCCTCCTGCGCGCTTCCAAAAGGATTTCCTCAACTGCCTCGCGGGTAAAGTGCGGTATCTTGCCGTCCTTGGTCACTTCCTGGGCCACGAACACCGCAAACTTGTTGCGGTTGACTTCATTGTCCTCAATGGACTCCTCCATGTAGACTTCGTAACCGTACCCGCGGATGCGCGAACGCAGCGCCGGGTGCATCTTGGCAACGTCCTGGTAGTTCCCGGCTGCAACGAGGATGAAGTCGCAGGGAACAGGCTCGGTCTTTACCAGTGCGCCCGAGCTCATCTCGGACTGGCCGGTGATGCCGTACTTCTTTTCCTGCATTGCAGTAAGCAGCTCCTGCTGGGCTTTTGGCCGCAGGGTGCTGGCCTCATCTATGAATAGGATGCCCTTGTTGGCCTTGTGGATGAAACCCGCCTCAACACGCAGGTGGGCAGGAGTGCCCAGACCGCCCGAGTTGTGTGTCAGGACGCAATTGACTAGGTAGTTTTGGGTTGTTGTAGTAAGGTTGTAAACGTAACCAGAGTAGTAGACCCGTTCTACTCGCTCGACTTCATCATACGCATACGTTCCCTCGACCGCATTACGGAGCAATGCTAGGTCAGGCCCGTTTGTGATTGAAAGGAACTTTTCAGTGACCTTTCCAGCCTCCGTGTACGCTACCTTGCCGTCCGCGCCGATTCCAGCTATGGGGTGGTTCGGGGTTACTGTGATGACCTGGCCGCGCTTGGTAGTCAGCCTGACGAGGTCGCCAGAGAACTTCCTCTTGTAGACCCGCACCACGTTGGCCGGGGAGTAGAAGAAGTCCGAGTCGCTGCCGCCCAACACGTCGAACCGTTCGGCTTCACCAAGCTCGCGCTCCCCTTCGCCCGCAAGCAGGGGGTCTACTATTGTGGATATTTCAACTGGTTTTCCGCATGGAAGGTGCACGCGCTGGCCTGCGGGAATGCACTGGAAGGGGTCGTGCCTCACGTCGCCAAGGAGTGCGCCTGCTTTTGAGCCTGTAGCATCAACAAAAGGCGCTTTCTTCTTGTTCGAGTTGTCTATGAGGACCTTGAGCGAGTCGCCGGGGTCCGTCATCCTCTGCCTTCCAACCTGGGATGCAAAGAGGATAGCGGCGCCGAGTATGAACATCCCGACCAGCATTGCGGCAACCAGGTTGATGGGCATTCCCGTTCCAGGGAGCACGAATATGATTATGGCAGTTGATGCCATAAGAAACAGCGAGAGCACGAGGTTCATGTTCCCGCCCATAGCCTTGGCCTTCATTCGCTCGGCCTGCTGGATTTTCTTGCCGTCGCCTGCCTTGACCACCTTGATTTTGGGCACGTTGTCGTCCTCGGGGTTGAACGCAACAATGATGTCCTCAAGCTCCTGAACTGGCAAGAGCTCGGACATCGCCTGGGCGAGCATCGATTTTCCGGTTCCGGGCGTTCCCACCAGGAGGACGTTGCGCTTCTGGGCAGTAGCCTTCTTGATTATTGTAACGGCCCTGTCCTGGCCGATAATCTGGTCAACCAAAAGGGGTGAGACTGGCAGTTGGGAAGTATTCTCGTAGTCTTTCGGGAACACGGCCGGCTGGGCTGGCTTGAGAACTGCGTTGGCTATGGTCTTGACTACTTTCCTGACTGCGTGTTGGGCCTTGTTCCTTGGAGCCATATGCTTACTATCCCCTAACTTTCCCTGAAAACAGAATAACTAGCTCTGGATATGTTTATGCCCTTAGTGCATAAAAAGCGTTGCGGCTTTGATGCGCCTGTCCGTTAAACCAAACTCGCCCGGGGGTGCCAGCGACCCACGGGCCAACTTGCTTAGTGATACGTGCCCGTGTCAATGACTGAAACCGTGTTGTCGTTCGCATTCGCTACGTAGACGTACACGCCGTTGGGCGTGACTGCCAAACCATGAGGAGAGGTTCCGACTTGGATTGTACCCACGACCGTGTTACTGGCTGTAGCGATGATTGAAACCGTGCCGTCGTTCGCATTCGCTACGTAGATGTACGCGCCACTAGGCGTGACAGCCACCGCGTGGGGTCTAGAGTCGACTGTGATGTTTGTTACGACCGTGTTACTGGCTGTAGCGATGACCGAAACCTTGTAATCGTGTTCATCCGTGACGTAAGCATAGGCGCCGTCGGGCGTGACTGCCACACCGTGAAGTATACCTTCTACTGTGATGCTGTTTACAACAGTGTTACTAGCCGTAGAAATGACCGAAACTATGCCGTCATAGTTCGTGACATAGACATATGCACTGTCAGGCGTGACAGCCACACCGTGGGGAGAGTTTCCGACTGGAATAGCGGCAATTACCGTGTTATCGGATGTATTGATGACCGAAACCGAGTTTCCACCTGAATTCGTGACATAGGCGTATGCGCTGTCGGGCGTGACCGCTATACTATGGGGTCCAGAGTCAACTGTGATGTTTGTCACAACCGTGTTATCTGACGTATTAATAACCGAAACCGCGTCGTTCCCATTCGCGACGTAGGCGTACG
Organism: uncultured Microcaldota archaeon; assembly: GCA_903851445.1. GTDB lineage: Archaea > Micrarchaeota > Micrarchaeia > Norongarragalinales > CAINOH01 > CAINOH01. The sequence goes on along the minus strand of CAINOH010000024.1, from coordinate 145,237 downwards.
CGCCATCGGGCGCGATAGCCACGCCATGGAGATAACTTCCGACTTGGATTGTATCCGCGACCGTGTTACTGGCTGTAGCGATGACCGAAACCGTGTGGCTGCCCTCATTCGTGATGTAGGCGTACGCGCCGTCGGGCGTGACAGCCACACCATGGGCATAAGTACCGACTGAGATGGTGGCCACCACGTACGGTAGCGGTAGCGCTGAACACGTGCCTACCAGCGGCTGCGTTCCCTGCTGGCGGATGCCGGAAATTGAACCCTGCGTGTAAATAAATGACACTACCTTGAACTCGAACTCGCTCCCTGCTGCCTTGCCAACACACGGATTGCTTGAATCTGAGAACGAGTAATTCGATAGGTCTATTTGCTCCCCCGCGTTGAACATTTGGTTAGGGGTCATTATGGTCGCGTTGTTACCAGAATCATCCTCTACCTCAACAGCAGTGAGGTAAATCGGCTCAATCAACGCATTCGAAACAGACAACGCAACACTACTATTAGTCACTTTAACCGTCGAAATCGAGAACGGAGTCGCCCCACTCTTCCAATACGACTGCGACTGCTGCTCCTTTACCGAAATACCACTTGACTGGGAGCCGCCAACCATGATTACGGTAACCATGGAAATTAGCAAAACCGCGCCCAAAATAACTAAGTACTCAGTCGAACCCTGGCCGCGCCTCTTTTCCATAATCACACAAGGCATTCCTATGTTTAACCTAGTTTCCTAGACGGTCTTGCGGCCTAGAACAGCCCGTTGCTTGGCGCGCGCCTGTCCGAAAAGTACTCGTAAAGCATCACGACACCGATGATTACAAGCACAGCCGGCCAGAACTTGACTATGTCCGCGTCGATTACGCCGAATTCCTTCAAAAGCAGCAGGATGCCTGCAAGGATCAGCACTATTGATACCGTCAGCTTCAGGATGTTCTTCATCATTTACACAATCACCGTCTTTTCAGTCTTTAATGCTCTCCCAGAGAATCTCTTCCCGAGGGTCAATGGAAACGCCATTCTCGTCTATTGCAAACGGGTGGATTTTCTTGGAGTGGTCTGTGCCGCGCATCTTCCTTATGAACGCGGCCCGGTTGGGCGGGTTGAAGAAAAGCTGTATCACCCCGTCCGTCAGGAACTCCTCTACGCCAAAGCGCGAAATGTTCGACTTTCCGCCCGTAGTCTCGCAGGTGAGCACGGTAGTGCAGTTGATTGAGCGGAGCTGGTCAATAAGGTTGTACACCGAATAGCGCACCCTTTCCGAGCGCTCGGTCCAGAACATCAATGCGGTAATCGAGTCGACGACCAGCCTCTTTGCGCCCATCTCGTGCGCCTTCTCAACTATCTTGGAAAGCTGGGCGTCCATGTCCGTGTCGTCCGGACGCGGGTCGAACTTGAGTATCTGAATCTTGTTGTCCTTCTGCAATGGCAGGAAGTTCCAGTGGAAGCGCTGCATGTTCCACCACAGGTTCTGCGGCCCTTCCTCCAGGGTGGCGTACATTCCCGGCTCGTCGTAGTCCATCGCGCCCCTGTAGAGGTATTCAAGGCCGAAAATCGTCTTGCCGGTTCCCGAGGAGCCCGCAAGGAGTATGCTGGAGCTTTCCGGAAAGCCGCCCTCAATAAGCTCGTCAAGCCCCGGGATGCCTGTCTTGGTCCTGTTCAAAGGTCATTTCACCGAATGGATTCTGTCCATACCAATTACTTGCGGCTTGAATAAAAACGATGCTTTGGGTGTCTGGTTAAAGCAAAAGCCCGATGCCGAAGGATGCTGCGTTTGCGATAATCGAGATTAGAAGCAATTTGCGTTTATCTCCACCCAGCACGTAATAGAGTATTGCGAATTCCGCGAGTACAACCAGGCACTCAAGAGGAATGATGATTTCCAGTCCGGGAGTATGAGCTTGTTGGCTGGCAATGAATGCGACTATGAGATTCAGAAGCGGGTTCGTAGCCAAATTCGCAACTGCCAAAGTCAATAGCCCGATTTTAGTGCGCAGGCCGGCAGCGTAAGCGACAGGTAACTCTATAATCTCAGTGAGGATGAACGACTCAAGGAAGCTATTTATTGGCATTATACCAGCGAAGTAACTTGATGGCTATGATGGCAACTATAAGAATGACTGCTGCGGCGCCTGCAAGAATTATCAAGCCGCCTCCGGCAAACGTGGTAATTCCAGGCCCTATCACATCCGCCTTGGCAAAAGGCGCAAGCAAGGCTAAAGCAGCGACGATTGTGATTCCGGTCTTTTTCACTTTCCTATTCCCTCCTGCATAACCTTATTCTTTAAGCGTTTTAAGAGCGACTGTCAACGCCCCTGCTGAAGCAAGGGTGCACAATGCGTAGAAAGCGGACGACCCGAGTCCAGCCAGTGTTCCTGAGAATGCCACCAAGCTGCCGATGATAAGGCCCAGGCAGGCCAGCCCGAACGAGAATCCCGGCAATCCGGGCATTAGCTTGAACAAGGCGACCAATGTTATCGGCATTGTCATGTTAAAGAGTAGGAATCCGATTATGCCCGCTGCAGGCGAGGTTGATGCAAATGCAAGCAGCGGCGCTGAAACCACCAGGGATGCGACTGAGGTTTTCATCCAACCGAACCGGTCAGCGACAATTCCTCCAAGCGCCTTTCCTGCGGCAATCGACAGCACAAGCGCCCACATAAGCGCTGCGTCAGACTTCCACGGCATCGCTATTGCAAAGCCAAGGAACGCGCGGATGGCAACCGAAAGCAGGAGAAGAAACAGCATTGAATAGAATGGCTTTATGTCCAAAAACATTCTGGCCTTCCTTTTTGCGTTCTCGATGTTTGGCGTGCGCAAGACAAAAAACGCGCATATGGCCAGTGCAAGGCCAAATGGGATTGGTGAAATCAAGCCAGTTTTTCCAATGATTGTGCCGAGGGCGAGGCCTATTGCGCCGGGCGCGACAAACAGCCCCGGCCCGCTTGCTTTTCCTTTGTATGCTTGCAGCACGGCGCTTCCTGCGCCAACGTGGAACAATGCGTTTCCCAAGCCGACAAGGCATATTGCCGCGACCGGGTTGTATTGAAGCAAGAAAACTGCCAGGCCGGTCAAGATTATTCCTGCAAGCGCCACCCGCTTTGGGAGTTTGAAGCGGTCGCAAAGAAGGCCAATGGGCGCTTGGAACGCGAAAGCGATTACGTCATATAGTAGAATTAGGAATGCAAGTGCAGCTGCGTCAACACCTAGGAAAGCAGCTGACATTACTGTAGCAGCTGAAGCGGCGTCCACTACTGCGTGGGTCACTCCGTAAGTAGTCAGGCTAGCTTTAGACATTTCAATTTTCAATTGGTGCATCGCAAAGATGTCAAGCAAAGAGATAATAAAAAGGGAAAACTACTGGTGGATTATATGGACTTGGAACAGGCGGAGGCCAACTGCTGGAAATGGTTCAAGATTGCAGGTTGGCTGATAGTGATTGGCTTCATACTCTTCTGTGCAGGCTGGATTGTTGATCCTATTATTCAGAGCGTGTTTTTTCCCCGCCATTTTGGAGTCTATGCAAAGGACGCGATTCCCGATCTTTTAATGCGTGTCTATCAGAATGGCTATGGGATGGAATTACACAATTACGTGGAGTTTAACCCCGGCGACCTGATTTACCAACGTGACGCAATAGGCAGGACACCCATTTCCACCTCGAACGTCATTTTCATCTGTGCTGATTCGGTCCTCTGCGGCCCTAATTCAGGTTCGGCCCTTGAAGTGACTAACTCTTCGATAATAGCTAACGTGAAAGTTTCTACAACCGTGGCGGTATGCTTCAATGGGACAGACCCAAACTATTATGTCGTGGTCGGTTCCGTGACCACCAACATGCGCGACAAAGCAGAGTCAATTTGCGGCCTAAGCTAGGCGCAATTGCTTTCCGCAACCTTTAAATGCCGCCCCGCAATTACTGATTCTTAACCCACAAACAGGCAAGAAGCCTGCGAGAGTCATATTCGAGGCAAGTTACCAATGGACATCCTCAACATGGTAGTCCAGCCCACCTGGCGCGAGTTCCTAGTGGAGTTGATCTCCACCCACCAGATGGACCCGTGGGACATCGACGTCGCCGCGCTTGCCGACGTGTACCTTGCGAAGGTGCGCGAGTTGCAGGCGCTTGACCTGCGCATGCCCGCAAACGTAATCCTCGCATCCGCGCTTCTCCTTCACTTCAAGGCCGAGTCGCTCAAGCTCGAGCAGGTATTTTCCGACGAGCAGGCGACAGTTGAGGAGGAAATCCGGCCTCTTGTTGACGAGGAGCTTCCCGACCTGGTGTTCAGGCCGAACATCCCCAAGAGCCGCCGCGTGACCCTTGACGAGCTAATGCACGCAGTCGAGCAGGTGATGGGCGCAGGACGCATCAGGCCGCGGTCGCACGCAGCTCCTGTTGAGCTTACTGTCGAGCTTCCAAAGGAGGACATGCACGAAATCATCGCCCGTTTCTACATCAAGGCGGGAAACCTCAAGGACTCCGAAGGCGTTCTCACTTTCACAAGCATGCTTTACAAGAACAACAACGACGAAATCGCGCGCAACATGCTCCCGCTACTGCACCTGGTGCAGGACGGCCGCCTCCTGATGTGGCAGGACGACCTGTTCGGCGAAATCTTCATCAAGTACATCGAAGAGGAAGCCTGGAGGGCAGCGCAGGCTTTGGTCGCTCCGAAGGAAGCTGAAGCGGCAGAAGGCGCTGAGGCCAAGGAAGGCGAAAAGGTAGAAGCCACTCTTGTTGAGATAGAATAAGCCGCTAATTGGTTATGTTTCTAATAAGTGACTCGTTTCCTTCCGATGCTGGTTTTCTGCGCGATGCTTTCCCATCTGGTCCTCGGCACCAGCACTATATTCTTGAACGTGTCCACGTAAAACGCAGGGTGCGTCTTTTTCATCTGGATTAGTGTTACGAGTTTTTCGAACCTGTGGGGAACGTTCTCCGCAAGAAACCCGTGCTTTGACACCGCTTCCCCGACTTTCCTCGTCTGCTCGGCAACGGGTCCAGAGCCGATTGCGTATCCGACTGGAGAACCCGTTAAAGCCGCGCCGACCATAATCAACGGGCTGTCCAAGTTGTGCAAGTAACTCGAAAGCAGCGGCACGTACACTTTGCTTGCAATCGGGATTGCATACCCCGTCATCGGGCTAAATGAGATGGCCTGTGCGAGTCGTAACTTCCTCATAGAATGTAGTTTGGCTATTTCAGCCTGCACTTCAGGATGCAGGTACTTGTGCGGTATCTTGTATTTGGTTGCGGCCGGCTCTTTTTCAAGGGCAGGTAGTTTCACTTCACGCCACCGTTATGCCTTCTTCCTTCTCGTGCAGCTTGACCTCGACTACCTTGCTGCCTTCCTTGGTCATCGTAATCCCGACAAGGCACTGGGCGCTCTTGTACACCGCCTGGTTGTGCGAAATAAGCAGGAACTGGGACTTCTTGGAAAGCTCGCTCACAAGCAGGGCGAGCTTGCGGCTGTTCTCCTGGTCAAGCGCGGAGTCGGCCTCGTCAAGGATGTACACGCTAGACGGGTTGTACGCCTGCAGGGCGAAAAGGAATATGAGCGCGACGAGCGACTTCTCGCCGCCGCTCATAAGCTCGAGGTACTTGACTTCCTTGTTGTCAAGGGCGACCTCGATGGTGAGCCCGCCTTCGAACGGGTTCTCCGCGTTCTCAAGTATGAGCCTGCCGTTTCCGCGGAAAATCTGCGAGAACAATTTGAAGAAGTTGTCGTTGACGAAGTTGAACGCGTTCATGAAAGTTGCGACCTTGCGGCCCTCTATCTCGGTGATGAGCATATAGACGGATTCCTTTTCCTTGGAAAGCTGCGCCACGTTCGCCTTCTGTTCCTCGAACTCGGCAAGCCGTTTTGAGAACGCGTCGATTGCAAGCATGTTCACGCGCGTTGACAGCGAGACGACCTGCGGCTCGAGCTCGTGCTTCTTTGCATCCAGGTCATCCTTCTTTGCGTTTTCGAGTATTGCCGCTTCTCCGAATGCCGCCAAGTCCGCCTGAACAGCCGAAAGCTTGACTTCGAGCGTTCCGCGCTTGAGTTCCTTGTCGTGCACCCCAAGCTGTATCTTTTCGCGCTCAAGCTCAAGCCTGCCTTTCTTGTTGCCCAGAGTCTGCACTTCCTTTTCCAGCCCGTCGCGCTTGTCGTAAAGCCCCTTCAAGGCGCCCGCAATCTCGCGCTGCTCCGCAAGCTTCTTTTCGACTTCCTCGCGCGAAATCTTCAAAAGCTTGTCAGCTTCGTCGATTGCGTGCTTTGCGGACTGCCTCTCCTCCGCAATCTCGTCAAGCTGCTTACGGTAGTCCTTGTGCTGCTTTTCATAGACCGTGCGCTGCGAGTCAAGGGAAGCAAGCCTGTTTGAGACGTCCGAAAGCGAAATCTTCAGGTCGCTAATCTTGCGCTCCTTCTCCTTGAGGATCAGGCCGAAGTTCTTTTCCTTCTCAACGTCCACTTTCTGCTTGTTCTCCAAAAGCACCATGTTAAGCTCGGAAAGCCTGCGTATGAGCACGCCGCGCTCCTCGTCCTTTGCAGCGGCCTCTTCGTCGGCCTTGCTTATCTCCTTCTCCAAACCCTTTATTGCGGCCTTGAGGTTGGAGGTGCGCTCGTCCTGCTCCTGTTCGCGCCTGTCGCAGTCGTCAAGCTCCATCTTGATTGCCTTCTGCTTGAGCTCGAGCTCGGATTTTTTCCTGCGAAGCTCGTGCATCTGCAGCTGGATCGTCTGCAGGCTGCGTATTGCAGAATCCTTCTCCGACTTTGCATCAACGTTCTTCTTGGAGAACTCATCATATTCCGCCTGCACTTTGATGAGGTTGACCTTGGCAGCCACCTTGCCGCCTCCGGTGAGCAATCCCGATGATTCACCCAGGTCGCCGTCCCTGGTCACGAAGCGTATCTTTCCGACCAATTCCCTGGAGTCGCGTATATTGTCAGTCACAATCGTGTTCCCGCAGACGTACTCGAACGCGCGCTTGAGCTGCGGGTCGAAGTCAAGCTTCTCAATCAAAAACCCCTGGCTTGCCTTGTGCTTTGCAAGCTCGCGGTCCGAGCCGGTAATCGGCGGAGCGTGAATCTTGTCAAGCGGTATGAATGAGACGCGGCCAAGTTTTTCGCGGCGCAAATACTCTATTGCCATGGTGGCGATTTGGGAGTTCTCAACAACCACGTAGTTCATCCTGTTGCCGAATGCTACCTGTATTGGCACTGCAAACTCGCTTTCGTACTTGCAAAGCTGGTCAACAGTTCCGAATATTCCGGGTTCCTTCTGCCTCATTGCAAGAACTGCGCCGATTGAGGTGCTCTCGCCGACTTCGCGCACGTTGCGCATCTGGCCCGAAAGCTCTATCATGCGCTCCTTGGTGTCCAGGATGAGCGCGTCAAGGGTCGGGATGCGCTCGTTGAGTTCTTTTTCCTGCTTGAAAATAGAGTTCAGCTCGCCTTCCAGGGCTGCAATGTCGCGCTGGTATTCCTTGGACGCCTCGTGCAGGTTCCTCTTCTTCTCGGTAAAATCGTCAAACTTTCCTTGCCGCAGCCGGTCCAGTTCGTCCATCTTGAGCTTCTGCTTTTCGCGTATCATCGAAGCCTCGGCCTGGATGAGGTTCAGCTTTTCCTTGGTTGCAAGCATCTCGTTCTGGGCGTCATCCATCGCCTTCTTTGCGGAGTAGAACTGGTTGGTAAACGAGTTGTTGTCCGAGAGAGCCTTGTCGTAATCTGCCTTCTCGTCCTCGTACATCTTCTTCATTGACTTGTGGTCGTCCTCAAGCTGGGAAATCTGGGACGCGAATCCCTTGACCTCGTCGGATGCCTTCATCACGTCAAGCTCTATTACGCGCTTCTTTTCGTCGGACTTGTTGAGGAACTCGTTCTTTTCCTTGATTAGCGCCTTCGAGATAGTGATATTGCTGTTCAGCTCGTCGATGTGCTTCTGCAGTTCGACCTGCTTTCCCTCGCTGCGCTTGAATATCTCCTCGTCAACCTTCTGCTTTCCGTTGTTGGCGTCGGTTATCTTCTGCTCAAGCTGCATAATCTCGCCAGCGATGTTCTCCATCTTTCCGGAAGACTCAAGCATCGCGGTGACAACCGCGTCAAAGTCAGCCTGCAACTCGTTTGCAGTCAGGCTCAAAAGCGTGGCCTTGACGGATTCAAGCTCCTTTTTGAGCCTCACGTACATCTCGGCCTCGTCCTTTTCCTGCTTGAGCTGGGTCATGTAGCCCTCGCGCTCGGCAAGAATCGAGGCGGCCTCGCGCAGTTTCTGCTGAACCGACTCGAGTTTGGAAATCGCCTCGCGCTTCTTGTCCTCGTATTCCGAGACGTTGGCTATGGCGTCAATCAGGCCCCGCCTGTCCTTGGACGACATCTCCACAATCTGCTGCACTTGGCCCTGCTGGATGATGTTGTGGCTGCTCATCCTGTTGGCAGCAAGGAAATCCTCAATCACGTACTTCTTGGTTGTCTTGCCGTCAAGCCTGTACTTGGTCTTCCCGTCGTTGCGGATTGCCCTCGTGATTTTGTGGACCACGTTGCCTGAGTCGTCCATGAGCTCGAGCTCGACCTCGCCTATCTTTGCGTTGGTGAAGATGAGGTCGCCGATCTTCTTTGCGCGCAGCGCGCGGACGCGATTCTCTCCGAACACGAACTGCACCGCGTCGATGACGTTGCTGTTGTGCACGAATAGGCCATTGGCTACGAAATTCTCGCACCCCGGAACCGTAAGGTCGTAGACCCACTCCTCCGCCGAGGTCTTTTCAATCGAGACTATTTTGTCCCAGAAGATGTCAGAAGAGCAAATTGTGCGCAGCTGCGATATTAGCGTGGAGGAACGGCGCATGCGACGTTCGAGCTCGTTGTTGACAAACAAGTAAAGCTTGTGCAAGTTCTGTGGCCGGGGGCTGAATCCACAATACATCCAGACTGCAATCGCTCCTTTGTTAAGGTCAATAGATTCACTTGCCCGCTGGTGCGGAATGTTCATCGCGTCGAGCGAGGCTAAAAGCGAGTCGCTGTCTTCCATAAGCGATGACTGCATCAGGGCGAGCTGGCTCATTTTTTCTTCAAAAACAGGAAGAAGCTGGCGTACCCCTTCGTTTGTCGGGTTGCACCGGGACTCCATGTATGCTGCCAGGCGCGGGTATTCGCTTCGGAGGGGCTTGTAGCAGATGCCAAGGTTTTGGACTGCCTCGCGGATCAAATAATTTACTTGCATAGGCAGGACGTCGACGTTGGGGTTCGCTGCGGATTCTTTCAAGGAGTGTGCAAGCAGGCGGCTGCGCTTGAGTTCCTGCTTGAATGGGATGTGCGAAAGAATCTTCGAGAGGTCTCCCTTGCCGTAAACGGAAACCGAGAAGTACGCGCGGCGAGTCTTTGCAAGAGTGTTCGTTGCGCATTTCATGACCCTCTTTTTGACTGAATGGATGCCGAAGCGCAGGAGAAGCGTCTGGACTTGGTCCGCCAACTCTTCGCTTTTCGTGACGTGTTGGAATTCGGGGGTCCTGCTGCTTACGGTTGCATCGCAGTCAAAAAGGGCCGCTAGAAAATTGGCGACTACCCGGTCTCCGGACTGCTGAATAAAACCGGGAACGGTCTTGCCAGCCGACCTGAGTTCACTAACCGGTTTTGCGTATACGTCCGAAAGGACAAGCGAAAAGAGGCTGTTGAAGAAAATCACGCGGGTCGCCTTCCCGGTCTTCTTGCAATAGCAGTCTTCCGTGTTGAAGTATTTCTTGCCCAGGGAAACGAAATCCTTTATGATGCGTTCGTCGCTGTTGATTAGCTCGCACCGGTTGTGCGCGATGTAGCCGTCCCCGACGAGGTATCCTATGAAGCGGGCGAAGTCCTCATCGCATTGTTTCGGTACGCGCACGGGGTGGCGAAGGTAGCGTGAGTTCGTGCTGCTTGATACAAGCCAGTGGTCGGAATCGTTTTCCAGCACGAAACCCTGCCCGAGAAGAACGGGCGATGGTTTATTTTCAATTTTTAACGAGCGTGGCGTAGCCAAAAGGTCTCCGACCTTCATGTTGCCGACGAGGTCCGACTTCACCGTGCCATCCTTGAACACCATGACAGGGTGGCACCCCGTTGCAACCACGTTCTTGCCGCTTGCAGTACGAATATCATAGAGGAACGGCTCTCCTTTGCGGCGGATAAACGCCGAAACGGGCCTCGTGACCGCCCTCATCGTCGCAGTATCAAGGCCGACCACCTTCAAATCAGAAGGGTTCTCGAGGGTCATAACGCCGTCGTCCAACTCTATGAGGCTCGACGCTTTGTTCAGCCCGGATTCCACGATTTCGGAGATTGGTTTTACCGAACCGTTTGACAAGAGTACTTTGGTATCCCCCCTGACGGACTTCCCGCTCCCGTTGGGTCCCACTATCGCGTTGAAGCCCCTCTCGAACCTGATGGTGTTGTTCTTGAAAGACTTGAAGTTCTTCAGTGAGAGGTTTTTGATGAACATTTGACGTGCACGCTGCAAGTGGGTTTTTACACAATTAAACTGGCAAGGAATTTAAACCCAAATCTGGAGGCAAAAGCTGGCTTTAGATGGTCACAAAAGCCATAAAACTTGCTGGCTGCATAAAACCATTCTATCCAAGCCAGCCTAATGGGGGATTGGGGTAGCCTGGCATCCTTCCAGCTTTGGGAGCTGGAGACCCCAGTTCAAATCTGGGATCCCCCACTTTTTCTTTTCGGACTGCGGGAATAATCTTTTTATCCTATTGGTGGCGCCTTGCGACCCGGCGCCAATGCAAACCTAAAAAAGCACGTTCGTTGCGAAAAAATAAATCAGTTTTTTTCTTAGGGGCATGTTGCCTTCGGAGTGGTGTTAGATGGGTAATGGGTCTAATGGCCTGACTCGCCCGTTCTCATTGTACGGGCATATTTCAAAGGAAAAGTTCAAGCAGATAAAGGAATTCTCAAAGGACAAGCAGACACCGTTCCTAGTTCTGGACCTTGAGAGGGTTAAGGAAAAATACGACGAGCTGACCAAAAACTTTCCCCAAGTCAAAGTCTATTATGCTGTCAAGGCAAACCCCGACCAGCGGGTGCTCTCCGAGCTTGCGGCCAAGGGCTCGCATTTCGACATCGCCTCTCGCTTCGAGCTTGACCTTGTGCTGGGCCTTGGCGTGTCGCCTGACCGCATGAGCTTCGGCAACACCATCAAGAAAGCTGAGGACATCCGTTACGCTTACGAAAAGGGAATACGGCTCTTCGCAACGGACTCGCCTTCGGACATTGAGAAGCTTGCGGAGAACGCGCCCGGTTCCAAGGTGTTCTTCCGGCTCCTCGTGAGCAACCGGGGAGCTGACTGGCCGCTTTCAAAGAAGTTCGGCACAAAAAAGGAGTACATTGCAGGACTCATCGACCTCGCCCACGACCAGGGCCTGGTCCCTTATGGCATTTCGTTCCACGTCGGCTCCCAGCAGCGCGACCCGACGCAGTGGGACTACCCGCTTGAGCAGTGCGCCCAGATTTTCACCGAAGCCAAGGCCAAGGGAATCGAGCTTAAGATGATAAACTTGGGCGGCGGGCTTCCCGCAAGCTATCTCGTTCCCACACCGTCCATTGAGGAGTACTCAAAGGCGATTTTCGAGTCCCTTCACAGGCACTTCCCTGCAGGCTTTCCCGAGCTCTTCACCGAGCCGGGCAGGTCGCTTGTTGCTGATGCAGGGGTCATAGTGTCCGAAGTAGTGCTCATTTCGCGCAAGGCCCATAGGAAGTGGTGCTACCTTGACGTGGGGCTGTTTGGCGGCTTGATCGAGACCCTTGAGGAGGCCATAAAATACCCCGTTTACTGCGAAAGGTCCGGCAAGCTCGTCAAGATGACCCTTGCAGGCCCGACTTGCGACAGCACCGACGTGATGTACAAGAAGGCGTCGCTCCCGGAGGACATAGAGGAAGGCGACAAGGTCTACCTGCTAACCGCCGGAGCGTACACCATAACGTGCTCGTGCAACGGCTTCAACGGCTTCCCGCCGCTTGCAGTGCTCTATCTTTGAGCCATTGCGCATCCCCAAAACCAATAAAACCGCAATGGGCCACAGTGATTGGTATGGTCTTTGAACCGGTTTTTAACAAGTCCATCCGGATGAAGGAGCGCCTGTCGGGAAAACCCGGCATAGTTTTCCGCAACGGTGAAGCGTACTATAACGGTAGGCACGTCATAACCCACAAGACGCCCATCTTAGGCGGGGTTTGCATGGGCGAGGGAGAACGGGAGGCAATCGTAGTAGACCCGAAGGGGCCCAGACTTCTTGAACTATACGAAAAAGCGAAAAAGCTGGCGTACGACGAAAACAAGGGGCGCATAAGGCGAAGCCGCGTCCTTTCCTCGGTTTTTGATGTTGCCCGTAGCGCACTCAAATATGACGATAAACGCGTGGACGCGTTGACAAGACGGTATAACAACGATACAGAGATCCCCCTTGACAAGTTCATCGAGTCAGGTGTTGGCCTGTGCAGGCACCAGGCATTGGCTGCTGGCGCGCTTCTTGAGTTATTCAAAAGAGACGGAATAATCAGGGGAGTGGCGCGAATCCATCGCAACAGCATTTCCGGGCTCGGAGGCCACACGTGGGTGCACTATGCTTCGCACGACGGGACGCCAGTAATACTTGACGTGGCGCAGGGATACTTCGGCTCGCCTACTGGCGGCAAGTGGACTTACGTGCCTCCGAAGGAAAACAAATAACTGGAAACGAGCCCCTGCGCAAGCGGTTAAATTGCCGCTGCTTTAACCTATTTCTATGCAAATCTATTCCCACTCGCGGCTGTCCTGCTACGAGAACTGCCCTCTTCACTTTGACTACAAGTATGTGTCGAGGGTAAAGCCTCCGGAGGGCAAGGAGACCGCAGAGCAATTCACGGGAAAGCGCGTGCACGAGGTTCTTGAGAAGCTCTACAAGGACCTGCGCTACTCCAAGGAATGGGGCCTTGACGAGCTGCTCAGATACTACAAAACGATTTGGCAGCAGGGCTGGAACGAGGAAATCCTTATAGTAAAGGAGGGTCTTGAGGAAAAGCACTTTTTTGCAACTGGCAAGAAGTGCATCGAGGACTATTACCAAGAGTACAAGCCCTTCGACCAGACCCGCACAATCGGCCTGGAGTCGCGCATAGTGGTGCGGCTTTCTGACGAGTCCGACGACTATCGCATGCAAGGTTACATTGACCGGCTCTCGATGGACAGCTCCACTTACGAAATTCACGACTACAAGACGGGAAACCATCTCAAGACGCAGGAGGAGGCTGATTCGGACAGGCAGCTTGCGCTTTACCAGATTGGCATCGAGCAGGCCTGGTCGGACGTCAAGCAGGTGAACCTGATTTGGCACTACCTGAACTTCAACAAGGAAGTGCGCTCCAAGCGCACCAGGCACCAGCTCGACTCCCTTCGCAAGGAAACCATCGCGCTCATTGACGATGTCGAGGATGCAAAGGACAGGGGTCGCTTCCCGTCAAAGCGGGGCAACCTTTGCGACTACTGCGAGTACCGCGAACTGTGCCCGGAGTGGAAGCACGTGCTTACAGTCCAGATGTCACTTGCAAACGAATACGAGAGGATTCCGGGAGTCGCCCTGGTTGAGGAGTATGCAAAGCTCAAGGCCGAGGAAAAGGAAATCGCTGACAAGATTGACAAGGCGCGCGCTGCAGTTGTCAAGTTCGCAAAAGCCGAGGGCATCAGCGTAATCCAGGGAAAGCACAACCGGCTTCTTGTGCGGACCGACCTGCGCACCGGGTTTCCAACCCGCTCAGCAGACCTTTCCGATTACCGCAAGCTTGAGAGAATCCTCAAGGATGGCGGGGTGTGGGTTGAAGTGTCGGCAATCTCCAACGAATTGCTTGCATCCGCGCTTACGGAAGGTAAAATCTCGGGCAAGCTCGCGCAAAAAATCGAGGAATTCAAGAAAGTCAGCGAGACTACGACCGTGCGCGTCGGAAAGGGTGTTTGAATAGGTATTTATTCCTTCTTAATTCCATATTAATATGGGATTAATATGGTTCAATGTTTCGTAACTTTGGAAGATACGTCCAATCGGGTAGTAAACATAGTGAAGGCAAAATATGGCCTGCGTGACAAGAGTGAGGCGCTAAACGCTCTCATTAGTGATTATGCTGAATCTGTGCTTGAGCCCGAACTGCGTCCAGAGTTTGTCGCAAGCGTGGAAAAGGCGAGGAAAGGGCCTTTCAAGAAGGTTGCTGATTTTGGAAAGGAATACAGCGTACGCACTTAGTGTCTCGAAGGATGCGGATGCTGATTTTCGTTCCCGCTTTCGAAAGAATAAGCCACTAGCCGAGACAGTTGAACGCAAAATTAGTGAAATACTTCAGGCTCCGCACCGGTTCAAACCCCTGAGGCACCAGTTGGCGGGTTGTTACCGCGTCCATGTCCTTGGCAGTTTCGTCCTAGTCTATCAGGTTGATGATAAGAGCAAAACAGTCCAAATATTGCGGTTTGCCCATCATGACCAAGCGTATCGTTTCTGATTATTCCTCTATTTCCTTCATCGCCTTTCCGCCTAGGATTGCCTTGATGCGGTCCTTTGGCGCGGCATCATACGCTTCGCGCGTGCGAATCCCCGCTTCGAAAAGCTTGCGGCCACGAACCCGTCCAATCCCGCGCACCCTGCAAATCGGGATGAGCTCTTCCTTAATCCCGTCCTTGATGCGCTCCTGGTAAACCAAAGCCTTTCGTGATACTGCCTCGAATCCCGCAATCTTTGCAAGCTCGGAATACGAATAGCACAGCCAGTCTGCGATGCGCACCCGCGCGTTGAGTATTCCCGGCGCAAGGTCGAAGTCAGTGAGCATCTGCTGTTCGTTTGCCTCGTTCGCCCAGGCGTTGAGCGCGCGTGCGGTCTTGTACTTCTGCAGCGCTTCCGAGTCATACTCCCATTCAGGGTAAAGCTCAACCGAAGCCGCGTACATATCGTCGAACAGCTTCTGCTCCTCGGCGCGTCCGACCGAAAGGTAGGGCCGCATTTCAGTTGAGTTGCACAGGTTGCAGACAAAGCCAATAGAGTTGTTAAGGTCAACGGTCTTGAACGACTTTATGTAATCGCAGGCAGTCTGCGGGTCAAGGTAAAGCTCGCTGGTGCGCTTTCCAAGCGGCGATGCCACAAGGGCGTCGCTTTTTGTCTTTGCAACGAATCCCATCCGTTCCAAATCTGCGACAACGTTTTCCACTTTTTCCAATAATGCCTGTGTCGAGCCGTAGTGGCAGGCAAAGAACGTCCTGGAAAAGAACTCGAAGAGCGAGTGGAAGTCGTTGCAGTACTTGGAGGCAATCAGCGCAAGGCAGTGGATGCGAAGCGTGGGCTCGGAGGAGAGCTTGGAGTAGATGTCCTCCATGTCGCCGTAGATGTATTTTTCTGCAACCTCGCGCTTTTCGCTCGCGTTGCATACGAGCACGCCATACCCGACCTTGTCGTAGCGCGGCCTTCCTGCCCTTCCGAGCATCTGCCGGATTTCAAGCGCAGAGATGAACGATGAGAAGTTTCCCCCAAAGCGCTTGAGGTCGCGAACAATCACCCAGGACGCGGGGTAGTCCACGCCCATCGCAAGGGTGGTCGTTGCGACTATGACCTTGATTGTGCGCTCCTTCTTGAACCCGTCCTCAATTAGCTTTCGCTGCTTTTCGGGTATGCCCGCGTGGTGGAAAGCGGTGCCGTTGCGGATGCACTTCGCAAGGCGGGCGCACTGCGTGGTTGGAGTTGGAAGCGCATCGTGCACTTTTTTTGCAAGGATGTCAAGGGAAATCTTCTGCTCTTGCGTAAGGTGCGGCGCTATTGCAACCGACACGTTCTCCGCGCCAGCTTCGGTGCTCGGCCTTGTTGCCACGAACACGATTGCCTGGCCGGTTGCCTTGGCGTCCTTTGCAAGGCCCTGCGCGCTGCCGACAACAGCCTTTCGGCAGAGGTTCTCCAGGTAGAACTTCTCGTCGATTTCCTCCGGCTCGCCCTCGTTTGCCTCGAACACCAGCGACTTCTTGTCGCAAACGCCTATCTCGAGCTTCGTCGGCCGATAGTCGCTCTTGATTGGCCTTGCATAGAGCCACTTTGCGATTTCCTTGTAGTTTGGGACGGTTGCCGAAAGGCAGAGGAGCCTGCTTTCCGCGATGAGGAGCTTGGTCAGCACAATCTCAACAGTCGCGCCACGGTAATCGTCGTCAAGGAGGTGCACCTCGTCAATCACCGCAAGCCCGATTTTGCCTGCAAAGTCCTTGTCGTGGCGAAGCACCGAGTCAAGCTTTTCGCTTGTCATGACCAGGAGGTCATATTGCAAAAGGTGCGTTGAGCCGGAGTCGTAGTCCCCCGTTGAGATTCCTACTTTGAAACCCTTGAATGCAGTCTTGAACTCGTCGTACTTTTCGGAAGCGAGCGCGCGAAGCGGGACAACATATACAACTAGTTTTCTTCCGTCCTTTGCAGCATCGCTTTCAAAATGCCTTGCAATCGAAAGGAGCGCAAGAAGGGTCTTTCCGGAAGCGGTTGGCGCGCTCACAAGCACGTTCTCGCCACTAAGCAAGCCGGAGGCTATTGCGTGAACCTGCATTGGGTTGAGTGTCTCGTAGCCTAAACTTGCGGCCCTGGCTCTCGCCCACTCCAAAGCATCTGCTGTCCGGACTTCCTGTGCGTCAAGCGCCTTTTGCATAGCAAAGTCTATGAAAGCCCGGATATTAAGATTGCAACAGCCTTCTTTCCGGTGAACGGAAAGGAAAAGTATCAGAAGCTACCTCGTTCTTCATCGCCTTGCGGCTAAGACTGGGACAGTTTCATCATCAAACTATTTTCTGCCGGTTTAAGGATATAAACTCGCGCAATGGCCGCCTATTTTCGCAGGGTCTTTGCCGAACCAACTGCGTAGGGTTATATACCAAAAAAAGCGCCAATACTATTTCATGAACGATGAAATCCGCCTCGACCGCGAGACCTTCAAGGCCCTTGCGGCTGACACGCGCGTGAGCATACTCAAGTCTCTTTCAAAGCGCAGGATGACCGGAGCGGAGCTTGCGTCACAGGTCGGACTCTCGCCATCCACAATCAAGGAGCACCTGGACCAGCTGGAAAAGGTGCGCCTCATCGAGCAGGTTGACGAGGGCCGCAAGTGGAAATACTACTCGCTTACCTTCAAGGGGCGGCAAATCACCACAACCGAACGGCCGTCGATGCGCGTGTGGATAGTTCTCGGGCTTTCGGTACTTGCGCTTGCATTCACCACCATGAATATATTCTTCCTCGGCGGCACTTTTGCGCCAGCAGACAACTATCTTGCCGCAGAGTCCTATTCGGCTAAATCCTCTTACGATGCAGGCCAGCAGGCAACCTTCAACAACCCCGCGCCTGCAGCGGTCAACCCTTGCGATGCAACGCCGAACTCCTGCCTCTCAACCTCGCCGTCGCTTACTTCCGGCGCGCCCAATTCAACAGAGCCTGTTGCCAGCCGGTCGGGGTATTCTGCAGACAGCGGCGTCCCAACCCAGCAGCAGGTCAGTACCATTGACCTTGCGATAGAGGCCGCTCTTTTGGTGCTGGTTCTCGGCCTGGGGTATTACGCAATAAGGCAAAAGAAACGCGCGGCATTCTGAGGCCATTTTCGCTTTTTTTCTTCTAGATGTCCAGAATGACCATTATCTTCCACAAATTACCTTCGCGGCTGACTGAGATTTCGTGCATCGTAACTGCCTTTATCTCGGTCTTTCCCTTCTCGGGAGTCATGTCCTCGCCGAAAGCGGTCCCTGAAAGCGCGTATCCGTCGCCTTCCTTGTGGAACGAGTCCACCCGAAAGCGCGAGAAGAACATTTCCTGCGAGCTTGACTCTGAAAGTATGTCACCAAGTGTGTAGCCAACCAGCTCCTCCAACGTCTCGGCCTTCTCCTCAATCGCGACCTTCTCCTCGTCGCCAAGCGCGGCCACGTTTGCCATAACCGTAAACATGGCCTCCGCCGCATTCGACAGCGCCTCCTCGAACGAGAAGCCGTAGGCTGCAAACTGGATGTCAGCAGTGTGGTCTATGAAGACGTACTTGTCCATTGGACTACTATTATGGGGATACTGTTTTTTTAGCAAGCGCCATCACATCTAATCCAGCAGAACACTTCTACAAAAGGTGGTTGTATTTATGATGCCGAACATGGACCCGCGCGCGATGGCCAAGCTGATGAACCAGATGGGAATAAAGAACACCCAGATTCCCGCAACCAAGGTCACAATCCACAAGGAGGACGGCTCCACCCTTGTAATCGAGAACCCGAGCGTGACCGAAATCACGATGTCAGGCCAGAAGAGCTACCAGATTACCGGAGACGTTACCGAAGGCGCTGCAGGCGAAGAATCAGAGGCTGCGGCAAGCGGGCCTTCCGAGGATGACATTGCGCTTGTTGCCGAGCAGGCCAAGACTACCAAGGAAATGGCAAAGGCTGCTCTTGAGGAAGCCAACGGCGACATTGCGGAAGCAATCCTGCTACTGCAGTCAAACGAATAGGCTTCCGCCCGTTTTTCGGCAGTTGTCGTTGCAGAAAAGCCACTTAAACAATCGCTGCCAAATTCGTTGGATTGCATTATGATTGTGAAATTTTTCCCCTGCGGCCCGCTGCAGGCAAACTGTTACCTAATCTACTCCAAGAAAGGAGGCGACGCTTTCGTAATAGACGCGCCGCCAGGCTCGGCTGCCAAAGTTGCCGAGGTTGCGGATGCCGAGGGCCTCAAGGTCAGGTTTGTCCTTGACACTCACGGCCACTTCGACCACACCTCGGACAACATGGAGTTCGTGCGCAGGTTCGGCTCAAAAATCGGAATCTCCAGGAAAGGCGAAAAGTTCATCTCAGACCCCGCATCACAGGGCTTCCAGCTGCCTTTTGATATGGAAGCATCCAAACCTGATTTCTACTTGGATGAAAAGAAGGCCTTCGAGTGCGCAGGGCTCTCCTTCAAGGTCATCCCCACCCCCGGGCACACCAAAGGAAGTGTGTGCCTCTACTGCGAGAAGGAAAAGGCGCTCTTTTCAGGGGACACCCTGTTTGCGGACTGCTGCGGCAGGTATGACCTGGAAGGCTCGAGCGGGGACGAAATCGAGGCTTCGCTGAAGATTCTTGCAAAGCTCCCGGAAGACACGATAGTTTATCCGGGGCACGGAAAGAGGACGACGATTGGACGCGAATTGGGCTGGATGAGGAAGTTCAAGGCGTGAGTTTAGAGTCCGGTCAAGGCACTGGCAACAGGCAAATCAAATGTTTTTCACACGTTTTATTCGCCCAACCGATGGTTTTTATTCAAGCATCTGCAGGAATAAATGGCTAATAATTTAGTTTTTGGCTTAATAGAATTTCAAAATATCAATCAACTGGCTTCGGGCGCTCTGCTCTTAACCTGATTTTGAAAACACCGAGCCGGAAACCGCAAGATTAGCGTTCAAGATATTCCCGCGCTGTTCCTCTGATTCTATGGGATTGGCGCAGAATTGTCTAAAGGTGAGTTTAGTTAATGGAACCAACAACCGGCCATCAATCCCAAGAGGGCCACAACATCCCCAGTTTCGAGGCTAGCCCGCACACTGCGCACGCAACGCACCCGAGCCACTCGGGCCACGCAGGCAGCGAGCCGCACGGCGAGCACAAGGCGGGAAGCCACCACGCTCCGGAAGGTCATGCTTCACACGAGGCGCACAAGGCACACGAGGCCAACGAGGCGCACAAGTTGGAAGGGCACGTCCAGCACGTGGCAAGCGGCGTTTCTACACAGGGCCCTGCAGCTTTTGCAGCCCTGCGCATAAACGACAACATTTTGCACGCAATCCGCGACCTTGGCTTTGACAAGCCAACGGACGTACAGTCACAAGTAATTCCCCTGATGTTTCAGGGAAGCGACGTGGTGGTGCAGTCCCAGACGGGAACGGGCAAGACCGCATCGTTTGCAATCTCGATATTGCAGTGCCTAACTCCCAAGCAGAACGTGCAGGCGCTCATAGTGGTGCCGACACGCGAGCTTGCTCTTCAAGTAGTTGAGGAGTTCAAGGAACTCGGTAAGTACTCGCGGTTCTCTATAATCGCAGTCTACGGAGGCGCCTCGATGGAGGTGCAGGTGGACGCGCTGCGCCGTGGTGCGCAGATTGCAGTTGCAACGCCCGGAAGGCTTCTTGACCACATCCGCCGCGGCTCAATCGACCTTTCCTCGGTGCACTTTTTGGTGCTTGACGAGGCCGACCTGATGCTTGACATGGGCTTCATTGATGACGTGCGCCAAATCATACAGGCGACTCCGAACGAGCGCCAGACCTGCCTCTTTTCGGCAACTCTTCCGATTGAGATTGCGCAGCTTTCCTCGGACTACCTGAATTGCCCGGAGACCGTGCGCATCAAGGAGGACCAGCTTGCTGTTGACCTCATCAAGCAGGAGTATTATTCGGTTGACCCGCGCGAGAAAGTCTCGGCAGTGGCAACCCTCCTCAAGCTTCGGGGAAACCCCGCAACGGTCATCTTCACCCGCACCAAGGCAGGCGCTGACTCTCTTGAGCACAGCCTGCGCTCGCTCAACTTCGACGTGCGTGCCCTTCACGGGAACCTGACGCAGTCAAGGCGCGAGCGCGTCATGGATGACTACCGCCACAAGCGGTTCAACATTCTTGTTGCAACCGACATTGCCGCGCGCGGACTGGACATCGACGACGTTGACCTGGTGATCAACTACAACCTCCCGGAAGACCCGAAGATTTACGTGCACCGCATTGGACGCACTGCACGCGCAGGAAAGAAAGGCCAGTCAGTTGCTTTCGTGACCAACCTGATGGAGCGGCGCTTCATCGAGGACACTGCAGTTTTCTCAAACTCAGAGATTACCGAGCTTAACATGGAAATCGACCGCTCGCTCAAGCCCAAGTTCGCGCCACGCGGAACATTCGGTGGTCGCGGCGGCGGACGCGGGTTCGGTGGCAGGGACGGCGGACGCGGATTCGGCGGCCGAGGTGGCGGCTCGCGCGGAGGCTATGGCGGTGACCGCGGTTCCTCACGCGGCGGCTATGGCCAGGACCGCGGAAGCTCGGGCGGTTATCGCGGCGGCTCCGGTGGAAGCCGCGGCGGCACGCAATACGGCGGAAGCAGGGGCGGTTCAAGCGGCTACGGACGCAGGCCACCGAGAAACTACTAGGCAGCATGCGGCTTTGCGGCAAATGCTTTAATCAAGGCAAAACCCTAAGCAAATAATGCTTTACAGGGATGCTACTGCAGCGTCGCTCTTTCTTTCAGTCATCATCGCCTATTTTTCGGGCGGTATTTTCGGCCTCATTATTGCCTTGGTAGTTTCATCATTCTGCCTCGGCTTTGCAATCCAGCGGCTGCTCGGCTTTGGCAACAGGCTGCCCCTTGGAGTGCTGCCCGTGCTGTGGGCCATACTAGGAACCGCTGTTTTTGTGCACGCAACCAACCTCTGCTCCTACGCCTTCGGCTATTCCAGGGAAATCATTTTTGCGCTCCTTCTTGCAAGCGCAGCCCTTTTTGCCTACTCGCTTTTTGCCCGGCCGTTCTCAAAAAAGGAGTGGTCCGCGTGGAAGGCTGAGCTTTCAGTCCACAAGAGGGCGTTCGTCTTTGCGGCATTCGTGTTCGTGTTCGTCTTTGCAGTGCTGTCCGTCAGCACCATGGCCGACTGCGGGGACGGCTACTGCAACGGCGGGTGGAACTGGAGCGACTACCTACTCCACTACTCGATAATATCCTCCGTAAACGCAGGGGTTTTCCCGCCGCAAACGCCGTTCTACGCAGGCGAGCCGCTGAGCTATGACTGGTTCTTCGATTTTGCAGCTGCTATTGTTGCAAAGGCAGCGGGCGGGCTTGGCGTCCTGGTCACTTGCGTCCAGAGCGCGCTTTTTGCCTCGCTTTTGTTCCTCGCATCGTATTACCTTGCCCTTTTCTTTTCAAAGAACAAGAAAGCCGCGTTCTTTGCAGCAGTTCTTGTGATTTTCGGCGGCGGCCTGGGATACATCAGGCTTTACGACCACCTGGCCGCGGGAAAAGGCGATGTCCTTTCGCTTGTGTCGGCAAACAGCTATGACAACAGCTGGGACAGCGACGCAGGCCCGTTCCAAGTGCCGTCAGTGCTTGGCACCGGGCTTTTGGCGCACCGGAGCACCACATTCGGACTGCCTTTCTTTGCATTGGTCGCACTGCTTGTGCTGTGCCTTGCAGGCGACTTGTTCAGTTTGGGCATGGCCGGGCTTTTGGTCGGGCTTTGCGTGCCTTTCCGGTATTTTGCCTACGCCGCAATACTCGTGTTCTTTGCAGCCTGGGCGTTCGACCTATTGCTGCAGAAAAAAATAGACAAGCAGGCGCTTTCAAAGTTGGCAGTTGCCTCGGCTTCTTTCATCATTCCCGCGCTTGTCGGGCTTGTTTTCCTGTTCGGGCCGCTAAACTCCAGCAGCGCGTCCGGCGTGCTCAAGCTTGAGTTCGGCTGGCTTGCGCCCACCTCGTCAATATGGTCATTTGCGTGGTTCTACCTAGCAAATTTCGGCGTCCCCCTTTTGCTTGCAGCTGTTGCCGCGTTGTTCTTCAAGATTGACAACAAGCGGCTGCTCCTTCTCCTGGTTGTGGCGCTGTTTGCAATACCCAACGTGGCCACCCTAACCTACGTCAGGTTCGACATGAACAAGGTGTTCCAATTCATGTGGATTCCCCTTTGCATACTCGCGGGCCTGGCGCTTTCGAAACTTCCGCGTCCGGTTGCCACAGTTGCAATACTCCTTTCGGTCCTAAGCCCGCTGCTTGTTGCTGGAAACTTCGTGCTGTCGCACCAGGTGGCGCTGTCTTATGACCAAATGGCAGCAGCAGCGTGGATAGAAAACAGCACGCCGCCGGACGCAGTGTTTGCAACAACAGACTTCATCAACATGCCAACGGACTACGCAGGAAGGCTCCGGCTCATCACATTCGTGCCTTATGCGCGCAACTGGGGCTTTGACACCACCCAGCGCGAGGCCGACCTATGGAGCATCTACTGCGGCAGTGGCGAAGATGCCGTTGCAACCCTTGCAAAATACCGAGCCACGTACATCCTTGACGGCAGTTTGAGCGGGTCCTGCTCCTATGCATACCGCCAAAGCCCGCTGTTTTGCCTGGCCTACAAGAACAAAAGCCAATCCGTATATGAAATATGCCGGTAGTTCCAGAATGCCTTTTTGTGGTACCTAAAGGCAGCGGCCGTTTTGGCCACAGGCAAGCGCCTGCCACAATGCCATAAATAGATTGCCTGCCCTTCTATTTTCAAGAGCGATTGGCAACTTGGTGT
Source organism: uncultured Microcaldota archaeon (assembly GCA_903851445.1). Classification (GTDB taxonomy): domain Archaea; phylum Micrarchaeota; class Micrarchaeia; order Norongarragalinales; family CAINOH01; genus CAINOH01. The sequence goes on along the minus strand of CAINOH010000024.1, from coordinate 121,971 downwards.
CTAGCAAATGGCAACAGTCGAATTCACCCTTTCAGACTTGAACGGCCTCCTTGGCGAGAAGCTTACTGCCCAGCAGGCTGCGGATGCCTGCGCGCTCCTTGGCATACCCCTTGAGAAGGCCGAAGGCGACGCGCTAGTGCTTGAGATTAACCCCAACAGGCCGGACTGGCTCTGCGTGGAGGGAATAGCACGCTCGCTCTCATCATTCCTTTCGCTCAAGACCGGCCTGCGGAATTACCCGATAGCCGGGCCAAGAGTCGAGGTCACAGTAGAGCCTTCCTTTGTGAAAGCAAGGCCTTATGCATCAGCATTCGTGGCGCGCAACGTCAAGCTTACTGACCAGTTCCTTGCTGACATGATGCAGCTTCAGGAAAAACTGTGCGACACGCTTGGAAGGCGGCGGCGCAAGATCTCTATGGGTGCGTACGACCTTTCGAAGCTCATGCCGCCATTCACCTACACCGCACGCGAGCCGCGGGAGCTTTCGTTCGTGCCGCTAGAGATGACTGAATCACTTACCCTGGAGCAAATCCTGGAAAAGCACCCGAAAGGCAGGATGTACGCGCCAATCTTGCGTGGGATGCCCGCATATCCCGTGATTATGGATGCACGCAAGGAAGTGCTTTGCCTAATCCCGGTCACGAACGGCGAGTCAAGCAAGCTGGAAGCAGGAACCACCTGCGACCTCTTCATCGAGGTGAACGGAACTTCCAAAGCATCGGTTGATGACTGCATCGCTATACTCTACGCCCAGCTCATCGACCGCGGAGCCACAGTAGAGCAGGTCACGTTCAAAGGTGCAATCAGCCAGGTCGAACCCACGGCAAGAAAGAGGCAGTTCAAGGTCACTGCCGAGGCCGTGCGCAAGCTTCTCGGAGTGACGCTGACCCCAGCCGAGATTGCAGCCAACCTTGAGAAGATGGGCTTTGGCGCAAAAGCCGAGGCAAGCACGGTCACCGCGACTGTTCCGGTTTACCGCAACGACATAATGGCCGAGTGCGACCTTGTAGAGGACGCCGGAATCGGCTTTGGCTACCAGAATTTCGCAGGCCGCGAGCCGCCCTTTGCAACAATCGGCGCAAAGAACCCGGTGGAGGCCTTTGCGGACAGGCTGCGCGAGCTCCTCACCGGCCTCGGTTTTCAGGACTGCGTCACATTCACGCTTACAAACGAGGCCACCCACTATGGCAGGATGAACGCCCCGCAGTCTGCCCACGTGGAAATCGGGAACCCGCTCACAACCGAGACCACCATGGTGCGCACTGACCTCCTTCCGAGCATGCTCTCGGTCCTTGAGGCCAACAAGGACCAGAAGTACCCGCAGAGGCTCTCCGAAGTCGGCGACGTGGTCGCAATCGACAAGTCAAGCAGTCAGGGGTGCTCGACAAGAAAGAGGCTGTGCGCGGTAATAGCGTCGAAGAACGCCGGGCTTTCCGAAGTAAAGTCCGCAACAGAAGCCCTGCTCAAGGAGCTCGGGTTTGCGTATTCGCTTGACGCGGCTGGCGAACCGTTCTACATCCCGACCCGCTCAGCGAGGGTGGTTGGAGCAAAGGTGAACGGCCACTTTGGCGAGGTCCACCCGCAGGTGCTTGAGAACTTCAACCTGTCGATGCCAGTTGCCGCGCTCGAGCTTTGGTTTGACTGATTTTCAGCAGGAAAGAAAGTAAAAAAGGAAAAGAGTCGCTGCTGCTTTAGCTGGTAGTTGAGTTTGCTATCTCAGCCTCGACCATGGCAATGACCTGGCCGACCTTGCTTGCGTGCGTTGTTGCAAAAGAGTTGTCGCCCTCGACGATTATCTGGTTTTGCGAAGGCAGTATCTTGAGGCAGTTGCACGAGCCGTATCGTACTATTATTGTCGGCGTGCCGCAGTTTGAGTTGTTCTCGTTGCAGTTAATCAGGTTCGGCGCCGCTGCAGTGTTGTTCACGTCGTACACCGCGGCATAGGCCGACACCGTGCGGTTTGCATACGCGATGTTGCGTATCGCCTCCGCAGCGATTATTGCAACAATGCTGTTGCGGCTGTCGCTTGCGTTGTAAGTCTCAAGCCGCACTATCTGCGGGCTCTGCGACAGAACCACCCTCAGGCCCTGGTCAGCAGTCATGGACGCGTCGTACTCGACGCGCATGCCGTCAAGCACGTAGCTCTTGGTCTTTCCAAGGGACTGCATCGCAAAAAACGCGACTATTACAAACACGATGAACGCGGCAGTCCACAGGGCGATCTCTTTTTTGTCGTACCCTGATGATTTTTCCCCGGTTTTCTCCGGCTTGTTTTCCTGCTTCTTTTCAGAGGTCTTGCCTTCCGTCTTTTCCCCTTTTTTTTCTTCCTTCTTCCCGTTCGTCATATGCTAATCATCACTTCACAATATCCTCTCAAGCCCCTCTTCTGCAAGCACGGTGTTCTCGAAAGTCCTCTTCGCCTCTTCCAGGAGGACGTTGCGGTCGTCGTACCGGTTCGAGATGTGGGTGAGAATAAGCATCTTTGCCTTGGCCTTCCTTGCAATCGCAGCTGCCTGGCTTGCCGTGCCGTGCTTCTTTTCCTTTGCAAGCGCAGCCTCGGTCCCTGCAAACGTGGAGTCAATCACTAGTATGTCCGCCAGCTTGCACGCGGCGTTTAGCTCGGAGTTTGGCGCGCCGTCGCCCGAATAAACGATTTTCTTTCCGGGCTGCTCGTAAGTGACATCGGCATACCTGTACTTTTTGGACTTGATGGTGACTGCCTTTCCGGCCTCCAGGTCAGAGAACATCCTGCCGTTGATGCCGATTTTTTCGCACTTTTCCTTGTCGAACCTGTGCGTGGGCTTTCCCTCAAGCGCGTACCCGAGCGCGCGGGTGCCGTGGTTCGCGTTGAACGCAGTAACGGTAAAAAGTTCGGTCTCGTAGAATGGCTTCTTGGAAGCGGCAACCTCGATGAACTTGACCGGGAAGTTGGGCGAAAGCTCCTTGGTTGCAAAGACGGCCTCGAGGAATTTCGCAGTCCCCTTCGGCCCGTACACCACAAGCTCAGCGGCGCGGGTTGACAGGTTCATGCTCTGCACCAGGCCGAACAGGCCTAGGAAGTGGTCGGCGTGAAGGTGCGAAAGGAAGATTGCGTCAACTGCGGCGAAGCTGATGTTGAACTTCATGAGCTGCCGCTGGACTCCCTCGCACGCGTCAAAGAGCATGACCTTGCCGTACTTTATCGCCATGCAGGATGTATGGTATTGTTTGGAGGGAAGCGAAGCGCTGGTGCCGAGCATTACAAGGCGTATCATCCAAAATTACCTTCCAAGTTTTTAGCAGTAGAATTAGCTTTTTTGAAGGTTATAACCCTTGGCGATTGGCGCTTTCAGTCACTGTCGTACCGGTCGCGGTTTTTCGCGTAGTCGACAAACTGGAGGAGCACCCCGGTGCACAAGGCGTAGTACGCGTAGATTGCCGAAAGCTCGGCCTTGGCATCCTCCTTGAGGACCAGAAGCAACGGGCATGCTGCAAGGAAGAGGAGTGCGGCAACTATCATCACTCTGTCGTCCACTCTGTTTACATAGGAAAAGATTGCGTATGCTGTAAACAGCAGCGCTGAAACCTCCACCAGGCCTTTTTGGTTGGTAAGCACCAGCGGCATTATGACCAGGAAAACTTCAACACCCATCGTAGCAAAGAACCACTGCCTTCCTGGATAGAAGTTAATCCTCGCGTAGGTTTCGGCGTAGCCAATATTTCTGCGCAACCACTTTTCCAGAGGGTCTAAAAATAAGAGCAAGCCGGACACCGCTCTTCCAACGGCGCTGTTCCTTATTCTTGTGTGAATCGGGCTGTATCTAATTCTGTTCCTTGCCTTGGAGATTGTTTTAAGCACCAGCGGAAGGTAGAACACGATGGTCGCAACAGCGGCCATGACCAGTACTATGTACAGCTTGTCCTCCACCCCTGGGTATGCGATCGGGTTTCTGGGCCGGAAGATGAACACAGCGTACAGATATGCCGCGCAGAGGCCTAGAAACAAATAGGAAAGGACCTCGCGGATGGACCGCATTAGAGAGCCAGTTCTGTATGCGTCCATATGTTAGTCCTGCCTTTGCGAGTTTAAGCGTTTTTCGATTTCAAATCCCCCAACTAGTCTTATGCGGTATTGCCTCCCTGGCAATCTTCAATCCCACGATAGTTCCTCAAAAGCTCTCCTGCAAGAGGTATCTTCGCAACCACCACACCCCGCACAGACGACGCGTTTGCCGCAGCAGCCGAGTTGAGCGAAAAGAAATCCTTGGACTGGGAATCGAAGAGCGTGTTTGCATCGCCCTTGGTGAAGAAATATACGTTCCCTGAAGCGTCCCTGACTCCGAAGAACGCCCGGTGGATGACCGCGACTGAAGTTGCGCCTGAAAAGACGCGGCCGGAGTAGATTATGGCCTGCGGTTTTTGTGTTGTAGCAAAATTTGCGTTGCCTACCCTTGCCAATGAAACGCATGGTTCGGTCCTTGCGTCATTCCTGTTCTTGTTGCAGTTTGCGTACTCGTACGTGACCGGGCCGTTTGTTTCAGAAAAACCTGTTGCGTTTGAGTAGAAGTTCCTGCACATCTGCTCCGCGCTGTTGTTGCAGTAAGTGCTTATGGATGCGTTCAGCGAGACGGTCTCATTGCCGTAGGAGACCACCCAAGGCTGTGACGTTGACAGCAATCCGTCATATTCTTCTATTGGGGCTGATGGTGGAATCGGCAGGACAAGCAGGACGTCCGCCCGCGAGTACTCGGGGTACATCGAGCAGGACGTCACATAGTGTATGGGCGGAACGGCTGAAAAAAGCATGGAAAGCCCAATCCACAGCATCACTATGAAAATAATCCCGAAGATTACCGACAGGGTTGCCTTTACAACGCGCTTGCGTCCCGCCTTTCCACTCATCGTAACCGTCCCTTTTGTTTGCCGCTATGTTTTTGGCCGCGCCTTGGCTTTTGCAGGACCATGCACAGGTTGCGTGCCTTCGAGCTGTTTTTCGTCCCCGTTCTTTTGCCGCCAGCCTCGAAGAACGCGTCAGCAACTTCAAGGCCGGCTGCCTTTGCCGCACCCTCAAGCTCGCGCCGGGTAAAGAAGTGGTAGAGTCTCTGGACATTATTACCTTTCCCTGTCGGGAACCCCACGTTCCTGTCCGAGCCGGGCGCGACCAACGGGTCGCTCCACACAGTGACGAACGCAAAGCCCGATGGCTTCAGCACCCTCTGGATTTCGGACAATGCCCGCACCCAGCCTTTATTGCTTGGGATGTGGTGCAACACCGCAGTGCAGAGCACCGCGTCGAACAATGCAAGGGGGTACCTGGTGTTTTCTATGTCTGCCTTGCGGATGGCAAACGAGTGGGCCTTGCAGGCTGTGGCAACGTTCCTGCTTGCGCTGTGCAGCATCCCTGCAGAAACGTCGCAGCAATATATGTATGCATTCGGGAACTTTTTGCAAAGCCATATCGCGTTCCTCGCGTTGCCGCAACCCGCGTCGAGTATCTTCGCGTGCGAAAGCGTGCCCTTGCTCTTTGAGAACCTCCTTTGGAACTCCCCGACAAAGAGAGGCATCGGCGAGAACGGCTTTTTCCTGTTCTCGTCCCAGTTTGAGGAAATCTCGTCATAGGCCTGTTGGGTTGCAACTAGTCTGTTCTTCGGGGCGGCCCTCTTCTTTGCATCGGCTCTCTTTTTCGTCGGCATACGGATTTCGCCTTAAGCGCTTGCAGGTTCCTTTTTGTTTTCCATCCAGGAAAGGACGATTGCGATTCCCACCCCGGCAAACACCGCCACGACTCCGTCAAGGTAGGTGAGGAACCGTTCGGTGAACGCGCCTATCCCGAGCAGGTCGTTCTTTACAAGGATTATGCAGGCCAACAGCCAGGCAAACGCGAGGGCCTTGTTGCGGTTGGGCGCCTTGGAAAGCGGCAATAGCAGGATGCCGAGCAGCGCGATTGCCTGCGGGCTCTTCGAGAAATAGTCAAGAAAGTCGATGGATTTTCCGAACTCCTTTGCGCCGAACTGGGGGAGGCAGGAGAAGTTCAGGCAAGCCAGGCCGGTCTGGCGCACGTGCCAGGCCATATACGTAAGGAACGCGGCGAGCCCAGCAAGCGACGCTGTCAGCACCTCCGGATGCATTATATTTGAAAAAATCCTTCCAACCGAGAGATTGGCCCTTGGCAGGCTCGACAGGTATTCATACACAAAAAACAGGAACGCCGAGAGCGCGAACACGATTAGCGTGGGCTGGTGGTCAAGGGCAATCACTAGCGCGCAAAGGGCAGCAGCAAGCGTCCTGCGCTTCAGCAAAAGGTAAAGCGCTATGGGGAGCAGGGCGTTCCCAAGGCCGATGGGGCTGTTGCGCGTGCCCCACGTCATCAGGTTGGTTGAGGACAAAGCGAAGATTCCTGCGATTACTCCTGCGCGCCAGTCGCCGGAAATCCCCTTTGCGACCGCGTAGAACGCGAATGCAAGCAGCGTGGAAAGCACCATTGTAAGGAGCCGCTCGGTCCAGGCAAAGTCAAGGCCGGTAAGCAGGGCGGTTCCCGCAACAAGCGCAGGGTATGCCGGCAGGTGGTAAGTCCGCGTCACGCCGCCAAACACCACCTCCATTTCCGCATAGTGGCCGGTCTCCATTATGAATACTGCGCGGCCGGCGTGGAGCATCGAGTTGTCCCACGTGGGCAGGAACCGGCCGGCCACGTCGAACATCCCCCAGTAAGCGATGGAGAACGCAAGGCCCAGGAGTATGACTAGTCCAGTGGTCTTGAGCAGTTCATCGGTGTTATTCTTGGGTTCCATCAGCTCACTTTACAACGTAAATTTCCGTGCTTTCATTATCGTAGATTTTCTCAAACAGGCCCGGCGTGTCGAACTTTTCAATCAATGGCTGCTTCCAGCCGTAGGCATAGAAGTTCTTGTTGGGCTCCTGCCTGGTGCTTACGAAGACGTAGGTGATGTTGTACTTTGCAAGCAGGTCGTGCGCCTCGGTGGCCGAGTCCGTAAGGAATGCGCGCTCGTTGTCCATATATCGCTGGTTTGGGTTGTCCGCAAGCTCCCAAGCACCGCCAATCGAGCAGATTTGGAACGCGACAGCAGTGAGCATCTCGCACGCGAACATGTCGCCTGCAAAATGCGACTGGTGCGGCACGTTGTCGTACGCCCATTCGGCTGCCCTGATTTCGCTTGCGGTGACAACAGGGTCGTACCAGCCCGGAAGGGCGGCCCGCATCTGTGGATAAGTGTAGGTTGCCGACAGGTAGGCGCAGGCAAGCAGGAATGCGGCGCTAATCAGCGTCCTTCTTTCCAAACAAAATACCCCAAGATAGCGTTGATTGCGGCCACGAAAGACAGCGCAGTCCAGAAGTTCAGGCCGATTGTGAACGTGAGCGCGATGAATGCAAGGCTACAGATGACTATAGAGAAGAACACGCTTGCGCAGATTGTCTCAATAACTCCGGAAAATAGCGGCTCGCCATCCTTTGCCTTGATGTGTTCGGCCAGTCCCAGCCTGCGGTCCAGGCGCAGGAATAGCCAGCCTGGAAGCATCAGGGAGAATATGAATAACGCCAGGGTCCTTGCGATTTCCAAAAGCCCGAGCGGCGCGAGTATTTCCATCTTAACCTTCATCCTTCTATGCGATATATTTCCGTGCCATCCTTTGAATAGGCTTGGTAAAAGGACGGCCAGCTGCCAAAACCCGGCTCGCAACCGTAGCTCTCCCTCTCGTCTTGGCTGTAATACGCGTAGGTGATGTTGAGGCTTCTGGCAATGGACAGCGCCTCGCCTTCGGACTGCGTGCAGAAGAACCTTCGCATCAGCCCGGCTCGCCTTGCATTCTCGTTGTTTCCTATCGCGTTGACCCAGCCCCAGCCGTACGCTGCCACGCGGAACCTGCCTGCGTAGGCGTCGATTGGCGAGCTGAGCTTTTCGTGCGAGGCAAAGACCGTGCCAGCAGGCGTGTTGGCCGCAATCCACCGGCCCGCCTCCACCTCCGCAGTTGAAAGGCCCACCCACCGGTTGCCGTACCACCAGGCCGTTGTCATCATCGCCGACATGCTTGAAACCAAAAAGAAGGCGAGCAGCAGCAGCCAGCCAACAGCCTTAAGCCTCTTTGCAAGGCCGTATGCCGCAAGGCCGGCGCAGATTCCGGTTGGCACGAACATGAACACGAAGAACTTGTTCATGTCCCAGTCAAGCCCTGAAAGCGTGAACAGGTTAGGCACTACAAACAGGCCGATTCCAAGAAGGCAGAGGAGGGCGTATTCCTTCGGCTCCACCCCCGCAAACTTATTTTCCTTTCGTAGCAATGCGATTGCGAACGCAATTGCCGCAAGGGCGAACGCAATGAACGCCGCGCCAAGGTTCTTTGCATAGAACACCGCAAACCCGGCCGCGTCCGTTGGCGCAAGCCACCCCAAGTGCAGGGAAAGCGAATAGGAGGATGAGGATTGGATTCCGGATGAGATGACGAAAAGAAAGAGCGGCGCCCCGGTGACAATCGCACCCAGAATAAAAACTCCAAAAGATTTCGCGGCATTTCCGATTTTCTGCCCCCCTGGCCATACGTTTGTTGCCGCAAAGAGGAATGCCATAAGCGCGCAGCAGGGAGCTGCGTAGAAGTGGAACGGCATCGAAAGCCCGGCCAAAAGCCCCGCAAGCGCTTCCTTTTTCCAGTCGCCTTCAGATTCAAGCAGCAAGAGCAGCACCGCAGCAAAAAGCACGAGCCCGGCCATCATCGCGCGCTGGCAGAGCAGGAACCCGGGGATGAGCGAGGGCATCTGGTATTCCTTCCAGTCGTTGTCGTGCGCCTCCCAGGTGATTATGTTCCAGATTTGGTTGAGGTCCTTGCCCTCAAACTGCGGCAAGACATTGGTGAACGCAAAGCTCCCGCAGAGCAGGACCAGCAACGCTGCAAACAGGGCGGCCTTTTTGTCCTTGCACATTCGCAACGCCACAAGGTAGCAAAGCAGGAAGAAGAACGCGGAATAGGCCGAATTCTCAACCCGCATGCACGCTATCGCGTCTATGCCTGTGAATTTTGAGTTGATTGCGGTGAAGAAGTCGGAGAACCAGTGGTAGTTCAGCGGCTCGCCGTACAGGAAGGGCACTTGCGGCGGGAAGTTGCCCTCGTTCACGGTCCGTATCACCGGTATGTGCGCGAACGCGTCAGCCCAGTTCCAGCCGCCCACTATGATGCCGTCCTTTCCTTCCACCCAGAGCGTCGCGTTGTTGATTGAGAGAAAAGCCGCAAAGACAAGCAGTGCTGCGATGATTACCGCGTAGTGCTCCCTAAGCTCGGGAACAACCCTGGGTGCAGCCGCCTTCCTGCCTCCCGCGCTCTTTCCCAAGATTAATGAAAGCAATGCAATGGTTGCTGCAACAACCATCATTGCAATCGCAATCGAGCCGGCCGAGTATCCAGCCAGAATGGAAACGCCATATGTGGCCGCGCAAAGTGCGGAGAACGAGAGCGCGTACGCGACGGCCAGCCGTGCAAGCCCTCCCAAATCCGAAAGCAGCTGCCCAAGGAAGAGCCAGTTCACGCAAAAAAAGCAGATTATTGCAAGGCCGCCCAGGACCTGGTTGGAAGTCGCAAGCGCAGAAAGCACCAGAATGAAGAACACTGCAAGCACTTTTGCTTGACCGCCCGCCTTCTGCCCAAAGAAGCCTTTCATTTTCATCCACGGCCCAGTCGCTGGCGGAGCCTGATTATTCCCCAGAACATTTCCCAAATGTCGTTCTTGAGCCGCACGGTGGTGTTTCCCTGCTCGCGCCACACAACCGGGATTTCCGAGACGGTCAGTCCCTGTTTTTGCGCAAGCACGAGCACTTCGGTGTCCCAGAGCCAGTGCTTTTCTCTTGCCCTTGCGCACAGGTCTTTGGCAACGTTTTTCCTGAACGCCTTGAACCCGCACTGGTGGTCTGAAACCTTCGAGCCGAGGATGATGCGCACTAGCCAGTTGAACACCCTGCTGAAAAGTAGCCTGCGCACGCCCCTGCTTGTGTTGCTTGTGCGCAAATAGCGCGAGCCAGTCGCAATCCCGGTCTTCTTTGCAGCGGCAAGCAATGCAGGCAGGTGCGAAGTCTCGGTGGCCTGGTCAGCATCGATGTAAGCAACCACATCCCCGGACGATTCGTAAAATCCGCGGCAGACCGCGCTCCCCCGGCCGGTCTTTTTGTTTACGTGGGACACCTTGACAAAAGGGTATTTCCGCCAGAGCCTCTTGGCCTCCTCGAACGAGCCGTCCCTGCTCCCGTCCTCCGCAATGATGACCTCAAAGTCGTTGATGCCTGCCGCCTTGAGGCTCTGCTGAACTGCAAGCACGCAGCCTTCAAGCTTGTCCTTCTGGTTGTACGCAGGCACGACTATTGATGCGGAAATCCTTGCCAAAGACTTGCCAATACCCCCCTTTAACCAAAAACGGGCCCGCCGAGACTTTCACACTGGCGCGCTTTTGCGCCCCCTGTGCTTTGAACTCGGGACCTACTGGTGTTTCCCATCATAAATGTCAGGGAACCCCTATGCAACTTATGGTATTCGGAACCAGTCGCTCTATCCAGGCTAAGCCACGGGCCCGCTCCAGACTATTTGGTCGGTTTTGGTTTATAATCCAAAAGGCAAAAGCGTTTTGCAGCGGGCCAGGCCTCAACTCTGGGTATATTCCCGTTCAACCCAACGCAATTATGGCAAGGGACAGCAAAAAGAGACAGTTATGAAAAAGGCAATGCCCCCGGCAGCAGTCGCAGCAACCGTAATCGCAATAGCCATCGCCGCATTTTTTGCCGGCGCAACTTTTTCTTCTTCCTTCCAGGGCAAGTCCTATGGCTGCAGCGTCCAGACCCTGTTCTCTCCAGGCGCAGAGCCTGCGATAGTCTCCCTTTTCTCCTCCTCCTCAAAATCAATCTCCGTCGAAATCTACGAGTTCTCATACACCCCCCTGTCCGAGGAGCTTGAAAGAAAGGCGGCAGGTGGCGTAGGCGTGCGGGTCATCCTCGACCGCACTGTCAATTCAAACTACGCAACAGCCCGCGACCTTGCAGCAAAGGGGGTGCTGGTTCGCTTTGCGCCAGAGCACTTTACCCGCTTGCACTCAAAGTTCGCAGTAATAGACTCGTCAACTGTGCTTGTCGGAAGCACCAACTGGTCGTTCCACGCGATGTTCCTCAACCGCGAGGCGGCAGTTTCAATTTCAGGATGCGATGCCGTATCGGACTTTACCTCAACTTTTGAAGAGGACTGGGCTGCTTCAGAGCCCTTCCTGTCCTGAACAGGAAAATGCGGGGAAACAAAGCGTTTTCAATGTCGCACTAGCCAACTTTATTTGCATCCGTATGACGCGTGAAAAGGCGGTAAAAAAGAGAACCGTAAAGGACGTCGCCGAAGTTACTGTTGGCCCCGCAACACGAAAGGAGCTCTACTCGATATTCATCCTCTCGCGCGAGTACTTCCCCTACGCGAACTTCTCCTCTGACGAGATAGTGCGCAGGATTGAGTCGAAGTCCTATGTTTACCTGGTTGCAAGGATAAACAACAAGCTTGCAGGCTACATCGACTACGAGCTTTTGGAGGGCCACGCAAAGATTTTGGGGCTTGCGGTCCTTGCCGAGTGCCGCAACCGCGGGGTTGCAAAGGCGCTAGTGAACGCCGCGCTCAACACAATCCAGGCCTCCGGCTTTAGGCGGGTCTTCCTTTTCGTCGCAAAGGACAATGACGTTGCGCAGAAAATCTACAAGGAGTTCGGCTTTACTTGCTTCGGCACCCTTGAGCGGAAGATAAATGACAAGGAAGTCCTGCTTTACGAGAAGCAGCTGCTTCCTGTTGCGGGAAACTAGCATCTGCTTTCCAATTCGATTACGCCTTCAGAGCGGCTTCTTGCAACCGCACCTGTCCTGGTGCTCTTTTCCAAACTCCGGGTTCGAAAGCGCTTCCTCGCCGTAGATTGCCGGTCCGTCCACGCAAGCAAGCCACTTTCCCATGGCGCAGTGGCCGCAGATGCCGAAGCCGCATTTCATATAGCGCTCGACAAGAAGCTGCGAGGGCACGCCGTGTTTCTTGCACGCCTGTGCAACAGCAGCCATCATTCTCTCCGGGCCGCAGGAAAACACCATGTCGGTTTTTGCGTTCTTGTCAGCAAGCCTGCGTTCAAGCTCGTCCACGCTCGTGCCCGTCTTTCCTTCGCTTCCGTCGTTTGTGACGAAGCACGTCTCGCAAACAGCTTTCTTCATAAGTAGTGATTTTGTCCTTGCGCCAAGGATGGCCTCGACGCTTTTTCCATTATCCTTTCCAACGCGCGCAAGGAAGCGCAGCGGCCCGAAGCCATACCCGCCGCCCACCATCAGCCATTTCCTTCCCTTCTGCTCAAACCCGTGGCCAAGCGGGCCGCGGATGAATATCTCGTCGCCTGCCTTGAGCGAGGCGATTTTTTCACTGGCAGGACCCGCGTTCGCCACGCAGATTTCAAGAGTGGGCTTGGACTCCGAAATGCTGATGGGCTTCTCATCCACTCCGGGAACCCACACCATCACGAATTGCCCGGGCTGGGCACCGGAAAGTTGCAAGCCAAGGGTCAGGCGGATGACCTTTTCATTCTCCTTTTCCGCCTTCAGCACTTTCGTCTTTATTGGAAGCATCAACTACACCGCAAACATACTTCTAGTCCATCTTAATGTCTGAAACCTTTGCATAGCCTTCTGATTCCATGAATTCCGCAAGCTCCTTTGAAATTTCCGCAAACGCGTTCTTGCGGTAGCAAACGGCGCTTCCTATTGAGACCGCGGTTGCGCCTGCCATCAGCATCTCCGCAGCATCGGTGCCACTTGTGATTCCGCCGCCGCCGATTATGGGCAGGTCAACAGCCTGCCTGATTTGCCAGACGCAGCGAAGGGCAACAGGCTTGATTCCCGGGCCGCTTACCCCGCCCTGCCGATTTGCAAGGTAGGGCTTCTTTGCATAAGCGTCTATCCACATTCCCGAAAGCGTGTTTATCGCAGTGATTGCGTCCGCGCCGCCCCTCTTTGCAGCAACCGCAATCTCCGCAATGTCCGTAACGTTGGGCGATAGTTTTGCGGAAACAGGAAGCTTGACTGCCTTCTTTACCGCTCGAACGATTTCCTCGGTTGCAGCGGGGTCCGCAGAGAACATTCTGCCTTCGCGGTGCACGTTTGGGCAGGATATGTTAAGCTCAATCATTGCGGGCTTTGCCTTCTCGATGATTTTTGACGCCTCCGCAAACTCGTCGGCATTCTTTCCGAAGACCGAGGCAATCACCGGCACCCCTGCCTCTTTCACTGCCTTCTTGAGCTGCTCGGCCTCCTCCTTCGCTCCCGGGTTGGAAAGCCCGATTGCGTTCATCACAACCTGGCCGTGAATCATGGCCGTCGGGTTGGGGTGGCCCGGCCTCGGCTCAAGCGAACAGGACTTCGAAGTGACCGCGCCAGCGCCCTCCTTTGCAGCCCGAATGAGCAGGTCAGCGTAGTTGCTCCGCACACCAGCCGCAAGAACGAGCGGGTTGCACATCTTTACGCCAGCGACGCTGACTTCAAGCTTGATCATTCGGGTTACCCATATTATGTTTTCCCTTCTGATTTCTTTGCCTTGGAACCAATAATAAATCGTGCTTGGCATAGCCTATTGGCTCGCAAAGCAGGGTAATGTTCGATGCAAAAGCAATCCGAAAAACCGCCCTTCCGGGATAGTGTAGATTTGATTCATGCAGGTCATCACCTAGTTCCGGAGATATCCCGCGACGATATCCGCGGCGTTTCTTGGGTCAAAGCCGCGGAAAAGGTGTTGGTCGATAAGGCCAATATCATTTATGCAAACTCGCACGGTGACCGCAGAAAACTCATAGACGGAACGCTGAAGTATTATGATGGCAAACTGGGTTTGCTTGAACGCGCTAGGAACGTTCCGGCCCGCGCGCGGCAGCTTCTCCGCGGCTACCCTCCAGAGTGGGTTTACGACCTGCATGACCGGCTGAAAGGATTGGATGGATTTTACGAAGAGACGATTTCCAACATAAGGGACTGCCGTCTCAGTTCGGGTTGCAAAATCGGCTACATACGCGGGGCGGGAGGCAAGGCTGCAAAAGAATTCGGCGAGTCCTTGCTGCCCTCGGCGCGAAAAAAGGGGTATTTTTCATTGGATGACGCGGATCAGTCCCTGCAAAAACTGACAAACGACCAGCGGGAAGAGCTTGTCCGTCGTTTTAAGGAGAAACGGAAGGCTGTTACACACCGCGTCTCGTTGCTGGAATCGTTTTTTCCCAAGCTGAAGCGTGGGTAGGATGGAACCGCGCACGAATTTCATGGGATTAGATTTGGCCCTTTGTCCGGACGTCTACGAGCCGTCCGACGACTCCGAGCTTATGGTCGAGGCCGCGCGGAAGTATTCCTTCGGCAAGGTTCTGGACCTTGGCTGCGCAACCGGAATTTTCGGGATAGCATCAGCCCAAAAGAAGGAAGTCTCTTCGGTCGTGTGCGCGGACCTTAATCCTGCAGCGGTAGAACTTGCCAAGAAGAATGCAGTGTTGAACGGCGTTGAAAAGAAAATATCCTTCATCCAAACCGACCTCTTTTCCGCCTTTTCGTCTTCTTCAAAACCAAAGGAAAAATTCGACGTAATCGGCTTCAACCCGCCCTACCTTCCCACCACGCCTGCAGAGAAGGTGCACGGCACGCTCAACCTGGCGTTCGACGGCGGGAAAAGCGGCAGGAAAATAACCGACAAGTTCCTTTCGGGTTTCGAAAAGCATCTGAACTCTGGCGGAATCCTCATCCTTCTCCAGAGCAGCCTTTCCGGAGTCGAGAAGACCACAGTGGTTTTGGAAAAGAAGGGCTTTGCTGTTGGGAAGTTCGCGTCTCGCAGGTTCTTCTTCGAGGAGATTGCGGTCCTGGTCGCAAGGAAACGGCCTGAAGACGAGAAGAAGAAACCACGGGCCCGCAGGGATTTGAACCCTGGGCCTACTACTTAGGAGGTAGTCGCTCTGTCCAAGCTGAGCTACGGGCCCGCCTACTAATCTTGGCTACAAAAGTAAATAAGGCCATTCAGTTGATTTGGAAGATGGGTTGCGGGCAAAACTCGTCAATTGCCGTCATCTGGATAATATTAAAAGGCGGATTGAGAAATATTCATGGCCTTTTTTTGGTGGCATTCGTGGGAAAGTCTTATTTCCCGCTAAAACCATTTTTGGGGTGTATTGTAAACATGGCAAAGAAAGATGGAATAACTATGCAAGTAGTCGGAACGTACGCGTTCCTGGTGGGCGTGCTCCTGGCGCTTGTCGTCGGGTTCTTCGGCGGCTTTGGGATAAGTCAGGGAGTAATCCTGCTGACCCTCGGCGTACTGGGACTCGTCGTGGGTCTTGTGAACATAACCGAAAAGGAGATCGTACCGTTTCTGGTTGCCACAGTCGCAATCAACGTGTCGCTCGGTTCGCTCTCGACCGTAATCATGAACGTGCTCGGGATAATCCCCGCGTTTTCAGGCATTGCGGCGGGAATCGTCACCGCCCTTGGATACCTGATGGTGTTCGTGTCGCCCGCAGCAGCGGTCGTGGCGCTCATCGCCATCTGGAACATGTCCAGGGACCAGTAAACAATCAAGTGCCGCCTTCGCGGCCAACCTCTTTTTTTTCTTATCTTCTTTTTTATTTTCTTTCCGTTTTCACTTCCCTAAAAACAGCCTTCTACTCGTATGCAGTCATCTTCTGCTTGTCAGTAAGCCCCTTCCACAAAAGGTAGGCCACCACCAGCCCGCAAGCTATGTAGAACGCGTAGTCCATCGGGTTGGTTTGGGCAGCCATCAGCATTCACCCACTCCCTAGAGCAGAAGGAAAATAAGCAGGAACCCTGCGAAGAAGATTACTGCCGCGTCCGTGTACGCATAGGCGACTATTGCGAGCAATACGGGGATCATTATCGCGGTTGGCAGGAACGAGGACGCCACGGACTCCACGCGTGCGCCAATCAGCATCCCCAAGAGCACGAGTATCAACAGGAAGGCGGTGAACTTGCGGACTGACGAGGTTATCGAGCTGAATGTGCTTTGGATTATCTCGTGAATCACTCATCCCACCTAAAGGCACTTGTTGCCTGCCAAAGTATAAAAAACCCTTTTCACGAGCGTCAGCTTTGGGACTGAATACCCTTAAAAAAAGCCAGAGGCCAATCAACTAAGCTGCGGCAAAGCCAAGAGGCTTTCGGGCAACAGGTTGATTATTTTATGGCAAAGGACTTCGTCGTCACCCCGTGGGAAGTGTCCGGTGACATTGACTATGAGAAGCTCATCCGCGACTTCGGAACCCAGCCGCTTTCGCAAAAGCACACGGAACTGATTGAGAAGCTTGCCGGCAGGAAAAACCACATGCTCGACCGCAAGATATTCTTCTCGCACCGCGACCTGGACTGGTTCTTGGCAGAATACCAAAAGCACAAGCAGGTCGCGCTCTACACCGGCCGCGGGCCTTCGGGCCCGGTTCACCTTGGCCACCTGATGCCGTGGTTCTTCACCAAATACCTCCAGGACGCGTTCAAGTGCCCGCTGTACTTCCAGATGACCGACGACGAGAAGTTCCTGTTCAAGGACTCGCTATCCCAAAAGGACACCCTCAACTGGTCGATGGAGAATTCCCTTGACGTGATGGCAGTAGGGTTCGACCCTGCAAGGACCAAGATTTTCATAGACACCAAGAGCATCGCCAAGCTCTACCCGCTTGCGCTCGAGGTGTCCAAGCGCGTGACCTACTCAACTGCAAAGGCAGTGTTTGGCTACAAGGACAGCTCCAACATAGGCGAAATCTTCTTCACAAGCGTCCAGAGCGCTCCGGCACTCCTGCCGTCAGCGGAGGCCAGGCAGAAGAAAGGCGCAAAAGGGGATGAAATCGTGCCCGTGCTGATTCCCTGTGCAATTGACCAGGACCCGCACTTCCGGGTGACCCGTGACGTTGCGCAAAAGCTGGGCTTCCCCAAACCCGCTGAAATACACTCCACTTTCTTCCCATCGCTTGCGGGTTCAGGCAAGATGAGCGCGTCCGACCCCCTTTCCGCAATCTACACCACTGACTCGGAAGAGGTAATACGCAAGAAAGTAGGCCGCGCCTTTACAGGTGGCAGGCCTACCGTGGCAGAGCAGCGCAAGCTTGGCGGGAACCCCGAAATATGCAGCGTCTGCCAGTACCTCAAGTTCTTCTTCGAGCCTGATGACCGGAAGCTGGAAGAGCGCCTGCGCGCCTACAAAAACGGCGAAATCCTGGATGGCGAGAACAAGGCCTACCTCGCGGACAAAATCGTGGATTTCCTTGCGGAGCACCAGAAGCGCCGTGAACAGGCGAGGAAGGTCCTGGACAAGGTAATAGACTGATTTTGAGTTCCTTTTTGCCTTCTTTTTTGTTTTTGGACACTTATTTGGCCTTTTTGTCGTTGGCTGCCAATAACACAATCCAATTTAAACTTTCAACTCCACAAAAAATCAAGGAAAATCGGACGGCTTAAATAGGTTGGCCGCTTCTTTTTGTTTCCAATCCATCACGTTCACAGAGGTAGGTTTTTATGGGCAATAGGGGAAGAGAACGGCAGGTTGTATGCGTCAAGTGCGGACGGAGCGTGAGGCGCGACAAGGCCGTTGTCATCGAGAAGATGGTCTTCGCCAACCCCCTTGAGCGCAAGGACGTCATAGTCGACGAGTACAGCCGTGGCACGTTCCGCGAGGTCTGGTACTGCCCGTCCTGCGGAAAGCACGGACGCATCTACGAGAAGAAGAAGAAGCTCGTGGCCAGGCAGCGCGAGCGCCAGCAGATGCTGGACGCGCGCAAGGCGTCCTACAGGCCGAGGCCCAGGATGTCCGAACAGACGCAGGGGCCGCAGCCAAAAGGCGAGCTTGACGTTGACTTCAAGGTAACGAACGACGACGAGCCCGCAACGCCAGCTGTTGCAGCAGAGGCTCCAGAAGGGGAAGCCGCAAAGGAAGAGGCGACCGAGACCGCATAGGTTTTCGGTTCTGTTAAGGCAAAGTCAACGGAAGGGCTCACCGGCCCCTTAATCCTGCCGGGTTTTTATTTTCCTTTTTCCCTTATCTTATTTCCCAAGGGCTCGTAGTCGATTGGTAAGACGCCAGTCTCACACACTGGAGATACGCGGTCCGATTCCGCGCGAGCCCACTCTCTTGTTCTGTCAAGTCAATTAGTATTAGCGATAAGCAACGGGCTTTGGTACGCCTTCTGCACAGCAAGCGACGCCTGCCTGCCATCAAGGTTGAAGTTAATGTAGATTGCGTCAGTGGAAGTGACGGTGCAAATCACGCGGCGGACTTCCTGCCTTGAGATTACGCGGCCGAAAAGGTCGGAAAGGACCCGGCTGGCCTCAAGAATCTCAACGCCCACGGGTTGCCTGCCAGACTGCGAGACGTCTATGCTGATGCGCGGGCTTATCTCAACGGAAAGGAACGCCTTCTTGGAGCTTACGCGCACGTAGAGGCTGTCGTTTTCCTCGTCATACTGCAAGCCGCTAAGCCTTACCATCTGCAACCCTCCTCTGGATGTCCTTGTTTGTCCTAAGCAATGTTATCACGCGCATCAGATTATTTAATGCAATCACGTACCGGTGGAACGTCCTCCCCTCCTGCAGGTAGTAGACGTCGAACTTGCGCTCGCAGGCCACCTCGCTTTCCTGCTCAATGACTATCACCGGCCTCTGGTTCCTGATATCCTCCTCAAACGAGCTTCTTGGAAGGCCCCGCTTATCCGCCATGGCCGAAGCGTGCCTTGTAAAGGCAGTTTCCCGCCTTTTCGAAAAGAGGATTCGCAGGAAATCGTCGACGCTTATGCTCCTTCTCATCAGAGCCCTATGGACCAAGCCAGACAATAGCCGTTGGTTGCTGCTAAATCAAAATTAGGTTGCAGGTTCCTGCTTTGGCCTAGTATCTGATGATTATCTTCTCGCCCAGGCGCGAGATGTAGTCGAACTCGAAGTCGAGCTTCTGGCCGCTTCCGGTCTGGACGATGAACGTGCCCTTGCGGCGGTTTATCCCCACTATCTTGCCGACCATGCTGCCAATCTCGGTGTAGACTTCCTTGCCTTCGAGGTTCATGCGTGCGATGATGCTTTCCTTGAGCTTCCTTGCAAAGTGCGACACCACGAACATCGCGGCAGCGCCGACTATGAGCGCGTAGAGGAAGTCCGAAAAGTACACCGTGCCGATTATCCAGTCAACCAGAGTGCCTATGATTAGCCAGAGCAGGAGTATTGCAGCTGCCTGGGTGATGTTGTCCGATAGGAGGTACCTCTTCTTTTCTATCAGCGCCTGTATGGCGTTCCCTGCCACGATGATCAGGAGCGCGGCTGGCAAAAGGAGGAGCGTGACCTTGACCGACTCGGCTGCGAGCTTCCCGATGTTCGCGGTATCAGAGTTGAGCGCGCGGTCTACTCCCAAAAACAGCGATACGGCCACCAGCGGCAGCGCCGCAAAGTAGAATATCGTGCTCACCTTGTCAAGCGAGAACTTGAACTGGGACAACGAGCGGATGATTATGTCCTCCACCCCGAACCCCTTGAATATCAGGTAGATTCCAAGCAGGAACACGAAAAGCCGCAGCCCCGTGTCCTGAAGCATGAGGTAGAGCAAAAGCGCGATGCCGGGTATGCCGAACACTATGCGCGCGTAGTGCGGCTCCTTGAGCTTTTCGAGTATGACGAAATAGGTCTTCTCAAGCTCCTTGGTCTGCTTGATTGTGACCGGGAAGATGCTGTTGACCTTGATGCGCGACTGGATGAGCGGCAGTATCTGGTCGTCGCTCGCGCCGTCGCTCACATAGACGCAGGCCTCTGCAGGGAAACCCGCCATGACTTTCTCGAGCTGCTCCACCACGTTGCTGTATGCTCTGTAGCCCAGGCCCGCGTGCCCGGTCAGGGTGGCTATTTCGCAGTCGTGGTCTGTGCTAAGCTCGTCGTAAATCTTGATTGCCTTGAATATGGCGTTGCCGTCAGAGTCCTCCGGGTCTGCGACCAGGAACTTGGCCGCTGCCTCGAAGTTGACCTTCCTCCCGATCAGGGGGCCCTTGATTCCGGCCTTCTGGCCCAGGTCGTCATCGATGTCGACGTTGATTACAAGTAGCCTCTTTGCCTCTGCCATTTCTATCAAATTAGATTAAGACTTTTAGGGGATAAATAAGTCTTGGTTTGAATGCGGTTTATCCCAGAACCCGGCACACCTGCGTTGGAGTTACTGCTCGCGGTACCATCTTTCGTACTGCTTGTGGTCGCCAACAAAGAGAATCCGCTTCTGCTTTTCCTTAATCACAAAAGCTATCCTGTATCCGCCGACTTCCTCAACAAAGCAGGGGACGCCGTGGCGCAGGTGCCGCGAAATAGAGCCGTCGTTTTCCAGTTGTATTGCCTTTTTCAGGATGCGTTGGCGAACTGACTTGTCCATCTTGCCAAGCATCCGCTCAGCGTCCTCTTCAAATGATACTTCATACGGCGGCATTGTCTTTTCGCCTTTACCGCTTTGCTCCGTATTTCTCAAGCACCGCGTCAAGCGGCACTAGCTTGCGCTTGCCAGAATCAACTTCCGCATTTACTTTCAGCATCTTGCGTATTGCTAGTTCGTCCTCGATTTCCTTTGCGCCAGTTGAGACGTTATACTCCTTTCCAAGGTGCATTACCCCGGCACGCAGCGCCTCGGTCTTGGTCTGGTAGTAGCCAAGGGAGACTAGCTTTTCAAGCACTATTTCTGGCGCACCAGAAAACCTTACCACCGTTTCACCCATAAAAACACCACTAATATTTAGGTATATTAGTGGTTATATTCTTTTGCCGACCACGTTTCCCCTGTAAATTATCCTCGCTCGTCAGCCTTTTTGCCAAGGCTTAAAAACACGAATATGCATTTATCACTACTGCTCAGTAGTAATGTGTGGTTTTGGGTTTGGCATCGCTTTTCGAGGACCGTCAAGTCCTGGTTTTTGTGAGCATCATAGCAGCTGCCATAGTCCTGGCTGGCGCGGTCTTTGTCCTTAACATGATAAACCCGATATTTTTCGCAATCGGGCTCCTTTTCCTTGCACTTGTCGTCTTTCTCTTCCCCCGTTTAGTGGAGTTTCGGGAGTACGAGCGCGGCGTCCTTTTCCGCCGTGGCAGGCTGCACGGCGTTGTCGGCCCGGGCTGGGTCTGGATGATGCCAGTCATAGACTCCTACTCCCTAGTTGACCTTCGCACACAGGCAGTGGTAATTCCCTCCCAGAAGGTCATCTCGGCGGACGGGGTGGTGATGAACGTCACGGCATCCATAAACTACAACATAATCGACCCGGCAAAGTACGTGGTCTCGGCAAAGAACATCAGCCAGCTCCTCAACCTCTCCGCAATTGCATCGCTTCGCGAGACTTCTTCCAGGCTTTCCTACACCGACATAATACTGCACGCCGAGAAGCTCGCTGCTGCGCTCAAGGCCGCAATCGACGCCGAGTCAGACACCTGGGGCATTGACATTACCATTGCCGACATCAAGGACGTGGTGCTCCCGAAGGACCTGCTTGAGGCCATGAGGCTCAAGGAAGAGGCGGAGCAGAGAAAGGACGCTATTGAGACGCAGGCGAGCATAAAGCAGATTTACCTGAAGGCGCTTGACGAGACCGCCTCGAAACTCTCGCCGCAGACGCTCTCCTACCTCTATATGGACGCCCTGCGCAAGATGGTCCTCTCAAAGTCGGGAAAAATCATCGTCCCTGTTGACTTTGCAAAGGTCGCGCCCGAGTCCCTGATGCGCTCGATGCTAACCGCTGGCGACAAGGACGCGCCGCGCTCGCACTAGTTTTGCATCATCCGGACTGCTTTTTATCCTGCTGCGGCTAATTATTTCCACCTATGGCACTTGCAGCCTTTGGCAAAAATAGCCGCAACTGGTTCCTTCAAAACTGGGCCGAAATAGCCTGGGCAGTGCTTCCCGGAATAATCGCCTGCCTTGCAATACTCCACCCGTTCTTTTTCTCAAGCGGGGAGTTCATCTATTTGGACTGGGGTGGAAACATGGTAAGTGTCGACCAAGTGACGCACTTCTTCCAGTACGCTGGCGGGGACTGGACAGCTTATCGTTGGATTCCCTACTATCTTGTCCAATTACCGTTCCTGTTTCTGTTCGGCGCTGCCTCCTCGGCGATATTCTCCAAGCTGGTCTTTCTTGCCATCTTTGTCATTGGTTCTGTCGGCCTTTACCTTCTTTACCGCGAGTACGGCATCAGGTCCAAGGCAGCCTACCTTCTTTCAGTTGCGTTAATGTCCTTCTCGCCCTTCGTGTACGAGCGCATAATGATGGGTCAGTTCCTAGTGATGGCATCCCTTTTCTTCCTGCCAATCAGTCTTTATCTTGCAAAGAGGTTCGCCGACTCTCCGTCCTTTTCCAAGGCATGGCCTCTTGCGCTTGCGCTCTGCTTTTTGAACTTTTCCTTGCAGGGGTTTGTGCTCAATACCTGCATCGTCGCGCTTTTCCTTTTCGTAAATCACCTTTTGCTAGGCAAGCCTGCGCGCAGGAAAAACTTGGTGGCTTACCTTCAGCTCGCAGGCGTTTTCCTCGCCTTGAACCTTCTGTGGATAATCCCCTTCCTTATCCTTCTTCAGAACCCGTTCTTTTCCTCGATTGACAACTCCCACTTGGCCTTTTTTTCAACTCAAGCCTCGGCAGGGTTCAACACGGCAGTTAAGTCTGTCCTGATGTTAGGATCCTGGCGGGAAACCGGGATGCTAAGCGCGTTCAAGTTCCTTCCAATCCTTTTCGTCTACGGGTTCGTTGCTATCCTGTTCTGTCTTTCTATCTATGCTTTGCTGCGTCAGCCAAAGAACCCCCTGCTTGTCACCTTGGCAGTAGGTTGGATTGTTGGGATTGCGCTTGCGACCGGCATCTCGCACCCTTGGACTAGCGGTATATTCAACTTCCTCTACGACCACGTACCGCTGTTCTCGGGCTTTCGCGACTCTAATAAGTTCGTAGAACTGATAGCTGTAACCTACGCCATAATGGCGCCAATCGGCATCTACCTATCCTTAGGCGAAAAGGTCTTTTCGGGAAAGAAAACGAGCAGGGGGTACCTTCTCGCAACAGGCGCGTTTCTTGTCCTGATTGGGTCTGCAATCGCGTACAATTACCCCTCACTTGGCCTCTGGGGACAGATTCACCCAATCAGTTACCCTTCGGAATATCTTTCAATTCCATCCATGATCCCGGATGGGGAAAAGGCCGTGCTTGTCCCTTCGGGTATCTATTATTCGTATTCCTGGTCGCTTGCGGCCGGTCTTGACGGCCGCCTTGCCAATCCTTCAAGCAAGTTCCCATGGCTCATAGTTTATTCTCCTTCACCTGTTGATTTTGGCGGTGCGCTGACCGGCGGGGTGTATGACTGCATAAACAGCTACAGCGTTTCCTGCTTTGTTTCCAATGGCGTCAATTACGCGCTGGTTGACTATTGCACTAGTTCGAACATTGACCTCACTTGGGCAACCGCAAGCTCCGAGCTTGTAAAAGAGACAGGTTGCTTGAAACTTTATAAGCTGGCAAACTAATCATTAAAGATGACTTTTGCATGGACCGCCTCTCCGTCGTAATCCCCTGCTACAAGAAGGAAAAAGTCGTGTATTCTGCACTCAGCGACATCCATGACGAGCTTTCCAAGCTGAACCGTCCCTTTGAGATGGTCCTGGTGGACGATGGCTCGCCTGATGGCACGCTTTCCGAGCTTCGGCGTTTCTGCCACGGCAAGGATAATTGCAAGGTCATACCCCTTGAACAGAACAAGGGCAAAGGGCATGCGATACTTGAAGGATTCCGGCACAGCCGGGGCAATACGATTCTATTCATCGACGCGGACAGGGACCTTCCGCCAAGTCAAATCCCGCTCTTTCTGCAGTACATGGAGCGTTATAATGCCGACGTGGTGATTGGAAGCAAGAACCACCCAGACTCCATAGTAAAGTATCCGCTCCTGCGGCGCTTTCTTTCACGTTGCTACCAAGTCATGTGCTTCATATTCTTCGAGATGCCCATTTCCGACACGCAGGTCGGAATCAAGCTCTTCAAGAGGCCCGTCTTAGAATATGCCGCGCCAAAGATGCTTGTCAAGCGCTATGCGTTTGACTCAGAACTCCTCGTACTCGCCCATTACGGTGGGTTCTACATACGCGAGTGCCCGGTAGAAGTCAAGTTCCGTGGGGGAAGCGGAGTCAGTTCCACAGGCGTGTTCAATATGTGGTGGGATACCATGGCAATATGGTATCGTCTGAGAATAATGCACTATTACGACAAGATAAAAACAGGGTAATTCTCGTTGAATGATTTTTCGGTCATCATAGCGATGGGCAAAAGCTCTCCGTACGTGAAAAGATGCGTGGCGGAGTGCCTGAAGCTGCCACAGGTGAAGGAAGTTTTCGTGGTCCCGGACGGGCAGATTGAACTCGGGATGCGCGACAATCGCCTGAAAGTAATTCTATCCGGTAAAGTCGGCCCCGGAGAGAAGCGCGACCTTGCGGCAAAGAAAGCGAAAGGAAAATTCCTTGCGTTCATCGATGACGATGCATACCCTTCGGCAAAATGGCTTTCCTCTGCGCAAAAGCTCTTTGCGGACCCGAAAGTGGCAGGCGTGGGCGGCCCTGCAGTGACTCCGAAAGATGACTCGTTTTTGCAACGGGCTTCCGGGCTTACTTATTCTTCTCCCCTGTGCTCCGGCGGATATGATTTTCGCTACGTCGGCCGGAAGGCCCGCGACTGCGATGACATTCCCACTGTAAACTTGGTTGTTCGCAAGTCCGATTTCGATGCGGTCGGCGGTTTTGACACCAACTTTTGGCCCGGCGAGGACACCAAGCTCTGCCTTGACCTGGTGCACGGCAAGAAAAAAAGGCTCCTCTATTCGCCTGATGTCCTTGCCTATCATCACCGCAGGCCGTTATTTGCAAAGCACTTGCGGCAAGTGTCAAACTATGCAATGCATCGCGGCTTCTTTGTCAAGAAGTTCCCGCAGACTTCGCTGAGGCCTTTGTATTTCCTGCCAACTGCGGCCGTGTTGGCCGCGCTCCTGCTTTTTGGCTTGGGTTTTCTCGACCAAACGTATTGGCTTTTGCTTTTGCTTCTTCTTTCTGCACACCTGCTGGTGTCTTTCCTGTATGGATTGATGCAGGAAGGCATCGCTATGGGCCTTTTTGTCGCCTTTGGGAGCTTGCTGACGCACGCGTTCTACGGCGTGTTTTTCGTCGTCGGGCTTCTCCTGCCAAGACTCAAAAGATGACGTTGTCGGATTTTGAGCACAGTTTTTGCTTCGAAAAGCCTACTGCCAGACGATAGGACAAGAAGTATGTGAGGAGCGGGTTGCGGAACGGGTATTCCGCCACGTCCATTGCCAGGTGCAGCAAATAACCCGCGGCAAAAACCGCGGAATACATTCCCGGCCAAACCAAAAGAGCAATAATCGGAATCTCAGCCGAATGCAGGAATACATAAATCCTGTCCTTGTAGAAGTGACCCTTCAGCATCCGCAGAACATCGATTCTCTTGTAGATCAAGACGTAGTCAAGGGCGTGGTCCGCGTCAATCAGGAACGAACTGGTGAAGAACAGGGACGAAGCCAGCAGGTTTCCGCTTGTTACAAAATAGATCGCCACGGAGCCAACCAAAGCCGTAAAGAAGTGGATTTGAATTTTCATTTTTTGCCGCCCGGATTGTCTATACGAATATTTAAGGTGGGTTTCTCAATAACCTTTGCCATGAAAATCTCTGTTACATAAAGGCCACATGATCGATTTCAAGTGGAAGGAACGACTGGTCGGTTTCTCCGTTTCTTTAAGGTTATTCACAGAAAGTCTGTTTGCCCGGGGGAATGGCAAATTTATTAACCAATAATCTGCCAAGTTGTTTGGCAGCAGTTTTACTGATGCGGTGTAAAAGGCATGGGCAAAAAAGTATTCATTACGGGCATAGCCGGTTTCCTAGGGAGCCACCTAGCTGATGCGATGCTGGCCGAAGGCCACGAAGTTACGGGGTGCGACAACCTCATCGGCGGCTATATGGACAACGTGCCTGCAGATGCTGATTTTCACCAGCTTGACTGCAACAACCTTCCGGGCCTGGTCAAGGCGATGAAGGACGTTGACTTAGTATATCACACCGCCTGCACTGCCTACGAGGGCCTCAGTGTCTTTTCTCCCGCGCTCGTGTGCAACAACACCTTCCAAATCACAGTTAACGTGGCGAGCGCGGCAATCCAGAACAAGGTCCGTCGCATAGTCAACTGCTCCAGTATGGCACGCTACGGCACCCAAGACAGGCTTCCTTTCACCGAGGACATGATTCCAAAGCCCCAGGACCCCTATGGCGTTGCCAAGCTTGCTGCTGAAAACCTCTTGCTTAACTTGGGCGAAGTCCACGGGCTTGAGGTGGTCAACCTCGCGCCGCACAACATCATAGGGCCTAGACAGAAATACGACGACCCCTTCCGCAACGTGGCAAGCATCATGATTAATCTGATGCTTCAGGGCCGTCAGCCCATAATATATGGCGACGGCGAGCAGAAACGCTGCTTTTCCTTTGCGCAGGACATGGTGGGCTGCTTTGTCCGCGCAGGCTACCAGGACGACGTGGTTGGCGAGCTGATAAACATAGGGCCCGACGAGGAGTTCATCTCGATAAACGAGCTTTCGGTGATGATAGCGGACTTGCTTGATTTTGACCTCAAGCCAATTTACGTTCCTGACAGGCCCCAGGAAGTCAGGCTTGCCACGTGCTCGGCGGACAAAGCAAGGCGCATGCTTGGCTACAAGACAAAGACCCCGCTCAAGGAGGGCCTTGGCACGATGGTTGACTACATCAAGAAGAAAGGCACGAAGAGGTTCCGCTACCACCTTGACATTGAGATTATGAACGAGAAGACCCCGAAGTCGTGGACGCAGAGGATGTTCTAAGCATCTACCTTTAACTTGCAAGAGATTTGCAGGCTCGCTTTTGTTTACTGCTTCGTCGTGCTCCTAAATAATAAGCATTTAAGCTAACTTTCTCTAACCTTTTTGCCATGAAGATATCAATATCTTACCCCCCAATCGAGTCTTCCAAGGGAGTTCCTTTACTTACCCAGAACAGGCAGTTCCAGTACTTCCACGCGCCGTGCTACATCTACCCGATGGTTCCTGCTTACGCCGCCACCATCCTCAAGCAGGCGGGCCACGAAGTGATCTGGGACGACGCTATTGCCCAGAAGAAGACTTATTTCGAGTGGCTTGATGCGTTCAACAAGTCGCCATCCGACATCATCGCAATCGAGGCCAAGACGCCAATCATAAAGCGCTACTGGCAGGTAATAAAGGACATAAAGCGCGACAACCCCAAGACAACAGTCGTGCTGATGGGCGACCACGTCACTGCCCTTCCTTCGGAATCCTTTGAAAAATGTCCTGTTGACTTTGTAATAACCGGCGGAGACTACGACTTTGCGCTCAAAGCCATAGTCGAATTCGTTGAAACGGACGGAAAACAAGGAAAGCTCGAAGCCGGTACCTATTACCGCGAAGGCCAAAACATAAAAAACACCGGCAAGTTCTGCCTCTCGCATGACCTCAACGAACTGCCTTTCATTGACCGCGAGCTTACGCATTGGAAAGATTATGCTTTTGACAACGGCAATTACAAGCGCAGGCCAGGCACCTACACGATGGTCGGCCGCGACTGCTGGTGGGGAAAATGCGCCTTCTGCTCTTGGACTACCCTTTTTCCGCAGTTCCGCACGCGCAAGCCCGAGCTTTTGCTTGACGAAATCGGGATGCTCATAGAAAAGTACAAGGTAAAGGAAGTCTTCGACGATACTGGCACGTTCCCGGTTGGTGACTGGCTTGGGAAATTCTGCGACGGGATGATTGAGCGCGGGTACAACGAAAAAATCTACTTTTCCTGCAACATGCGCTTTGGAGCGTGCACTCCCGAACGCTACAAGCTTATGAAGAAGGCCAACTTCCGCTTCCTGCTTTTCGGTCTTGAGTCGGCAAATGCCGAGACCCTCAAACGCCTGAACAAGGGCACCAACCCCCAGCAGTGCATCGATTCCTGCCGCGAGTGCTCCAAAGCAGGTCTTGAGCCGCACGTTACCATCATGATTGGCTACCCGTGGGAGTCCCAAGATGATGCAAAGAAAACCGTCGCACTTGGCCGTTTCCTTCTTAAGAAAGGCTACGCAAAGACCTTGCAGGCAACGGTGGTAATTCCCTATCCAGGAACGCCCCTGTTCAAGGAATGCGAGGAAAAAGGCCGGCTCCTTACCAAAGACTGGGATGAGTATGACATGAGGCGAC
The DNA here is from genome assembly GCA_903851445.1 of uncultured Microcaldota archaeon. Taxonomy (GTDB): domain Archaea; phylum Micrarchaeota; class Micrarchaeia; order Norongarragalinales; family CAINOH01; genus CAINOH01. The sequence continues at coordinate 93,688 of CAINOH010000024.1, read as the reverse complement.
CCATCATGAAAACACCCTACCCTGCAGAGGAAGCGCAGAAGATGGTGCGCGAGCTTTACAAGGTCGCATACGACCCCGAGTTCGTGGCGCGCAGGCTCGCTTCTGTTCGCGACTTGGATGACGTGAAATTCATAGGAAGGGCGGCTAAGTCAGTCATAGGGCACCTGACGGATTTCAAGCCGAAGAAATGACTTATAAAAGGCACCGTGATTTTGTGAGTAAACTGACTTGTAGGGATGGAACAGAGGTTCAACTAACTCTCTACAATGAACTTGGAAACAAAAAGGAAATCACAGATGCAGATGAGCTTGATTTCATACCGGCTTTTTTCTTACTAAAAAGAATGCATGGCAGTATAGCCAGACGAAGCTTGAGAACCCATGACTTCTACTACATCCGCAAATTGTTGACGATAACGCTGAAGGAGTCTCTGCTTCACAAGAGTGCTAGAAAGGAGCGGGATGAAGCGACTAGCCGAATACTGGCGGGGTTCCAGCCAAAGTATATCGAGTGTGTATTCAGGAACAGAAAATTGAAGTTTAAATGCAACTCGGTCATGGACCTTCAGATTTTTAACGAATTGCTCGTGAGGAACCAGTACGACGTTAACGAGTCAAACGTAAAAAACAAGGTCATCGTTGACGCCGGCGCAAGCACGGGCATGTTTTCGGTCATGTGCGCGGTGCTCGGGGCGAAGAAAGTCTACGCGTTCGAACCGGTAAAGAGTACCTTCCAAGAGTTAGAGGATAACATCCGCGGCAACGGGTTTGAGAAAGTGATAGTGCCGGTGGGCAAGGCGGTGGGAGACAAGAATTTCGCTACACTCATAAGTTATTCTGAAGATGGCAATACCGGCGCATCCATCTGTTTGATAAAAAATCAGCAAATGACGCAGGAAATCGATGTGGTTCGGCTTGACGACTTCCTAAAGGGTGAAAAAGTTGACCTTGTGAAGATGGACGTTGAAGGATACGAGGAGAACGTCCTTTTAGGCATGAAGGAACTGATAAAAAAATTCAAGCCCGTGCTTACCTTTTCGGCATATCACAAGTCGACTGACAAAAAACGACTGCCGGAAGTCGTCAGAAGCATGCGCGAGGACTATCGGATTGTCTTGAATATCTTTGGCGAGGAGGATTTCTACTGTGATTAGCGTTTACATGGGCTCAGTTTAAAGAACCCCCGACGGGAGAACTCAAAATGCAATCACCCACATGGCGCGGCGACTGCGGTTCTGAGGCGTTTCAAGATATCCACCTCCGCAGCTTTAGGCGCATTCAAAAGGAACAAAAGCCGAAGAGATAAGCGGTATTAGCGGAAAACGCCTATTGATTGGCATTATTGTGCCAGAAATGGCGCATTCATGCTCAATTTTTTCTCGCAACGATTATGATGCTAGAGCCGCTGCGTTTGTCCCCCTTGAACGCTTTGTTGCACAGGCGGTAGCCAATCTCTTTTAGGCTTCCTATCGAGCGTAGGCTGATTTTTTGCGAGCCGAAATGCTCGGTCCGCAGGAAGACTATTTCGAACCCGTTTTGCTCAAGAAGTTTCCTGTACGTATCGACGGTGTGGTCGGTCTCGTTCGGAGTGGCCAGCCGCTTCTTGATTACCCATTCCTTGCCGAAGATGCCCTCCAGGCCGTGCCTCGCTGCCTTGCTCAGCTTGTTGACAGGGGAAGAACCGTTCGGTTCTGCTATTACAATATAGCCGCCCTTTTTGAGCCACCTTGCGCAATTCGAAACGATTTTTTTACAGGAAGGAAAGTGGTGGAGTATGAACCCACAGAGAATCGCATCAAAATAGCCGACAGCAAAAAGCTTCTCGTCTTCAAGGTTGCCATTGATTGCCTTGTAAGATCTCGTGCCGTCGTTCGCAAGCCGGACCATGTTGGGTGAAATGTCAACCCCAACAACGTTCAGGTTCTTGAATTTCCTCAGCAGGCGTTTTCCGATGGCACCCGTCCCGCATCCAGCCTCGAGCACCTTTTTCAGCCCCTTGCCGCCCAGGGCGTCCTTGGCTGCATCCGAAAGGTAGCTGAAGAAGTCCTCGGAATACTGCTCGTATTTCTCGTCCTCGTCGATAACCTTGTCGAAGAGCTGGATTTCCCAGTCCTTGTTCTGGTTCGTGGATTCCATTGTACCTTCCCTTTAAGAAGTAGTCAAATTATCATCAGCGTGATGTTCTTTACTGTATGGTACTCCTGCTTTTTACTTGTTCTTTTGGTATCCCATTGCTAGCAGGGCAACACAGCCAAGGAAAATGACAAGGGCTAGGACCTGTAGTATAACCAAGTTTTTTTGCGGCGAGAACTCTATCACGAGTTCGAAGTCATACGTCCCATCCGGGTTTTTGATGCAAAATCCGTTCTCCTTGCCGGCAGGTTTCCCGTCGGTCCCTTTTTCCTGGCAAATTTCCGCGGGGTTCAATACCCAGGAGTTTGCGTAACCGTTTGCCATCAGGTGATTATTTTCATCTATGCTCGGCGCGCCCAAGGTTTCAAACAGGTCCCCATCAGGAAGATTGTCATTCTGTATCGTGCCCTTCAAATTTTTAGAGATGAAATCTACGCTGTATGTCTCCGTCCGGTTGGCCACCATCCTATCGGAAGCCCAGGTCATGAGTTGTCTCTGTTTCTGCTTCCCATCTCCAAGGTCGGTCACCCAACCGCTCGCCGCGTATTGCTCCACCTCATCCGACGATGCCTGATATTCCCCGTTTCCCTCGAACACCCGGTAATTTTGAAGCAGATTCCCGGCTCCCATTGGATTGTAATTCGGGGGTCTTGAGACGAAAGCCTTCCAGTCATCGTTAAAACTCTCCGAAAAGACGATGGGAATCTGGCTGTTTTGGGGGTCGGCCGAATGTATCCTAAGACGATATTTTGTCGAGCTAATCTTCTTGTATTCGAGGACAGGAAGTTCCGAGTGAATCTCGCCGGCCATGATTTGCGTTTTGTTTTGGTTTTGGCCCGTCAGGTAAATTCCGGGCGCGCTAGTCCCATCGTAGTCAGATATCGTGCCAGGTATCGAATCCACGGAACCGTTCGACAGCAGAATTTTCTTGGGGGCATATATGTGTGGGACAAAATATTGGTATTGCAAAGAGTATAGCACGAGGGCCGGTCTGTTCGTCAGTTCGGAGTAAAGCTCGTCATGAATGGTCTTGTTCGGCTCTTCGTTCAAAATCCTCGACAGTCTCTCCTGGGTATAATTGCCGAATTCTGCGATTTCATTGAAGCCGTGCATCAGGATTATCCCGTTGCTCACTGACGGCGAGGTGATTTTTCGGGGTGGCGGGAGGAGAAACTCGAAACGCCATTCGATTTCGTTCTCCTGAAGGACGTAGTTCGAGTTAAGAAACCCTAGATATCTCTGCATGTTGAATTTTGCCTGGGGGCTGTTTGCAAAGGCATTCTTGATCATGTCATCTGAACTGGTGTTTTCGATTTCCCAGCCAAACAGTATTGGCTTGTCAACCAAACTATCAGCGACATTTCCGGCAAGATTCATGCCGAATTCCCAGTTACTGCTTGAGCCGTAACGATTGTATGGCGAAACGAATATTCTCGAATCGATTCTCTGATTTTCGAGAAAAACCTTTGCATCCCCCCAATATTCAGGAACTTTGACCACGTTGCCGGTCTGCCCCCCATTCCATTCACGGATAGTCATCGCCTCGGTAGTGAAGATAGGATATGCATTTACCAGAACAATCGCGCTGATTGCCAGAATCATCATCCACCTTATAAGCTGACTTCTTTTTTCAAGGATGTAATTGATGGAAAGGGCTAGGCAAAAGGACATGGCAAAGATGAATAGCGGGACGAATTTCATGAATGAGTCGCGGACGGATTTGAAGATGAGGACATTCTGGTAAATCCAGTTGTATATGAATCCGAACGGCGGCTTGGCGCCCGCCAAAAGGAAAAAAGAGACGATAGCAAGGATTCCGAAGAACGTTTTTGCGTGCAAGTTGTCCTTTTTTTGGAAGAGAAGGAATGCAAATGACAAAATAGAGACTAAGAACGTCGTTATGAGCAGGATGCCCGTATCATAGCTCTTGTAGAATGGATAATATGGCAACAGATAATTCCCGGTTCTGAAGCCCCACAAGCCGATGAGCCTAAAATGGTCATAATAGGTGCCGCTGCCGCTGACGTTCCAGAGCGTGGGCCCAATCACACTGGAGTATATAGCCAGCAGGGTTTTGGTCAACGGTATTAGCCAGTACAGATTGCAGAGCAGAAATAGCGACAGGAGCGCAAAGTTCTTCACAATCAACTGCCCCCAGTTCCCGCTCTTTGTCGTGAGCATAAAGTACCCGAAATACAGGAGCATCAACAGGTATGGTATGAGAAAGACGGGAAGGTTCGCCCCCATCGGGCCTGATGCGAGGGATAGTATTGTCAGTATGAAAACGTATCTCCACTTGTTTGTATTCATCAACTTGAAATAGAACAGGAAAAATAGCGGCATCAATACCAAAAGGAATATCACGTTTTCATTCAGGGGACCCATGATACGAAAAATGTTGAACGAGTACAGTAGGCAGGCAGGCAGATAGATTATTTTCTCCTTAAACTTGAGCACTTCGTCCAGGCACATGTAGAGAAACAGGCCGGCTAGGAAGAATGACAAGAAAAAATTGACAACCGATGGCCCGGTGATTGGAGAAGCAATGCCCAAGATTGGCCATATCACGTCAAATACGATGTAGCTCGACAGCGCTAGCTGTTCGGTACCGAAATTCGTTCGGTCGTACCACGCCGTGTAACAGTTGACATGTTCCGGGTTGAGACTAAGTGCGGATTCTCCGGCGGCAAGTATGCCCCCCGCTTGGTAGTACGGATAAACGACTATGAGTGATACTAAAAAAAGTATGGCTGGGACGACAAGGTTCCCTAGCTTCTCCTTTAACGTGTCCATGATAAGTTATCCGCCTAAGTAGAAATCGATGCTTTAAGCCTATTCCTTAAAGGAGGGAATCCCGACCCTTAATAACGCATTTATTTTGGATATCTTGAAGGTTGTTTTTGACAGGATAACGATATCGCTGATTTTCCTTTTCTGTTGGATTCTCTTCCTCTCTTTGAGCGTGTCGCCAACGTTTTCGACGTTCCACCATAAGGCCGAAAGGATTTTGGACATCATCTTGAAGTTGCCAGTCACCAGGTATAGTGCCGCTTCAGCAAGCTCCTGGAGCAAAAAAAGAGGGACGGCCCAGAGGACGTTTGCCGTGCTGTAATTTTTGAGCAGGTTTCTAAGGGTGTTCTTCTCAACTTCGTACCGCCTGAATACGGGTATTACGTAAGGCTTTCCTTTTTCTGACATTGTCGGTTCAGACGTTCCGCCACCGAAATGAATAAGACTTGCATCTTCGCATACACCTAGCTTCATACCAAATAGCAATGCCCGCCAGCAAAGGTCGAGATCCTCGCAGTACAAGAAGTATTTCTCATCGAAACCACCAAGTTTCCAAAAGTCCGCCTTGCTTATCATTAACGCGCAGCCGTCAATGAAAAAGGGCTCGTTCACCGGGCCGTGCACCGAGCCTAAAAAGTTCATTCCCAGGTATTTTCCCTTCAGATTATCCTTTCCTTTGAAGTTAAGCCCCCTTGGGCCTATTATGTTGTTTTTTGATTCCAGCTTGCATCTCACCAGCGCGTCCAACAAATCATTCCTTGAAACCGTGTCGGTGTTCAGGAAAAGCAACAGCTCTCCTTTGCACTCCCTTGCCCCCCGGTTGTTTGCGGTCCCGAATCCGACGTTTTTTTCGTTTTTTATGATTTGGACTTCGGGAAAGTTACGCCTCACATAGCTGATGCTTCCATCAGTTGATAAATTATCTATTAGGTTTATCTCAAAGTTTGCATAGGTCTGCAATCTAAGGGATTCCAGGCAACCCTTCAGCCATTTCCTTGCATTGTAACTGGTGATGATGACTGAGACAAGCGGTTTTTTCATCGTTTGAACCTCTTGGGCTTTTTCGCCAGAAATGAAATCATGTTGTGCGCCCCCCACCTTACTGCGTGCTTGTTTTCATCTTCTGCCTCGATGCCGTCCTCGTCGAACGCCTTGGCGACCATATTAGTCAGGGCTTTCATGGCTTTGGCCGTGTGGCCGGTGAAGAATGTTTTTTTGATTGTCCAACCCCTAAAATCTTCAGCCACTTTTTTCTCATCATACCTCCGCAAGTGCCCTATCCGCCAGTCGTGAAACAGGTTTATGGGCAGGAGGAGCGGATGTATGTACCTATAGCTGAACGGCACGGCAACCATCGCAATGGCACTGCTTCCTGTGACGCGACCCATCTCGGAAATCGCTTCCTTGTCCTTGGGCAGGTGTTCGAGAACGGCGTTGGAAATGAAGTAGTCTGCAATACCGCCCTTGAACGGAAGGCTTTCGGCTGTGCAGCAGACAAGGAGAATGTTGTCCGACTGGCCGCGTTCCTCGACAGTCCTCTTGAGCTGGATGAGGCTTTTCAACGTCAGGTCGCAAGCTATGACGCGCGCGTCCCTTTTGGCAAGCTCCAAGGCCATGTAGCCGGAACCGGTGCCGCAATCAATCACGAGGGCATCCTTGATTGCGCCGGCATTTGAAACGAATTTCTTCACGTAGTTTTTCTGCCAGGGTGCCAATTCGAAAATTGCGTCTGTTGCGCGCGTCTTCTCTTCAAAATATCTGACTTGGAATTGCAGGTATGGGGTGAGATTGCCAAGGTCGACCAGTATCGGTATCCCTTCGATAACCTCATACCTTTTGGAGCATTTTTTGCACCTAAAGCCTCCTTCGCAGGCCAGCAAGCCGGACTTGCATTCGGGGCAACACAGATAGTCGGCCATCTGCATTTTTGCCTTCTTCCGAACCATTTTTTCCACTGTCATTTCTTAAGTTTCCTGAACGCGTATCTTACGAGCGCCCTTATTTTCCTGTTTCTGCATAAAAACCGGTACGCCCACCGCGGCAATATTCTCGTCAGACTGCCCCGCCTTTGACTGGACAGCTTTGCCGGGTCGAAAGGCACCGAAGGTATTTCCCCAAACCGGTAGTCAAGGGCATCCATTCTTGAATGCGGGTTAAATCTCAGTATATGCCCCCGGTTGTTCAGGACTTCGCCTAGCCTGACGTCTTCCAAGTCGTTCCAAGCGCACGTCTCATCCCAGGGGCATTCTTTCGCGTATGTTCTTTTGAGGATGTGCATTTGCCCGCCCTGGAATACGTTGACGTCCCAGTCGCGGTAGTCGAGAAGCGACAGGAATGAGAACTCCTCGTGTTCCATTTTCTCATGAAAATGCCAGTCGGTGGCTCGCAACCCGTCCTTTTCTTGGACGCAACCCAGGTGTTCGAAGCAGTTTCCCCATTTTATCATTCCTTTGTACCAGTTCTTGTCCGGAATCAAGCGGTCGTGGATTACGCACAGGTTCTCGTACTTCGCCGCCTCGACAATCAGGTTCTTCTTGCGGGTAATCCAGCCCAAGTCGTCCCGCTTGTTGAACGGGATGTATCTCGTGTTGTTTTCCTTCCGGTCATGGTAGGTTCCGCAGACTATTATCTCGTAGTGGGGGATTTTCTGCTCCTGTATCGCGCCGATTATCCGTTCTATCCATTCGTTGCGCTTGCCGTTCGTCACTATTCCGAACGTCCACTTGTCGATGCTGTCTCCGCTTATCTTGGTCTGGTTTGTCCTTTTGCATACGAACCGGAGATATCCGTCCTTGTCTGCGGGGGTCTTTTTTGTGCTAACAAGCGGCGGCAGGTGGGTTTTTTTGTCGAGGTTTGTCCGGTAGTATTTTTCCTGGTCTAAAATGAACTTGAGGACTTTTTCCTTGTCCACGTTTTCGTGTTCGCCAAGCGGTATCGGACCGTGATATATTATCTCGTACTTTGATTTCCAAAGCCACCACATGTATTTTTCGAGTTTTTTCCAGTCGCACATCGCGTTGGGCCGGTAATCGATTATAAGGTAGCCACCTTTTTTTACCAAAAAAAACCATTCCTTGAGCAATATCGGCGCAAATTTGGTGGAATTGATGGCGTCCTTCGAATACACCGCGTCCTGCATCTCCTGCCCGTATGTCCCGGTCGGATGATACAATTGGTTTATTTCATCATGCCAATGCGCGGCATTCGCCATGGCAGGCTTCTGTGATAAATCCAGCATTTTGTTCCCTTCGTGAGCCGTCCCGAATTGAGCAGTTATATGTCTTGCAATTTTATTTGGGTTTTACCGCCGTGAAGAAAATCCATTTCTTGTGCACGTCGCCAGGCCCGGTTGGCCTTATCCAGTATTCATAGCTTGTGAACCCGATTTTTTTAAGGTCGCCCCCTATCTGGTCCGGACTTTCCACCGCCGTGTCCAGGCCCCGGTTGGTGGTCGGCGCATCGTATTCGTTCGTGTAATAGGGGACCGTGGCCGGCGAACCCGTCCCGAAGCCCATCTGCAGGGATATCCTTCCGCCGGGTTTGAGCACGCGGTACATGTCTTTCAGCAAGGAGAAACGGGTGTCGTATACGCATATGTGCTGGAGGCATATCGTGGACATGACAAAATCGTATGTGTCGTCCCGCAGGGGCCTGAGGTCCGTCCCGTTGTTGACGTACAGTTTTGAGTTGGTAATGCGGTTTTTCTTCAGGCCGCGCCTTGCATTTAGTATATTGTTCCTGCTTATGTCTATTCCATCCAGCCGCTTGAACAGGCGGCTGTACTTTATTATGCTCCTTCCCGGGCCGCACCCAAAATCCAGGGCGAGTTTGTTCCTGTACGTCTTGTCGACGTATCGCATCAGATACGTGTCGTAGTCCTTCCAGGCATTATGCAGGTCGAATGAACCGACCACGTAGTCGACCTTTTTTTCGCCATATTCGGACCGTTTTGCGGACGCCTCATAGAACTGCTTTTGCATCATCGCATATTTTTTCTTCCCTGACAGGCGGGTCCATCTAACAAACTCCGCCGGGCCGATTTTTCTTGCCAGCTGGATGACCTGAAACGGGCGGGAACGCAGTACGACATTGACGATTTTTTTTACCCCGTCATTTTTCCTAGCCGATGCCATGTTTCTACCTGCCCCCAAAATAACCGCCATATGCTGCTTCTGTTTTCCCAATCAGCCCGGCCTATGAGTTCCTAAGCGTGCCTCATCGCGTATGCCTCCGCTGGCTCGCTTGGCTTTGTAAACTTCTAACGGCGCCCGACATTTTAAAGTGCATTGCGGTGTGCCATTCCAGTGCAAAAAAACGCCACATTAATATTCGAATGCCGGCAGTTAGTCTTGAGCGGGCGGCCCAAACCGCCCATTCAATAGTATGCAGTCTAAACCCCATGTGTGGCGTACAGGATGAACTTTTTGGCGCATCGCGGATTATGGAACGCCCAGGTCAAAGGCAACTCCTTGCAGGCGCTCCAAGGCGCGCTGAAGGCCGGATTCGGCGTTGAAACCGACGTTCGTGACCTTGACGGCAGGCTCGTAGTGTCGCACGACCCGGCAAAAAGTGGCTCGTTGTCTTTTGACGGCTTTCTGGATGCCGTGGAGGACATCAATCCCTCCGCTGTCTTGGCCCTTAACGTCAAGGCTGATGGGCTGCAACAACTGCTTCTGGAGTCATTATCGAAGTACGACCTGCCCAATGTGCTCTTCTTCGACATGTCCTTTCCGACCCAATACGTTTTTTCTAAGGCCTTCAAGCCAAAAAACATTGCCACCAGGCAAAGCGAGTTTGAACCGGAACCTGCACTGTACAGCTCGTGCGGCTGGGTTTGGATAGACTGCCTTACCCGCGAGTGGATAGCCAAGGAAGAGATAGAACGTCACTTGAAAAACGGCAAAAAGCTCTGTTTTGTCTCCCCCGAACTGCACGGACGCAACCAAAAACCTTTCTGGCGTTTCCTCAAGGAAATGAACGGGCCGGACCTGTTTCTTTGCACTGACCTTCCGATCCAAGCTAGGGGTTTCTTTGGTGATTGATTGACAATTGCAGTCGTGCCCCTTGCGGGAAAAGACCCCCGTTTTGAGGCGCTCAACGCCCACAAGTCAATGATTCCGGTCGAGGGCAAGCCACTTGTCAAGTTTTGCACTGATTCGCTCCAATACCCCTTTTCAAAGGGCGATTTGCAGCTTTTTTTCGTTGTCCTAAAGGAGCATGACTTGCGCTACCGGCTCTCGGAAAAACTCAAGCGGCTATACCCCCATTCGGAGGTTGCGGTACTTGAAACGCCCACCGAGGGGGCGGCGTGCACGGTCCTTTCACTGAAGGAAGCAATAAACTGCCCAGACGAACTGGTGGTCTACCTTGCCGACATATACTTCAAGGGGAACCTAGAGACGCCAATAACAGCTGACACGTCTGCCGACGGCTTCATCCCGTGCTTTAATTCAGACAACCCGAAATACAGCTACGCGATAGCCGACGGGAATGGCACGGTGTCGAGTGTGGCCGAAAAGGAAGTGGTTTCCGACAACGCGAGCGCCGGTTTCTACTACTTTCGCAAGGGTAGATACTTCGTAGAGGCAGCGGAGAGGATGGTTCGCCTCCAAAAGCGGGTCAATAACGCTTTTTATATTTGCCCAGTATACAATGAAATGCTGGCAGCAGGCCACAAGGTCAGAATCATCCCATCGGAATTTGGTTTTGACCTTGGAGACGACCGCTTCATAAGGCGGTACGTTGGGTCGGACTTGTATGATAAAGGCAATTCTTTACGACCTTGACGGCGTCCTAGTCGACGCCACCGAATGGCACTACGACGCTCTGAACAAGGCCTTGGCGGTCCTCGGCTACGAGATAACCCGCGAGGAGCACCTGAGGTTTTACAACGGCCTGCCCACGAGGAAGAAGCTCGAAACGCTTTCGAGGGAAAAGGGGTTTCCGCTTGCTCTCAAGGAATTCGTGAACGACCTCAAGCAGGTCTACACGCGCGACGTCATATTCCACGAGTGCAGGCCAAGTTTTGAAAAGCGCTACATGCTCTCGCGCTTCAAGAAGGAGGGCCTGCGCCAGGTCGTGTGCTCGAATTCAATCAGGGCCAGCATAGACCTGATGCTTAACCGCACCGAATTGATGGAATACGTGGAGTTTTTCATCGGAAACGACGAGATTTCAAAGCCGAAGCCGGACCCTGAGATGTACGTCTTGGCGATTAAAAAACTCGGTCTCGAGCCGCGGGAATGCATCATTTTGGAGGACGCGCCGCACGGCATACAGGCCGCGAGGGCGTCCGGGGCCCACGTGTGCGAAGTGAAGGGATTCGACGAAGTAAATTACTTTCGGGTGCGGGAGTTCATAAAATTGGTGGAGGGAAAGTCCCATGGTCCTTAACATCGTAATCCCAATGGCTGGCCGCGGTTCGCGCTTTGTGAATGCAGGCTACACCTTCCCAAAGCCCCTGATTGAGATAAAGGGCAAGCCGATGATAGAACTCATAGTCGACAACCTACGCCCTAAGTGCCAACACAAGTTCATATTCATAGTCCAGCGGGAGCACTACCAAAAATATGCCCTCAAGGAGTTCCTAAGTCTCATAGCACCCGGATGCGAGATAGTCCAGACGAATGGGGTGACAGCCGGCGCGGCCTGCACCGTGATCCTTGCAAAGGAATACATAGACAACGGCAACGACCTGATGATCGCAAATTCGGACCAGTACATCGACTTTGACCTCAACAAGCTCATCGAGTTTGGGCGAAAGGAAAAGCTGGACGGGGCCATACTGACATTCGACTCAACACACCCCAAATGGTCCTTCGTAAAGAAGGACAAGGACGGCCTCGTCATAGAAGTCGCCGAGAAGCGGCCCATCAGCAACGAGGCCACCGTGGGATTATATTATTACGGCAAGGGGAGCGATTTCGTGAGGTTCGCGCAGCAGATGATTCTCAAGGACATCCGCGTCAACAACGAGTTCTACGTCTGCCCGGTGTACAACGAGATGATACTCGCGGGGGGCAGGATAAAGACGCTGAAGATGGGCAGTTCGCAGATGCACGGCCTCGGCACGCCCGAGGACCTCAACGACTTCCTCAAGAACGAGATAGTGAACAGGATCATTTCGTGAGGAATATCTCGACAGTCTCGCCCCACCCGAGCCGCGTCAGGACGTGCGCGACAGGCATCGTCACGAGTAGGAACACAAACTGGGCCGCGTTGAGCGGAGTCAGGAGCGCCTGGTAGCTTCCCTTTTTCCTAATCTTGTGGTAGTATTGATGCCTATTTTTTCTGGTGGCGTTGAGGACGAACAAAAGCTGGAACGGAAGCCCGTAATACCAGTCCAAGCCGAACCTCAGCCTTTTGGTCTTGAGCCCCACCTTTTGCGCGTACTTTTTCAGTATTTCAGGACTGTAGCTGTATAAGTGCCTGGGGACGTCATACCCGACCCAATACTTACCGAATATCCTGCGGTTCAAAGCATCGGTGTTGGGTACCCCAATCGTCAGCGTGCCGCCCGGCTTGAGTATGCGCTTGAGCTCCCGCAAAGTATCCGTCGGGTCGCCCACGTGCTCGAAGACGTGATTGACCAGTATCAGGTCGAAATAGTGCTTCGGGTAGCGCGCATCCTTCAGGACCCCCCTGAACATTTTCAGGCCGTTCTTTGCCGCGAATTCCCTGTTGAATTCCCCCGGCTCGACGCCATAGTATTCGTTGTCGAACCGTTTTTTCATCTCGGCAAGAAAGTGGCCGCTTCCGCAGCCGACGTCGAGGATTTTCATCCCGTTGACGTGAGGAAACTCGCGTATGAAGTAGGGCGCGAAAAGACGGTAGATGATGCCGGACTTCTTACCCCGATGTATTTTTCCCAGAAGTTCGTTTATTACCTCTTTGCGGCCTGACTCCCCACGAAGGGAATCGTATTCGGCGCTAGGATAGTATTTTTCCAGTTCCTCGGACGAAGGGCGGGGGTTCAGAAATACCAAGCCACAGTTCTTACACTCGGCTGCGGTGAATTCCCCCGGCACCTCGTGCATGATGTCGCGCCCCTTGAAGCGGAACACGAATTCTTTTCCACCGCACAAGTCGCACTTTTCAACCGGTTTCATGTCGTATCTCTCGTCTTGTCCCCGTGAGAATCGCCCCGACGGAGTCGCCAGCATCACTTTCTCATGTAAATCGAGTTCAGCCCGGAGTCGTAGACTTTTTTATAGCCCCGCGATTTGAGGAACGGCTCCTGCTCCTCATCGCGGTCCATTTTGCTCCCGTTTTTATCGTGGTGGACTGATTCGATGCATATAAGCCTCGGCCTGAACTTCGCCCAATCGTTGCTTTTCAGCACCTGCAGGTCATATCCTTCGGTGTCTATGGAGAGGAAATCTATATGCCTTCCCTTGCAGTACCTCGCCAGTACGTCCCCGAGGCGCATCACATGTACACTGGAATGGCCGAGATACTTGTAGCCCTGCCGCTTGTATTCATCCGCTTCGGTCTTTGAGAACGTCGAGAGCATGTCCGGGATGAACCTGTAGAATGCCAGTTCCGACTTCCTTTCCCCCACGCCTATGTTCAGGTTAATGTCCTTCTTGCGCTTCTTTTCAAGCTCTAAAAATTTTTGGCGGTCCGGCTCGATGTTTATCCCGCTCCATCCTTTGTCGTAGAAACGGCGGGTGTTGCTGAAACGGCTGGGGTCGTTCGCTCCCACGTCAACGTAGAAACCATGTTCCGGAAAGCCAAGCAGCCGGTCAATGACCAAGTCCTCTTCCTTCTGGCTGTACGACTTCTTGAGGACGCGTCTTGTGCGATATGCCATTTCGGACACCCCGTATCGTACCAGGGTCTTCGGGCCGTATGTCTTGAGTTTCTCGATTATTGTTATCATTTTTTTATAATCGCCACGTTATACGCCAATATAGATTTAGGAAATATTTTTTCGGCAATGTATTCATAGGCCTTGAAAATCGGGAGTAGCCCTTTAGGATAGACGTGGGCTTCGAAATGCTTGAACACCGGGTTTGGAAAGGATTCGCGGATAAGTTTTTTGAAATAGGCCTGCCTGAAGCTGTTATGTCCCTCCAGTTTTACCATGTGCGGATAAGACAGCGGATTATAGCGATTGGATTCGATAATAATGATGTATCCGCCTTTCTTGCAGACCCGCCTTATTTCGGCAAGGCCCTTGACATGATTTAGGTGGTCCTGCTTTTCTTCATCAATGTGATGCAGGACATCGTGCAAGAACACGTAATCAAAATAACCTTCCTCGAACGGGATGTCGTAAATCCCGGCTTTCTTGAAGTGCAATCCCTTTATTCCTCGGGATTTCTCATGCCTGGATATGTCGATTCCGAATGTGCTGAGCCCGAATTCATTAATGAAAATTTCTGCGTCAGACCCGTCGCCGCATCCCACGTCAAGAATCTTCTTGCCTTCCTTGAAGTCAAAGTCCAGTTTTTCAAACACATCGTTTTTATATTGGCGAAATTGTGACAGGTCTTTAGTCATGTTATCCCTTTGAGTGCCCTTTCAAAAATTACGTCCCAATCGAATAATAATGCATATTTCCTCGCATTGCTGCGGTACGTCCGAAGCGACTTCTCGTCCTTCATCATGGAGACGACCGCAGCAGCAATGTCCCTGCGGTCAGGCCGGATTACCTTGCCGCAGCCTTTCCGCTTGATTTCCAAAGCATTGTGCGGGACGTCGGTCATTATGACCGGCAGTCCGGCGGATAAATAGTCCTTGATCTTGGTCGGGTCGGCAAAGTACGTGAACGAGATATTGCCCTTCTCGTCGTACTTCTGGTACATCGCGATTGCCACTGCGCTGTCAGCCATTATGCCGTCGATTTTCCTGCGGTCCTTTATCCAGCCCGTGAACGTCACGCGGCCTTCGATGCCCAGCCGCCTGGCCCTGTTTTTCAACGCGTTCTCGTATTCGCCGCCTCCCACGACGAGAAAGTCGAAGTCGGGTATTTGTCGGGCAATGGCCGGGATTGCGTCAAGCACGTGCTGGACGCCCTGTTTTTGCAGCAGGTGGCCGATGAAGAGCAGCCGGTGCTTGCGGATTTTCCCGAAAGGACGGATCTTGACCTTGTCAGGCCACACGCCAATGGGAACAACGGCCTGGCGTTCGTATTTCTTTCCGCACAGGCCGCGATAATCCTTCCGGGCCTGTGCAATCCTGCTTGACACGTTCCAAGTCTGGTCGCAGTTCCTGACACAGTATGCATCCATCCAGTGGTAGATTTCATTGGCAACAGGGTTGTCAAACCTTTTAGGAACGTAGTCAATGGTGTAAAAGATTGTTGTCTTTACGATGCCCATCTTTTTCAGCAGCACTCCAGCGAATGCATTGAGGCTGTCCACGCCGATAAAGAGGTCGATTTTTTGCCTGCGACCGATGCATTTTTTCAGCGTCAAGGCAAGCTCGATTGGGTAATTCAGCAGGCCGGCGCCAATTCTAATCCGGAACTCCTTTTTTTCAACCAGCTTTCCGTCCCTGATTCTCTCAAAGTAGGAGTGGTTGCCATCCGCAAAAAGGGGATGTGCAATGTAAAGCAGTTGTCTTACTTTCTTCGAAATCAAGTAGTCCCGCAGAGCCTGCGGTGCCCCGTAGATGAGATAGTGGGTAGAAATGGCGACTTTTTTTTTAGAAATGTCCATGTTCGCATTCTTCTTCCAGAATCATGTCAATGTCGTACTTGAAGCTCCAATCGGGATAGTGCTTCTTGAACTTCGAGACGTCGGAAATGTACCAGATGTGGTCGCCAATCCGGTTGTTTTCAGCATATTCAATGTTGGCCTTCTTCCCAGTCAGTTCCTCGATCTTGCGGATGGCCTCTAGCATTGAAACGTTTGAGTGGCGCGAACCGCCCATGTTGTATACCTCACCCTTCCTCGGGTGCAGGTAAACATTATAGAACGCGTTGACCAGGTCGTATGAGTGGATGTTGTCCCTTACTTGCTTTCCCTTGTAACCATATATGGTGTACTTTCGGCCTGTGATTATGCACTTTACAAGGTATGCCAAGAAACCGTGAAGCTCGGTTCCCGAGTGCGCCGGGCCTGTCAGGCAGCCACCACGGAAAACGGCGGTCCTGAGCCCGAAATACTTGCCGTATTCCTGCACCAGCAAGTCAGCAGCAGCCTTTGAGACACCAAAGAGGCTATGCTTTGAGTTGTCTATGCTCATCGTTTCGTCAATGCCGTTGTAGAATGGGTGATCAGCTGGCAGCTCGTAGCGCGTCTCCTGCTCGATGAGCGGAAGCGTGTTCGGCGTGTCTCCGTAGACTTTGTTGGTTGAAGTGAAGATGAACACAGCATCAGGCGAGTGCTTGCGGTAGTTCTCAAGGACATTTAGCGTGCCGTTTGCGTTCACAGTAAAGTCCGTGAATGGGTCTTTGGCAGCCCAGTCGTGCGAAGGCTGCGCTGCGCAGTGGATAATCAGGTCGAAACCTTCCTTTTCAAAAAGCCCGGTCATTTCCTTTTGGTCGCGTATGTCCATAGAGACGTGCTTGTAGCTCGAGTAGCTCTTCGAAAGCAGGTCGGAATTCCATTTTGTGCTGGCTTCAGCTCCGAAGAACTGCGAACGCATATCATTGTCTATGCCGGTGACTTCGAAGTCTTTTTCGCAGAAGAACTTAACCGATTCGGAGCCTATGAGGCCTGCAGACCCGGTTATCAGCACCTTCTTGGACATAATGGATACCTGTTGTGGATTAGTTGAAACCGCGCGGACGACGCCCGTGTTGATTGGCCGGCCATTCGCCCAAAAGGTTGAAGAAATCAACCTATGCGGCAATATAAGGTTCACACTGGGAAGGTAATTTAACCATCCGCCGCGTCCTTTAGGGTATATGTTTTATTGGATTGAGTGAATCAAATGCGCGAAAGACTGCCCTCAGTGAGTTTCATTGTCATTACCCGCAACTGCAGGAAAAACCTTGAGATCTGCCTTGAACGGATTGCGACGCAGGATTATCCACAGTCGAAGATTGAGCTTGTCATAGTTGATGCCGGCTCGTCTGACGGTACCCTTGATGTCGCAAAAAAATATGTACGAAGAATAGGAGGCAGAATAATTATTAGGAAAGACTATTGGAACAGCCAAGAGGCTAGGCGGGCAGTCGGCCTTCACAGCTCGAAAAACGATATAGCGGCATACGTTGACTCAGACAATTTCATACCAACCACGAATTGGCTCAGGCAGATGGTTTTCCCATTCACGGACAACCCCGAAATAGTTGCATCTCAGACCCTTAGATATTGCTACATAAAAAAATCAAGCCTGCTCAACAGATATTTCGGGCTTTTCGGGTTCAACGACCCGGTTGCGTTCTACATGGGCAAGGCCGACAGGATGGCGTGGTATTACGAAGATTGGCACCTATCCGGAAGGGCAAAGGAATACAGGCAGTACTACTTGGTTGAATTCAATGCAGAAAACCTTCCCACAGTAGGTTGCAACGGTTTCTTGGTCCGAAGAAAGGAGCTGATTGCCAATGCCGACACCAGGCCCGAAGCGTTTTTTCACATCGATGTCAATTACGACTTGGTTAGAAAAGGATACAATAAGTTTGCCTTCGTCAAGAACTGTATCTACCACAACACAGCTGACGGCCTGTGGTCTTTCCTCCGAAAGCGCGCTGCCTATGCCAAGGAATTTGACAGCGTCGCGGGTTACGAGGGCGAGAGGCGCTACAGGATATTCGACCCTAAAAAAGGGACTGATGTCTTACGCCTTCTTGTATATGCCCTTTATAGTATTACAATCGTAAAGCCCTTGTACGACTCGATACGTGGCTATGCAAAGAAGCCCGATTTGGCATGGTTTTTACACCCGTTCATGTGCCTTTCATTTCTCGGCATATATGGCTTCTACTCGCTTCGGGCGAGGATCGTACCAAAAGGCCGTTGAGTTGACGGTGCATTAGCGAAATGACATTTCCAGATTTGGGTGAACGCTCTTGAAGATTCTCATCGCAGGCGGAACGGGCTTCATTGGCCGGAACCTTGTGGATTATTTTGAGAAAACCCGCAAGCAGGATGAACTGTTCATTTTCCACGCCAAGAACACTGATCTAGTTTCTCATGGGAACACTACTTACGTCCAATTGGACGTGTTGCATGAGGAAAATGTGCGAAATAGCATCAGGCAGCTGCAGCCGGAGTGCATAATCAACCTTGTGGGCGTTGTTGACACCAGCAGGGAAATTTCCA
Source organism: uncultured Microcaldota archaeon (assembly GCA_903851445.1). Classification (GTDB taxonomy): domain Archaea; phylum Micrarchaeota; class Micrarchaeia; order Norongarragalinales; family CAINOH01; genus CAINOH01. The sequence continues at coordinate 75,546 of CAINOH010000024.1, read as the reverse complement.
TCGCAAGAAAAATATTGGAAAATGACACGGTCGGCTTGGTTAACCTTTTGAACGGCGCGCTTGAGAGTAAGAAATTGAATCGGGTAATCAGTATGAGTTCTGCAGAGGTCTACGGGAACAACCCCTCACCGTTTATTGAGACTCAGAACCCAGACCCATTTTCTCCTTATTCTATTTCAAAGTTTGCGAATGAGCAACTCGTCGAGTTTTTCGGGGTTCGCTACGACGTCCAGTGTACAAGTATCCGCTCTTCCTCCGCTTACGGTCCGTTCCAGAACCCTTCTAAACTAATCCCGTATATAATCACGAACGGTCTTGAGGGCAAGTCAATTCTTCTCAACAGTCCAGACATAGCGATTGATTATATCTTCGTTCAGGACGTTGCAAGGGCGATATCCTGTGCAGTTGACAAGGATGTACCCGGTGGCACGGTCAATATTGGAAGTTCGGAGCCTATAACCGTGCACGAACTGGTGTCTGCCATAGAGTGCATCATGAGCAAGAAATTGGACGTGTCCTATTCGAAAAAGACCCGGCTTAATGAGAATTCTCGCAGGTTCTCCAGCATAGATAAGGCAAAGAAATATCTTGGTTGGAACCCAACAACAAGTATTGAAGATGGTTTGCGGCAGACGGTAGACTGGTATGAAAAAAACTATGCAAAAGAATGACGCGGCAGTCAAGGACTTGCTTTTCGATGGGTTCTTCGAGGGAAAAACCATCCTCGTGACAGGGCACACGGGCTTCAAGGGTTCGTGGCTTGCCCTCTGGTTTTCAGCCCTCGGCGCAAAGGTCGTCGGCTATTCTTTGAAGCCGCCGACCGAACCGAACTTCTTCGAGGCTGTGAGGCTGCAGGAACGCATAGTTCATGTTGAAGGGGACATAAACGACTTGGATGCACTTCAAAAAGTGTTCAAGAAATACTCCCCCGAGATAGTATTTCACTTGGCCGCACAGCCGTTGGTGCTGGAGTCATATCAGCAACCGGTTGAGACTTTCGAGACGAACGTCATTGGCACAATCAAGGTGCTGGAGGCATGTAGGTGCGCCCCGTCAGTAAAGGCAGTAGTGTGCATAACTACCGACAAGTGCTATGAGAACAAGGATGTTAAGTGCAGTTTTAAGGAGACTGACAGGCTCGGCGGTTATGACCCGTATAGTGCAAGCAAGGCCTGTGCTGAACTAGCAATATCCGCTTACCAGAACTCGTTTTTCAACCATTCAAAAGACAAGGACGCTGCATTCGTTGCGTCTGTTCGTGCAGGAAACGTGGTGGGTGGGGGCGACTGGGCCAAATATCGCATCGTTACTGACTGCGTTACCTCTCTTGCAGAAGGAAAGAAAATTGAGATTCGCAATCCAAACGCCACGCGGGCTTGGCAGTTTGTTCTGGAGCCCCTTTCAGGTTATATGCTCCTTGCAAAAAGGCTTTGTGAAGATGGCGAAAAATTCGAAGGCGCGTGGAATTTCGGTCCTGATGCAGACGCACCGGTAGAAACCGTAGTGAGAAAAATCATCGGATTCTGGGGTTCGGGAGATTATACCGTCATTTCGCAAGCTAAGCTTCACGAGGCGGCCTATCTTAATTTAGACTCTGCGAAGGCAAAGCAGAAGCTCAAGTGGCAGGCGGTGTACGACTTGGACCTGACCCTTGGTGAAACTGTGCGTTGGTATAGGGCGTTCTATGGAAAGCAAAGCCCTGCTGCTCTTCTTGACTTGAGTACTGAACAAATCGCAACCTACTCCCAAAAAGCTCGGAAAGTTTGGGCTGCTGAAAAATAGTCAACCATGCTTTACATTCCAATTGTAAGGGATTTCTTTGGAGAGCGGGTCAATCCTCTCGATTTCTTTCGGGTCGTGTGTCTCTGTTGCGCAGTTTGCGACAATCGCCGGCTTCGAGTCGTCGCCGTAGGGCTTGAACCCGTTCACTACTCCCGGAGGGACGCGCACCAGGCAATAGTTGTCATCGCCGATGAAAAGCTCCATAAGCTCGCCCTTGGTGGGCGACTTGGGCCGCTTGTCATAGAGCACGAGCTTAATCCTTCCGCTTACCACTGCGTAGTTCAAGGTCATGGTCTTGTGAACGTGCCACGCCTTCACCGCGCCGGGCCAGGCTAGGGAAAAGTAAATCTCCCCGAACTTCTCAAAGTAGGGGTCGGTGGCCTTGAGCATGTGCATTATCTTGCCGCGCTCGTCCGGAATCTGCTTAAGCGGGATGACCTTGACGCCGTCAATCATTTCCTTCCTTCACCTGGTTTGCCTATTGCGGCTTTCGAATGCTTTGAGATGAATTCATCAAACGCCCCGGTAATATACCCTACCTTCTCGTCGGTAAGGCTGGGGTCGCAGCTTATCCAGAACGTGTTCTCCATCACGTAGTCAGTGTTGGAAAGCCCGCCCACAGCCCTGTACTTAACGTTCTCAAAATATGGTTGCCTAGTAAGGTTGCCGCCAAAGACCGGCCGCGTGTTGATTTTCTTCGAATCGAGGAACTTGACCAAGTCAACCCGCGAGAACGGGCAGCCTTCCTTTAAGGTAATAGTGAAGCCAAACCAGGACGGGTTCGCCTTCGCAAGCGGCTTTTGGAAGAGGAAGTACTTGGAGTACTTGCCAAGCGCGTCCAGAAGCCTCTTCTTGTTTGATCGCCTGGCTTTCACAAACCTCGGCAGTTTCTTCAACTGCGCAAGCCCAATAGCCACCTGCATGTCAGTGAGCTTCAAGTTGTAGCCCAGGTGCGAGTAAACATACTTGTGGTCGAACCCGAAAGGCAGTTTGCCGTGCTGTTGGGTAAAGCGCGCGCCGCAGGTGTTGTCCTTTCCAGGCTTGCACCAGCAGTCGCGGCCCCAGTCGCGGACAGAGCAAATAATCTGGTAAAGCAGCGGGTTGCTGGTTGCAATCGCGCCGCCCTCGCCCATGGTCATCTGATGGGCGGGGTAGAAGCTAAAGGTTGCAATGTCTGCGATGCTTCCGACCTTGCGCCCGTCCCACTCCGCGCCAAGGGCATCGCAAGAGTCTTCGATTACCCACAGCTTGTGCTTCTTGGCAATCGCCATGATTGCGTCCAAATCAAACGGGTTGCCGAGAGTGTGCGCAACCATGATTGCCTTGGTTTTTGGGGAAATGGCGTTCTCTACGAGCTGGGAGTCGATGTTGAGCGTATCCAAGTCAACGTCCACAAAAACCGGCACCAGCCCAAGCTGAATTATCGGGTTGACTGTTGTCGGAAAGCCGGCTGCAACCGTAATCACTTCATCACCCGGCTTGAGCGCACGCTCCTTCAGAAGGTGCGAGGTCAGGCTGGAGAGCGCAATCAGGTTGGAGGAAGAGCCGGAGTTGGTAAGCGCGACGTGTTTTACTCCAAGGAACGCTGAAAGTTTTTTCTCGAATTCCAAAGCAAACCTTCCTTCCGTCCACCAGCAGTCAAGGACGGCTCGCACGCCGTTGGTAAGCTCGTCGGAGTCAAAGACCTTGTTTGCAGCGTTTATGTACTGCTCGCCAAGCTTGAACTTCCTACCCGAAAACTTGGCAGAGTAATAGCTTTCCACCTGCGCAAAAATGGCTTTCTCGATGCCTTCGGTTGAAGTCATTTCAGCTTTAACCCTTTGCAGGCTTTCATCAATGCCCAAGGGAACTATTCCCGTGAGCTTCTGCAATTTCTTCGAGCTTGTTGTCAGGTTCAGCGGCCTTTTTGCCTTCTGGCCGAGCTTGGAGGTCTTTGCGGCCGCAAAAAGCAGGGGCTCCAGGTCAAAAACCTTGATTATCTTCTGGGCAAAAGAGTAGCGGTCAAGAGTCTCCGGCCCCGTTGCCAGGAAAGTACCCCGGATGTCCTTGTCAACGACTGCTGCAACGTACTGGCAAAGAAGCTGGACGTCTGTCGGGTTGTTGATTTGGTCTGTTGGTATCTTGCGCTTTTTTTTTGCGTCCAAAAGCTGCATCAAAAAGTTCTTTCCAGCAGGGTCGAACCCGTAAACCGAAGTGGTCCGAAGGATTGTGTGGTTTTTGACCTTGGACGCCTCCTCTTCGGCCAAGAGCTTGGTCTTTGCATAAACGTTCAAGGGCTTAGTTGGGCTTTCCTCGGTATAGACGGAGCCCGACTCGCCTGAGTAGACATAGTCCGTTGAAATCTGAACGAATTTTACACTCGCTTTGCTTGCCCACTGGCAAAGGTTTGCGGTGCCTTCTACGTTTACTGCCATGGCTTTCTTTTGGTCAGTCTCACAACCATCCACGTTTGAGAATGCTGCACAATTGACAATAACATCGGGCTTGAAGATATCAAGCGCCTCTGCCACTTGTTTATTGTCACTGATGTCAACTGCAAAGTCAGTCCAGCGGCCGAATGAAGAAGAGAGGCCCGCTACCTCGTGCGATTTCAAAAGAGTAGAGACAAGGTTTTTTCCTATGAACCCGGACGAACCGGTAACCAATATTCTCATGATTGCGAAACGCCGCAGGACTTAGACCTGAAATGTTACTGAATTTATCCGATTCTTACCAAATTTTCCAAGGGGCGTTCCTTGCCCAAAGCTCGTTGAGGTCAAGCGCATCCTTGTACGTGTCCATCGAGTGCCAGAAACCTTCGTGCTTGTATATCGAAAGCTTCCGGTCATGCGCAAGCTTCTCAAGCGGCTTCTTTTCAAACACACACGACTCGGAGTCATCTATATAGTCGAACACATCCGGTTCCAGGACAAAAAAACCGCCATTGACCCAGGCATTCAGCTTGGGTTTTTCTATGAAAGATACTACTACATCCCCGTCCAGTTGCAGTTCGCCAAAGCGCGAGGGCGGCCGAATGCCGGACACTGTCGCAATCCTCTTTTGCTTGAGCTGCTTTTTGTGAAAGTCAAAAAGAGTTTTTATATTTTCGTCAGTGACCGCGTCACCGTACGTTGCCATGAACGTATCATTTCCAACGTACTTTTGAACACGCTTCAGTCTTGCGCCGGTCATCGCTTCCTGGCCCGTGTCAACGAGGGTCACGTTCCAATCTCGTTCGTCGTGGCCGTTGTGGGGCTCTACCCGCTCCTTCGAGCCGAGCCTGAGCGTGACATCGGAGTTCATCAGGTCGTAGTTGGCAAAATAGTCGCGAATCAAGTTTCCCTTGTATCCTAGTGCAAGCACGAAGTTGCGGAATCCGTAGTGCGAGTATATCTTCATTATGTGCCAGAGTATGGGGTTTCCGCCGATTTCTACCATGGGCTTTGGCTTGTATTCCGTCTCTTCGCGAAGCCGCGTGCCTTTTCCGCCGCACCAAATCACTACGGGAGTATCTTCCATCTGTACGACCTTGCTGGTTCTTAATTTTAAGAATTACGAAAATCTTCAGTAAGTCTTGGGGCAATTTGTTAATTAATGGCTTTTCAATGGGCTATTTTTCGTGCTCCCAGCCAATAAGCTTCTCGCGGCCCTTCCTGTGCCAGTCCTCGATTGCGTCGAAGATGAGCTTGCTTGCGTTGCCCTCGCCATATGGGTTCCTGGCCTTGGACATCTTAGCGTGGTTCTTTTCGACAAAGTCAGCTGCCTTTGCAATGGTCTCAGCCTTGTCGGGCGGGGCAAGGATGTTCGCGCCAGCCTCCACGCTCTCGGGCCGGTCGGTGACGTAGCGTACGGTGATGCAGGGAATGTGCAGTGCAGCGGCTTCCTCCTGCATCGAGCCCGAGTCGGTGCAAACAAAGCGGCACTTGCTCATCAGGAACATTATGTGCGGGTAGGAGGGGATTTCCTCAATGCGGATGACATTAGGTTCGGACTTGATCAAAGCCTCCAGGCCGTAGTCCTTGATTGCCGCCTTGGTGCCCGGCCGGATTGACCACACCACGCAATAGCCTTTCCTTGCAAGCGCAATCGCACCCTTTGCAGCAGCTACAAAGCGCTCCTTGGACAGGGTGGTCTCGCGGCGGTGGATGGAATAGTAGATTGTGGGTTTGGTAAAGTCAATGCCGTGCGACAAAAAGAAGCCTTTCCCGCTTTCGCCCCGCTTGGCGGCCCAGATTGCCGCGTCAACAACGGTGTTCCCGACAGTGTAGATGCGGTCCTTGGCGAACCCCTCGTTCTGCAGGTTGCGCTCGTTGGTCTTGGTGGCTGCAAAGTAAAGGTCGGAAGCGGCATCCGAGCACCGCGTGTCCAGTTGTTCGGGGAACGGTTCGCGGCTAAAAGTGCGCAGCCCGGCCTCGATGTGGCCAACAGGTACCAGGGAAAGGTAGGAAGTCAGCGCCCCGGCCATCGAGGTCATGGTGTCGCCGTGGACCAGCATGATGTCGAAGTCCTTTTCGGCATTCAGCAACTTGTCCAGTGCCAGGATCATCCTGCCTACGCTCTGCGCAGGAGTCCTGCATTCTCCCAGTTCAAAGCGGTGTGCCGGCTGGGGCAAATCCATGCTCTCGTACACGCCTGTGAACAGGTGGTCGGAATAGTGCTGGCCGGAATGGATGAGAACCGGTTTGTGGCAGCGCTTTTTGGCCTCCCAATAGAGGGGAGCCATCTTGATTATGTCCGGCCGGGTGCCAGTCAGGATGCCTATCTTCATGGTAAAAATCAGCTTAACCTAAATTAGGGAAAAGGCTGGTTTTAAGGCTTTCAGCGCCTTGGAATTCAGCGGAAATGCGGTTGCGAAAGGCTTGATTAGTCAACACTCCAAGGAAAATAAGCGGAAAGCCCATGCTTAACCAATGCATAACTAATATATCCTTAGATGTTCATCTAATAGTCATAGGTGATTTTATGAACATCAATCTCGGCGCGCCATACGAACGGATACTGTCGGGACTTATAGAAAAAGGATACGCGGGAAACCAGACCGAAGTGATCCGCCAGGCGCTGGTTGCCTACGACCGGCAGATAAAGGAGGAAGAGGTGCAGCTGGTCCACAAAGGTGTTGAAATCGAGATGGCACCCATAGTCGCTGGCAAGGTCAAGACAATACCGATGTCAAAAGTTATGAAGGAGGCAGGGCTTTGAGATGCAAGTCGAATTCAAGCCAGCAGCGCGCGAAGAATTCCTTGCATTGGAACGCCATCTTCAGGTCTATTTCAAGAGTCATCTGGAGAAGCTTTCACAGATGCCTCCACGCAGGCACCTCCGGTTTGGGATGCCACATAACGTCGAGGACGTAACTCGTCAGGCGCGCCTCGTATTTGATGTCAAAGAGGAAACGCTTTTCGTAATCCACTGCTTTGCGACGCATAAGGAATACGAAAAGTGGTACAAGTCGTTCAGGTGAAAAAATGGCCGCGTCTTCTAATGTTTTCAAACTTCGATGTTGGCCCAGGTCAGGATTCCGCGGAAAACCAGGAAAGTGCCGTAATTGCCCGAAAGCGCGCCAATCGACATCGAATTGGCAAGGAGGAACAAGCCCATCAGCACGTCCGAGCCGCCGTAGAACAGCTTGGACTCCATAGTGTATGGCGTTATGTGCGCGCCCACCAGGGTCATCATTGCCCTGCCGAACATGAAGAACGTGACCATGTCCAGCCAGGCGACCTGGGGCGCAAAGAACAGGTAAACCGAGAACAGGAGGTCGGTTCCGCCGTAAAACAACCGGGAAACAATGGACATGCTACAACCGTCTTTTACCCGTTTAGTCTATAATCAGCCCTGCAGCAGTGGCTCCGGCGCGGACAAGCAGCACCCAGGCAAACGCCGCCGCCGTCCCGCCAAGCGATTGGGCGCTTGACAGCATGAACAGGCCAATCAGGACATCCGTGCCGCCGTAAAAGACCTTGGCAAGCATCGTATTGGGCGGGAGCGTGGCCTTCATCAGGGTCATCACGCCAATGCCGATGAGCCAGAAGGCCATTATGTCCGAGTCGCCGACCCGGGGAGCTATGAACAGGAGGAACCCGCCTATCACGAAGTCCACTCCGGAGTAAACAATCTTGCTGACTACTGACATTTCAACCTTCGCCTTCCCGAACTGGTTATGGAAAGGTCGCTATTTATTGGTTAACCTGAAGGGGATGAAAATGAAAAAAAGAAGAAAAAGGGGATTGGCCGCTATCGCGGCCCTATGCGGCTTTTACTTTTTCTGCATTAGAACGTACGCCGCTGCAGCAGCCAGGATGACTACTCCGACGATTATCCAGAGCATGTCATTGCCAGCAGTTGTGCCGGTGGACGTCCCAGTCGGTGTGACTGACGCAGTCACTGAAGGCTGCGCAGTTACAGTTGCCTGTCCGGGCGCGGGCGTCTCAATCGGAGTCCCAGAGACAGTCGGAACCGCAGTCGGAGTCCCGGATGCAACCGCGGTGGCGGCCGGGGTGGGAGTTACCGACGCAGTGGTCGTGTAGTACAATCCTGACGACGAACTAATTGTCGAACCACCGACATATGCAAAGAACAGTGTGAAGTGCTTGGTCCAAATCACCAGGTCCGAGCCGACATCTATCTTGCAGTCACCTGCAGGCGCAAGGCCGTCGCCGTCAGACTGCGAGTCCCTGGTGCAGTTGGTCGTTATCAATGTGACAACGCCGCCGCGGCTGTACGCCGCAAGCTTGCCTGCCATCCCGGGCAGGAGGATGCGCACTGCCTTGGAGAAGTTCAGTTGTACCTCGCCAAAACCAAGCTGGACAACCGCCTTGGTGGCGGTTCCGGTGCCTGCATTCGCGCTCGAAGTCAGCTCGATTATCGGAAGGCCAATCTGGCCGTTCCAGCCAGCAGGGCCGTATATCGTGACGTTCGCCGGGAATGTGACGTTCACCGTGCCTGAAAGCAGCGGGGATGTCGAAATCGCAATGACGGACACGTTGATTGTGACGTTGGTCATCGTAGCGTTGCTCTTCAGGTAAGCCGTGGTGTTGAGCACTGCGGATGTCGCATTGCTTGGGATGGTCGCCGTGAACGCGGGAGTGCCCGCATTGATGATGACCTGGCTTGTGCTGTCATTGATTGTGACGTTCGATGTGCTTGCAATGTACGGCACGTTAGCCTGGTACTTTGACAAGTGCGACGCCGTGAATCTCAATGTTCCGGCAGCGCCGTCGTAAGTCAGTCCCGAGACTTCGGACGCGTTGGTCGTTATTGTGCCGTTGTCGTAAGTGACAGTAAGCGACGGGACAGCCGCGCCGTAGTTGGGCAACCCGACGAGGGTGATTATCGTGCCCGCATTTGCGAACTGCGCCACGTCCGACGCGCTTGTCAATGACGCGTTCAGCTGCACCATTCCCTGCGAGGCGTTCATCTTGTTCTGGAGGCCCTGCAGGAAGCTGATTGTGCTGGCGCTTGTAAGGTCAAGGGTGCCAGTGAACGTTATGTTGCCTCCGACGCTTGCGTTGGTCGCGAGGGTCTTGTTGAAGTACAGGCCGCTGCAGGCGTTTGCAGTTGCAGCGCACGTGTCGATGTTGGTGTAGACGTTCTGTGCCAGGAGCGCGGTCTTGACTGCTCCGAATATGGATGCATAGTCAAAAACGTAGATTGTAGGCGTGAAACTCACAGCCTGGTCGAGCTGGATGTCGTTGACGTAAATGTAAGCTCCTGGATAAGCCGTATTGTATTCGAGGCTCCTGAAAGTGAACGTGCAATAGAGTGGTGAGGATGCATTAAGTGTCATCTGGCCATAGTAGCCGTATCCATATCCATATTCGTACTGGTATCCGTACCCGGTAGACAGGGAGTATATCTGTCCACGAACTCCGTATCCATACCCAGTTCGAGCCTCTCCATATCCCCCTGTTCCATATCCAGTGGACGTATCAAAATAGTATTCAGGCGAGCAGTTGGTCGCGTAAACGTAGTCCTTGCCAAGGATGGCTCCGGCAGTTGACCCGTTCACCATTATTTTTGCGGAGACGTTATTGATGACCTCGTCTATATTCTTTACTATCGGCACCGTGATTGTCACGTCGCGGGTCCCGTTCATCCAGCTTACGCCGACATTGCCATTCCCGACCCAGAATGCATACGCAGGCACCGAATAGAACAGTGCTGCGATTATTCCAACGGTAATTACCGCTGAAATCACCAGCTTGTTCTTTACGATTTTTTCTATGCGGGAACCTTCGGATGTCATTGTTGGAAACCCCTCTAATAACCTTTAATGAAAACAACTAGTAACTATCAGGAATTTTGGTATATAAGCTTAATCCCTTTTTTGCGAATAGTATGAACTAATATGAATGGTCGTTTTGTGGATTTTTTCCGTGTATACCCTACCAACGCCACGATGCTGGCCGCAAGCAATGCTGTTGAGGAGATTATAACCGCGATCCCGGCTCCAGTCAGGCCTTGCAAAGGCACAAAGTATGACAGCAGGAAGCAGTGCAGGCCAAGGCCTGCTGCGTTGATTGCAAGCACGTCCCTTTCCTTTCCCTTGGCAAGCAGGCCGTATTGCACGATGTTGAATATCGAGTAGATTAGGAATCCGGCTGCGAGCGCCTGGAACGCGGGGATTGCCTGGCTGAACTTGTCACCGTAGAAGAAGAGCACGATTTCTCTTGGAAAGCCGATTAGGACAAGCGCCGGAGGCAAAAGGAACGCCGTGCCGCCAAGCAGTAGCATGGCAATCTTACGTTTGTCCTTTGTGAAGTCCAGCTTCGCCATTTTCGGCAAAAGGACGAGTATCACCGCGCCAGTGAGGAAATAGGTTATCTTTGCAGTTGTCTCTGCCACGTTGTAGAGCCCGGTCTGGCCGTTGCCAAGGAAGTTCTGAACTGCAAACAAGTCGGCGTAGAGGAACAGGCCTTGGATTACCAGTATGGCTGTTGTGAGCGAGAGCGCCTTTCTCAGACCCAGCTTGAACCTTGCCGTCTTGGAAAGGGAATCCTTGAGGATGAGGTAGGTTGTTGCGATTATCAGGAGACCGGATGTGGATATTGCCCCTGCTGCCCCAAACAGGCCAAAGCCAAGTGCAACCACAGCCAGGCCGAAAACGAGCTTCAATACCGCGCCTGCAAGGCCCAATATTGACAGCGCGACAATGCGTTCGGAAGACTGGAGTATGCTGTTGAGCGGGATTGCCGCATAGCCTATAGGCACAAGGAATACGATTATGGCTACTTCGGGCTTGGATAGTGCCAGTGCGGCAGTAATCACCAATAGCGTGACAAGGCCGCTGTATAGGAGGGCTTTTTTGGCGTATTTCCTTGCAAGGAAAGCTATCTCTTGCTGCTTTCCTGCTTTCTGCAGCTTGGAAAACTCGCGGGTCAGTATCGTACTCAGGCTGCCGGTGGGAATGATGAGGATGGTGTAATACGCTATTGCAACCCCGAGCAGGCCGAAGTCGGAAAGGCTGAGGCTTCGGGCCATCAATATGTTGAACAAGTAGGAAATTCCCATGCTCAGGACTGCGCAGGCGTTCGAGACTATCCCAAGGAACAGGAAACCGCCCTTTTGTTTTTCATACAAGCGGGAGATTCGTGAAATCATTGAAAAACACTCTGCCTATTTTCTTGTGGCTCTAGCGCCCGGGCAGCAAAGCAGCCGGCAAATTACTATATTACTGCGGGGTTCATAATTTGTCTGCTATGGTATAAATGAGGTATCTTGTCACCGGCGCAGCCGGTTTTTTGGGCGCCAACCTTTGCAGTAGCCTTCTTTCAGAAAATTCAAAAAGAAATAGAAAATAAAAAAATATAAAAGAAAAGGAAGCAAAAGCCTCCAGCGCTTCTTCTTAGCAAGTCACCGTCCTAATCGTGTACTCGACAGTTGAAGTGCCATCAGCAGCAACAGGCACGTTCCACGAAAGCTGTGTCGCCGAGTCCTTGGTGTGCGTGAAAGTCTCGCTAGTTACGTCCCACTCGCCGTACGCGTGCTCAACAACCTTGATAGTGACTGGTTCGGCCTTGTGGTTGCGGAGCGTTATCCTGTAGGAGTACCTGCTCGAGCAGCTTCCGCTCATCGAGGAGTCGGTGGTCGTCTTCTCAGCAACAATGTCAAACGCGTTTCCAATGGTCAATTTGACCGCCTCGTCCTTCGGCGTGTGGTCAATCGAGTCCTCGCCGAGGAACTGCAGCGAACCTGTGGAGTCCGCCTTGTACACGCGCACCTTGCCCTTGGGCAGCGCAATGCCAAGCCCGGACTTTTCGGTGTTGTTGAAGCCAAGCTTTACTGAAACCTTCGAGCTTTGCGACGCGTCGTAGATGTACTCCTTCTTTGCGGCGACGTTGTCCGCGCTTGTCATCTCAACCTGCTTGACCTGGCCTGATGCAATCGTGGTCGGCCGCTCGAGCGTGTAGAGGTGGTACTCGAAGAAGCTCTGCTCGGTAACAGCTGCGACCTTTCCGTTTGCGCCGTAAGCGTCCATAGTCGCGTAACTTGGGTATGCGTTCGGAGTCACAACGTTGATGTCACCGGCAACGAGCTTGAGCTTGGCGTCCTTGAACGTTGTTCCCGCATCGTTGCGCAGCGAAATCCACGCCTGGAGGGAAAGCGCGGTGTCGTCGGCGTTGTCAATTGCCACGTAGTTCGCGTTCCAGTTGAGCCCGCTTGTAAGGTAGCTGACCTCGACGTCGCGGCTGCCAGCAGCCTGCGAGTCCAGGATCCAGCTGATTGTGGGCGTGGTGATGAGGCCCTCGGGAAGCGACGGGAAATCTATCTTGTCGTAGCCTGAGAGCACGGTCACGCCGTTTGCAGTCTGCAGGACCGGGCCGCTTGCGGAAAGCAGCACGCCTGTAGTGGTGTCGTTTCCGGACTTGACCGTAATCTGCTTGTCAATGTACTTGTCAAGCAACTTGTAACCATCCACCAAGTCATAATCATAGTTCTGTTCGAGTATGGAAAGCGACTTTCCTGAAAGGTCCGAAAGATGCACGCTTGTCGGGTCGAGGTATGCCGAGGTGCCCTTGATTGCAAGGCTTGCAACTCCTGCTGGCAGGTCGACGTTGCGCGTCTCCTTGACAAGCGCAATCCCGTCGGACGGGTTGTAGTTGAGCGCCTGCGTGGTGGACCGGTAGCCGTTGTTCCAGTACGAGGGAGTATAAGTGTCCTGAGCCTGGTACACCGTAATCTCAACCGCCTTTGGCGCGTCCGAGTCCGGCGCCTTTTGCGCGTCAGCAAGGCTGTTCCAGCTTATGTTCATGGAAGCGCTGTTGTTCTGCGGCAGCGCAGCCAAAGCGACGACCAGTACCACTACAACGACCGCTATTGCGGCAAGGATTGCCTTCAGGGGCAGGGCTTTCTTCATTGGAACCACCATTTCCCGTTCTTACGGGCGCTAATGTTAGTCTTTCAAAAACGCCGGCTTTTTAATGTGCGCAAATGCCGCGGCCAAACCCGCATCAGAATGTTTTTATGGCGCTGTTGGGTGATTAGTTGGTCAGGTAATTATCCACTGGTGAACTCATGTCAGACTCCCCCACTCCGCAGAAAAAGTACGACGACCTGAAGGCGGAAATCCAGATGCTGGACTCCAAGATCAGCCTCATCGCCCAGAAAATTCGCATGATTGAGAAGAACGAGGACATCATCGGCAGGACCATAGTCACCCACAATGACAAGCTGGCCAAGATCGAGTCAGCGGGCCAGTTGCCTTCAACCGGTTCTTTCCCCGCAAGTGGCGAGTCCAATTCGGGCCTTGCTTCCGAGGTGGATGCGCTCAAGAAGCAGGTTGCCGAGCTGCGCGAGCAGGCGGCTACAAAGGCCGAGGTGTCCGAGCTCCATTATACCCTTGACTCGATAAACCCCCTTGACTTTGTCACGCTCAAGCAGGCGCGGAAGCTCATAGCTGAAGAGCTGGACAAGCACAGGACCTAGGCGGCTCAGGCAAGCTCGCTGTCAAAAGAGTACGCTGGCCGCAGCCTGATTCTCCTCTGTTTTTCGCCCTCCTCGGAAAGGATGGCGTCATCCCCGATTATTTCAATGCCGAGAGTGGCGTTGAAATCGGAAATGTCACTTTCGTGCTGGGCGGAAAGGACGAGCCGGGTGCCGCTGGATGCAGTGGCCCGCAGCTTTGACATGACTGCTGCCGGTATCTCCGTGGCATCGCGGGTGAATGCAAGGAGCATCGATTTTTCGGGCGAGTCGTCCGAAGTTGCAATCTCCAGCAGCGAATAGGCGGCAAGCATTGCGATGTCGGGCTGCTGGCCGGACAGGTTGACGTGGATTACCTTGCCTATGCCGGAAGTTGCGGGTGCCTCGAAGGCACCGGTCTTTGCGAACACGTTGGGCGAGCTCTTTTGGATTACCGTCGCCGCCCTCATGGCCTTGCATATAGTATACCTCGTGATTTCAGCGCTCTCGTGGAGCTGGTCCATTGCCAAGGCCAGGTCGGTCATCGCATGGAAGCTTCCGGGCTTTTCCACGTACGTCCGCTTGATTACGCTTGCAATGTCGCTTTTTTCAATCCCGAACGCCAGCAGGAACACTTCCGGGTCGATTTTTGAGAGGTCGATGAACAGGCCCTTCTCAAGTTCGTACTCCCGAAACGGGAAACCCAGCGGGATCGATGTGAGCTTGAACTCCTCGTACTTCGAGGCGTCCTTGTTGGGCTGTGCCAGGCCCGAGAACGTGCTGCCGCTGTCAAAGACCATTGTCGAGATGTTGTTCATCAATGCGGACTCGAGCACTATGTGCATCGCGTGCAGTCTCTGCGGGAGCCTGCCGCCGGTGATTGCGACGGTCTGGAGGGAAGTCAGTTTGACGCTGACCGGCTCGTTGTCGCGGTCGATGCCGAAGAGGCACTTTGCCTTGTTCTGCTGCGCCCGCGTCCCCTGGCCCTTTGAGACGGAAAGGTAGGCAAATAGCGAGAACGGGTCGCCGAGCAAGAGCTGCAGCTCGTCGTCCTCGACAATGCGGAAGTCCGTTGCCTTGCACTCGTAGCCGTGCAGTATCTCTATCATCGCCTTGGAAAGGTGCTCGATTTCCGCGCCCTGCTGCGTTATGGCCTTGGTGAGCGAGTCCCTGTTGTACTCGATGAACGTGGGCGAGGAGCTTATGAGCAGGTACTTCCCGGCGTGCTCGCGCGATATTTTGGATACAATCATGACATCCTGGCGCTGCGACAGCGCTATCTTGGAAATGTCGCCTTCTATGACAAAGCCCTTCTTGAGGAAAGTCAGGGCGCCCGTGACCTTGCCTTCCCTCTTCTCAAAGAGGGTGAGCATCATCATCTTGTCGGGGTTCTGGTACACCATCAGCGGGTAGTCGCCCCACTGGGCGTTGAACATCCGAGTCCATGGGCCGAGTGGAAGGTCTAGCTGCATTACCAAAACCGCAGTTGCGAAATGCTTTCGGATTATCTGAGGTAATCGTTGCTTAAAATCTATCGCCCTTATGGGTTTCGGCCCAAGGGCAAGCCGCGGTTGCGTACGTATTATAAGATGGGATTGCCTAATCCCGTCCTGTAAAATTGCGCGTGGTTTTTATGGAGATAAAGCAGATTGTCCGCGAGATGCTTGCGGCGGGTATGCCCGAGTCCGAGATTCTTTCAAACCTTTCCGACCTTGGCGTGCCAGAAACGCAAAAGGTGCTGGCAGAGGCCAAGGCAGCTGCAGGCCAGAAGGCAGCTGCGAGGCCCGCAGCCCCCGAGGTGGCGGCCAAGGCACGTTCATCACTCTTTTCGGAGGAGCCAACAGCCCAGGCCCCTTCTGCAAAGCCGTCCCTTTTTGACGAGCCGGCAGGGCCTGATATCTCAGGAAGCGTCCTCAGTTCGCCTTCGCTTGACCCTGGCCAGAAGCTTGACGAGTTGATTGCGCTCAGCAGGTCCCTGCTCGAGCTGAACAAGAAAATCCTAGACAGCAACCGGGAAATCCTGCTGCGGCTGCAGAAATAAGGATTGGAAAAAATCGAAAAATAAAAAGAATTAGGAAAAGTTTAGCGCAAGCGCTTCTATGCGTGCGCCGCTGCAGCCTCCCTGGATGCCTCCTCGGCCTCCTGCTGCTTCACGATGCGGTCGAGCTTTGCAATCTCCTGCGCAATCTCGCCTGCGAGCTTGTTCCTCTCGGTCTTGCTCATCCCGAGCTCGAGCTTGTCGACGATTTTCTTGTCCTCGTCAAAGCTGGCCGAGAACATTGCGGCGTTGGTCTTGAGCATGTGCCTTGAAAGCACCTTGATTTGAGTCCCCTTTATTCTTCCCATCTGGATAACACCTTTCAAAAATTATAGCCCCGAGCGGAGTTGCGTCCCCAAAGTTTCAGCGGCGATTGGGCCATCGTGCTTTGGAGAATTCGAACCGCTGTCTTCGGCTCCAAAGGCCGACATACTTTTGCGGGCCTGTCCTTTTGCAGCAGGCTGACCGCTGTACTACGGGGCTGCGGAAAAGATTATGCCCCCCAAGGGTTTAAACCCTTCGGGAAATGGCCTGCGCAATTTAAACCAAAAGTTTTACCGCGTTTTACCTCACACATAAGGGGAAAATGCGGGCTAATCACTTGGATTGGGAAATTGCAGGCAAAGGTTTTCGAGGCAGTTGAGCTTTCCGACGGCTCCATCCGCGTAGTAATGGAAATTGGGGAGATAACCGCCGGGGTCGCGAAGGTGGCCGTGCGCAACGACATAGCCCGCGTGACCGTCTCAACCGGCCGCCGCGTGCGCTGGGAGGGCGTCTTCCACCTTCCGTTCAAGGCATCAAAAGAGACTGTATCCTGCTCGCTGAAGAACTCGTTTTTGGAATTGGTTGCCCGGCCAGTCGAGCCCGTCCAGCTTGTCGAGTCCTTTGAAAATCCTGCAGCCAAGACTGGCTGATTTTCACCGGAAACGGGGTCTCTTTTCGCTTATATACCGAAATCCGCACGACTTTGATGCACAGAGGTGTTTTGGATGGACATGGACGTTTCAGGGCTTTCATACAGCCAGGTAAGGCGGATTGCGGAGTCGCTTCCGCTGGCAATAGAGCAGATATCGAACCGCGGCAACAGGGTCTCCCTGGTAATGGCCGCATCGGTCTGCTAAGAGGATGTGATAGACTTATGTTCTACGCAGGCAAGTTCGGAAGGCTTCCCCCATTGAGCGCCGTTCTTTCGGGTGCTGCGCCCGCAAGGCCGGGCTATTCGGAGGCGAGCTTTTCGGAGTTCTATGCGCAAAAAAAGGTGGGTAATCAAATGATGGAACCAAGAGTGGATGCGCAGGCCGAGGGCTTTTCGCCCGAGCCTCACGGCAACAAGCCGCAGTTTTCGGTGAAGGCCAAGGGTATGGAAGGATACGTCGGGAGCGGCTGGATAAACGAGGGCAAGTACGGAAAGTATATCTCAGTCAAGCTCCGCGAAAGCCTCACTCCGGGCACGACAATCTACCTGTCGCCGACCAAGGAGAACCCTGAAATACTTTAGGCTCCCTTTCATTTTTTTCTATTGGCGGCCTTGCGCTTCTTGCCGCCAATCTTTTTTGTCCGCTGGAAACCAGCTTCAGCGCCTCGAGTGCTTCTTTGCGCGGTTCTGCATCTCGTACAACTCGATTATCTCGTTGACAGTTGTCGCGTCGTGGGGCGACTTGTCGCGGATTCCCGCTGCGGTCATGCGCGGGAAGCGCAGCGCGAGCCCGACTTCCTCTCCGTCGGCGCCTATTCCCCTTCCTGCGGAGTGAACTGGGCTTTTGGTTATTTCGTCCGCGTTGACTTCGACCACGTACTTTGGCGCGACCCACTCGTCGGGTTCCATCAGCGCGTCAACTTCGCGGGGCTTTTCCTTGACGACTATTTTTCCGAGCATCTTTGAGAACTGTTCCATCTGTTCCTCGGAAAACCCGCTGCCTACGCGCGCGATTGACTTGAACCTGTCGTCCTCGTCGTCATACACCGCTGTGAGCAGGCCGCCGAACCCGAGCTTGGTGCGCTTGCCCTTTCCGTAGTAGAAGCCGATTATGACTACGTCAACGGTGTCCGAGAGCGCGCCCTGGTAGGATTTCTTGAGCTTTATCCAGGCGAACTTCCGCGCTCCTGCAATGTACGGAGCGTTCAGGTCCTTTGCGATGATTCCCTCAAGCCCCCTTGAAAGGGCGTCCTCGAAGTAGCGCTGCAGCGTCTTTGCGTCCTTGCAAATCTTGTACTCGGCAACCGTTATCCTGTCTGACTTTGATACGGTCTTCTCAAGCATTGCGTGGCGCTCCCTGTAGGGCGCGTATGTCATGTCCCGGCCGTCCAAAAAGAGGATTTCGAAGCAGAACAGCCGCAGGGGTATCCTCCTTGACAGTTCGTCTATGCCGTGCTTTCGCTTTCGCTGTACCGTGACCTGGAATGGCAGTATCTTTCCCGACTTCGGGTCGATGCCGACTGCTTCGCCTTCCAGTATGAACTCCTTGGCGTCAACGTCAGTTGCAACTGCCTTGACAAGTTCGGGGAACATGTCCGTCATCGGCTCCTGCTTCCGCGAATAGACACGCACCTTTCCGGCCCTGTCCTTGTGCACCTGGATGCGGAACCCGTCGTACTTCCCCTCAACCGCGCACTCGCCGAGCTTTTCGATTATCGCCTCGGCGCTCTCAAGCCTCTCCGCAAGGGCCGGCCGGATGGGGTTTCCTGCGATTGGCTTGAACGCGCGTATTCTCCCGATGCCCTCCGAAAGGAGCACTTCAGCTACCATCCCGAGGTCGGAAGAGAGGTTGAACGCGCGCTCGATGTCGGGCTTGAGCGACTTGTCGCCGGCAACCGCGAACGAGAGCGCGTCGATTATGGTGGGCTCGCCGATTCCGATGCGCATGTTGTCGGTGCAGAAGCGGATGAGCGTCTTTGCCTCGGCGCCCGAGGACTTTGAAAGCAGCTCGCACAATATCTTGATTTTCCTTTCCTGCGAGCCGGTGCCGGCTGCCTGCGCCATCCTGCTTACGCTTTCAAACACCTTTTGCGCCGTAAGTTCCTCGCTTGCAAGCCTCGTCTGCGCCTTTTTCTCAAGGAGCGCAGCAGCAGCAACGCCCAGGTCGCCCCTCTTCCGGTACTCGGCCTGCACCTTGGCAACAGTGACCCCGGCAGTCCTCGCAATCGTCTGCTCTGCAATCCTGTCGCCGATTCCCACCTCGATGTCCTCGAATTCGGGCGCCACCCTTCCCTGGCAGAAGTATACCGCCCGCCGGATTTGCGACGCTGGCGTTTCCAGGAACAGTTTTGAGAGGAAGTCCGTTGAGCTAAGCCGCGAAGGCGTTGCCTCTATCCTGTCAAATGTTTCGCAGAATTTGGAGAAGAGCATGGGGTTGCCGCACACCTTTTGTGATAGTGTTGTGGTCGCAGTGCAATTAATTGGCTTTGCGCAAAGGCCACTTTCCTGCAAGGGGGCTACTTTCGCGGGATGACTACAAAGAAGATGAAAATAATCAGCGCAAAAGATGCGATTATGCCAACAAGCAGGTAGATGTCCGACTCGTTTTGCTCAATGACGCTCTGCCCCATCTGGAGCGCGAGAAGCTCCGTTGCGGTGCATTCTGTGGTGTTCTCCTTGGTGCAGGTGTGCGGCTTTGCGCTTGGCGAGCCGGTTCCTGAAATGCTGAGCAGGACGGGCACCGTTGCAAGCACCGCGCCCGTGTCCTTGTCCAGGAGCCGTATGTTGACCGTCTCCGGGGCTGCAGAAGCCGCCGAGGCCGTTGCTGTGATGGTGAGTGGGAATTGAACGTAATTATTTCCGGAATAGGAATTGCCAGATAATGTTGTCTCAGCAGGCGATGCAGTCAATGAGAACCCGCGGGCCTGCTGTGCCACTTCCGCGGTCATGGTGCATTGCGTGCCGCCCCCCGTTACAAGGTAGATTTGTATTGTAATCTGGCCTGCAAGGCTTGCGGGGTCGACTGTCAGGTAAATGACATTACCGCCCGTCGGCGCTGCGCTTGTACATTCTGCCTGTGCAAAACCCGCGACTGCCATCATGGCCAGCAATGTGAAGACTAGTTCCCGTTGAGCCAAACTATCCTTACCCCGATACCGTGGTATGTTTTTTTCTTTATGAATGTTGTGCTGCCTTTTGGATCCCAAAGTAGCACAGGCCAATCCCGAATAGCGCGTCAAGGATCATCGGCAGGACGAGCGCGTTGGCCTGCAGGTATACTGCCTGGACGTTCTTGTCGATGTAGCTTGAAAGCTGGGGGCCATACTGCTCAAGGTCGGTTGCGTTGATCCCGTAGGCTGCCAGCTGGGTCGGGTCGTTCTTGAGCTCGGCGAGCGTGTTCAGCGACTCGGCCTTCATTATTCCCGCAGTGCTGTTGTACGTTATGTAGCTGTTGAGCTGGAAAACCAGCGCCGCAAGGCACGCCACGCCCAAAAGCAATAGTGTTATCCCGAAAAGCTGGCCCTTGTTCGTCATAATCTCCCTTCACCTTCTTTCCTTCGAGCGTATTCCCGCCTTGTAGCTTGCGGTCTTCGATGCCTGGGCTGCAATCTCGGAGAACGCGCGCCTGATTGCGAGGTTCAGTTCGCGTGCAGAGGCCTGCGCGTGCAGGTCGCCCTGCCGGTCAGAAAGCCGTGCGGTCACCCGCACGTCAAAGAGCCGGCTTTTCCCGTGCTGGGAATACTTCATGCGCAGCTCAAGCGAGCGCACCCCGGTCTCCCGGCGGAGCTTGGAAAGGAACGCGTTGCATTCCTCGCGAACGGACTCTGAAAATACCTTCTCCTCGTTGTTAAAGCCGGAAATAATCACGTCTTCTGACTGGGGGGTTGTTTCGTTCATAGTGCATACCTCCAAAAAACCAGATACTAATTACTCGCCATGGGATTAAAAACCCGGTCAGGCCAGCATCCGGAGAGCCGCATCCAGCATCCGCAGGCCGGTTGGCAGCGCCAGGTTGACTGCTATCAGGAGGAGCGCTGCGGCGCTGGCATAAAACGACAGTTTTGCTGCAACGGGCAGCCCCTTCCTCTTTCCGAGCCGCCGGCCGAACGCGTCGTTGAGCTCTTCGGAAACGATGCGGGCGCCGTCCGTGATGAACAGCGGGACGAGGTTGATTGCTCCGATTGCCACGTTGATGTAGGCGGTTGAGGCAAGGACTGTCATGATAAACCCGAGGATTCCGAAAATGACCTCGTTGCCTGCCGTAGCAGCGGGCAGTACCGAGATGCCGAGCTTGTTTTGGTCGCCAATGGTGACCGTCTTGTCGCCGTTCTGCGTGGATAGTGTCAGGGCATCACCCTGCTTCTTGTCCGAAATCGCGCTTGAAAGCCCGGTTATTCCGACAACTCGTTCGCCATCAACTGACGTGATTATGTCGCCAGCGGCTAGCTGGCTCGAGCCGGGGTATGCTGTTGCGTTGACTGAGATGACCTTCACCGCTGACATTTCCGAATATACCGGGCCCGCGACAGCGGCAAATCCGATTGAGATTATTGTGAAGACGATGAACGCAAGGAGGTTCGCCGAAGGCCCGGCCGCGAGGATGCGCCTCTTTTTCCTGAGCGGGATGTGCTTGAACCTCTCCTCGTCGGGCTCGACGAATGCGCCAAGGGGCAGGAAGCCCCACAGTATGGTGCCCGAGCCGAGCACGCGCAGTTTTTCGACCTTGCAGAGCACCCCGTGGGCGAACTCGTGTATGGTTGCCGCGATGACGAGGCCGAATACCCACTCCCACGGCACTGTGACTCCGACGATGAGGAGCTGGGCGCCAGCAGGCGCGTTGGGGATGGTGAGTATGTTTATCGCGCTGATTACGAGCGTGGCAAGCGACTGCAATGCAAGGCCGCCGATGATTCCGCAGCCGAGTATTGCAAGAAGGACGGTCTGGTTGGATGCCGAGCCTGCTGCGAGCAGGAGCGAGAACGCCAGTGAAAGGAAGAGCATCACCGCCAGTTTTTTCCTCTCGTGTTTTTTCCCGAAAGTAATCCAGGAGTAAATCATGCCGTAGCCAATGCCTGCTCCAACGTCTGCAACGAACCGCGCAAGGTTGGGGTGCTTGGATGCGAATCTTTTCATTGCCAAAAGGCCCCAGCCGCCCTTTATGATGTTGATCCCGAAGTACGTCTTCCAGCCATTGACTCTTGCCAGGAGCCACCCGCCGAATGCGATTGTGGCGATGGCAAGCACGACCTTCCACAGGTCGGGAAAGCTTGAGAATACCAGTGCAAAGAACAGCTCCGCGTCGGCAAGGTATATTATGGCTGAAAGAATGGTCTTATGCTTCATGATTGTCACTGCCTTGAATTGTTGGCAAGCGCGGCAATTTAGCCCTTTAGTTTTTCAAAGGCCCGGGCCGCAGCGTTTTTTTTGGCCGTTTAGTTTTTTTACTTCTTCTTTATTTCAACCAAGTCAGCCAGCGTAAGTCCCCTGCCTGTTGTTGAGCTGCCTGTTGAAAATGATTGCGGTTTTTGCCGGTCCTCTTCGCCCCTTGGCCCCAGTAGTGTAATGCCTAACTCCTTCTCAAGCTTCTTTGCAACGGCCTCGTTGGGCTTCAGGTGCTCGTTCTCAATTCGTTCGAGCACGTTCTCGAGTATGAATAATTTGCGCGCAAGCTCCTGCCGGGTCAGGCCGGCGCGTTCGCGCGCCTGCCGCACAATCCTGCCGTAGCCTTCGACGACCTCGAGCTCGACCATCGGCCTTGACTGCTGCGGCCGCCTCGTGGCTGGCGCGGAAAGTTCCCTGCCGTATTGCACGCACCGAGCGCATACCGAAAGCGTGGCTCCCTCGATTATTGCCTTTGTCGTTGCTGGCCTTCCGCAAATGTCACAGTCTGCCATATTCCCCGAAAGCACCTGTTATTCATATTTTAACCTGCACAGATTAAATCCTCTTGCTTGGGTTTTCAAAAAGCGGTGTGTTTTTTTGGGAGTCAAAATCGACGGCATACTCACAAAGCACGAGTGCACGCTTGAGGAAATCAAGGGCACCGTCGCAGTGGATGCCTTCAATGTGCTCTACCAGTTCCTCACCACGATCCGCCAGCGCGACGGCACGCCGTTGATGGACGCAGAGGGCAGGGTCACCTCGCATCTTTCCGGGCTCTTTTACCGCACCTGCAACCTGCTTGAGCGCGGGATAAAACCCGTTTACGTTTTCGACGGAAAGCCCAGCCTCTTAAAGGAGAACACGATTATGGAGCGCAGCGAGCGCAAGCAGGATGCGCTTGAGAAGTTCCGCAAGGCCGAAAAAGTCGGGGACGAGGAAGGCATGCGGACGTATTCCGCCCAATCCGTGCGCCTTGAGTCGCACATGATTGCCGAGTCCAAGGAGCTGCTTGGGATGATGGGCATCCCCTGGATTCAGGCAAGCACCGAGGCCGAGGCGCAGTGCGCGCACATGTCGAGTGCGGGAATTACCGACTCTGCTGCCTCGCAGGACTTTGACTCGCTGATTTTCGGCGCGAACATCCTCATCCGCAACCTCGCAATCTCGGGCAGGCGCAAGCTTCCCCGCAAGAACGAAACTGTCGAGGTGCTTCCCGAGAGGTATTTCCTTGCGGAAAACCTTGATGCTTTGAAGATTACCAGGCAGCAGCTGATATGGGTGGCGCTCCTGTGCGGCACTGACTTTGACAAGGGCGTTTTTGGCATTGGCGCAAAGAAGGGGCTCAAGCTGGTTCGTGAGTACAGTTCATTCGAGCAAATCCTCGAGGCGACAAAAGCCGATATTCCCCGCTGGAAAGAAATCGAAAACATCTTCCTGCACCCGGACGTGTTCGACCCGCCTGCGGAATCGCTCCGCTTCTCTCCCCCGCAAGTGGATGCACTGATGGACTACATGTGCGAGCAGCGCGGGTTCTCGCAGGAGCGCGTGCAGTCTGCACTGAGCCGCGGCTACAAAGTCCCGGAGGACGCGAACCAGAGCGCGCTTTCAAAGTGGATGTAAGGCCGTCATACTCGTTTTGTCAGGCCGAATGCTCCAATTAGATTCCGGCGAGCTTGCGCAACTCGTCCTTCTTGTCGGTCTTTTCCCAGGTAAAGTCGGGGTCCTCGCGTCCGAAGTGGCCGTATGCAGCAGTCTTCCTGTAAATAGGCCGCTTTAGCTTGAGGTGCTCGATTATCTTTGCCGGCCTAAAGTCGAAAACTTGCTGCACGATTTCAGCGATTTTCTTTGGCGGGACCTTTTCGGTGTCGAAAGTCTCCACGTAAATCGAGACCGGCGCAGCCACTCCAATCGAATATGCGACCTGGATTTCGCAGCGCCTCGCAAGCCCTGCCGCGACAATGTTCTTTGCGACGTAGCGCGCCATGTACGCGCCGGAGCGGTCGACCTTGGACGGGTCCTTTCCCGAGAACGCGCCGCCTCCGTGCCTTCCCATCGAGCCGTACGTGTCAACTATGATTTTCCTTCCGGTCACGCCCGTGTCGGCCTCGGGCCCTCCCTTTACGAAGATGCCCGTCTCGTTGACGAAGAAATTGGTCTTGTCGTCAAGGTATTTCCCGCAGACTGGCTTGACCACGTGCTCCCAGACGTCCTTCTTTATCCTGGCCTTGTCAACCGACGGGCTGTGGTGAACTGCAATCACAACTGCTTCAAGCCTTTTTGGAACGCCGTCCTGGTATTCAACAGTGACCTGCGACTTCCCGTCAGGACGCACCCAGGTGAGGATCCCCTTCTTCCTCACCTCGGCAAGCCTTTGCGTGAGCTTGTGCGCGAGGCTGATTGGAAGCGGCATCAACTCCGGGGTCTCGTCGCAGGCAAACCCGAGCATCATTCCCTGGTCGCCCGCGCCCTGCTCCTTGCTTCCCGAGGAGTCAACGCCCACTGCTATGTTCTTGCTCTGCTCGTGTATCGCGACGAGCACAGCGCAGTCGCTGGAATCAAGCCCGTATTCGGGGTCGGTGTATCCGATGTCCGAAAGCGTTTTTCGCACCACTCCCTGCACGTCGCAGTACCCGTTCGTGGTGACCTCGCCTGCGACCATCACGAGCCCGGTTGTCGTGAGGCACTCGACTGCCACCCTGCTTTGCGGATCCTGCCGCAGGAGGTCGTCAAGTATCGCGTCCGAGACCTGGTCGCAAATCTTGTCCGGGTGGCCTTCCGTGACCGACTCCGACGAAAAAAGCGCCCTTCCCTTCATCTGTTCCAAAAAATCACCTTGAATGCGTTGGTCGCACAATGGTTACCCTCAGTTTAGAATAAATATCCTTTAATATTATTCCTTATGGAATAATACTTTCCAAGTCCGCTGCAAGGCCGAAAGCTAAACCAATTTAATATTTGGGAGCACCAAATTCCTTTCCCGGATTTTAGCGGTGCCAAAAGCCGCGCTTATGGTATGGGCTCGTAGCTTAGCCTGGTTGGAGCGCTTGACTGATAATCAAGTGGTCGTCGGTTCAAATCCGACCGGGCCCATTTTTTACTTCCCCTTGCTGATTATGTTGGTGCTATTATGATTGACGCGCACTGCCACGTTGACACTGCTGACTTCGACCCCGACCGCGACGAGGTCATCGCTAGGGCCAAGGCCTCCGGCATCTCTGCATTAATCAACGCCGGCAACAACCACCCTGACAACGAGCGGGTGCTCGCGTTTTCACAAAAGTACGGCCCGGGCTACTACAAGGCGGTAATCTGCCTCAGCCCCCACCATGCAGTCGAGCTTGCCGATGACGCGCTGGAGGCCGAATTGCGCTTCATAGAGTCAAACAAGGCCAAGCTAGTTGGCATTGGCGAGACCGGCCTGGACCGACACCACTACAAAAAAGAGGAAGAGTGGGCAAAACAGGAGAAGTTCTACCGCGCATTCCTCCAGCTTTCGGAGTCGCTGGACCTTCCTGTTGTGGTGCACTCGCGCGATGCAGAGGAGCAGTGCATACGCGTTGCGCAGGAGTACAAATGCCGTGTTATGCTCCACTGCTTCCTCAATGCCAAGGCCATAGACCTTGCCCTTTCCACCAATTTCGCCATATCCGTCCCGACGCTCAAAAGCAAGGCGATTGACAAAATCATCAAGAGGACGCCCATTGAGCGCATCTTCTGCGAGACCGACTCGCCCTGGCTCTGGCAGGGTGGCCGCAACGAGCCAGCCAACGTGCGGGCGGCTTACGAGCGCGTGGCAAAGATTAAAAGCGTGGAACTGGAAAGAGTCATTGGGACGGTGGACGGGAACGTCACATCCTTTTTTGGCTTCAAGCCAGTAACCGTCCCATAGGCTGGTGTTTCGTATGGCAAGCCCCATAGACTCTTTTAACGCGTTCATAAAGGCCCAGGGAAAGAAGCCCAAGTCAATAGCCTGCTTCGTGGACGGCCCCAACATGCTCCGGAAGGAACTCGGGGTTGACTTGGACAAGATACGCAAGCTCCTTGCAAAACAGGGGACTGTAAAGGTGGCCAAGGTCTTTTTGGACCAGTATGCCTCGGACAAGCTCATCGAGGCGGTTACAAACCAGGGCTTTGAGGTAGTAATCATCCCGAGCGACGTTGACGTGGCCCTGGTCACCGAGGCAATGGAATCCGTCTTCTCCGAGCACATCGACACGATTGCAATAGTCTCGCGCGACTCCGACTACAAGCCCCTGCTTTCAAAGGCAAAAGCCCACGGCAAGGACACCATAGTGGTGGGCGCCGAGCCGGACTTCTCAACCGCGCTGAAGAACTCCGCTGACCTAGTCCTGATGGCCAAGGACGCCTGACCCGGTGCCGGCGAAAGCCGCGCGAGGGTAAAAACAAAACTAATTAAGCCCGGCCGCAGTAACTGATTTTTAGTTTTGTCGAAGAAATGTTTCGGTGTCTATAGTGATACTTCCACCCGGCCAGAGCGTCAAGACAGGCATCGACCTTGCGGGCCTGGACTTTTCGGGCCTCCTAAAGGAGCTTGCGCGCAAGGCATTCACGGGGTACCTTGCCCTGATGGTAAAGGGCGTGGGCGGCCTTGAAGAGGGCACGCTCATCTACGACTCGGGGAAGATAATCGCCTGCACTTACGAGTACCTGCGCTACGACAAGCTGTTGTTCGGCTCGGACGCTTTCCCGCGCATCGCGAACGCGGCAGCGGCAACGAAGGGTGTTGTCGACCTGTTCCAGCTTTCGGCGGACCAGGTCAAGCTCATCACCGCGTTCAATGACATGATGGCCTTCTTGCCGAAGGACAGCGACATGTCGGCATTCCAAGTTACCGCGTTCTCGCCCTTCTACGAGGAGCAGATAAAGGAGCCGGAAAAGCCAGAGGCGCGTGAGCAGCTGCTAAAGCGGCTCAAGTTGTGGGAAGCCGAGGGCAAGGCAGAAGAGGCGCTTCCGCAGGATACTGACGCGGAGCAGGACAACCAGACCATTGATAACTTGCTGAAGGGATAGCTGCTTATGAGGACAATCGCAATCTGTTCGGGAAAAGGCGGTGTCGGCAAGACTACTGTTGCAGTAAACCTATCCATCCTGCTTTCGCAAATGGGAAAGAAAGTCATACTTGTTGACGCCGACGTCGCGATGGCAAACATCGGCATAGTGCTGGGAATCGAGCGCGCGCCAATCAGCCTGCACAACGTGCTTGCCGGCGAAAACGTGATTGCCGACGCAGTCTACGAGGGGCCCGCAAAGCTCAAGTACGTGCCGTCCGGCCTTTCCCTTGAGGGGCTGAAGAAACTTGACTTTTCCAAGTTCCCGGGCGCGATAGCGGCGCTTGAGAAGAGCGCCGACTACCTGATTCTTGACTGCCCGCCAGGCCTGGACGAGACCAACCAGCAGGCGATAAAGAGCTCGCGCGAGCTGGTGCTGGTTGTCACGCCCGACCCGGCATCGCTTGCTGACGCGCTGAAGATGAGCCAGTTCGCAAACAGGTTCGGGATAAAAATTACCGGCGTCGTGGTAAACCGGATTCGCGGCTCCAAGGACGAGGTCAAGCCGGCGGAAGTCGAAAAGCTGCTCGGCGCGCCAGTTCTTGCGGTAATCCCCGAGGATCCCGAGGTGCGGCGCTCAACCGAGAAGCAGAGCCCGCTGATGATTGGCAACCAGGGCACTCCGGCAGGGTTGGGGTTCAAGGCCCTTGCCTGCGCAATAACCGGCGAGAAGGCGGAAGCCATCCCCGCGCAGAAGAAGGGATTCCTCGCCGGCCTGCTGTCCGCGCTCTTTGGAAAGAAGAACCAATGATTTTTTATTCCATTCAAGCCAGAACCTATTTGGTATTTTTTTAGAGGTGTAAAATAATTTGGCAGAAAAGCGGCCGTTTGACATTCTTAACAACGCACTGAACAACAATGTGCTCGTGCGCCTCAAGGGCGACGTGGAGGTCCGCGGCACACTGTCCAGCTTCGACGTGCATATGAACCTGGTCATCGAGAATGGCGAGGAGCTCAAGAACGGGGAGCTCAAGCGCAAGCTTGGCACGGTCCTCCTGCGCGGTGACACGGTAGTGTTCGTCTCGCCGGTATAAGCCTCGGGCAGGCGACCGGCCCACCACGCGCAAGGGCGTCTTGTGCAGGCAGTCGCGCTACAACTTCCCCAAATCCTATTTTTTGGGCTCATAGATCAACGGTAGATCGCTTGCATGGCATGCAAGAGGCTGCGGGTTCGAAATTTCCAGGCCAAGCGGCCCGGGAAGGAAAGTCCCGCTGAGTCCACTCTTTTTTCTTATCCAAAAATAGAGCCGAAGCCGGCTGTTGCGTTTTCCTCTTCCTTCGCAATCTGCGCTTCCACCTTTGCCTTTGTCTCTGCGTCTGCCTTCTTCGCATCGGCTACTGCGGCGACGAGCTTTGAGCATAGTGCGGAAAGGAGCGTGGCGTCCTCGGCCTTGAAGTAGAGTATGTACGAGCCGCCCTTGAGGCCCATTGCCTTGGATTCCTTGAGCGTGTACCCTACGGTCTTGAAGGAGTCCTTTGCGTACGGGTCAGCCGCAAGAAGCTTGTCGAGCTTTCCGTAGTCCTTGCCGTCGATGATGTAAACTTCAACTGCCATAATATTTGTGCACCTGAATATTTTCTTGCAGGGCAAAATATTAAACCAAGTCTTAGGCCCGCGGCTTTTGCCATCTGCTAGCCCAAAAGCGTCTTCTGGCCCTTTGCGGGGCGCATGTCGTCAACAGCAAGCGCGTTCACGCCCTTCTTCTTGAGGTCCCTTGCAAACTCGCGCGAGGAGCCGTGGTTGACGTAAACCTTCCGTGCGCCGGTTGCCGCCACATAGTCAACCAGGCCCGCAAAGTCGCAGTGGTCGGAAAGGCAGAACGCGCGGTCAACATCAAAGCCCCAGGACGGGCTCTGCGCCCAGCCTGTTGCGACAGCTGTTGAGATTTTCTTCCCGTACTCCCTCGAAAGCGCGGAAGCCATCTTGGAGTTGACCTTGTTCTGCGAGAGGACCGCGACAAAGTTGCGCATAAGCGCCTTGGTTCCTTCATCAGAGGAAGTGGTCACGTAGTCAAGGTGGATTCCGTGCCTTTTGTACACCGCGCACACGTCGCCAATTTCATCCGAAACAATGGGCGTTATTCCCATCCTCTCGTTCAGAATCTTCACGAGCTCCTGGGCCTTTCCGAGCGCGTACCCGCCAAGCACCACGCAGTTGCCCGAGGCAACCTCCTGCTTTACCCAGGATGTGATGTCAGAGTATGTTGCCTCGCGCTTTGGGAACGAGAAGCGCGGGAGGCCGTAAGTCGATTCAATCAGGAGCGTGTCGCATTCAACCGGCTTTGCGCCCTTGAACAAAATCGAGTCCTCGGTGCGCAGGTCGCCCGTGTACACGAACTTGTCCGCGCCGCCGTTGATTATGACTTGGCGCGAGCCAAGCACGTGGCCCGAGTCAGCCAGGCTCAGGTCCACCTCGCCCAAGGTCATTTCCTGGCTGTGGCCGTTGTGGCGCACCCGGCTCCTTGCGGCCAAGAGTTCCGCAGTCTCATCCGAGCAGAGCAGGCCAGCCTTGCTTGATGATGGCGCGTGGTCCATATGGGCGTGCGAGACAAAGTTGACGTCACCAGAGCAGTCCAAGCCTATCTTGGTGTTCTCGGCTATGTACGAAAGCCTTCCACCTGAATCTGCGTGCAACATTTCTGCTACCTTCTGGGAGTATTAAAATTGAGTTGGAATTAAATAGCCGTTTAGGTTTAAGAAGGTTGAGATAATTTAGGAGATGTTTGTAAATATGGCGAATGAACGGCGTCCGAACAAAGGAAAACCATTTCCTTTTCGTATTAAAGACATTGCCGAGAAAACGTTACCTGGGTACAAGTACGAAGCGCCTGAAAGAGAACCCTCAATGCAAGTTCCTTCAGGGGCCAAAACGCCCAACGTAAAAAAGTCCGAAAAAGCAGCTCTTCCGGTAAAAAGGCTTGAAGTAGAAAAGCTCAAAGAAACCGCTCTCCGGGTAAAAAAGCCCGAAGAAAAAGAGCTTCAAGCAGAAAAGCCCGAAATAAACGCGCCTGAAGAATCTCAAATAAGGCGCGCCCTAGAAACCTATGTGCTTAACGCCGGTCTTAATCGCGACCGCAAAAAATTCAGGTAAAGCCGGTAGGAAATGAACGCGCGAGTAAGAAACGAAAGGGCAATATACTGAGTTACAGCAAAGTGCCAAAACCCTGAAGGGAAAAACGGGCGCTGGAATAATCAGAACAGGCTTGAGCCGCCGGTCTCTGAACCGGAGCCCGTCTCAGGCTGCTCCTCGCCTTCCTTTGGAACGTCGTCGCCCGAAACCGCTGCCGAGAACCCTGAAAGCTCGGCAAGCGCCTGCGTCATCTGCGTGTCGCCGATGATTTGGGAGACCTGCGAAGGCGAAAGCTCGAGCTGGGACGCGAGCTTGAGAACCGTCTTCATCCGCGACTCTGCAATGTTTTCAAACTCCTCGTCGTTTTCGTACTCCTCGTCCGAGATTATGCAGAAGAGCACGAACTTCTCAGCGGAAAGCTCTACGTCGATGATTTTCTCGTGTACAAGCGACATCGCGTCAAGGTCGTCCTCCGAGAGCATCAGGAACACCACTGCAATGTCGCAGCCGCCGGTTAGGAGCTTCTTTGCAGTGAGGGGAATCTTGAGAAGGTCGTGTGCAGTCCGCCGCTCAAGCTGCGCGCCGGCAACCATCTCGTTTGTTATTGCGCTGAATGCCTCGAAAGCGTCCGCCTTGTTTGATGCGCAGTCCACAAACCCGATTCTCATGGCAAACTACCTCTTGGTTGCATAAATTACGAGCGCAGTGCTATTCTGCCTTTTGGCCGTGATTTCAATGGTTGAACCCGGCTTTGCAAACCCCGGCGCGTAGTCAAGGACGGCAAACTCGGTCTTTTCGCCATCCTGCAGCGTCCTGTTGACGGACTGCACGGTTGCGTTGTCAAGGTCAAACTGCACCTGGTAGTCCATCTGGCCGTTCTCGCGGTTTTGAAGGACTGCAACGTAGTTGCCTGCAGTGTACTGCGAGGGTTCGAAATACAGGAGAGAGAACCCCTCCGGCTTGTTCCGAAGGAATATCGAGTAGGTCATCAGGAGCGCGAGCACGATGGCAACCGCAAGTATGGCCTTTAGAGCAAACCTGCTGTCGAACCTCTTTTCCATCGCGTGCCGCCTGTGCATTCATAAGCTGTCACCTGATTAAAAACTGTTTTGAGCGTATAGATAGTGACGCTTTTTTTGACTGGGCGTTTCTTGGGTGAGTTATCCATGGCATTCCAAATCAGCACTTCCGGCTCCAGGCTCATACTCTCGCTTGACGAGAAGGACTATGCAAAGGCAATGGCTGCAGCCAAAGCCTGCGCCCCGTACATTGCGGCAGTCAAGGTGCATCCTGAGATGCCTCTTTACTGGAAGAAAAGCCACGCTGATGCAGTCGCTGAAATCAAGAAGGCCTGCGGCCAGAAGCCGGTCATACTCGACGCCAAGCTTGCGGACATAGACTCAAGCAACCAGATGAAGTCCTCCTATTACTACGACGCTGGCTTTGATGCAATCATCTGCCACGGGTTTTCCGGCCAGGACGCGGTTGCCGCGGTTGTTGCGGAGGCCAAGAAGCGCAACCGGGGCGTCTTTCTCCTAGTTTCAATGACTTCAAAGGGCAACCTCTTCGGACTGCGCGAGGCCGTGCGGCTTTGCAAGATGGCGAAAGAGACTGGAGTGGACGGAATCGTGGCTCCGGGAAACGATTACGAGCGGCTTGCTGTTGCGCGAAAAATAATCGGAAAGGACACGCTCATCATCTCGCCCGGGATAGGCAAGCAGGGCGGCGACTCTTCCAAGGCGGTTGCAGCGGGGTGCGACTTTTTCATAGCGGGCCGCAGCATCATCGAGTCAGCAGACCCGGGTAAAGCGGCCAAGGAATTGTACGATTCCATTCCAACGGGTGCAGTGCGCGGCACTGAAGCGCCATTTTCCCATTCTTCCCTCCTTTCCGTTCTTCTCAAAAAGCAGGTCCTGCGCTTTGGCGACTTCACGCTCAAGTCAGGCCGCAAGAGCGCGTACTTCTTCAACGCGGGAAACCTCGACGACGGCGAGGCGCTGCAGGCAATAGGCGACGCCTTTGCCCTTTGCATCTACGAGAACGGCCTCCTTGACAAATTTGACGTGGTGTTCGGGCCTGCTTACAAGGGAATTCCCATCGCAACCACTGTTGCGCGCTCGCTTTCCGAACTTTTCGGCGTAAACAAGCGCGTGCTCTACGACCGCAAGGAGACCAAGGACTACGGCGACCTCAAGGACAAGCTCCTTGTTGGCAACCTCAAGCCCGGCGACCGCCTGCTTTTCGTCGACGACGTGATTACAACCGGCGGCACAAAGTTCGAGTCGATTGAGAAGCTCCGGAAACTGGGCGTTCCTTTTGACCTTGCCGGGCTGGTGGTGCTTTTTGACCGGCAGGAAACCGACCTGGAAGGCAAGAACCCCCTAGTCGAGCTTGAGAAGGCCGGGCTCAAGCCCTACTGCGTGCTCCGCTCGCGCGCCACGTTCGAGGCGCTAAAGACAATGCAGGTTGCAGGCCAGGACGTGCTTCCGGATGGAATCTACGAGAAGTTCAAGGAACACCAGAAGATGTACGGCTCGAAATGAGGTTGGTGGTATTTTCATGGCATTTTTTAACCGCATCAGGGAATCCGTCTCCGCAGTTGAAAAACGCGTTGATGACCATTTTGCACGCATGAAAGAGTTGCGGGACGAAAAGTCGCTTTACGGCCTTGGAATACATATACGGCGCATACCGTCTGACTCACGGCGGGGTCTTGTGCAGGTTGACCCGGAAATTGCCGCGTTAAACAAGGGCAAGCCACTATTCCACAAGACTGATGCCAACGGGAACACCGTCGCGGTATTTCACACTGATATCGGGCACGAAAGTAGTGGAAAGATATTCCCTTATGTTACCGCAGTCCGCGAGCCGGAGACGCTTTCTTCCGGGGAACTTACTGCATTGCTTGCGCACCCCAAAGTCCAGAAGAGCGCCCCGCGGTTCCGGATTGAGCAGTGGAAAGCATTGCTTGAGAAGAAAAATGCAGAGTCAGCTAATTCTAAAAAATAAAAGAAGAAGAAAAAAGAAAGTCCGGCCTTTTCTAGGCCACCACTGCCGCCGCAACCAGCACTCCCGCCACTATCAATGCGACGGTGTTGAGCACCTTAATCAGCGAGTTGAGCGCGGGTCCCGCGGTGTCCTTGAACGGGTCGCCCACGGTGTCGCCGACCACGGCAGCCTTGTGCGCGTCCGAGCCCTTCCCGCCATATGCGCCGCCCTCGATGTACTTCTTGGCGTTGTCCCAGGCTCCGCCTCCGGTGCTCATGAACACTGCCATGAGAAAGCCAGACGCAATCGCTCCTGCGAGCAGTCCTCCAAGAGCCTCAAGCCCGAACACATATCCGACAATTATTGGTGATACGATTGCCATGACTCCGGGGACTATGAGCTCCTTGAGCGCTGCAGCGGCGCTGATGTCAACGCACCTTGCATAGTCGGGCTTTCCCGTCCCTGCCATTATTCCCTTTATCTCGCGGAACTGCCTGCGCACCTCCTCCACTATGTCGAACGCCGCGCGGCCCACTGCACGCATCAGCATGGACGCGAACACGAACGGAAGCAGCGCGCCGAGGAACAAGCCGATTACAACCGGCGGGTTGAGAAGGTTAATTGAGGTGAGCCTGGCCTCGGTTGCGAATGCGGCAAAGAGTGCGAGCGCGCCCAAGGCGGCACCGGCGATTGCAAAGCCCTTGGTGGTTGCCTTGGTGGTGTTGCCGACAGCGTCAAGCTCGTCAGTTACCTTGCGCACCTTCTCAGGAAGCCCGCTCATCTCCGCAATCCCTCCTGCGTTGTCCGTGATGGGGCCGTACGCGTCAAGGGTGATGATGATTGCTGTCATCGAAAGCATCGCAGTGACTGCTATTGCAATCCCGTACATGCCGCCGACCGCATAGGCGATGAACACTGCAGCGACGATGGTAAGCACCGGGAGCGCGGTTGCCTCCATTCCGATTGCAAGGCCCTGGATGAGGTTGGTTGCGGCACCGGTCTGCGATGCCTTTGCGATGGACTTTACCGGCCCGTACTCGCGCGCGGTGTAGTACTCGGTAATCAGGATGATTACCCCGGTAGTCGCCACTCCGACGAGCGTTGCATAGAACAGGCTCATGTCGCCAAGGACAACTGCGGTTATGTAATAGAAGTACGCAGTTGAAAGCGCTGCAGTTCCTATCACTCCCTTGTAGAGCGCGTTCATCACCTTGTTGCTCTTTCCAAGCCGCACGCAGAACACGCCCACAATCGATGCTACT
Organism: uncultured Microcaldota archaeon; assembly: GCA_903851445.1. Classification (GTDB taxonomy): domain Archaea; phylum Micrarchaeota; class Micrarchaeia; order Norongarragalinales; family CAINOH01; genus CAINOH01. The sequence continues at coordinate 41,159 of CAINOH010000024.1, read as the reverse complement.
GCCGCGCCTGCAGCAAGCACAAGCGGGAGCATTGTCTTTGTAGCGTCCGCAGCAGCAAGGCCAAGGAGCATTGTCGCGACTATGGTGACTACATAAGACTCGAACAAGTCCGCTGCCATTCCAGCGCAGTCTCCCACATTGTCGCCTACGTTGTCAGCGATGACAGCTGGGTTGCGCGGGTCGTCCTCTGGAATCCCCTTTTCGAGCTTGCCTACGAGGTCCGCTCCAACGTCAGCTGCCTTGGTGTAGATACCACCGCCTACACGCGCAAACAGTGACATGAGGGAAGCCCCGAAGCCGAAGGCGACAAGCACAATAGTATATTGTGGGGTGCCCTGGTTGAAGTTTATGATTGCGGACATCCCGATGAGTCCGAGGCCCACAAGAGCGAGGCCGGTCACCGAGCCGCCCTTTACAGCAACACCCAGCGCCTCCGCAAGCCCGTTTTCAGCGGCCTTTGCAGTGCGGACGTTGGCGTTGACCGACACGTTCATGCCCACGTAACCCGCAAGGGCCGACAGGCCTACGCCCACCACGAATGCAACTGCAGGCGCAAAACCGACCACGAAGCCGATGATTACTGCGATTACAAGCACAAGCGGCACCAGCGTCTTATATTGCCTTGAAAGGTAAGCCATAGCGCCCTCCTTGATTGCGGCCGAGATGGACTTCATCTTGTCCGTTCCCTGCGGCAGCTTGAGCACCGAGTAGGCCAGGTACGCTGCGAATGCAAGCACCAATACGCCGGCGCCCGCTGTCAGCGAAAGTACGTTCTCTAACATTTGTTTACACCCACCTATACGGCTCCTGCTGCGAAAAAGAAAACGCGCAGTCAGCCGTTAAAACTTAATGAAAAACCCTGAGTAATATTGAAAATCGGGGTTTAAATTAGTTGCAAGTTGGCAAAGCGGTTATTATCCCTTGTACTTGAGCAGCAAAAACTCGTGGTCCTTCTCGAACTGGCTGATGTCGAGGTTCTCCTCTATTTCAAAGTCTTCGGAAAGCTCCTTTTCGACCTGCGCAAAAATCTTCCTCGGGTCTGCTGCGGAGTCGATGCAGCGCGCCTTCACCGCAAGCATGCCGTAGCCGCCCTTCTTGAGCGCAGCTTTGGCGTTCCGGATCATCACTTTCGCCTGCTCCTGGTCAGCAACGTCCTCGAACACCACGTCGACCTTGCCGTCAACCATGTTTGAGTAATTTTCGGGGGAGCGTGCGTCGGCGAGTATCGGCAGCATGTTCTCGCGCTTCTGGCAGACGAAAATGAAGTCCTCCATTGCAGATGCCGAAATTTCTACCCCGTAAAGCACGCCCTTCTTTCCAATGATGTCGGAGACAAAGCTCGAGGTAATTCCGTTGGCCGCCCCAAGGTAGAGGACGGACGAGCCGGGCTTGATCGGGAGGTTCCGGATTCCCTTGACTATTGCAGCCGAGAGCTTGCTCCTGGACGGCTCCCAGAAGCGGTACTCCTCCCCGCCTACGCTGATTACGCGCTCATCCGAAACCCGGAAGCCCCTGACCAGGTTCTTGGTTGCAAGGAACCGCTTTCCTGAAGGGTCGAACGCCCAGTAGATGCCGTCGAATTTCTTGTCCTGTTCAATCCTGAAATTTGCCAAGGGAATCAAAACCTCAATCAAGGGTCTAAAGCAGCGTGACCTTGTCTTCCGGGATGGAAAGCACGAGCGCTTTCCTGTGCATCAGCGTGCCAACCTTTGCAATGATTGTGCCTCCAAGCTTTTCCGTCAAGTGCTGCTCGTGCACGTGGCCGCAAATCACAACAGCCGGCTTCTTTGCCAGCACGAACTCGCGCAGCGACCTGCTTCCCACGTGGTTTCCGCGCGAAGTCCTGTCAGATTCGCAGTCGCGCGGCGGAGCGTGGCTCACCAGAATGAACTCTTCATTGTCCGGCACCTTCAGCTCTGCAAGTTTCTTCCCAATGGTCTCCTCGGTATACTCGCAGACCGTGTTGAACGGGGTTGGCCCGCTGCCGCCAAGGCCGTAGAACGGGATTCCGCCGATTACCGTCCTTTTGCCTGCAAGGTCGTGGCCGGTCTCCTCAAAGAAGTCCTGCACGGGCTCGGGGTCGTTGTTCCCGTGGACTGCATAAAAAGGAATCCCGGTCTTTTCAAGCCCGTCGAACAGGTCCTCGGCATAGGAGACGCTGCCGCAGGTCACGTCACCTGCAAGGATGATGGCGTCCGGCTTGGTACTCTTGATGAACTCGAACAGGAACTGCTTGGCCTGCACCTCGCCATGCAAATCTGCCACGCACAAAATGTCCATATGCTAAACGCCTTCGGCAAGCCGCCGTTTAAAATTCGCCTAGGATATTAGGCAGCCCAAGGTTTTTTAGCGAGATTGCGAGAAGAAAGAGGATTTCGTGCGATTAAGCGAACCGCGGTCTAGATAGGTTTAAATATCCCAATAGAATCATGATTGTGTCGTGATTGATTCTCACGATTCGTGACGCAATCGCGAATAAGTAACAATCAAACCGGAAATAAAAAGGTGCCGAAAATGGCTTTGGATGAAGGAATCGTATCGGATTACCATTCATTCAAGGAATCCGTCAAGGACCCCGCCCTGACAACGGCGTATTACCTTTCGAAGATTTCCGACGAGAAATTGTCGTTCAACCTCGTGCTGAGGGAGATAAACGCCAAGCTGGACCGCCTCGAGTTCCTCGAAAGGCGCGTCGCGCAGCTTGAGGAGATGCTTGAGAAGAGTTCGGTGGAAAAGGTCGCTGTTGCGGCGGTGCCCGGAAAGGACATCGTGGCAGACATCGACATGGAAATCATAGGATTCGTCAAGGAAAAGGGCAAGGTAATCGCCCAGGAAGTGGCCGACAAGTTCGGCTACAAGGGAAAGAACGCCGCGTGCGCGCGCCTCAACAGGCTCGCAGTCGCGGGGTTGCTTTCCAAGAAGCAGGCAGGAAGGAAAGTGTACTACCTTCCAATCGGGTAGCAATCCCGAATCAGTCGCGAACCAATCGCGGCAAAATCACGGAAAAGCAAAACAGGAATCGCAAAGGAATCACAGAATCGCGCGTAATTGTGCTTTCGAGCACAGTTCAACCCACCCCCAAAACATTCTGGGAGGGACCTGCCAGTCCCTCCCCACTAATTTTTTACATTCTTGAAAACTGGCCGTAAGGCGTTTTATTCGTAAAAATAAGTGCAAAAGCTATTTGGCCTTCATTTCGTCTTAGCCAGCCACTCGTCCACAACCGGGATGATTTTGGCCAGGTCCTTTCCATCAACGCTCTTGCTCGCCGCTTTCTTTGCGATTTCCTTTGCGTTGAACGCTATGCTCAGGCCGGACTGGGCGAACATCGGCAGGTCCATGCTGCCGTCGCCAACTGCCATAGTGTGGGTCTTCGGGATTCCAAGCTCCTGCTGGAGCTTGAACACGAGCGCGCCCTTGTCGCTGACTTTGATTTGAACGTCGCCAGTCAGCTTGCCGTTGTCTGCCCGCAGGGTGTTGAAAAGGAACTGGTCAACTGCGGTGAAGTCTCGCCTGCTTGCAACCCGTGCCGCAACGGGGTTCAAGGAGGCGCTGATTATTGCGATGTAGAAGCCGTGCGACTTGAGGTGTTCCATGGTTGGCGCGATGTTGTGCATTACCTTGATGCGGTCGCCCAAAAGCATGCAGTCCTGCATTGTCACACCCTCAAGCATGGCGCAGCGCTGGTGGAGCGCGTCCTCGAACGGGATTTCGCCATCGACCACTTTCCTGGTTATCTTGGAGACTATTGCGCCCATTCCGGCAATCTCGGCAATGCCGTTGATGACCTCGCCCTCAATCAGCGTGGAGTCGAAGTCGAATGCTGCCAGGTGCTTGTACTTGGTTTTTTCCAAAAGCCTACGACCTCTTTGTAAACTTCGCCATCAGAAGCTCGCTCCGCGCGTGGTCAATGGAGGAGCGCACCATGTCCTGCTTCTGCTTGAGCGGCCCGATGATTGACGTGGAGTATTTGAGGAGCATTATGTTGTCGTAGATGTCGTTCATCCTGCCGAAGTAGTAGTTGGCCTCGTCGTCCTTGTCTTCCTTGAGGCTGATTTGGATTGCGCGCCTGATTTCGCCGACGCAGTCGGCAATGCCGGAAAGGTAAGAGGTGACCGGCATCGAAAGGTCATCGGGCGATGGCAGGTCCTGGTGGTAGGTTATTGCAAGGAATGTCTTGATTTCGACGTATTCCTGATAGCAGTGCTCGGTGATGTGGGAGAAGTCGTCGTCATATTGCCGGATTTCCTTGACCTTGCCTTCAAGCTCCTCCAAGGTTGCCGAAAGCTCGACTTTTTCTCCAGTGTGGATGTCGCGGATTGCGCGTGCTGAAAGCCTGACTATCTCGCGGCTGAGGACCAAGACCTTGTCCTGCCTCTTTTCCTTCTCGTCGAAGACCGGCTTTAGGCCGCGGATTATTGCTGAAAAGTCTGCCATCCTGCCCACCCCTGCTAACGCAATATTTATTGGTGCTAATGGTTAATGAATTAATAGGGGCTTTGGTTACTTCGGCCCATTTTCAGCTGGTGATGCGTTTTTGGACAAGAAAGATTTTACCGTGATTTCCCTTGGCGGCTCGCTCCTGTTCAAGGATAACGGCGACATTGACGCCGAATACGTCAAGTCAGCAGCAGCGCTAATCAAGAAGCTGCACGCAGAGGGCTTCAAGCTCGCAATCTCTGTTGGCGGAGGAAAATTTTCCGCCCAATATCAGGACATAGCCAGGAAGAACGGCACGCAAGTCATGGCCGACAAGATTGGCCAGATGATAAACCACGTCAACGCAACTCTCCTGATTTCGCTTCTTGGCGAGGACGTTGCCTATCCAAAGTCAATCACCGACTTGTCAGAAGTTCAGCTCGCCTCCAGGCTCAACCTAATCCCAGTTGGCGCGGGGTTTGTGGAGGGCGCAACCTCCGACCACGCTGCTGTCATAATTGCAGAGAGGCTCAAGGCAAGGCGGCTAATCAACCTGTCCAAGATTGACGGGATTTACGATTCCGACCCTTCCAAGAACCCGAAAGCCAAGCTCATCAAGAAAATGTCTTATGAGCAGCTCATCGAGCTTGCAACCCGCCTGGATACCCGCGAACCCACGGCGCCGTTTGTCTTTGACATAATAGCCTGCAAGCTTGCGGCAAGAAGTGGGATAGAAATAGTATTTGCTAATGGGAAGAAGCTTGACCAGCTGAAGAAGCTGGTCGAGGGAAGCAGGGACTGCGGGACTATAGTCGGATAAGTCGCAGCCGCTTGGATGCGATCACAGGTTTCTGTACCACTGCTCGTATTCCTTGTGCGTGGCAAAGCAGCGCACGACGTAAACGGTTTCGTTCTCTATCTTGTATGCGAATCTCGCACTTTTTGTGACCTTCTCAACAAAGTGCGGATTTCCAAAGCGCAGGTGCCTTCTTGGAGGCATGTTGGAGACTTTCTCGATGTGCCGGATGAATAGTTCCTGCAGGCCGTGGTCCATCTTTTGGATTTCGGCGAACGCCTCGTCGGATACTTCGTGTTCCAAGAAAAACTCCCTTTGAGTTGTTACGCGTCAAAGGGTATTTTGGGCAAGTCTACAACTTTCAGTCGATATTCAGTCTTTTCTTAACTTCCTTGAGTGAATAGGTCTTCATCTTTCCCGACCTTATCAATGCCATGTCCCGTTCAATCGCCCTTGCGACAAGCGTCTCCTCGTCCTCGAAGTACCGCTGGTAAAGCTTCAAAGCCTGGCGTATGACTTCGGCCTTGGTGCCTGCCTGGCCCTTCTTCAGTGCGTTGTCGATTATCTTGTTGTACGGCGCGCCAAGCACGATGTTCATTTCCCCTACCTCTAGACACAGTCAATAGTTGTACAGTTATTGCTCAATAAATAGTTATATTGTTTTGGTTGATGTGCCAGCAATTCCTACTTGGTCTTCTGGTGGTACTTGTTGGCAATCGTGCGGATTCCGCGCTCAAGCTCCGGTCTGCTCTCGTCGTTGACGATTTCATAGTCAGCTAGCGCCATCGTCGCGGCAAGGTTGGGCTCGCCTTTTGCCTTTGACTGTTCCTTGTGTTCGGACGCTTCGAACTGCTCAAGCGAAAGCAGCTGCTCGCCTGCCCTTGCGCGCTTCTTGATGCGCTCGTAGCGCAGTTCAACCGGCGCGTCGACGCTGATAAGCGCGAATCCCTTCCCGAACTGTTCAACAAGCCCCTCAACCTCTGCAGGAAGCCGGATGGAATCGACGGTGGCGACTTTTTTCTGCCAGTTCGGAAGGGCCTTGACCTTTTCGGCAACCCTGTCCGCCCAATAGCCGTCACCGTGGCTTTTCCGCATATCGTTTCCAACAGCAATCAGGTTGGTCCGTTCGAGTCCCAAGCCACGCTTTTTGCACTCCTGCCTAATCTCGTCAGAAAGGCTGAAGCTAGTAGCTCCGAATTCCTTCTGCAATAGCTCTATTGCAGTGCCCTTTCCTGAGCCCAGCGTGCCGCAAAAGCCGAATATCATCTTTCGACCCTCTCTCTTGTATCTCCCAGTTCTTCTTAATTGCTTCGCGCCTTCTTCATCAATAGCCTCTGCTCCGCGCTTGCCACTGTCTTGCGCGTTGCCTCAATCACATCGGAGTTGACGCTGATTGAGTCGATGCCATACTCGACAATCGCCTCGGCAAACTCAGGGTAGACCGACGGCGCCTGGCCGCATATCCCCACCGGCACGCCGTGCTTGTGGCAGCGCTCGATTACCAGCCGGATGGACTCGAGGACAGATGGGTCGCGCTCGTCAAAGTCGTCAGCCACAATCGGGTTGTCCCGGTCAAGGCCGAGGGTGAGCTGGGTCAGGTCGTTGCTCCCTATTGAGAAGAACTGCGCGCCTTCCTTGCAGAACTCCTCGGCAAGGATGATTGTAGAGGGGATTTCGCACATTATGCCCAGCTTGAAGTCGTACCCGCCGTTCGCAAGCCCGGCCGCGTCCACAAGCTTCTTGCACGCCCTGAACTCGTTGACCGTGCGCACGAACGGTATCATCAGCCAGAGGTTCTTCATCCCGTACGTCTCGCGCACGCGCTTGATGGCCTCGAGCTCCATGTTGAACACTTCGGGGTCCTTGATGTAGCGGAAGCAGCCGCGGAAGCCAATCATGGGGTTCTCTTCCTTTGGCTCGAACTCCTCGCCGCCCTCGAGGTTCCTGTACTCGTTGGTCTTGAAGTCGGTTGCGCGGTAGATGACCGGCCGGGGGTAGAAAGCTGCGCACATCTTGCGCATGCCGTCCGACAAAGCGTCGATGAACTCCTCGCGCTTACCCTGCTTGAGCATCGCCTTTGGGTGCTTTCCGAACCCGGCGATTATGAACTCCGCCCTAAAGAGGCCGACCCCGTCGACGTGCTTTGATGCGATTTTCTCAGCGTTCTCAGGCTCGGCAAGGTTGACGTAGAGCTTGGTGCCTGTTACGATGTTGTCGCTCTGCGGCCCGGAGAGGTACTTGGTTGCGCGCACCACTTCCTGCATGAACGCGTCAGACGCGACCTCCTTTTCCATTGCCTTGGTGGTCGGGTTTGAGCCTGCTGCAGTTGTGGTTGCGAGCTTTCCCTCAAACACCACGCCCTGGGTCGCGTTCACCGTGATGATTTGGTCCTCCTTAAGGTCAATGGTCGCGGTGCGCGTGCCGACGATGCATGGTATCCCGAGTTCGCGGCTCACTATTGCGGCGTGGCACGTCTGGCCGCCAGAGTTCGTGACGATTGCTGCGGCGCGCTTCATCGCAGGCACGTAGTCCGGCGAGGTCATCTCGGTTACCAAAACGTCGCCCTGCCTTACCTTGTGTATTTCCTTTGGCGAGTAGATGAGCCGCACGGGCCCCCACGCAGTTCCCGGCGAGGCGCCCAGGCCCTTTAGTATGGGCTTTGCCTTTGAGGATGATGTTGGGACCGCAGTTTCTACGATGACCTGCGGCCTGGGTATGTCAACAGTTGGCGCGGGTGCTGCTTGAGGTCGCGGTTTGATTGTATCCTGCACTATCGGCTCGTTTGCTTCCACTGCGACCTTCACCTCCTGCGTCTTCTCTTCCTGCGGCAACCTGTCCTTTAGCGTGGTGATGTTCCGAGTTTGGACTATGTATATTTTTCCCTTCTCAACTGCCCACTCGATGTCCTGGGGTGCGCCGTAGTGCTCCTCAATCCTCTTTCCAAAGTCCGCCAGCCTGGTTATCTGGTCGTCCGGGATCTTCTGCGCAGAGGCAAGGTTATCAGGCAGGTCGGCCTTTTCCGAGCCGGTGCCGGACTTTCCGCGGAGAATCACAAACTCCTGCTTGTTTATGGTCTTGTTTGCGATTTGCATCGAGTCCTTGGCGACAATGTAGTTGTCCGGCGTGACCGACCCGCTCACAACGGCCTCGCCAAGGCCAATCGCAGCCTCAATCATGATTTCGTTCGGGTTCCTGTTGATGGGGTTTACCGTGAACATGACCCCGCTCTTTTCGCTGTCCACCATCTTCTGCACAACAGCGCACAGCCCGACCTTGTTGTGGTCGAAGTGCTCAGTTATGCGGTAGTAGATTGCCCTTGCCTCAAAGAGGCTGGCCCAGCACGAGCGCACCGCGTCAACGAGCATGTCAGCTCCCTTCACATTCACGAATGTGGCCTGCTGGCCCGCAAACGAGGCCTCGGGCAGGTCCTCGGCTGTTGCGCTGCTCCTTACGGCCACGAGCAACTCCTGGCTTGCAAGCGGGAAGATGCTCACCCCGCACAGCTTGTTGTAGGCGCGGACAAGGTCGGTGCGGATGTCGTTGGGCACCGGCTCAGCCAGGATGGCGTTCTTGATGGTCTCGCTCGCCTGGTCCAGCTTGTCCGAGTCCTGCTCGTCAAGCCCCGAGAGCGTGGACTCAATGAGCTTGTCTATCTTGGTAGCGCGCACGAAGTTGAAGTACGCCTCGCTCGACACCACGAAGCCGTCGGGCACCGGCAGGCCGAGCTGGAACATCTCGCCAAGGTTGGCGCCCTTGCCACCCGCGATGGGAATCGAGGACTTGTTGATTTCGGAAAACCAATAGACGTTGTTGGCCATAGCAAGCACTCTCCAGTAAGCGTTCTTCGGCCCAAGGGCCAGGTATGCACCCATTAGTGTTTTCCCTTATAAAAAACAGCCTAAGCAAACCGGTTTTTTGCAGCGAGGGGCCCGGGACGCACAGGAAGCGCGGCTTCCACTTTTTCTTTTAAAACTAATAATAGTCAGAGCGGCCTTGCAGCATTCCCATCTTGCCTTCCCTTCGCCTGTACACGTCCGCTATGACCACCAGTATCGCAACAAGCGTTATCATCCTGCTTGCTTCGGGGTTGGACCCGAAGACAACGAGCACCGCGAGCAGGGCAATGGCAAGCCAGATGATGGCCGAGGTGCTGAATGTGCGCGCCAGCTTGCGGTACATCGACAGGAGCCCTGCGCTGCGTATGGAATAGTAGTCGCTTTTTCTCATTGCGATTATCGTCCTTGCCATTATTGCCGCTGTTGCAACCAGCGCGACGCCCAGCCCGAGGCCCTTGAGCGTTATGATCGTGTCTCCAAAGGCAAACGTCTGGGCGGACTGCGTCGAGTAGAGTATGACCCCGAAGATGATTACCATCAGAAGGAGGTTCTCGCGGAGGAAGGAGACGCTTGAGCCGACCTTGCTGTTGAACGAGTAGTTGTACTGCACCGCGTAGAACGCCTGCTGGTTCTGGCGTGCAATCTGCCGTCCGGCGTCGACTATGCGTGCAGGCAGCGTGCGCCGCAGCTTCCTCCAGATGAATTCGGAGTCGTCAATCAAAAACGACGTCGTAAGCGAAGTGATCAGCACCAAAGCAGACGTGATGCCGATAAGGTCGATGTCGGTGACCACGTTGCGCGAAAGCTGGGCTATCAGTATCGAGAACTCGCCGATTGAGAGCATCGCAATCCCTGCAAAAGTGGCCGAGCGCGAGTCCGCCTCGACGAAGTAGTATGACACGTGCGTTGCCACGAACTTGATTGCAATCGCGGCAATGGCGATTCCCGCAATCAGCCAGATGTTGGAGATTATCGAGCGCAGGTCAACCACCATCCCGACTGAGAGGAAGAACAACGCGGAGAATACGAAGATGAGCGGGTAAATCGCCTGCTTGAACTCCTCGGCTTTCTTGAGCGATGCTATGAGGTTGCCTGCAAGGAACGCACCGATTGACGCAGGCAGGCCCGCAAACTGGGCGAGGAAGCTCAGGCCGACCCCCATGCTCAGGGCGGAGAACGCAAGCGTCTCCTCTGCGCGGTTTTCGGAAAGCCAGTCAAGCACTATCTTGAGTATCCTCGAGAGGACCAGGTAGAACACCCCGAATATCACGAGCGAGTTCGCGACCGAGAGGATGAACTTGAACGAGACCTGTTCGCCCGACCCGCTGATGCCCGAGAGCACCGCGAGCATGAATATCGAGATGATGTCCTCCACAATCAGCGAGGCTATCAGGAGCGGCGCCTCCGGTCGGTCGGAAAAGTTCTTCTCAGAAAGTATCTTGGAGACTATGGCCGTGCTCGTGATTGAGAAGATTGCGCCAAGGTACATTCCCGTGATGGGCTTGAGGCCGAAAAGCGTCGCCGCAAGGTAGCCCAGGAGCATTATGATGCCCATCTTGGTTGCTGCAAGTATGGTCGCCTTGGCGCCCAGGCTCTTCAGGCTGTCCATTGAGAACTCAAGGCCGATGGCGAAGAGCAGAAGGATGGCGCCCACGTCGGCAAAGCTTGATATCGAGTCCATGCTGCCTACAAGGCCCAGCTGGTGGGGACCGACTATCATTCCAGCGACAAGTAGGCCGATTACCGAGGGCTGGCGGAGCATTATCGCGACTGCGCCGGCGATGGTTGCGACTATGACGATGACTCCAAAGTCGCTGATTGCTATCATTCAAAAACGCCTATGATTTAGGCTGGGAGGCTTCGCAGCTTCCGGTGGTTTATCCACAATTAGTGTGCAAGTAAAGAAAAAGATTTGCAAAAAAGGGGAATAAAGGAAAGAAGGGAGAAAAACGGAAAAGAGCGGGGGGGGGGGGGTTGGGCCCAAACGCCCTTATGCCTTCTTCTTTCCAAGGGCTGACCTTGCCTTGCGGCCAAGGAAGACCGCGAGCGCTATTGCCGCAATGGCCCAGAGGAACCAGTAGTCGCCAAATATTGAGGTAAAGAGGTCCTTTTGATGGACGGTTATCCCGGTCTCGACGCTCTCGCGGTACTTGGTTCCCGAGGCATCCTCGTAAGTCGCCTGGATTTGCAGTGCGTAGTTTCCGGCAGCCGCTTCCTTGTCCGCGTTGACGTTGAATGCAACCTCGACAGTCGCGCCCGGCGCAAGGTCGCCAACCAGCCTCTCGCTGCCGTCAGTTGATATTGGGAACTGGGGGATGACCTTTACCCGGAGGTTCTTTGCAGCGTCCGCACCGTTGTTTTTTATGGTAAAGCGGGCTGCAGCGTTATTTGCGCCGATGAACACGGCATCCGCGCTCGGCGCGACAGCCAAGTCCGCCTTCGCGGCAACGGTTATGCTTACTGGAATTGACTTTGAGACGCGCATCCCGGCCTCATCTATGTAAGACAGCGCAAGGCCAGCCGAATACACTCCCGGCCGTTGGCCTTTTGGCACGAAAATCGTGTAAGTGACCTTGGCCGACTTCTTGGCCGCAAGCTCGGCGATTATCGCCGTCTTGGTAGCTGCCTTGACCTCCATAGGCGTCGGCGCGTTCAGGGTGGCCTCGATGGCCTGGGCCTTGTAAGACCCGATGTTGTCCAGTGTAATCTCTACTGTTGCGGTGTCTCCGGGGTGGATGTCAATGGGCGTGCTTGAGGTCACCTGCGCACGGAGTTCCGGGAAGCCGGAAACCGGGATGTTGAGGTTTTGGAGCGTCGAATAGGGCGCTGCGTTCTCGCTCTCATAAGTGATTGTGACCGACACCGGGTTGTTGCCTGCGTTGGCGTTCTGGTCTGCGTTGAACACGAATGTTATGTTCCTTGCGCCATCGGCCTTGCACAGGTCGCCGACCACTATCACGTCCGGGCCGTGCAAACTGATTGGGTATGACGGCGAGGCCTGCGCTATCACGCGGTAGGCGCAGTCAAGCTTTCCCACGCTCTCAAGCGAAAGCGTGACTTCCGACTGGTCCGCTGCAAGCAGGGCAACCGGCATCGAGTAGCCCGTGATGCGCACGTCGGGCCGGTTCAACGCGGATACGTTGACTGCCAGCAAGGCAAACACAAATGCGAACAATATTTCGTTTTTCATACAAACCACCTGATAATCGTTTTTACATTACTTCCCTCTTGAAAACCATTACTGACAGCGCAAGCATGACAAGCGCAAAAAGCGACAGGAAAAGCACGTCCGGCCACACCTGCATCAGCGAGAACCCCTTGACCATCACGCCGCGAAGCGCGTCGCCTGCATAGTAAATAGGCAGCACCTTCGCCAGGCCCTGCAGTATCGCAGGCATGGTCTGTATGGGAAAGAACGCGCCGGCAAGGAACATCGAAGGCAGGCTTATGAGCATCGACATTGGCATGAACTGCTCCTCGGTCTTTGCAAAGGACGAGATTACGAGCCCGACCCCGGTTGCTCCCATTGTGAACAGGATTATTATCAGGAGGACCTCGAACGGGTTGCCTGAAATCGTCAGCCCGAAAACCAGCATCGCGATTAGGACTATGCATATTGCGCGCAACGTCTCGAATATCATGTAGAAAAGCTGGGTCCCAAGCAGTATCGTGGTGTTTGAGGTCGGCGTGAGGAACACGCGGGTAAGCGAGCCGTCGTGGCGCTCGCCTGCAATCGCCCTTCCCATGCCCATTATGGCGCCCTGGAATATGATTAGCGCAACAAGCGCAGGCAGCGCAAAGTCAATCCCCTGCCTCTGGCCGTACACTTGCACCGACTCGACCGTGATGGGGTCGACAAGGCTGCTGACGTCGGTTGAGGCAAAGCCTTCAAGCGTGACCTGCACGCTGTCCGCAACAGGTGCTGCGGAGTCAAGCTGTGCCGAGAGCGCAAGCGAGCCGGCCTTTGCCTGTGCGATGAGCGCCTGTGTGGAGGCGACGCTGCGCAGCACCATCATGTTCCCTGCTGCAAGCCCGCTGTACATAGCCATCTGGGCGACATATTGTTGGTCCAGGTTGATTTCACTGACTACCGACGCCTTGGCTCTTGGGTTGTCATAGGCGAAAGTAAGTTCGTTCAAGTAGTCCGCGTTTGTTGGCGAGTATAGGTTAGCGGCAACAGCCTGCGAAAGCTTGGTCAGCGTGTCCGTGCTTTGCATAAGCCGGTAGCGCGCGAGCGTAGCCTGCTCAGCTGCCAGGTCATACGCGTCAACAGTCCCGGCCGCCTGCGCACCCGAGGAGAGCAGCGATTCCAGCGCAGCCACCTTCCTTGCGGCAATCGCAATGTTAACCTGCTCTTGTGCTATCATCTGTGCGCTGGCCTGCTTTGACAGCCCGGTTATGAATCCCCTGATGCTTGCGGATGCAATCTGTGCGACAGTGGCGTCCGACTGGTCGACCATCAGCCGGATGGTCGTCTGCCGGCCTTCCTTGATGGCATCCTCAAACCCCTGCGGGATTATCACGACCGCCTTGGCCTTGCCCTCGTCAAGGAGCTTTTTTGCCTCGGACTCGCTGCCCACGCTGTATTCGATGCTAAGGACGTCAAGCGTCTGCAGCTGGCCCGCCACCTGGCTTGAGAGCAGGCTCTGGTCGTTGTCAACAATTGCAGTTGCAAGGTGCTTTGGCGTGACGCCTGTTGTCGCTCCGAAAATGGATATCATGACTATCGGGAATACGATCAGGGCTATCATGCGCGTCCTGTCGCGGCGCAGCACCATGTAGTTCTTGGTGATAATCGCCCTGACCTTGTCCAGGTCTATGAGCTTCTCGTCAGCGTCACGCTTGTCCGTCTTTTCCTGCCTTTTCATTCCCTCAAGTCCTTCTTTGTAAGTTTGATGAACACGTCCTCAAGCGACAGCTTGCGTATGCGTATCTCATTGACCTGCTGCTGCCTTTTCTTGAAGAAGTCAGATAATTTTGAGAACATTTCCGAGCCGTCCGACACTTCGCACACCAGCCGCGAGCCGTCCTTTTCGACGGAGTGTATGAATGGCAGCTTCCTGAGCGCATCAACGGTCTCCTTGGACGCGTCGGGCGCGTCAATCTCGGCAATCTCGTGCTTTGATACCTTGCGCTTGAGCTCGTCGGCGGTGCCGATTGCTATGATGTTGCCGTGGTCCATGATGGCGATGCGGTCGCACAGCTTCTCCGCCTCGTCCATGTCGTGGGTGGTGTAGATGATTGTGACGCCCTTCCTGTTCAGGTCGCGGGTGATGTCGCGCATCGCAATCCTGCTCTGCGGGTCCAGGCCGGTGGTGGGCTCGTCCATGAAAAGTATGTTCGGCTCGTGCAGCAGGCTTGCCGCAAGCGAGAGCCTCTGCTTCATCCCGCCCGAAAACCCGCCCGAGGGCAGGTCGCGCTTGTCGTAAAGGGTGACTGCCTTGAGAAGCTCGATGCTCTTTGACTCGATTTCCTTTTCGGGAATCTCGTTGAGCTTCCCGATGTACCACAGGTTCTCCATCGGCGAAAGTTCCTCGAAAAGCGAGAACGTCTGGGGCACGACGCCTATCCGCGAGCGCACCTTTGCAGGCTGTGTGGCAACGTCAAAACCCGCGATTTTTGCGGTCCCGCTCGTCGGCGTGGCAAGCGTGGTGAGCATCTTTATCGTGGTGGTCTTTCCCGCGCCGTTCGGGCCGAGGAAGCCGAATATCTCGCCCTTCTTGACTTCAAGGTCAATGGCGTTGACTGCGGTGAAGTTGCCGAACTTCTTCTCAAGCCCGTGGGTCTCGATTTCGAACATAAAAAACACTATTTGTACGTCTGGAAGGCGCGCCGCCCTGCACGCTATTTTATCTTGCTCATTATCTTCTCTGCCAGGTGGCGGATGCCGTCGGCGCGGATTATCATCATCGCGCCGGGCACCTTTGAGAGCAGCACCAGCTGGTCGCCGGGCTTTATTCCCATCCACTCGCGGGCCTCCTTCGGGATGACTACCTGGCCCCGCGGCCCGACCACTATTGTCCGGACCACCCCGTGGCAGTGGTGGATGCCGGGCTTGCCTGATTTGTTAGTCATATCATACTATTCATACTTTTCATATTAATATGCCTTTGCTTCCCAAAGCCCTGCAAATCCCTATAAACACAGCCTGTCAAATCCTATTTCATGGACTTTACAGAGATTCTCATCCTCTCGATAGGCCTTGCGATGGACGCCACCGCGGTTTCCATAACCTTGGGCGGCCAGGAGGACTACAAGAAGCGGCACCGGCTCTTCACAACTGCGCTCCTCTGCGGCCTGTTCTTCGGCGGGTTCCAGGCATTGATGCCCGCGCTCGGCTGGCTTTTGGGCTCCGGCGCGAGGCAAATCGTATCCGGGGTTGACCACTGGATTGCCTTCATCCTGCTTTCGGCAATCGGCCTCAAGATGCTCTACGACTCGCTTTTTGGCAAGGAGGACGAGAAGGAACGTGCCCTCCCGACTTCAATCAAGACTTTCATCGTCCTTGCCATTGCGACAAGCATAGACGCGTTCGCAGCCGGGGTGAGCCTGGCGTTCCTTGACGTGCCGCTTGTGCTCGCAATAGCAACCATAGGCGCAGTCACCTTCGCACTTTCGTTCATCGGAGCGTATGCGGGCGACCGCTTCGGCTCGATGCTTGGCCGCCGCTTCAACATAGTAGGCGGGATAGCGCTTTTGGCAATAGGCCTGAAGATACTCCTTTCGCACCTCGGGCTTGCCTAGGGGGCGTTTATATTTTCCGGGTTCCGAATGGTTGCGGGCGTTACCATGTTCCTGAACTCGGACCTCGTGCTCAAGATATTCTTCCTGCTCAACCCGCTTTCCTCGGTGCCCCTGCTTTTCCTGGCATACAAGCGCAAGATGGACGTGCGCAAGGTCGCGGTCTACTCCGTGGGGCTCGCCCTGCTGGTTGCGTTCGGGTTCGTGCTCCTCGGTCCCCTGCTCTTCCAGGTTTACGGAATCGGCCTTGACTCGTTCCGCGTGGCAGGGGGCGTGCTGGTGTTCCTCCTTGGCCTGAGCATGGCCCGTGACAAGGACGGGGACTACGACAAGGCAAAGCCCGACGACCTGATAAACATAATCGCGACCCCGCTCCTTACCGGCCCTGCCACGCTCTCGTTCTTGATAATCACCACAGCCGAGGTCGGCGCTGCGTCGGTCATTGCGAACCTCGTAGGCGCGTTCGCCCTCGTGGCGTTCCTGTTCCTACTCATAACCTACTTCATCCGCAAGGTCAACCTTTCCTACATAATGTTCATAAGCCGGCTCTTCGGCCTCTTCCTGGTGGCGCTTGGGATAGAGATGATGGTCGCAGGGCTCAAGGTCCTGATGTTCAGCTGAGCTGCTCCTTCTGCCTTTCGGCAAACTAGTCCTTTGAAGGCATGACTGCCCACGCAAGAAGGTAGAAGAACACGCCGCCGACTACCGCGGTCATCAGCGCGAACAGTATGAACAGAAGCCGGATTACGGTCGGGTCCGCCTCGGCGTATTCCGCGATGCCGCCGCACACGCCAGCTACCTTGCGCTCGCGGCGTGACAAATACAGCCTCTTTGACTTTCCTGCATTCTTTTTAGCCATCGTTTTTCGCCTCAGTATGCGCGTGCTCCCTTCCTTTTGGTCCACTCCTTAAAGAGCTCCAGGCACTCCTTTCGCATGAACCCCGGCACCAGCCTGATCTTGCTTTTTCCCAAAAGTTCCATCTTCCTATTCGAGATGGGCCATTCGGAAAACCCGTACTTTGCAGCGTCGGCAATCTTCGTGCCGTAAAAGACCTTCGGGATTTTCGCCCAGTGGCACGCGGTAAAGCACATCGGGCAGGGCTCGGTCGTGGAGTATATAACGCAGTCGGAAAGGTCGATTTTCCCAAGCTTGCGGCAGGCGCTGTGGAGCGCGTTAATTTCGGCGTGAGCTGTGATGTCCGTGTGGCCAAATACTGCATTGTGGCTTGACACCAATACTTTACCCTTGCGGACTATGCACGCGCCAAAGGGCGCCTGGCCGTGCCTTATCCCTTCCCGCGCCTTCATTATGGCAATACGCATGAACTTCCCGTCATTCATGCTTTGATTTCTCATCTTTCGCATTTAACCGTTTGCCCCGCAACCGCCTTCCTGAGCTGCCCTATTGCGGGCACTCCAGATGCGACGCTTTCATCCGGGCCAAGGGTGCAATATGCGAAAGGCGAGCCTTTCGACAGTGCATAGGCACGGCCTTCCAGCGCGCAATCGCCCATCGGAGATGCGATGAGCGCGATGCCGTTCTTTCCTGCTGCCAGAAAAAGCCCGTCAATTGCCTTTTTCCACTCATTTTTTTCTGCAACAAAAGCAACCTTTGCAACGTCCGCGCCAGCCGACTTGGCCTCCTTGATTTTTTCCTCCATCTTTGAAAGCGCTGGCTGCTTTCCGAAGCCGTGCCAGGACGCGATTATTTTGCATCCTGCCCTTCTTGCGCCGGCCTTTACAGCTTCGATTGTTCCTGTGCGCCCCAGTTCAACGTCGACGAAATCCGCGCCGGACTTTATCGCATCAAGCATTAGCTGTTCCTTGCCTTTTCCCTCGTATTTCCCGCCCTCTTCCTTGTCGCGCCAGGTGACTATGCAGGTAAAACCAAGCGAGTGCGCCTTCCTGGTCAGTTTCCCAACGTCCAAGCTGTTGCCCAGAATCAGGTCCATCCGCAACTCTACCAGGCCCGCGCCTAGTTCGCGGGCCCTTTGCACCTGTAAGAGCGCGGCATCGTGCCCGCGGCCCGTAATTATTGCGCAGAGTTTTCCCTCGGGCTCCATATTCGTTTTCCCTTCGTCCTTTTCCAACGCAATAACTAATCACAGTTGATTTTTTTAACGCCCCGGCTGGCTTCTCTGGAACCACTAGGGTGCACCGTTTTGTGGCGAATCCAAAGGCTTTAACAGCGGTCGGGGATTAATGTTTTGGAACTGGTGGGATGTGGCTTTGGCGGCCTCACCTATGGCATAATGGTAAACAGGGTTGATGGGTATGGCAGCAAAAGCAAGGCACAAGAGACGGTCTTACGCGGGCCGGCCGGCCGCAGGCAGGTTTGCCCGCCACATGCGGGACTGGGCCGAGGAGTTCGGCCAGAGCATGGAGGACCTTGGCGAGCGCATCGAGGAGCGCTTTGACGAGGGCTTCGGGTTTGAAAGAAACGGCCGGAGGCCGAAAGCCCGGGTTTTTGGCAGCCCGTTCTACTGCAACTGCGGCGAGCAGTGCCACTGCCGCCACTCCTTCGGCTCCTTTAGCGTGCTTTCACCGCTTTTCAAAAGCCTCTTCGGCACTGCAATGCTTGCAATCTTCGCCTGGCTGCTCAGCTTCCTTGACCTGGGCGCCAAGGGTGGTTTCTTCCCTTCAGTATCAGCGTTCTTTCTGTCCAACATCGCGCTGTTCTTTGCTGTTGCGCTGTTCTTTGAATACGCAAAATACGCCATTCACCTCCTTCCGCGCTTTTTGCGCTTCACAAGGCCGTTCGTGGACGCTGCAGGCGCAGTCTGGGCTGCGTGGATAATAATGTCGCTTATTGGCATCGTGAACATCTACTGGCCGCACGTGGCATTCATCCAGATTGTCATGTTCATCCAGTCTGGCTACGGTGCGATATTCCTCCTGTTCCTGGTGCTTGGCTTCATCGCGCTTCCCTTGCGCCGCAATTGCGGGTGCGGGTGCGACTGCGGTTGCGACTGCTGCGGCAGAAGGTGGTTTAATGGCAAGGAATAAAGGCAAGGTAAAGCGTTTGTACCGCTCGTTCCGGGACCGCATCCTCGGCGGCGTGTGCGGCGGCATCGCGGAATACGCCGAAGTTGACCCCACCATAGTGCGGCTCGCGTGGATAGCGCTCTGCATGATACCGCCGTTCTACGGCGCGTTCTTCCTGCTGTACTTCATAATGTGGATAATCGTCCCGCGAAAATAACTGCCCCCCGTCAAAGGCATAGTCGCCCCTTATCGCAATCCTTTTATCCTGCCGGCCGCCCGTTGTAGTTTATGGAACTTCCAAAATATTTCTCAGCCGCGGTAATCGTCTCGCTGTGCTGCCTATTGTTCAGTGTCTGGATAGCGCCGAGCCTTCCCGGCAAGATTGCCACGCACTGGGGAATCAACGGCAAGGCAAACGGGTTCTCGGACAGCGGCTCCATAGTGTGGCTTGGCGCGCTGCCATTGTTTATCGTGGTGCTCTTTTACGCGATCCCAAAGTTCGACCCGCTGTGGGACAAGTACGGCCAAAAGGCGCGTGAAAAATACTGGTCCCTTGTCCTTGCATTCACCCTGTTCTTTTTTTCAGTCATCCTGCTGTCAATCGCAGCCAACCTCGGATACTCCTTTGACATGGGCGTGGCAGTGTCCGTACTCCTCGGCCTCTTGTTTGTCAGTCTCGGCTACTACTTCGAGGACTGCAGGCCAAGCTGGTTCGTGGGCATCCGCACTCCCTGGGCACTCTCAAGCGAGGACAACTGGAGCCGCACGCACAAGCTCGGGTCCAAGGTATTCTACGCGCTCGGAGCTGCGCTCATAGTCTGCGCAATACTCCTGCCCTCCGCGCTCCTTCTGGGAGTATTTCTCATAATCGTCGCGTCCATCGGACTCTTTGCATACTCCTACCTGATTTGGAGAATGGACGAAAAGAAAGGCAAGGTTATTGCAGCTCCGGCTTTCAGGAAGGGAAAGAAGAAGTAGCCTTACTGGAACATCCTTTCGATGTGTTCCCTGCTTCGCGTGGGCTTGCTTGGATATTCCTTCTTGACTGCCGCAAGGGTATCTTCCATCTTTTCACGCCTTGCGGCCTCAACTTTCTTGTAAAGCATTTCCTCAGCTTTACCGCGGATCGGCCTGTATATCATGCCGTTGCCCGACTCGTCAGAGGGGACGATTTCCAGGCCTTCTCTTTTGAATTCCTTTATCATCCGCTCGCTCAGGGAGTTGACGTGGATTTTTCCCACATAATGGCCCGCAATCCCTTCCTCTGACTTTTCCCCGTTCAGTGGGGTCACCCGAAGCATCACGAGACGGCTGTCACGCTCTGGATGTTTTTCGGTAAACACGTCGTACTTTATCGCCAGGTTTAACGTGCCTTTCTTTTGACCCGGTTTGGTTTCATTGGCGAGTTTGGTAACCTGCATTGGAAAAAAACCTCCTTGGAAAAGAAGCTAATCCCTTGCGCAAATAAAAAGCAGTCGCGTACTACGTTGCAGGAAAAGAAAGCGCCGAGGTTGGGATTTGAACCCAAAAGCCCGCAAGGGCACTGGTTTTCCCGCTTGCTTCGTGCAAGGAAAGCCGAAATCCCGTAAGGAGGGCATTAGGCTATTTCGAGACCAGCGCAATACCGGATTCTGCCACCTCGGCATGTCGGTTTGGCAGGAAATTGTTTTTGGCTTGCAAAGAATTTAAAGCAAGGGGAACAGGAGCGCGGCGATGATTCCGCCAGCTATTGAGGCAAGAAGGTTGACCGTGTCGTTGTCAACAAACTTTGAGCCTGACTTGAGCACTGTTCGCGTGCCGCAGTGGTGCACGCGCTGCTCGGTCGCCTTCTTGCAGGACCCGCAGTAGTATTGCGCCTGTATGGTGGCGCCGATGATGCTGTCTATGATGGAGCCGAGGAACCCCGAAAGCCCGGCGATTATCAGCACTTTCTGCCAGCCGAATGCATAAAGCAGGCCGGGGTCGAAGATGCTTGCAAGCACCGCGGCGCAGCCGCCAATGAAGAGCGCGCCTGCAAGCGACGCGACGCTTCCGAGGATGGTGACCCCGCCCGAGCGGCCCTTCTCAACTGCCTTGAAGCTGGTGACAAGCCGCGGCCCGGGCCTGCTCAGCACGCCAATCTCAGTAGCCCACGTGTCCGCGTTCACGGTTGCGAGCACGCCAAGGAAAGCTGCTAGCATGACCGGCCGGGGGTAGAGAAAGTACGCTGCCGCAAGCAGCGACGAGAGCCCGCCGTTCGCGATGACCTGCCAGGGGTCGCGCGGACCGCCCTTCTCGAACTGCTCGCGGTTGACCTTCTCCTTTTCCTTGTAAAAGATGTTGGTGAGCGCGCTTGAGGATATGAAGAACGCAAAGAGCACGCCCATCCACAGCGGGCCGCCAAGGCCGTACACCATCGTGCCAAGGGCTATTGCCGTGACCATCCCGCCAAAAGTGAGTACGTCGCGGCGCTCGATGAACATGGCCATGGCTCCGGACAGCACGAACCCGGTGAGGAAGTTCATCAGCTCAAGTTTCATTGAAAGCGCACCATAGAGGTTGCAGTAATTTTCACTAAATTAATTGGAAGGCGTAGAATTTAAACGTTGAACGACCCTTTAATTTCCTGCCAAATTGCCACCGTAGCTTCAGACTGGTAGAGCGATTGCCTCGTAAGCAATAGGTCGAGGGTTCAAATCCCTTCGGTGGCTTCCTGATTCTGAACTGCCAAATCCCTTGCGGCAATCAGGGCAGCGGGTAGTAGAATGCGCCCGTGCTGATGACCGAAACCGTGTTGTCAGCCTGATTCGTGACGTAGACGTACGCGCCATCGGGCGTAACCGCCACGCCGTGGGGATGATGGCCTACTGGGATGGTGGCTACGACCGTGTTATCGAGCGTATCAATGACCGAAACCGTGTTGGCGTTGTAGTTCGTGACGTAGACGTACGCGTCACTGGGTGCTACAGCCACGCCCTGTGGATGAGAGCCGACTGGGATGGTGGCAACTACAGTATTGTTGGTTGTAGCGATAACCGAAACAGTATTGGAATTGTAGTTCGTGACGTAGGCATACTCGCTGTTGTTCGTGACAGCCACATTCTTAGGGTTATTACCGACTGAGATGTTGCTTACAATGGTGTTGTTGGTTGTAGCGATAACCGAAACCTTGTTGTCTCCCCCATTCGTGACGTAGGCGTACGCGCCACTAGGTGCGACAGCCACACCATTGGGGCTATATCCGACTGGGATGGTGGCCACGATAGTGTTATCAGATGTATTGATAACCGAAACATTGCCAGGGCTGTCATCGTATTCATAATAGTACGGCACATATACGTACGCGTTATCAGGCGAAACTGCCACATGACGTGACTGCCAGCCGACCGAGGTATGGGCCATGAGCGTGTTATTAGACGTAGCAATAACCCAGAAATCGCCATACGCACTCGCGACGTATATGTACGTACCACTAGGCGAAACAGCCACATCCTGTGGATAATAGTTGATGTCTGAGATGTTGGCCACGACAGTGTTATTTGACGTAGCAATGACCCAAACCATGCTAACGTAGTCCCCATCCGCGACGTAGGCGTACGCGCCGTCGGGCGAGACAGCTACAGCATTGGTATACGCGCCAGAGCTGAATGCGATGGTGGTATTCACGTACGGTAGCTGCATCGCATAGCACGCGGTCGCGGAAGTGTTGGTGCCGCCGTGCATGCTGTTGCAACCCCACGTCCATCCCGTGTCATTGGAGGTTATCGTCGTATTGACGCCCGTACTGCAAAGGTCGGTTGTGGGCTCTTCTGAAATGTACTGGCCGCTGCTCGAACCGCAGGAGCCGTTTTCAGGGGGCACCGCCGGGAACACCGCGGTTATGACTCCAGAGTCAGCTGGGTTTGTAACCGTCGTTGCCCCTTCAACTGTAAAGAAGTTCTCGGCAACTCCGGTCAACGTGTAACCGTAGTATGGCGTGAGGTTAATAGTCGCCGTGTACACCGTTCCCACGTCAAACGCTTCAGTTTCCGGCGACCAAGTCACCTCGCCCCAGTATTGGTCCGTTTCCGTAATCCCTGGCACCGGAGTCGCGCCCCCCACTGGCACGGTTACCCCGAGTATCGTAGCATTGTCAATCACTATCTTTGTTGCAGTTGCCGGGAACACCGCGGTTATGACTCCCGAGTCAGCGGGGTTCGTAACGTTCGTTGCTCCTTCCACTGTAAAGAAGTTCTCGGCAACTCCGGCCAACTTATACCCGTTTCTTGGCGTGAGGTGAATGGTCGCCGTGTACACAGTGTTCCAATCAAACGCTTCAGTTTCCGGCGACCAGGTTACTGTGCCGACATATTGGTCTGTTTCATCGATTGTTGTTACCGGAGTTTCTTCCGCTACTGGCACGGGTATCGCCGGTATTGCAGCCTGGTCAATCACGAACGCGATTGTTGCTGGGAACACCGCGGTTATGACTCCAGAGTCAGCTGGGTTTGTAACTGTCGTTGCTCCTTCCACTGTAAAGAAGTTCTCAGTCACACCAGTTAGCGTATAATTTAGTTTTGGCCTGAGCGTAATCGTTGCCGTGTATAGGCTCGCACCAAAAGGTGACTCGCCCGGCGACCAAGTCACCGTGCCGGTGTACTGGTCCGTTTCCGTAATCTCTTCTACCGGATATTCGAAAGTCACTGGCGGGGTTACTCCGAATATCGCAGATATGTTGATTACTGTTTTTTGGTAATCCCTGATGCACCTTACCGAGAAGCCGTAAGCCCGGACATCCAAACCCGTGCCCAACCAACCATCGCCGAAGTCTAGGTCGTCAGTTGCAGCCGCGTCGTCATACCCTACTGTGTTGCTCCAATAATAGCCTACTTCACCCTCCGCGCTAACAGCCGCACCCTCGCAATCACGGATGCCAGCTAATGTTAATTTTAATGGTGAAGCATAAGCGGAGTCAGAATCAGTCCAACCGCCTGCGTCAATTTCAGCATTCCACTCGTCTATGGTCGGCACGCGCCAGCCGATAGGGCAGGGATTGTTGATTTGGCTAGTTCCTTGCCACAAGTTGTCGTTTTGAGGGTATCTCCAATCCCACGCGGGGTTCGAAGGAAGGATGAACTTGTTGTTCTCGGGGTTGTCAGTGTAGGATAGGTTGTAGGTTGTTTCGCTGTTGCGGGCTTGGTGCCCGTCATCCAGCCGTCCCCACTGGAACAAGTCGCCGTAAGCAGCCGAGTCGTCAGAAGCATTGGCAACTTGGCTGGCTCCAAGGTTGCGGTCCATAAAGCACTTGCCTGCCTGTGAGGTCGCCGTTCCGTAAGTGACCGGGCTGCCCCTGTAAGTGAACGAAACATCATTGCCGCAAGAAAACGTATCACTGACGCACCTTACTGGAAAGCCATACGTCCGGGAATCTGTTTCCGAGCCTACATAGTCACTACCGAAGTACAACGTATCAACACTTTCGTCGTCTACTGTGCTGCTCCAATAAACGCCCAATCCACCCTCATCGTAAATAGACGCATCTCCGTAATGCCGGTAGCCAGTTTCTGTCAATTTTAATGGTGAAGCATAAGCGGAGTCAGCGCCCGTCCAACTGCCTGCGTCAATTTCAGCCTGCCATTCGGTTATATTCGGTACGCGCCAGTCACTAGGGCAGGGGTTGTTGGTTCCGCTTACTCCTTGCCACAAATTGTCGTTTTGAGGGTATCTCCAATCCTCCGAGGGATACCATGGCACGATAAAATTGTTATGCCCGGGATTGTCAACAAAGGACAGGTTGGTGGTTGTTTCGCTGTCACGGGCCTGGTGGCCGTCATCCAGCCGTCCCCACTGGAACAAGTCGCCGTAAGCAGCCGAGTCGTCACTAGCAGTAGCGACTTGGCTGGCGCCGAGGTTCCTGTCCAGCCAGCAATGGCCTGCCTGTGACATCACCGTGCCATAAGCGACCGTGCTACCACTGTAAGTGAATGAGACGGGGTCACCGCAAGAAAAAATTGCTCGCGAGCACGTGCCTACCAGCGGTTGCGTTCCCTGCTGGCGGATTCCGGGAATTGAATGTTGGGTGTAGATGAACGACACAGTCTTGAACTCGAACTCGCTCCCTGCCGCCTTGCCAGCGCACGGGTTGAACGTGGCGAACGAATAGTTCGACAGCACTATTTCCTTTCCCGCCTTGAGCATTTGGTTGGGGATTAGTATGGTCGCGTTGTTCCCGGAGTCATCCTCCACCTCTATGGCAGTGAGGTAAAGCTTCTCGGCTAGCGCGTTCGAAACAGACAATGTAATGCTGCTGTTGGTCACTTTGGCCGTCGAAATCGCAAACGGCGTCGTCCCAATCCAATAAACCTGCGACTGCTGCTCCTTTACCGAAATACCGCTTGACGTGGACCCGCCGACCAAGACCACGGTTACCATGGCAATTAGCAAGACCGCGCCCATGACAACTAAGTATTCTGTCGAGCCCTGGCTGCGGCTTGATTCCCCTCTGGTGGCGAGACCGGACTTTCGCATAACCCAACTACCGCGAAGATATAACCACGGACTCCATTTAAAACTGTCATCCTGTTAAGATGAAGAAAAGGAAACCTTGCGTTAAACCCGGTTTAAGGCGATTGACTAAACTGACGGGATTGCTGGCAATTAACGGTCGGGCTTCCTAGGCCGTTTCAGGGGTTTGCCACCTTTGGTTCGCGCACCTCTTCGGTGGCTTTCCCCTTTTTTCCTACGCCGGGCAGACAGCTACAATCTGCTCGAACAGCGCCTTTGGCGTGAGCAGCCTTCCGGTTTCTTCGGCGTAGACGTAAATCGACCCGTTGAGGCACGAGACTTCCGCCTTGAAGTCCGTGGTCGAGCCGGACACCGGCACTTGCCTGTTGTTGATGTCAAGTATCGAGCTTGCCGAAACCGGGTGGGGGTTGACTTCGCCCTTGAACAAGTCATAGACTGTTATGGCCAGATTGACTGAGTCGAAGACGCTGCCATTATGCACCTGCGTGGCCACAACGCCATAATAATATGTGCGCGAAGGGTTGGTCTGCGGGCCGAAGTTGTACGTCTGGCGGTCGAGCGAGATGTTTTTGCCTGCGTTGATTGGCGAAAGCGCCCTGTTGGCAGCTGCCTCAACAGCAGGCCCGATGTCATCTATTCCTGGTGCTGCCGTCGCTACCGGGGTTGGCTGTGCCGTAACGCTCGGCTCGGGCGTCTGTGCCTGCGGCGTGGGTGTCGATGCTGCAGGCGACGGGGTTGGCGTTGCGGTGATTGTGGCCGCTGCCTTGGGCGAGCCGAACCCTGATGCCACGAAGAAGCCGATTAGTATGCAGGCTATCCCGATTGCTGCGTATACCAGAAGCTGGTTGTTGGACGTCCCCTGTGTTTTGGTTTCCTTGCTTTCTGCCATTTTCCATTCCCCCTTTGCCTATACGCATAAAGACCATATGGAAATAAAACGTCATGCCAAGCCGCCTGCGGGCACGCCCCCGTTATGCGAGCGGCGCGTCCTTTGCAAGCATCTGCTTCCACTTCGCTATCGGCGTGATTGCAAGCGGGTCTATGCCGCGCGTTTCAAGCTGCCTCCTGCGCCTGTCGTTGGTCGTAAGGGCGTCCGGAATGCCGCTGATTGCTTTTCGCAGTGTCGGGTTCGCGTCCAGGTGCTTTTGCAGCCCTGCGGACGTGGTCATGTGCGTGACGTTCTCCTTTT
This sequence comes from uncultured Microcaldota archaeon, assembly GCA_903851445.1. Classification (GTDB taxonomy): domain Archaea; phylum Micrarchaeota; class Micrarchaeia; order Norongarragalinales; family CAINOH01; genus CAINOH01. The sequence continues at coordinate 14,710 of CAINOH010000024.1, read as the reverse complement.
TTTCGAAGTGTTCCAGGCACCAGCGTTCGAATAGTGCGCCAAGGCCCTTTGCGCCATTGTTGTTATTGAGACCGGTCTTGGGGTAGTAGTCGTATGCAAAACCTATCCTCTGCCCCGGCTTTCCGTTTATGGCAATGAATCGAATATACCCGCATGATGGGTCTTCCATTCCTTTAGAGCGAAGGTATTCATGAAACTTATCCTCCAGGCAATGGCGTGCATACGGCGAAAGCTCGTCTAGGCCGTGGGTCGATGCGATTGAATAGCCCTCCTCGGCCTTTTTTTCCAAACCGCGGCGGTCTCCCACGGCAATCTCGTACTCGTGGAATGTTTCGCCGATTCTCCTATGGAGTATGCCGACCATCAGGTTGGAAGGTTTGCGTTCCATACTCGTCATCCGCCCGGCAAGTTCCAGCGGACGAGGTGAACCGATGCCGTCCTGGTATCGTTTGATGGAGCCGCCTCGACGTAGTCGTCCCTTCCCGCGCCGAAGTTCTTGTGAACAGCATCGCGCACGCTGCTTGTTGTGTTGTAGAGGACGTATACGAAGGCGACGACTATGAGGAGGATGCCGCCGAGCAGGAGGACGTACTCCCACTGTATCTCGAAGCCCATCTCGTGCTCAATCATAAAGGCCAAACGTCCTTTGTGCGTCATATCTTAAATTTGGTTATGTCAAACTGGCCGCGCATTGCAAGGCCCTTCTGGTGCCTGTAGATGTACCGGGTTGACTTGAACACCGCGTTGACCGGGTAGGCCGCGCATAATAGGAACGCGATGGCAAAGAACAGCTCGCGGCCGAAGTTGAACGGGATGGCTGACTGCGGCACCGCGTCGTAAAGGAAGAGCGCCAGGCCGGCGATGCAGAGTATGGTGAACGAGTTTGTCGCAATCCTCTGCAGCCGGGCAAACGTCTCGTCCGTGTGCTTTGCGGGCACGCGCCTCTTTTCCGGCAGTGGGTTCTGGGGGAATATCTCCATGGCCCTGCGGTGGTGGTGCCTGTTGTTGTAAAGCGGCTGGAACACGCTGACCGTGATGAGTATGAGTATGAATGCAAGGGGCGAGATTATTGCGGCCTCGCGGCTGGAAAGCACGGGCATTGCGGTTGTGGCGATGATTACCAAAAACTCGCCAAGCGGCAGGAGCAGCGTGGCCGCCAGGCTAGCCTCGTCAGACGAGAGCCCCAGGCGTTTTCCTATGAAGCCGAAGACCAGGAAGTTTATCCCTATCAAGAGGGCAGTCAGGCAGACGGCCAAAACGGCAAGCGTAAACAGGTCCGTAAGCGGCGGGAATATGGGCACCTTGAGCGCCGAGTCGTAGAAGAGCATCGTCCCGAAGCTCACGAAGAAGAACAAAAGGAAGAAGTCGCGCAAAAAGTTGAGGTCCTTCTTTATCTTCTGGCCAGCCTGCGTGTCCGACATCGCAAACCCGGCAAAGTGCGCGCCGATGACTATCGATATGTTGAGCGTGGTCGCAAGGGCGCACACCGCAAGCCCGACGCCGAGCGCAAACAGCGAGGTCTCCTGGTGGCCGTAGCCGTGGGAAAGCAGGTAGGCCTCGACGCGCTTTGAGAGCCTGCGCACTATGGAGTACATCGCAACGGTGAACACCACCGCGGTGAGCGAGAGGCTGACCGCGTTGCCGCTTGCGGAGAGGCTGGTGAGGAAGACCACCAACAGCACTGCAATCAGGTCCTCGAGCACTAGTATTGCGTGGGCGATGTTGGCGACCTTGGTGTCCGAAAGCTTGAAGTCGGCGATTATCTTGGCAACAACCGGCGTGGAGTGGCAGAATATCATCACCCCGACTATGAGCGCAAAGAACGGCGAGAAGCCGAAGAACGCGACAAGCAGCCCGCCGCTGCAGGTGAGCGAGACCATCTCGGCAAATGCGAGGATGAACGCGCTTGGCCCGGCCTCTACGAACTTCTTGAACGAAAGCTCGATCCCGAGGTAGAACATCAGGACGAAAAGCCCGAGCTCGCCGAAGAGCGCGGCCAGGCCCTCGTACGGCCGCAGGTAGCCAAGGCCGAGCGGGCCGAGTATCATCCCCGCAAGGATGTACCCCAGGACCTCGTTCTGCTTGAGCGAGCGCATTATGATGCTCCCCATCACGGCGACAAGCAGCACAATCCCGATTTCAGTGAGCGGATAGGTCTCTACTACCATAATTCATCCCAGGTTCATGAACATGCCGACTGCGAACGACACCGCAACGTACAGGAAAGTTGCAACCGGCAACGCGTATGCAATCGACATGTAGGTGTGCAGCTCGTTGTTGGTGTCCTCAATCTGCGAGTTGAAGTACGTAAGCAGAATCACGATTTCGATGGTATATATCCCCATTATGGTGACGAAGGTGGCCGGGTCTGCGGAAATGTCCGAGATGCTCTTTCCAACAGGGCAGAACGAGACCGCTGATATGCCGCCCATGCTGGCGCTGCCTACGGTGCTTGACGAGGCGCTCTGGCTGGCGCACGAACTTGTGATTGCGCCCGTGACCATCCGCTGCAGCGCGCCGACAACAGCAAGCACGATGGGCGCGATGAACATGGACATCGTGCCGAGCATCATGGTGACGTCGGAGAGGAGCTTGCGGAGCATCTCGTCTATCTTCTGCTGGTTGCGGATTTGCAGCGAGAGCGAAAGCAGGGATTTTGCCGCCACGTTCACGCCAAGCTCAACGGAGTCCACCATTATCTGCATCCCTCCGCGGATGATTTCCGAGGGGTAGTTCTTGACCGCGCCGAAGGTCGGGTCGAATATCGCGGACTCTATTGTCATGCCCATCTCGGAGATGTTCTGCAGGATCTTGCGGAACACGTCGGATGCAATCTTGCTCTTTGGCAGGAACTCAACTGCCTGGCGCAGCGCCTCCTCCATGGGCCGGTTCTCGCCAAGGCGCGAGGCCAGCACGTACAGCGCGTCCTTGAACTCGGTCTCCATGTTGCGCACCTCGTCCTGGACCTTCTTCCGGGCGGAGTACTTTCCGAGCAGGTATATCGAGATCGAGACTGCAAAGCCGAGCAAGAGGCCGGATATGGAGAACTGGCCGAACAGTATGCCGTAGTTGTTGTAGAACCAGGGCACGTGGAGCATGCTCTCAACGGGGTTGTTTGCAAGCTCGTAGCTTGGTATGGCGTCGAGCACCAGCTTGTCCGCAAGGAGGCCCGCGCCCAGGAGGATGAAGAAGGCCGCTATCGCAGCAGTCTTGTAGGGAATCTTGAACGAGCCCACTTCCCAGATGCCCTTCTTTGGAAGCGAGAAGAAGTCCTCCGGGATGTCCGGCGGCACGTAAGTAGGCGGCCGCGTGCCGAGGATGCTCGAGCCGAAGATGTAGACGCCGATGGGGATGAATATGTCGTACACCACGAAGATGTACTCGGCCTTTGCGATGTCCATCCCGGTCATCGCGCCGCCGATTGGCAGTATTATCGCCAAAAGCAGGGGCAGGAGGATTCCAAAGTAGTAGAGGTAGACCGTGGGCTGGGAGAGCTGGCGCGCGTAGATGTCCATCTTTTCCTTGCTGCCCTCAAGAACGTCCGTGGCGGCGCGTTCGAGCATCTCGCCTCGCCTTGCGGTGTCAGCTTCCATTACCGATGAGCGGATGAGCATGAGCGCGTGCTTGAAATCCTCGCTGTACGGCCCCCAGCGGTAGGCAAGCTCGTCCAACCCCTCCTCGACGCTATAGTACGTGCCGAGCTGGGTGCGCCAGAGCACGGTCTTGAGATCCTCGGCAATCTTTCCCCTGCCGTGGCTTGCCGCAAACTCAACAGCCTTCTCAAGGTTTGGCGTGAGCCTCATGCTCATGACAAGGTAGTTGACGATTTCGGGCGTGTATGCGAGCGCGAGCTTCTTTTCGTTCTCAGCCAGGGTGAAAGGCAGCTTGAGGTAAACGTAGCTCAGGATGATTGGCAGGAGCGCGATTATGCCCGCGAATATGATCAGTATGTTGGTGTCCACGCTTCCGCGCAGGAGGAAAATGAGGCCTGCCGCGATTACTGCGCACAGCACGAGGCCGTATACCATAAGGCCGGTGTACGTGCTCTTGTACTCGTCGGAGGACACGCCGAAGCCCATGAAGTCGAAGACTTCGGACTCCTCAAGCGAGAATGTGGTGTTCTTTGCCAGGCCGGAAAACCGCTTTCCGCCCCAGCGGGTGAGCGTGACGAAGAACGGCGTCCTGGTTATCCTGCTTGAGGGCGTGATTGACTGTGCAGGCACCTTGGACTTCTTGTCGCCGTAAAGCGACTGCTGGAACTTGGCGACCTGCTTTGAGGCGGTTTTTGGAGGCAAACAAAATCACTGGGGCCTATATCATTGTCCTTGCGGCGGCTGGTTTGGCATCAGGGGCTTGAGGAGGTTCGTAACAGTCCACTCCTCGTAATCGGCAAGCAGCCTGTTGTAGTCGATGCCGCCGCTCTCCTCGCGCTGCTTCTCCTCAAGCAGAAGGTACTTGACGTGCGCGCGGACCGTATTCTGCGCCTCGAGCAGCTCGGGCACGTTGTACTTGTTCTTCATCTCAACAAGGACTTGCTTTGCCTTGCCCCTTGCGTCAATCTCGTTCCAGATGTCCTCGAAGGAGAGCCCGCGTATCCTGCACACCTTCTTTATCCAGGGCGAGTCCTTCATCCTGTCGCGGAAGAACTCCATCTCGTCCTTGTTCGCGTCGAAAGTCGCCCATTGCAGGAAGCCGTCCTCGCGAAGAGGGTCCTCGTTCCACTCCTTCTTCACTTCAGTGACCTCGATGAGCCTGCGCGAGCGCTTGAGCGAGCCTTGGAAGCGGATTGGCGCGGACACTATTGCAAAGTCAGTTGCCTTGAACGAGGTGGTCGGCACGCCCAGGTCGTTGACCACACGGTCCCAGATTGAGTATGCGCTCTCGCCGTGGATGGTTCCCATGACCACGTTGCCAACCGCGCCCACACGCATTGCCTCGTAAAGCGCCCTGGCCTCTGTTGAGCGCACTTCGCCCACTATGAGTACCGAGTCCCCAAGCCGCAGTGCCGTCCTGAGCGCGTCCTCGGCGCTGACTTCGGCCTCGCTTTGCGCGCCAAGCGGCGGCCTTGTCTTGAGCCTCTGGATGTTGAAGTTGAGCTTCTTGAGCGCAGGGGTCGGGAGCTCCTGCGTGTCCTCCTGCACGATGATGCGCAGGTTCTGGGGGATTTCAAGCATCATTGCCTGGAGCATCGAGGTCTTTCCGGAGCCGCGGCTTCCGACTATGAGCATCGAGGCCTGCGCGTCCACGAAGAACGAGAGCATCCCCGCGTAGAACGAGCTGAACATCTTCTGGTCCACGAACTGGGGCAAGGTCCAGGGAGTTGTCTTGTGGAGCCTGAACGCAAAGGCGGTGCCGTCGAGGGCGAGCGGCTTTCCGATGACCGCAATCCTAGTCTCCAGGTCCGGCAGGTCGAAGTCAAGTATGGGGTGCGCCTCGTCGAACGGCCTTCCCGAGAGGGCGCGGAAGCGCGACACAAGAGCCCTGGCCTCCTCCTCAGAATACACCACGTTGGTCTGGCACTGGCCGTACTTTGCGTGCACCAGGTAAATCGGCTTGGTGCCAAGCGGCGAGTCCACGTAAATGTCGGTGATCTGCCTGTCCGAAAGCAGTATTTCCAGTATCCCGTAGCCGATGGTGTACCTTGAGACGATTTGCGCGAGCTCCTCGCGCTCCTCGGCAGAAATCTCGATTCCATTCTTGTTTGCGATGTCCGCAATCGTCGCGCTGTAAATCTTCCGGAAATAGCGCCTCGCCTGGCTCATATCCATGAACGAGACGCTCTGCGGCCGGTGGCTTGCAACCACCTCCTTGGTCTTCTCAAGGAGGAAGTACTTCTCCGGCGCAAGGTCGTACTCGGGCGGCTGGAGGTAGTAAAGGTACTCGACCTTTTCGGGGTGCCGGTAGATGAACACCTTGCTTGAGGTGACCTCGTACTGGTTGATTAGCTCGAGCGACTCGGTGCCTGAGAAGAATATCCGCGAGCCTATGAATGACGGCTTTATCGCGACCTCGAACAGCGAGTGGTAGATGCTCCTGTCAGCAGGGATCTCTCCAAGCTCGGCGATGTACCTCTTGGTGCGCTGTATCAGTTCAGTGGCTTCCATCCCGTCCTTGATGAACTTGAGCGTCGAGAGGAAGACCGCCTCGTCCTCAGCAGCGTCGCCTGCAAGCTCGTGCGCCTTGGCAAGCTCGGCCTTGACCGCTCCGATGAGCTCCATGTACGCGCGGAAGGGGTCCTCGTAAAGGAGGTTGATGATGACAAGGACCTTGTTGTGCCGCTCGGACAGTATCTTGCTCTCCGAGGTCTTGCCAAGCTTGGACGGGCTCCACACCGCCTCGGCCTCCAGCCGGGTTGCAAGGTCGGCGATGCCCTTGAGCATCCTCGTCTGCTCCTCGTTGTAGATGCGCTCGTAATACTCGGACAGCACGACCTCGTCGGCGTCGTTGTCCTCGAGCCTCTCGATGACGTTGCGCATCGCAAGCGGGTATGCTATGATGTCCGCGCCGTAGGGCTTGTTGCGGTAGTCAATCACCAGGACGCGCTTGCCGCCCTCGTGCTTGAGCACAAAATCAGGCTTTTCCGCCTTCTCGTCCCCAGCCATAAAAAACCGGATTCAGTAGAGTGGGGGCTAATATAATCATTGTTGAAAGCCCGGCTATGCCCGCGGCCTAGAGAAATAGCTCATCAGGAATATCACGAGCAGTATCGCGAGTATGAAGTAGAGGTACTCGTAGCGTTTCATCTCGTCCGTCTTGCCGTGCTTTTTGTGGTAGCGCCTGGTTGCCGCTACCAAGGCCCAGTCGTGCCACATGTCGCCCTGGCCCCAGCCTTCCACTCCGGCTATGGCCTCGATTTCCTCGACGCTCTTTCCCTTCTCAAGGAGCCGGAAATAGAAATCCTCCAAATCCTTTCTTGGCATAGAATAAACAATCTCCGTTGCCAGTTAAAAGAATGGCGATTGGCCGCTGCCAGGTCGCTGCAATCGTTTTAAACGCAAGCGGCCTATTACCTTCGGGGCCAAGAAGATGGAGAACCGCGAGCTTTTTTCCGAGAAAGTCAGGCAGCTGCGCGAGTTCATCCACAAGAAGGCAGGCAACTCGCTCAAGATGTATGCCGACGAGGTGGCCGAAATCGCCCTCCTTGAGCGCGACGAGCGCTTCATCGTCCTCGCAAGCCTCGCCTACTCGTTCTCGAAGTTCCACGAGAAGACCTACATTGACGCGTCAAAGGAGCTTGACGAGCTGACAGAGGACGTCCAGTTCGAGCTTGCAAAGGCCTCCGAGGCGCTTGAGAATGGCGACGAGAAGGAGTTCAGCCGCCTGATTTTCAACTCCGAGGGGATGGTCCGCGACCTTTCCGCAACACTGGGCCGCTACATAATCAACATCACGTTCAAGTCCCGGCTCAAGGCGGCCTCGCGCATGTACTCGCACGGCGCCTCGCTTGGAGTCGTGTGCTCCCTTGCCAAGGTGGACAAGGAGGAGCTTTCAAACTACATAGGACACACCACCATAGCTGACAAGTACGCCACAATGGCCGTGCGTGAGCGGATGGGAAAAGTGTTCGCCATACTCGGGACGGTGAGATGACGTGCCGCAAAAGAACATCGTGTGCGACTCTTCCGGCCTCATCTCGCTTGCTGACACCGGCAACCTCGGCGTCCTGAAGTTCCTCTCGGCCCAGGGAATAAGCTTCTACATAACCCCCGGCGTGAAGTCCGAAATCACCACCCGGCCAATGTCCATAAAAAAGTACGCGCTCTCGGCAATCAGGCTGCAGAAGTGCATCGACGACGGCGTGCTCAGGCTCCTTGCAAGCGTGACGCTGCACGAGCAGACCCAGCGCATACTCAAGGCGGCGAACTCGATGATGTACGCCGGCAGCAAGCCGCTTGAGCTTCTGCAGCTCGGCGAGGCCGAGTGCCTTTCGATATTCGCATCCGCGTCAGCCCACATGCTCCTGGTTGACGAGAAGACAACGCGCCTGCTGGTGGAGAACCCGCACAAGCTGCGCGAGACCATCCAGACGCGCAGCTCCGAAGGCATCCGGCTGGACCAGGCCAGGCGCGACGAGTTCGCCTCGCTTACCCGCGACGTTGCCTGCCTGCGCTCCTCCGAGCTATTGGCATTCGCTTATTCAAAGGGCTATTTCGACGATTTCCGCAACCTCAAGGAGGAGGCGTTCAAGGCGTCAATCTACGCCCTGCGCGACTCAGGCTGCGGCCTTGCAGCATCCGAGATAGTCGAATACGAGAACATGGATTTCTAGGTTTGTTTGGTGATTTTGTGAACAGCAGATTCGAATACCTCCTCGCGCTCGTGTTCTTCCTCGCGATATTTCTTGGGAGCATCTTCGCGACAATCGAGCTTTCAAGGATGAGTTCGGACATAACCAACGGCATGCAGGGCTTCATAGGCTCGATAATCGGCGCCTCGATTTCAATATTCGGAGTCTGGTACCTGACCCGCATGCAGATTTACGAGGAGAAGAAAATCGACCTCGCCCGCCGCAGGCTTGAGAAGCTCTACGGCCCGCTGATGCTCCTAATCAAGAGCAGCTCGCTTGCGCTCAAGGCAAAGAACATCGACCGCGTGGGAATCCTGTGCGACTCGAAGTACAAGAACCGGCTTGACAGGATCATCGAGGAGGCGTACTACCTCGCTGACAAGGACTTTTTGGAGGACCTCGTGCAGCTTTACGACTTCCATATGTACCAGCACCGCAACGACGAGGACTTCATCCTCCACTTCGTGGAAAAGGTGGAGAAGCGGTACAAGGCGTGCCTGAAGGAAGCGGGGATGTAGGCCGGGCTTCGGGCAGAACGGGTAAGCGAAGCAGTTATCCTGCCTTGGTCGGGTCGGTCACCCTTCCCATGAACAGGATGGTTCCGGCCCGCTTGTCCACTATGAAGAATATGAACGGGTGGTCCGCCTTGAACTCGGGCTTTGGCGGCTCGTTCAGCACCGCAGTCAGCCTCATGATTACCGCTGTTGCAGCCGCTGCCTCGGTGCCTTCCTCATCCACGCCGATGTAGGCCTTGTGGACGACTTTGGATATGCAAAGGTTGTCCGCGTCAGTGATGCCAGAGAAGTCCGCGTTGTCGCTGAACGCCTGTACCATGCCCATTTCCTTGAGCGTATCCGAGAGCTCCTTCTCCTTCGTCATGTTGAACTTGGGCAGCCAGACCGGCAATTCGGTCGAGTACATCTTTTCGCGTATCTGCCCTATTCTGTCAACAGTCAGGCTCGATTCAAGCCCCGCCAGGCCGTCGTACTGGTTTGGCAGGAGGAGAAGCATCGAAAGGTCGCCGCCCGCGTAGTCGAGTTCCAATGCGCGCAGCTCGTCATCCGAGTAGTATGAGGCGTTCGTCGTGCTTTCAATGTGCATCATGTGCACGGTGACGTTCTGCTGGGCGTTGACGTAGAACGGCGAGTCGCGCGTGTAGCTTGCGTTGAACTTCTGCGCCCAGCTGCCCTTGAAGTATATCGCGTTGACCAGCACCGAGCGGGTAGCCTGGTCAATCATGCCCTGGGGTATCAGGTTGAGTATCTTCTGGTTGGTCTTTGCGGCTGTCCAGTCGTTGATGGCCATCCGCGAGCCTTCCGTGTCCTTTACGAAGTCAACTGACCGCGCCTCTGCTGAATAATACTCCGTAAGGGCCGTTGTGAATTCCGATTTTATCGGGTAGCCTGCCTGCGTCCAGAGCGAGTTAGCCGCCGAGAGCGCATAGTTGCCGTTCGGAGCGTTCAGGCCATTCATCATCGTTGCGAAAGCCGAACGCGTTGTCGTCGTGTTCCCAGAAAGCCCCAGCACGCGGTCCATCTCCGTCCTGGTGTCGCCCCTGGCGCCCTCTGCGGCCATTGCAAGGGCTGTTGATATTGAGAACGGTGAGAAGAACAGGTTGCCGTCATCCTGTTTGAGCTTGGAATACGCCTCCAGGGCGAACGAGTTCATGGCATCCGACAGGTTTTGGGAGGCGCTGGCGTTGGTTATGATTGTCGGCGTTGCAGTCGAGCCAGTTGTTGCCGGCGGGGTTGGAGTGGCAGTTGGAATCGTTGTAGGCTGCGCAGCCTGGCTAAGGCAACCCACGAGCAGTAACGGTATGAGCAGCAGCATCGCTTGCGTAATCCTCATTTTTGCATCCCCTGTTTATCCTTTGAGAAAGCGCGTTAAAAGCGTATGTTATTTCTTCGGCAAAAGGCGCTGGCCTGTCCTGCCAAAGTTTAGAAAAAGAAAAATGGACCCGGCGGGATTTGAACCCGCGGCCTCCACGTTGCGAACGTGGCGATCTACCGCTGATCTACAGGCCCACAAAATTAGCATCGGGCTATTTTGGGGATACTAATGGTGGATGGCAATAAATAAATTAGGTGGGAAAGGCCGAGGGAATCCGGCCACAGCCTTTTGCCTTCAAAAGATTATTTCTTTCCCATTCCCTGCGGCTCGTTGTATCTCGCGAGTATGAGCATCACGGCCACAACCCCGAGTATGAGCAGGGCTGCGTCCACCCACAGCGGCAGGGGCCTTGCGAGCACGGCAAGCCCGGTCATTGCGGGAATCACGACGTCCTTTGTTGATTCGATTCCGCTTGAGACTATCTTGATTGGCACGTCCTGCGCCTTCACCTGGTCCGTTGAGGGCCAGAATGTGATTGAGAACACGCCGCTCTCTCCCGGGGTCAGGTTGAGGTAAGCGGGCGTCACCGAGTAGTTGAGGCTGGTGTCCTGCGGTATTGCGGGCGTGATGTACGTCTCCATCATGTTGCCGCGGTTGAGCACGTTCATCCGGACCTCGATTGCCGAGATGGCCTCGCCGTTGGTGACCGTCGGCTCGACAGTGTAGGAGAAGTCAAGCGAGTGGTTCTGGGGCACGACCTCAATCGAGTAGTTTGCGCTCCCAATCGTGTACCCGTTGGAGACTATCATCGCGCGCGCCTCGCGGTAGCTTGACTGCGACTGGTACGTCCGGCCGTTCATCGTAAGCTCGTAATCCCTGGTCGTGTATGGCGAAAGCGTGGCCTTCTCGCCTGAGAACGAGTACCAGTTGTATGGCACGCCCTCAAGGTAAAGCGAGAGGTTGTAGTATGCGGCAGCGGTGGGGTTGATTATGCGGAGCGAATATTTTACCGGCACGCTGTCAACCACGCTTATCTCGGGCATCTCCACTGTCACGAGCGAGGTGTTTGCGGTTGTAGGCACGGTCTCGCTCTTTGGCCGCACCGTGATGCAATAGTTGCGGTTGAGCACGTTGAACTGGCCGAACGCAATTGAGAATGTGTATGAATACGTCTTTCCGGCCTCGAGCCCGTAAGTGGACGCGTAGATGTTGAAGTAGCCTGTCTCGCCGGCCTTGAGGTTGATGCTCTTCTGGCTCAGGTAGATGTTGCCGTAAAGCGGCGACTTCTCGGCTATCGCAAGGCTGTACGAGCCGTCCTCGTCGCCGTCGTTGCGCACGCCCAACTTGAGCGTGGAAACGTCAGAGTCCGCGTAGACCGTCTGGCACACGGGCGCAGGCTCGCCAATCAGGCTGAGCGACACACGCGGGCCGTAGACCGAGAACGAGACGGGAATCGGGAAATCGCGTATGCAGCACGCGTTCGTGTACTTGACGATTATCGGTATCGTGAATGTGGTTCCCGGCGTGCCGTACGGCACCTTGAAGCTTACCTTCACAGCGTCGTACGCCCCTCCTGCAAGCTCTACGTCGTTCTTGGAGAGGGAGTATTCGAAGGGCGTGTACGGGACCGAGAGCCGCACTATAACCTTGGCAGTGCCTTCGTTGACTATGTTCACCGTGTATTCAACCGTGTCGCCCTGCTGGGCCAGCCTGTCCTTTGCATTGTCAATTGACGCGCTCAGGCTCTGCGCCGTTGAGCAGCACGAATCGTAGCCGGTCCCGTTCGAGGATACTGTCACGTTGATTGGGAATTCCTTCTGGCAGTTGGCGGCCTGCGCGATGACGTTGAGCTGGTAGCTCCCGGCAGCAGCGTCGTTGGTGTGGAGCACCAGCTGGGGGTAGGTGGTGTTGCCTGCGGGAAGGTTGATGTATGATTTTGAGAACTCGCCCGAAAGCCCGGCAACCATCGTAGTTGAGAGGCTGATTTGCTGTGCTGTTGAGGACGGGTTTGAGACTAGGAGCGCGTATTTGGCGTCGTCGCCAACGGAGACGTTGCGATATGAGTCAATGGCGTATGCGGCAAAGAGCGCGCACGAGCCCGGGACAAGGCAGGTGTTTCCGGATGCTGTGGTGCCCAGCGGGCAGCCGCACATCGAGGAGCGCTCCTCAAGAACTGCCTGGCTGTTGCAGAAAAGCGGCTTTTGTATTGCGCACGAGTTCTTCCTCGAGCCGTCCATGCAGGTCTTCTCAACGCAATAGTCTTCCTTTGCCTTGTAGCCGTCTGCGCAGCCGCAGACCGTTGACTTGTTCACCAAAAGCCCGTTGTCGCAATAGTACGGCATGGTTGCCGAGCAGGTTGAAAAGCGCGTGCCGTCCGAGCACGTTGTCGGCGCAATCCCGCAGTCAGCAGGGCAATTCTGGGGGCTTTCGCCGTAGTCGCAGATTCCATCACCGCAATACTTGAGCGTGCCGCAGTCAGCAGGGCAGGTCACCTGGCTCTCGCCAATGCCTGCGTCGCACATCGCATCCCCGCACTCAGCTGACGGTTTGTTCACAGTAACCGGCGCGGTTGTGCACGAGGCATAGCCAATCTTTGCAGTAACGTCATAGTATCCTTCCTCTGGGTAGTAGCAGTTGGCGCTGCAGTAGCCGGTTGGCTGTGCGCAGCCAAAAGCGGCAACCGAGTGGCCGTTGCCGCAGTTGATGATTATGCCGTTTGATGCCTCGGTGTATCCCGAGTACGTGATTGTAACAAGCGAGGTCTTTCCCGCATCAAGGGAGTCGGGGAAAACCGAGAGCGCGCATTGCGCGGCGATTGTGAAGGGCAATAGCGAAAGAAGAAGGAAGAGACCGAGTGACCGTTTCATCTGCAATATCCCCAAACAAGGCCCTTATCCTTTAATGGAATTATGGCCTTCAAACCTGTTATTGAGTTTAGGCAAAAGCCGCCTTATATAAGAAATTGTTTTGGGCCCGGCAGGGTAGTTTTGGGTTGTTGCAGCCGGCTTTTGGAAAAAGCGGTTTTTCGCCCGGTTTTCCCTTTGGCTTGGTTGCCTGTTTATAATGGAAAATCTGAGGTCATCATTTGTTTTTTTTCATTTGGTTTTTAATTAAGGTATCATAGTTTTCCGGGTCAATAATCGAGATTATGTCGGAAGCATAAAAAATCCGATTGCGTTTTTGGCTGGTAAGTTCTTTTAAGATGCCTAATTTGCAGAGCTGGTTTTCCAAAATCTTCTGGGAAGTCGGGAAACTCATCTTGAATTTTTTTGCAGTATATGGTATTGACGCAAAGGGGTTTTTGAAGAATTCGTCCAGTATCGGGTATGTTTTTTGCGATACCCTGGCGTCCTTCAGCATATCATGGTACTGTTCCTTAAGTCTCATTAGTCTGTTTACCCTGTCCAAGGTCAAGTCAGACTGTTCAATTACCCCGTGGAGGAAAAACCGGAGCCATTCTTCAAAATCTCCCGTCTTGTTCGTTTTTAGGAGCAAATCCCAATAGGTATCCTTGTAATTATTGAAAAATTCGCTCATGAACAAGATTGGCCTGTTCATCACTTTTTTCCTGACGAGGTACAGCGTGGTTATTGTTCTTCCTATGCGGCCGTTCCCGTCGGTGAACGGGTGTATGCTTTCAAACTGGTAATGAATCAACGCGGCCCTGATGAGCGGCGGACTGTTGGGAACTGATTGGAAATAGTCGTCTAAATCCTGCATCAAGCCATCCAACCGCTCCGGCCTTGGCGGTATGTACCAGGCATCCTCCATCCGGGCAGTAGGCCCGATGAAATTCTGGACTTTCCTAAAGTCGCCGCGCGGCCCGTTCGTTTTTACCTTGTCAAACATGATGCGATGCAGGTCCTTTGCAAGGGATGGCAAGGGCAAGGTTATGTTTTCCAGGCCATGAACCAATGCGTTGGTGGCGTTGGACACTTCTACTATTTCCTGGGATTTGCTGACAGTCGGGTCTATCTCTGCCTTGAACACGTCTATGAGTTTGGCGTGGGTTCCCTCCAGTCTTGAGCTTAATACTGATTCTTTTTGGATAAACGGGCCTATGACCAGGTTGGGGTTTGGCAAGTGTTCCGCAGCCCCGTTCAATTGCCCGAATTTCCTGTCAGCTTGGCTAAGCAGGTAGATGGTCTGCGGGCTAAGTTGAACGGAGGTGGGGATTGGGTTGGGAAGGAATGTCGGTTCACCCGCTTCGTTAAATTCTGTGATTCCGGAAGCTTTGCTGAAATCAGCCGGGTTCATGGCGAAAGTTCTTTCCATTCAAAACCACTATTAAAGTATTTACTGCTATTATTTAATAAGATATCTTGTTTTAATATCTTATTAAAGGTTTTTATCAAATTCTTTAATATGATTTGTATTTATATTAAAAAAAGGCATCTTTTTGTTTAACATACTGGCGTGTGCAACTACCTCGTTTGCATCCACTTTTTTCTTGGTTTGTTCAAATATGGCTTGCCTACACTTCGGACAAAACCTTGGTAATCCGCCTTTAGGTATTGCTGTTTGAAACCGGATTCACACGTTTGGATAGGGCTCTTTGCAAAGCCGAAAAATCAAAAACCTTTTTAAATCTCT
>CAINOH010000023.1 GCA_903851445.1 uncultured Microcaldota archaeon | reverse complement strand
ACGGTGTACACGGCGACGATTAACCTCACGCCAAAGACCGGTTACACGCTGACTGGCGTGGCTGGGAATTCCTTTACCGTGGCGGAAGCGGCGAACGTTACGAACCCGGCTGACTCGGGAGTCATAACCGCAGTGTTCCCGTCCTTGTGCAACGAATCGAGCAGCCAAGTACGTTGCACGGAAACAACCAACGGTCCATACATCATTAAAAAATTCATCTATCTTTCCGATGCCGGGACATCCAATTGGACCGCTCCTTCCGGGGTTAATTCTGTTCAATACCTGGTTGTCGGTGGTGGCGGTGGTGGGGGAGCAACATACTATGGTGGTGGTGGCGGTGGTGGCGGAATGCTTGAAGGAACGCTTGAGGTTACGCCAGGAACTTCGTATAACGTAACCGTTGGCGCTGGTGGTTCCGGTGGCTGTGGAGATGATGCTCTTTCATATAATGGGAGCGATTCGAAGTTTGGCGATATTGCTGGGAA
Source organism: uncultured Microcaldota archaeon (assembly GCA_903851445.1). Classification (GTDB taxonomy): domain Archaea; phylum Micrarchaeota; class Micrarchaeia; order Norongarragalinales; family CAINOH01; genus CAINOH01. Next base: position 146,078 of record CAINOH010000023.1, on the reverse strand, counting down.
CGGAGGAGGAGCTGGTGGAACCTGCGGTTTAGCTGCCAGTCCTGGCGGTTCGGGTGGTGGGGGTGGTTGTGGCACTGGCGGTTCTGGGATTGCCGGGCAAGGTTACGCTGGTGGAATAGGGGCAGACAATCTGGCTGCTGGTGGTGGGGGAGCTGGCGGACCCGGATACTGCGGAGCCGCATGCGAGGATAATGAGAATCGTTCAGACGGCGGAATTGGAAGACTATCGAATATAACCGGAATTCCGACGTATTATGCTGGTGGTGGAGGAGGAAACACAGGCAGCACAAGTAAAGGGCTTGGCGGCTTAGGTGGCGGTGGGAATGGGATTGTAGACCAGACGCGTGATTCTACCGCAGGAACGAATGGTACGGGTGGCGGTGGCGGCGGGGCTTGCCACGGAACGTGCTGTGGTAATACCGACCCGTGGGTGTGTGGCAAAGAAGGCGGTTCCGGAGTCGTCATCATCCGTTACGTGACGCAATACGGCGTTTGCGGTTCTGCGAACGGAAGCTCTTTTGAGTCTAAACCCACTACCGGCCTTTGTTCCGGTGGTAATGCTTCTGCTGTTTCCGGTTCAGGGCCGTGGACGTGGAACTGCACCGGAGTTTTAAGCAACGCAAGCTGTTCGGCTGATAAAGTCATTATCGTGTCGTTTACAGACGTAGGCACTACTGATTGGACTGTCCCAGACGGGGTTAATTCTGTTGAATACCTAGTTGTTGCAGGCGGTGGCGGTGGCGGATATTATCTTGGCGGCGGTGGAGGCGGTGGCGGCGTGCTTACAAGCAACCTGTCCGTTGCCGGGTCCGTTTCAGTGACAGTTGGTGACGGCGGAACCTCCAACACCAACGGCGAAAACTCTTCTTTCTCGTCAATCGTTGCAGTTGGAGGCGGTGCTGGCGGTGCCAACTCTGACGATGGAAGCAGCGGAGGGTCTGGAGGCGGTGGCGGTGCCGATGGCGACACCCAAAGGTATGGCGGTAGTGGCACTGCAGGACAGGGGTATTCCGGAGGAAATGGGGAGGTAACTGGCGGCGGCAGTGAACAGGCGGGTGGTGGCGGTGGCGGTGCTGGCGGTATTGGGACAGCAGGAGGTTATGCCTCGGGCGGTGATGGTGGCATAGGCGTACTGTCAAGTATAAACGGAACCACGGTCTATTACGCCGGCGGCGGCGCTGGAATGGTTGGCATTGGCGGCGAGCATATCGGGGTTGGCGGTGCCGGCGGCGGAGCCAATGGCATAATGTCCTATACAGGCGGCCTAAACGGGACTAACGGCCTGGGCGGTGGCGGTGGCGGCGGGTACCAAAATCCCGGAGGAAAAGGTGGCTTCGGCATAGTCATCATCCGTTACGTGGCGAATACGCAATACGGCGTTTGCGGTTCTGCGAACGGAAGCTATTTTGAGTCTAAACCTATTGTCGGCCTTTGCTCTAGTGGCACTGCCTCGAGCGTTTCCGGCTCCGGGCCGTGGACGTGGAACTGCACCGGAACTTTGAGCAACGCAAGCTGTTCGGCTGATAAAGTCACTATCGTGTCGTTTACAGACGTGGGCTCTATTAATTGGACTGTTCCTGACGGGGTTGCTTCTGTTGATTACCTTGTTGTCGGTGGCGGTGGTGGAGGTGGCGGTTGGTTCTATGGTGGCGGTGGCGGTGCAGGTGGGTTCGTCAATGGTACGGGGTTTGCAGTAACTCCGGGAAGCACGCTGAACGTAACCGTGGGCGCGGGTGGTGCAGGGGCCGTTCAATATGACTCCGGTAGCTTGGGAGGCAATTCGACATTCGGTTCAATCGTCGCATTTGGCGGCGGTGCCGGTGCAGACGGCGGTCAAGATGGCATTAACGGCGGCTCCGGCGGAGGCGGGTCGTGTTGTGGCTACGGTCCCGGAGCAGGAATGAGCGGACAAGGGAACGCCGGCGGCGCAGGCCACGACCCGGAAGGTGGTGGTGGTGGAGGCGCTGGAGCAGCAGGAAATGCCTGGAGTGCATCGCCTTCGTCCAAGGGTGGTGACGGTTTATTGTCAAGCATCAGCGGAACTCCGACGTATTATGCCGGAGGCGGTGGTGGGGGTGGCAATGGCGCCACGAGCACGGCCAGTCTCGGCGGTGGGGGCATTGGAAGCACGAGCGGGCAACCTCCGGGGAGCGGGACTGCGAATACTGGGGGCGGCGGTGGAGGCCTGCCCCATGGTGAAGGCGGTAATTATGAGGGGTATGATACTGCTGGCAGCGGCGGTTCCGGCATCATCATCATCCGTTACGTGAGCAATTAGCGGAACTTCTCTTTTGCGGCGATTCGGTTTCGTTTAATTGCAACGGCAGCGCACGGTCCCGTCCATTCAATCTCTTTTTATTTTTGCACACCTTTCCTGATACGGACTTGATACACTTTGAGACTTGAATTCTTGGGCGCAGCGCGAGAGGTCGGCCGCAGTTGCGTGCGCGTAACAACCGGCGAATTGGAGGTCCTGCTTGACGCGGGCATAAAGTTTGCAGGAAAGAACACCGCTTTTCCCGAGCCCGAGCCATTGCACGCGGACGCGGTGGTGGTTTCGCACTGCCACTTGGACCACTCCGGCTTCCTCCCGAAGTTCTTCTCTTCAAACAACCGCAAGACGCCCTACATGTGCACTCCGCCCTCGGAGCCGCTCATCGAGTTCCTCCTCCAGGACACCATCAAGATAACGGAGTCCCGAAAGCAGAAGCCGTACTTTGGGGCGCGCGACTTGCGCAACCTCCCGCGCTTCTGCCACCCGATGGCCTACCGCCGGCCTTACGTGTTCTTCGAAGGCACCGAGCTCGAATTGCTGGATGCCGGCCACGTGCTTGGGAGCGCGCAGGCGCTCATCCGGCCAAAAGGAAAGGATAAGCCCCTTTTGTATTCGGGCGACATCAAGCTCGTGCAGAGCAAGATGCACCTTGGAGCTGACATTCCCTCGGATGAAATCGGCACACTTCTTGTTGAGAGCACCTATGCGCTCAGGGAGCACCCCGACAGGCCGACTCTTGAGAGGCAGTTCTGCGCCGATGTACACAACGCGCTTGCGGACGGGTATTCCGTGCTCGTGCCCTCGTTCGCAGTTGGCCGCGCGCAGGAACTCTTGATGATCCTTCACGACAACAACGTGCGCGCCCAGGTATACCTTGACGGCATGGCCCAGTCCGCAACAGAGCTTGCGATGGAGTACTCTTCCTACATGCGCGACGCGCGCTCCTTCCGCGAGGCGGTCAAGATGGTGCACTTCGTCTCCGAGGAGAAGCGCAGGAGAATCGGCGAGAACTCGCCGTGCATCATAGTCGCAACTGCCGGGATGCTCGAGGGCGGGCCCATACTGTCCTACGTAAAGCGCCTGTCAAAGACCGGCAAGCTCAAGATATTCCTGACCGGGTTCCAGGTTCCCGGGACGAACGGCCGCAAGCTAGTAGAGACCGGCGTACTCCGCATCGACGGCAAGCCGTTCAAGGTCAATGCCGAGGTGCGAATGTACGACTTCTCGGCGCACGCTGGCCGCGACGAGCTTTTCGACTACGTCGAGCAGATCAACCCGGAGAAGGTGTTCTGCATGCACGGCGAGGCCGAGTCGTGCTTTACTTTTGCCGAGCAGCTCAAACAGCGCGGCTTTGACGCAGTCGCGCCCGAGCCGGGCAGCGTGCACGAAGTCTGACTGTTTTGCCTTTTTTTCCAGCCCTGCCGACAGCATAAAAAGCCGCGAAAACCGAAATTAATGCACTTACCGTGTTGTTGGGGTTTATTGCAAATGCGAATAGGTTTCTTTTCCGACACTTACTTCCCGAACGTGGATGGCGTTGTAAGCGCGATGATGTCCTATCGCCGCGAGCTTGAGGCGCGCGGGGACAAGGTGTACATATTCGCCTCGCGGCCGGTTGGCGCGGACACTTCTGATAAATCCGTCTATTTTTACGACTCCGTGGCCTTCCCGCCCTACCCGCAGTACCGGCTCGCCATCTTTCCCTATATGCTCACTTCGAAGGCGCGCAGGGCGCGTCTTGACATAATCCACAGCCACGCAATCACAACAATGGGCCTTGCGTCAATCAAGGCAGCGCGCGACCTGAAGCTTCCCCTTGTTGGCACGTTCCACACCATGGTGCCCATTGCGGCAAAATATTACACGCGAAAGAACCCAGTTGCGCGCTTCCTTGCGGACAGGCTCCTGTGGGGCTCGATAAAGACGTTCTACATGCCATTCCAACTGGTTACCGCGCCCACAAAGGTAATCTGCGACATCCTGGAGGCGCACGGAATCGAAAAGACCTTCCGGGTGCCCAACGGGGTTGACACCGAGCGCTTCAGCCCGAAAGTCGACCCTACGCCCATCCGCAAGATTCTTGGAATCAAGCCAGGGGAGAAGGTCATAATGACAGCAGGCCGCGTGAGTTTTGAGAAGAACATCAATGTCATTGTGCGCGCGTGCAAGGAGCTTGAAAAGGACGGCGAGGACTTCCGTCTCGTAATCACCGGCGACGGCCCGGCTTTCAGCTCGGTAAAGAAGCTTGTGTCCGACCTCGGGCTTTCCGGCCGCACTGTAATGCCCGGCTTTTGCAGGTCATACGAACTCCCTTTCTTCTATTCGGCTGCAGACGTATTCGTCACAGCTTCGACTTTCGAAACTCAGGGCCTTGCGATGCTCGAGGCAATGGCGTGCGCAAAGCCCGTTGTCGGCGCGAACAGCCTTGCAATACCCGAGACGGTGAAGGACAATTACAACGGCTACTTGTTCGAGCCGCACGACGCAACTGATTGCGCAGCCAAGCTTTCCAAGGCAATCAACGCATCCCCTGCAAAACGCGCGTCGCTGTCAAAGGCCGCGCGCAGGACCGCAGAGGGGCTCTCAATAGAAAAGAGCACGGACCGGCTCCTGGAAGCGTATTCGCTGGTGATGAAATAATATGGCCAAGAAGACACGCGCGCTGGCAGGAAACTCCCTAGTAAGTGAAGATGGTTCGCGCTTCCTCTGGCTTTCCGCGCCGTTCTGGCTCGGCCTCCTGGTTTCGCTTGCCTACTCGCCTGCAATGTCCCTGTTCCACTCCGCTGTTGGCATACTCACCGAGGGCAACTCAACTGCAAAGGCGGTTCTTTTCGTCGCATTCATAGCAATCTGCCTTACTGTCCGCGCATTCAGGGGCAAGCTGCCGCTGGCAAACAAGATCCCGAAGCTCTCGCTTGAACTTTTCCTTGCCCTTGCAGTGGTATCGATGGCGTACGGCGTGCTCTTGCACGCGGTGTTCTTTTCAGGCTACGCCGGCGCCGATGCAAACTCGTTCGTCTCGCACGTGACGCAGTGCGGCGGCTCGTGGTGTTGGGAAGGCACTTACCTCCAGCACAACCACGTCGCAAAAACAGCGGTATATTCAGTGGAAAAGGCAACAGGCCTCTCGGTCGGGTCCCAGTCGGACAACGGCGAACCGTTGTACCAGGTGTTTCCGCAGGCCGACCTGTTTGCCATTGTCACGCTTGCAATCTCTGGGCTTTTGCTGCTGTTCGGCGTGTTCTCGGCGCTGCGCCAGGACGACGCGCTTGACTGCCTTCTGGTCCTGTGCGCAACAGCCCTGTTCTTCATAGCATCCATTGACGGCGGCCTCTTTTCGCAGACCGGAATCAACGCCTGCGTCTTTGCAGGCATATTCCTCCTGCGGCGGCAAAGGCAGCTGCATGCCGAACTGCGCTTCCTTTTGCCCGTTGCAATCGGCAGCCTCATAGCCTGCCTTCCAAACCTCCTGTTCGGCACCTACCTGATTTTCCGTGACTGGTTCTACGGCGCACTAGCAGTGAGTGCGTTGTTCGCGTTCGTGGACGCCGAGTCCGGGTGGAAGAAGATAGCCTTCCTTTCGGTGCTCGTGTTCTCGCTCCTGTTCTTTTCGCTCCACGCCCTTGAAAAAGTCGATGGCCCGCTCACTTCAATCCCGCGCGCAACCGCCTTTTCCGCAGGCCTTCCCACTTCGCCAAACCTTGTAGTCTACGGCCTGCCGGCGGACGTGGATATAGAAAAGGTAGGGTCGTTGCTTCCCGAGATGAACTTCTCGTCATCCGCAAAGTACGGCTGGTATTTCGTCGGTGCCGCCAACTCGACGCAGGCAATTCCGCTTACCACCACGGAGGTTACCCGGCGGCTTCGGGAAGCGTTCCCGCAGGGTTACCTTTATGCAGACATGAACCGCAACGGCCCCGAGCTCCGGACCGCAGTCATTCACTGGATACGCAAGCCCGATGGCATTGGCTACTCCGGCCTCTTCTCCTTCAAGATGGTGCGTGCGGTTGATGACGAAAAGACAACCACGCTTACCGGCATCGCCTCCGCTTCCGGCCCGATGCTGGGCCTGGAGATTGGAAGCTACATCCAGAGCATGGGCGGTGACGCGGTAGTCACCACGCTGATAGTGTAAAACGGGAACAGCTTATGCGGAACCTCCTTCGGCTATTGTTCTTTGCATACATAATCATCAGCTCGGCCGCCTTCGCAGGCTGGGCCGTTTACCTGTGCATAGTAGTGCTCGGCCAGCCCGCACAATTCCTCCTTTCAATCGTCTTCCTTCTAATCACGTTCATAATGGGCGCGTTGAACGTCGTGATGGGCTATTTCTACTACCGGTCCGCGCTGGAGCCGAAGAACGACCGGGGCGCCAAGCCCCCGAATGTGCTCCCCAAAGTCGCCGTTGCTGTTGCGTGCTGCAACGAGGAGCCCGAGACAGTCCGCGCAACAGTGGAGAGCCTGGCCAAGCTTGACTACCCGAAGGGCAAGGCGAGCTTCTGGCTCCTTGACAGCTCGGAGAAAAGGGACGTGCGCGACTCCATGCAAGAAATCGCAAGGCAAAATGGCTTTTCCTACCTTTACCGCGAGCGGCACGCCGGGTTCAAGGCCGGCTCGCTGAACGCGTTCACAAGAGTTGCCAAGGACGCGGAGTTCATAGCCGTGTTCGACGCTGACGAGCAACTGGTTGACGGCGCGTTCCTTAAAGACAACATCGGCTTTTTTTCCGACGACAAGCTCGCGTTCATCCAGACCAACAAGGCGGCACGGCCCGACGGCTTCTTTGCGAATGCTGTTGAGGCGACCTACTCGCTTTTTTACCGCACGAGCCAGCCGATACGCAGCGGCCTCGGCATGGCCCTGTACAGCGGTTCTGTTGGCATAATCCGCACATCCGCCTTGCACGATGTCGGCGGCTTTTGCGAGGATGCCTCCTGCCCGTCCGAGGACGCGGACTTCGCGCTCAATTGCGACATCGCGGGGCTCCGCGGCCTTTTCGTGGCAAGGACCTACGCCTACGGCGAGCCCGTGCATTCCTATTCGGCGTTCCGTCGCCAGCAGTGGAAGTACACCTACGGGAGCGCGAGGATACTGCCCAAATACGTTTCCAATGCAAGGAAGATAGGAAAGGACCCGCTCAAGCACCTGTTGTACGTCTCGCAGCTTGTGGCATTCCCCTACATGTCCATCCTGGTCCTTCTTTCCGCTCTCTTTTCAGCGTCGTTCGTTCTCAGCAACCTTTCATTCACCATCGTCAGCTTTTCAGAGTTGTTCTCGATAGTAAGCTCCTCACCAACTCTTTTTGAGAACCTGCAGACTTTCGGCGCCAACCTGGCCAGCCTGGTCGTGACTTCCTGCGTGTATTTCGGCGCGGTTGCAACCGGCATCCTGGCCGGGCTTCTGAACCTCTCGCTTTTGGTTGTGCGCAGCGAAGCCGCGCTCTCGGCATCAACGCGTTCCATATCGGAGGTTGCGGTGACCCAGAAGGCCAAGAGGCGCACAGGATCGGCGCTTGGCGCGCTAGCGCTCACCTGGATGGACTTTTCCTACGCGCTCCTCTTTCTGGGCCTGACGGTGTTTTCCCTGCTGCGGGGCGACGTAATCGGCGCGGTGTGGATGTTCTGGTACGCGTTCATGTTTATGCTCGCGCCTGCATTTGCGCTCCTTGCAGGATGAAATAAAAAGCGGTCATTTCTTTTCGCGTATCGCGGCGTAATTGCCCTCCTTTATCCCGAGCAGGTACTTTGCCGTTGTGCGCGTCCAGTCGGCAAGAAGGCCAAGCAGGCCCATCTCGGAAAGCCTTCGCTTGGACGTCCTTGCGGTAATCGTCCATATGAACCTGACCTTGCCCACCTTTGCTATGCGCTCGCACAGGTCGAAGTCCTCGGAAGCCGCGCGGCTCTCGTCGAAACCGCCCACTTTCTGGAATGCGCTTTTTCTGTACATCACGCACGTGCCGGCAAGGTTCGGCTTTCCGATTGCAAAGCTTGCCGCAATCATCATGTTGAAAACCTCGAACATGGCCCGTTCGGCAATGTCCAGGTGTTCGGGCATGATTTTTCCACCAGCGCCCACCACCTCCGGGTCCGAGAGCGCCTGCATCGTCCTGAAGAGGTAGTGCTCGGTAAGGTAGGTGTCCGCGTCCAGGAACAAAAGCAGGCCGTTCCTCGCAAGCTTCGCCCCGGCGTTCCTTGCAGCTCCCACCCGGCCGTGCGCGCGTATGACTCTGGCATACTTTCTGGCAATCCTTTGGGTTCCGTCCTTTGACCCGCCGTCAACAACAATGATTTCCGCCTCCGGAGCAGCCTTGATTGCGGTGATGAGGACGTCCTCAATCAGCGCGGCCTCGTTGAGCGTGGGGATGATTATCGACAATCCCTTTCCAAGGTGATGCTTTCCGTCCATAGGCAATCTCATTCCTCGTAGTGCATAAGCGAGCGGTAGATGTCGTACCGTTCCTGCGCTGTTTTCCTGTCTGTCTTCAAGAGCGAGTCCGTCCCGAATGCCTCGACTGCAATCGAGCCCATCACGGTCCCCCACGCCACCGCCCGCGAAAGGTCCTGCCTCTTTCTTGAGCACCCGCAGGACGCCAGGTAGCCCAGGAACCCTCCTGCGAAGGCATCGCCTGCGCCAGTCGGGTCAACGATGCATTCAAGCGGGAACCCCGGGAAGGGGTGCGGCTGGCCGTCCTTTGTAAAGAGTATGCTGCCGTGCTCGCCCTTCTTGATTATGCAGAGCTCAGGCCCCATCTTGAGCACTTCCTTTCCGGCTGCAACGAGGTTCGCTTTTCCGCAGAGCATCCGCGCCTCGGACTCGTTGAGTATTGCGCAATCCACCTTTGAAAGCACGTCAAGCACGCCCTGCAGGTCGCTCTTGATGAAGAACTCTATGGTGTCCATCGCAACGAGCTTTGGCTTTTCCATCTGGTCGATTACCGAAAGCTGTATGCGCGGTGACAATGTTCCGATGAATGCAATCTCGGCTTTTCTTTGGGCCGCGGTGAGCTTGGGCTCAAACTTCTCGAACACGTTCAATGCCGTAAGGTCCGACGACCGGTCCTGGAAGTCCTCGGAAAACGTGGAGTGGTAGCGGAACGTCTTTTCGTTCTTTGCTATCCCTATGTTGGAAACGTCGATGCCCCGCTTGGACATCTTCTCAAGGAAAGCCTTCGGGAAGTCGCCCCCAACGCAGGATACTATGGATGTTTTTGAAAGAAGCGAGGAGGCGAGCGCAAAGTGTACTGCGGAGCCCCCGGGTATTTCGCTTGCAACCGCTTCTGCGGTCTTTGTCGTGTCAAGCGCTATTGAGCCTACGCAAGTAATCAAGGGGCAAGTCACCAAAAAATCTCAGCGGCCCGATGCGGCCTTTCCCACAAGCTCGTCCATCCTCTTTGCCGAGTTGGCCCAGTCAAATTGCATTGCTCGCTTCCGGCCTTCTGCGCCAAGCTTCCTTGCAAGCTTTCCGTCCTTTGCAACAACCGCCATTTTGGCCGCAAAATCCTGTTCGTCCGGCTCTGCAAGGAAGCCGGTCACCCCGTCCACTATGCTTTCTGCCGGGCCGCCCTGGTTTGCGGCAATCACTGGCTTGGAGAAAGACATCGCCTCTATCGGGATGAGCCCCCAGTCCTCGTTTACCGCAGTGAACAGGACGCAGTAGCACGTCGAATAAAGCTTGAGCAGCTCTTCGTCCGACGGGTCTTCGACAAGCGTGATTTTTCCCTTGCTGTGCTTTTCGAACTTGGCCTTCAGGTACTCGTAATACCCCCTGCTCTTTTCGTCAACCCCGCCAGCTACAACCAGCCGGAATTTCGCCAGGCCCGGGCAGCTTTCTACCATCCTCTTGTACGCGCGTATTCCCAGTTCGACGTTCTTTGTCCAGTTTATCCTGCCCGGGAGCAGGAAGAAATCGCCGTACCTTTTGGGGTTCGCAAACTTCTGCGTGTCAACGCCGTACTTGAGAAACTCGAGCTTCTCGCGGCCGGCCAGGCCCGCTGCGAGTATCCTCGAGGCGACTTCCTCGCTTGCAAGCACCACGAACCTGAATTTTTTCCACGCCTGCCTTTCCATCACGCGGTAAGCGCGCTCGAACACCTGGAAGGGTATGGTCTTTGCCGCGTTCCCTGTAAGGTACCTCTTGCGCATTATGGGGTCGTGCACGACCCGCAGGGGCGTGTGGCAGAACGCGATTGTGGGAATATTGTCGTTGCGTATTGCGATGAACTCGGCAAAACCCGCTGTCGAGACCACGAACACGTCAAAGTCGGACAGGTCTATTTTCTGGGAGAGCATCGAAAGGCTCGCGCTTGAGAGGGCGCCGTAGTCGCGCTGTAGCGGCACCTTTCCAAGCTCGATTACCTTGAGCCTTGAGAACTCGGGGAAAGTGGTCTGGGGCTCGTAGCGGTGCGTGAATACCGTCCAGTCGTGCCTGCTGCGGCGGATGAGCTCGAGCCAGGTGCGCTCTACTCCTCCCTTCTGGTAAATCCACGGGACGTAGAGTGCTATCTTCAGTTTCGCGCCGGAGGCTTTCTTTCTTTTGGACATCGTTTTCCCTGCCAAAGAATCCTTACTACTCAATAGCATAAAAAGGGTGACAGGCAAAAAGTCATTATGAGAAGGAACACGCCCGAGGAGCTTCTGAAGGCCCACATAAAAAAGTCAATCGACGTCAAGGACAACCTTAACTCCTGCGCATACGAAATCGACAAGGCGGCAGGGATACTGCTTTCCGCAATACAGGCGGGCAACAAGGTACTGCTCTGCGGCAACGGCGGCAGCGCGTCCAACGCGGACCACTTCGCGTCAGACCTTACTGGCACGCTCTCGCGCCACGCAAAGGAGAGGCCGGCAATACCCGCAATCGCGCTCTCAAACAACTCGACTTTGATTACTGCAATCGGGAACAACCGCGGGTTCGAGCGCGTGTTCTCGCGCCAGATAGAGGCGCTCGGCAACAAAGGCGACGTGTTCGTCATATTCACAACAAGCGGCAACTCGCCGAACATACTCGCTGCCGTGCAGGCAGCTCACCAGAAGGAGATGCACGTAATCGGCCTGACTGGAGCAACTGGCGGCGGGCTCGTGCCGCACTGCGACGCGTGCATCCGCATACCATCCAACGAGCAGTACTTGGTGCAGGAAGCGCACGTGCTCGTCCAGCACGTGCTGGTAGAGTACATCGAAGGATGCGTCTGCGAAGAATAATTAGGCGGGCATCCTTCCAACCACCCGCAGGCCTTTTTCGTTCAGCCTGCAGGCCAAAACAGTTTCCCCTTTTGGAAGCGCCATCTTGCGGTCGAAAGTTGCGGTGACTTTCATTTTCTTTCCTGCTGCAATCGGACCTTCGGACTGGATTTTTCCCGGCACCATCTGCATCCCGCAGCAAAAGTGCATCACTTCGCCGTTCTCAACCGGCCTCTTGCAGAAGCGCGCAACTTCAAGCTCTGCAGCGACCGTGCTTGCAGTCGGACATGCCTTCGAAAGGACCATCCCTCGCCCGAGGTCGTCCGACTTCATCCCCTTGAACGCGATTCCGAAACGGTCGGACTGCCCTGCCTCGTCAAAATTCTTGTCCTGCATCTGGATGCTCCTTATTTCAACGAAGCTGTCGGACGGGAACGCCTGCAGCTTGTCGTGCACCTTGAGCTTTCCACTCTTGATTATCCCGAGCGCAACCGAGCCCACTCCCTTGACCTCGAACGCGTGGTCTATGACCGCGACGGTTTCAGTCGCGTCCTTTTGCTCGGGGACGAACGCAAGCGCCTTCTGCTTTGCGTCCTCATCAGATTCCACCCGCTCGTACTTTTCAAGTGCGGTTCCCTTGCAGAACATATCCCAGTCAACATTATCGCCAACAAGGCAGCCCCTGTCCTTTCCCAAAAGGTCAAGCGTGACTATGATTTCCCCAAGTTCAGGGGTAAGCGCGTCAGCGTGCACGATGCAGTAGTCCGCAAGATACGCGCAGAATGCAAGCGCCTCGACCTTTTTAGGGTAAAGCGTGGGCTCGACAGTAGTCACGAGCTTTCCGCCAAAGTTGGTGTTGTACAGGCTGATGTCATCAGCGGAGCCCTTCTTCCCGAGCATCGACGCTATGTGCTGCCTTTTTTCCTCGTCAGGCGAAAAGACGCCTATAACTGAGTTTGTCATAATCATCAACTTCGAATAATTGTGGTGAAATAACGCTTTAATGGTTCAGTTCGAAGGTGCTATTTTACCAATCACCGGAAAGCAGGTTCCGGGCCGCTTTTAACCCGTTTCTTATTTTGTCTTTTATGCTTCATCCTTTTCGTGTAATAAGAGCTTGCCATAGTCGCCGTATACGGTTAAAGCCCGGAAAGCTGGTCAAGCTTATCCGAACGGTGAAAGCTTGTCGCGGGTTTACGTGGCCGGAGTTTTCGAAGAAACTGAGCGTATCTATGTATACTGCACGCATCGCTTGGGGTCGCGAGTTTACAACGATTTCAGAACCGCATTTCTTGAAGCTCGTCCGGATGCTTTCGAAAGGCCGGAGGGCAGAATATAATTCATCCATTGTCGAGTATTTGGATCCGAACTGGGGGCAACTCAAGGGAATTGAAAACAGCTTACGCTCGCAGGGGATTAAACGGATGAAAAAGATTCGTCTCGGCATAGTTAATTCCCCGAATTTTGCTGAATTCGCCGGAATCGTCCTCGGAGACGGGCATATCGAAAGAAAAACCATAATAATAACACTTAACAACCGGTGCGAAAACGAGTATGCAGACTACGTCTGTTCTCTTGTGGAAAACCTTTTTGGAAAGAGGCCGTCTAAATTCGTAAGGTGCAAAGGTTCTTGCATTAGCGTGTTCGTCCATTCGACCGAGCTTGCATCATTTCTCGCAAAACAGGGGATTCCGCTTGGCGCGAGAAAATTGCTGACTATACGCGTTCCCCGCGCTTTCATGGAAAATGAAAAGCTTACTCGACGTTTTGTGCGCGGTCTTGTGGACACTGATGGTGGAGTTTTTAGAAAAAGCAGGAAAGATATGCGCCTGCTTATTGAATTCAAGAACCTTAACAAATCGCTTCTAAATTTGTTCAAGATTGGAATCAAGCGGCTTGGTTTCCACCCATCAACATCCGGCGGGAATGCGATACGGATTCAGACGCAGGCGGAGGTGCATCGTTATGCACGCGAGGTCGGCTTTTCCAACCACAAAAACCTTATTAGGTATTCCCAATGGGCTCACAGTAAAAAGGTAACCCGCCCAATTATCATCGCGGCTGTGCGGCTGTAGACTCCTTTTACCGCATCGGCAACTGGGGGCAGGCTCAAACGGTATGACGCGAGCTTCCCAAGCTTGAAGCCCGGGTTCGATTCCCGGCAGCCGCACTTTTTCCCTTGTTCTAACTGTTTAAATTTCCCAAGAGCGTAATAGCAGTTCAGTGGTTTTCATGAAGACAAACGACATCGTGCGCCGGCTTGAGTCCGAACTGAAGAATGCGAACGCAATCGGCAAGGGTTTTTACAAGAACCCGCAGAGGATGCTCCGCACGGGCCTTGCGCGAACAACGCGGGTTGCAAAGTCGCTGGCAAAGATGCTCAAGGCGCAGGACTTCGGCGGGCTTGACGACTTCTTCTTCGCACGCGAGGAGCTCATCCCCGGCGGCAAGGAGTACTGGTTCATCGACGTCGTCTCAACGCAGGGCGACAAGGCGCAGCTCGTGCTCACGTTCGGCTGTTCGGACGCAAAGGCGTCGGTCAACAGCCACGAGGCAAAGCGCGGGGAAGTTGCAGCAGTCGGATGGTTCTATTCCAACAAAAAGAAAGTGTTCCTTGACAAGTCTGTCCTGCTTGAAAGTTCCAAGGGCCTGCTCAGGACCGAGGCATTCACCTTTTCCGGCGCCTACCCGTCTTACGACTTGGTCGTTGACAGGAGGACGCGCCTGCATTTTACCAAGCCCAAGAAGGGCATCGTTTACGAGGCGCACCCGTGCACCGCACAGGACCTTGGCGTCGGCCTTTTGAACATGTACCTTGATGCAAAGGGAACAATCGACGGCAAGGCCTTCAAGGGAGTCGGCTACGTGCAGAAAGTGGTGGTCGTGGCGCCGTTCATCCCCTGGAACTGGCTGCGGGTTGTCTTTAAGGACAAGTCCGTTCTTGACGTGTTCGTCGCCCGTCTTGGCGTGCGAAGTGTCGAATACCGCGTGCTGAGCACCAGCATCTACCGTCTTGCTTCCGGGAAGACCTATAATCTTACAGGCTCGCGCTTTCGGAAATTGGAAAGCGACCGATGGCTGCTTGAAGGCGACGGCTTTGTCGCGTACCTGAAGACCTACGCATTCAAGCCGTTCATGCTAAGGGGCAGGGGCGAGTTCCACTACGACGAATATCTGGTGGAGTGCACTGACTTCGTGTTCAAGGGCAAGGCAAAACAGGACGGAATCGGGATGATTGAGGATGCGTACGGGTTCATGATTTGAGCGAAAAACAAAAAACGCACGCCTAATTGCGCTCTTGCCTATTCTTTCTTTCCAACTTCTTCCTCAAAAGGCTCGACGTGGATGGTCACGTCCTTGACTCCTGGGACCTTCTGGGTTATCCTGCCCTCGATTTTGTTCGCTATTGCGTGCGCCTTGCTTAAGGAAAGTTGGTCATCAACAAGGATGTGCATGTCGATGACTAGCCGCGAGCCCATGTGCCGCGTGCGCAGCTTGTGGTAGCCTTTTATTTGGGGCTCCTTGGCGAGTATGACCGCTATCCTTTCAATCTCATCTTCGGTCGCTCCCTTGTCCAACAGAACCCCAAGCGTCTTCATCCCAAGATTGTAAGATAGCTTGACCATCATCGCAGCCACTATGAGCGCGGCAATCGAGTCGCCCTGCAGGAAGCCGAGTTTTGCGCACACGAGGCCGATTATGACTGCGGTTGTGCTCCACAGGTCGCTTGTGAAGTGGTATGCGTCAGCTTCAAGGGCGACGCTACCTTCCCTCTTGCTCACGTCGTGCAGGTATTTTGAGATGAACCAATCCAGTACGAGCGCTGCAGCCATTACTGCAATGCCCAACTCCGACGATTCTATTGCCCGCGGGTGGTAAAGCCGCATTACCGCCTCGTAGGCCACCCAGAGGGCTGTGATGAATATGAGGGCAGTCTGCAATAGCGAGGAGAGGTTCTCGAACTTTTCGTGGCCGTACGGGTGCGTCTCGTCGGGCGGCTGCTGCGCCTTGTAAATCCCGATATAGGCAAAGCCGGATGCGATTAGGTCAAAAAGCGAGTGCAAAAACTCGGCGAAGATGCCGATGCTTCCGGTGAGGAGTCCCACCGCGAGCTTGGCCGCAGTCAGTGCGACGTTTACGTATATGGAATATGAAGCTGCCTTGAGTTTTTCCATCTGTGTCGGTTACGGCACCGTTGCGCTTTCGCGCACGCAATAATATGCGATAATCCTGCTAATAAGCGCTTCCGTCATTTCGAGATTTTTTCGATTATCTCGCCGCCACAGGCTTTCCAGAACCCAAGCATTTCCCTTGCCTGCGATTCCGACACCGAAAACCCGCGGTAGTTTGCATCATTTCTTATCTTTCGGAACCTGTCAATGTAGTTTAGCTTGACTTTGTTTTTGATGTCAAGGTCCGAAAGGGACTCCAAGCTGACCTCGTGGTTGTCCGGCTGGTAGCCAAGGAGAATCCAACGCGCCTCGCCAAGTTGCCTGATGGCCTCGTAGAT
Organism: uncultured Microcaldota archaeon; assembly: GCA_903851445.1. Lineage (GTDB taxonomy): Archaea > Micrarchaeota > Micrarchaeia > Norongarragalinales > CAINOH01 > CAINOH01. Next base: position 130,114 of record CAINOH010000023.1, on the reverse strand, counting down.
TTCGCGGAAAATCACCGTGGCGCTCTGTTCTTCTAACTTTATGGAAAGGGCTACTGCGGCCGTGGTCTTGGCCGAGGTTATGAGCGATTTTGCAAGGGCCGGGTCTGGCTGGCGCGGACGCAGTTTGCCTTCATTGACAAGTGACGTGATTCGTTCCTTGTTCACGGTTTGACCTCGAGAAAACCTGATAATACTATCCCGTTGGCGATGTTGTTGAAAAGGTTTACGTCAACTGATTTCCGGTTAAACAGGTGAACCTGGATTTTTCGGTCGAGCCGTTTTTCAAGATTTAAGAGTTCGTTAAGCCTAACAGTTGTGTATTCCTTCACGTCATCCTTTTCTATGGCGATGTCTATGTCGGAACCTGAAATGTCCTCTCCCTTGCGGTAGCTTCCGAACAGCACGATTGCCTTGGGGTTGTGATAATGCTCGTTCAATATTTCGGTGAGTCCCGTCGTATAGATGTGTTCGAGGTTCAGCAAGATTTTTGCTTTCAGAAAGCCGGGGTTTTCACGATTTGCACTGATTCTCCATATCTTGCTCAGCCGTTCGACTTTGATAATCCGTTCCGCCTCAAGTGCCCTGATGAAGCCGCCGATGTTGGCCTTCGCAACCCCGGATTCCTTTGCAAGGTCGCTCAGGCTGAACTCCTTGTCTGGGTATTTCGACAGGACGTATAGCACTTTCTGCGCGGCGACTTCCTTTGCGAACACATGTTCCTTTTTTAGAACAATCGGTTTCTTCATATAACACATGTTCTATTTGAGAACCATTAAAAAGTGTTCGGAAATGCTGTCCGATTCTTGCTTGCGCTGGCTCGTTTGTAAAAAGCGCCTTGGACAGGACTCGAACCTGTGACCTACTGATTAACAGTCAGTCGCTCTACCAGCTGAGCTACCAAGGCATCATTAGAGAATGCGGAATAATTTTGGGTGCGGACAGAAATTTAAACGGGATGGGTTAATGCCCTGCAGTCGTTTTCAGGGCGGCCTTGAATGATAGCATCCGGCTGCCTTGCGGATGCCGCACGGGTTAAAATAATCAACCCGGCTAAAGTTCATATCAACAGGGTAACAAGCGCTATGGATTACGCTTACAACTCGACAGTCTTGGAGGCCAGGCGGCTTCTCGCTACGAGCCTCGTCGCTTGCGGGTTTGCAGTAAAGGAGGAAGATGTCAAAGTCGAGCCTTCAAAGACTGCTGACGCGGACTTGTCTTGCACCGTCGCTTTCGTGCTTTCAAAGAAGGCAGACAAAGCACCGAAGGACATTGCCGAGCAGGTGGCAAAAAAAATACTGGATGCCTTGTCTGCGAACGCACAAAAAGCACCCTACATTGCAAAGGTGGTTGCAGCCAACGGCTACGTCAACTTCATCCTTTCCGACGGATTCTTCTTGCAAGCCGCAAGCCAGGCCGCAGCATCCAATGCTTTCGGTTCATTTTCCGATTTTTCAGGAAAGACCGCGATTGTCGAGTATTCCTCTCCCAACGTGGGTAAGCCGATGCACATAGGCCACATACGCTCCACCATACTCGGCGACTCGGTTGCCAACTTGCTTTCAGCAGCGGGGTACAACGTCGTGCGCATGAATTACCTGTGCGAGGCTGGAGCGCAGGTTGCGGGAATCCTTTTGGCTGTTGACACGTTCGGCCCGGAACGCCTCAAGACGGAAAAGGACGTGCTCAATTACTACGTGGAGATTACCAAGAAAATCGAAGAGGACCCGGAAATGAAGGCGAAGGAGCAGCAGTACGTGGCGTTCATGGAGAACGGCGAACCCGCAATCCAAAAGAACCTTGAATTAATCCGCAAGCTCACGGTTGCGCCTTTCGAAGTAAATTACGAGCGGCTTGGAGTCAACTTCGACGAGTCGGTTTTTGACAGTGAATTTGTTCCAGTGGGAAAGGGGCTTGTTGCCGAGGCAGAGGCAAAGGGCCTTGCAAGGAAGGACGAAAAGGGCGAGACCGTTGGCCTTCTTGAGGAAAAGTCGACCCTTCCGAACCTGATTATCTTGCGCTCGAACGGCACCACGCTCTACTCGACCCGCGACATGGGGTTTGCGGAATGGCGCTGGGAAAAATACCACTTCGACAAGAGCGTCATAGTCACGGCGTCCGAGCAGAACACGCACTTCCGGCAGGTGTTCAAGCTTCTTGAACTGACGGGCCGCGAGTGGGCCTCGCGGCTTTTCCACATCGGCTTCGGCCTTGTCTTCCTTGAAGGCGGAGTCAAGCTCTCTTCAAGAAAGGGCAACGTGCTTCTGCTTGAGGACGTGCTTGACGATGCGGAAGAACTTGCTCTTGCCCAAATCAAGGACCGCGGCTACTCTTCAGAGGATGCGAAGAAAATCGCGTTCGCAGTCGGGGTGGGCTCGCTGAAGTTCGGCATACTGCGCGTGTCAGCTGAGAAGAACATCAACTTCTCGATGCAGAAGGCGGTGAGCTTCGAAGGCGACACCGGCGCATACTTGCAATATACTGTTGTGCGCGCAAAGAACATCCTGAGGAAGGCAGGCTATGATGCAACCGCACCAGCTGCCAAGGCCGCAGCAACCGTTCCTTCTGCAACGCCATTGTCAAAAGACGAGCGCGAGCTTGCGAAGATGATTGCGCAATACCCACAGGCAGTTCGCTCAGCCGCAATCTCAATGGCACCGCACCAGGTCTGCGACTATGCGCTCAAGGTGGCTGCAGCGTTCTCGACTTTTTACTCGTCAAGCCCGGTGCTCGAGGCGGAAAGCGAGGAAAAGAAGCAACTGCGCCTGATGCTTGTCGCAGCGACAGTGTCCGCGCTTGAAAATGCGCTCGCGCTTCTGGGAATAGTTGTCCCGGTCAAGATGTAGGTTTAGTTTCAATTCATTAGAATATTTCATAGGGGGTAATATGATGGAACGTGGTTTGATCGGCGGAATATTGCAGGCAATAGGCCTCGTAGTTGTACTCGTAGTGCTCATATTGGGCTACCTGGGCTTCGTGCCCGGCTTGTCCGACTTGATGGGCGCAGGTCCTCGCGACCTCGGAATCCACCCGTCAGCGGCCGATGCGCAAAGCGCGACGTCCAAGATTGGCAACAACGAAACCACATTCGCAGGTACGGGCGGCCCTATCGGGAGCATAAAGCTTGAGGGCAGCCACCACGTCGACACCATCCTTACTGAGGAGGAAATCACTGCTGCGCAGAACGCCCGCAACTACAAGTACGACCCGATAAGGGACGTGCAGGTCAAGATAAACGCGGACAACACAGTCGAGGTTTCAGGAAGGATTTCCATCCCAAAGGCAAGGGACTACCTTACTGCAATCAGAATCCCGCAGGCCGACATCGACAAGGTGCTCAACATTGCAAAGTACCTTCCCGGCGAGGCGGCGTTCTATGCAAAGGGGACCGTGAGCATGACCAACAATGTGCTTTCAACTGACCTTTCGGCGGTAAAAATCGGCAACCTCGACGTGTCCAAGGACCAGCTCCCAAGCGGGACGCTTGCGGCAATCGCATCCACCATAATCTCGAAGAACCCCGGCGTGTCGGTTGATAAGTTCGAGATAGTGGATGGCAAGGCGCACTTTGTCGGAACTTACCCAGACAAGACCTATCTTGAGCCGAACTGATTTTTTTTCTTTTCTTTTTTTCTTCTAAACCAGTTCCTTCGCAACGTCCCTCAGCCACGCTTCGGGGTCCTTGGCCTTGACAAAAGCCGAGGCAAGAAGAACGCCTTCCGCGCCGAGCTTGAGTGAGGTTGCGACGTCGTTTGCGTTGCTTACTCCGGCTCCGACAAGCGCGAGCGTGCTCGGGCTGACTTTCTTGATTGCAGCAACAGACTCGCTGACAATCTCCGGCCTTGCTGAGCTGACTGAGATTCCGCTTCCAATCAGTTCGGGTGGTTCAACAGCGATTGCTGTCGGGTTGTATTGCGCAAGCTTGACTGCCTCGGGCACGTCCTTTGCGCAGACACAAACGTCAAAGCCGACTTTTCTTGCGCGTTCGCAAATCCACTTGACCTGCTCCTCGCTTGCCCTGCATTCGGAGTGGTTGATAAGAGTTCCCTGCAGGCCGCACTGCTTCATCGACTCGATTGTGACGTGGCCGGTGCGCGCGCCAGGCTCGAGCATCTCAGCTGTCTGGCCGAACACGGGAATCTTCACAAGCCGCGCGTAATACGAGCAGACTACGGGCGGTGCGATGATTATGCTGACGCCTAGGTCGGATGCGACTTTCTCTGCGGTTTTCGCAAGCGACTCTCCTTTTGCGCCGGCGCTCTCGTCGTAGGCTTTGAAGTTAAGGATAAGTGATTTTGTCTCCATCGCACCCGCAACCCCACCCGCCGGCTTTCGGCCTAACGGATAATGTTATAATTCGGGCACAACCGTTATAATTCAGTGAGTAAGAGGGGGAATCGGTCGAAAGCCCTATGGCATCCTTAGCTGTAATTGGTCCGCCCGGGAGCGGCAAGAGCACGTTCTGCTTCAACTATGCAAAGTACCTGCAAAAGCACGGCGTGGAGACCTCCATTGCCAACGCGAACTATTTCTGCAAGCACATCACCTACAAGCCCGACTACGACGTGCGCGACAGCAAGGAAATCCGCAAGGCATACCGACACTACGAGGACCAGTGGCCCAAGTTCTACGCGGCAATGCTTGAGATAATGTCGCACGACCGAAAGCTTTCCGGCCTTCGCGAGAACTCGTTGCTGTTCCTTGACTTTTCAATCCCGCTTGAATACCTGCTTTTCTTCCGGCACCAGATGAAGGCCTTCTACACGCTCGCAGACCGGGTCGTGCTCCTTTCTGGAGAGAACTTCCGCACGCACTCGGGTGACAGCGCAATACGCGCGACTTCAAAGCTCATGGAGAACGTATCGGGAAGGCAGGTCACGCCGGTGTTCAACAGGCCGGGGATTGAGAAGCCGCAGGCCGCAAGGCAGGCCACCCTGATTGACGCGATACTCACAGGCGACCCGGACAGGCCTAATGACATCCTTGAAATCAACGCTGTTGAGCGGCTGGGCTTCGAGGCCCTGGCAAAGGAACTGAAGCTTCTTTAGGCGTGTTTGGAAAATCAGCGCGGTCGGATTCCCTTCTTCTTCAGTTTCGCGCGGAGGGCGTACGTGCCCGAAAGGGTGACCTTGAGCGGCTCGCCCTCCGGACTGAGGTACCTGTCCGCGTGCTTTTTCAGGCCAAGGTAAGTGCCTGCAATAAGGAAGATTATCGAAAGCAAAAGCGTGGCCTGCTTTGCCTGCTCCAAGCCCGAGAACATGAGCGCAAGGGAGCCTGAAAGGCCGAGCAGCGCGGTGCCTATGAGGTTGAGGAAAGTCGGCATCTTGACCTTTATGTCCTCCTCGCCCGAGCGCACCTGAAGCAGGAAGCCCGCAAGGTTCAGTGTGCCGGTCACAAAAAGCAGCGCGGAGGCTAACGCAAGGCCGATGTCAAGAAACGATGCAACAAAATCCGCCAAGCCCTTCCGACCCCATTATCATTATTTTCAGTCCGCCTGTCACTCATCACAATTCAGAGCAATAGTCGTCATCATCCTGAACGTATTCTTGCAGGACCGCTTTTTTTAATGCTCTCCCGCGAGGCGTTTTTCCCGCGTTTCCCCTTCGTTTATATTTCGCAAGGTCGTAACCGGTTACGATGCACAAATGCCCGGCCAACCCCGCTTCGACACCCTTTGCATAGGCTCGGTCACGATGGACTTCCTAGCCCGGCCTACGGTCTCGGAAAGCATCGACATCAACTCCTTTGACAGGGTCCAGCACTTCCTCTGCCTCAATTTCGCGTCCAAGACTCAGCTTGCGCAAATCGAGTACGAGCCGGGCGGGAGCGCGGCGAACTCGGCAAACGTGATGGCCCTCCTCGGCTCGAAAGTCGAGCTGCTTGCGGCAGTAGGGAAGGACGACTTCGGCGAGATGATAGTCAACGATTTGCACTCGCGGAAAATCGGCTCGACCTACCTCTCACGCGTCGCAGGCGAAAAGAGCGCAATCGGCATCAGCATACTCTCGCCGTCAGGCGAGAAGAGCCTCCTTGTATACCCCGGAGCCAACGCGTGCCTTGGCCCTTCCGACCTTCCGGCAGAGGCGGTGCAGGAATGCCGCTCGGTGTTCATTACCTCGCTCTCTTCGGAAAAAAATTACGGCCTGTTCTTCCGTGCGGTCAGGCTTGCGAAAAAACACCACAAGAAAGTCATATTTGCGCCTAGCATCACCATGCTTCGTAAGTTCTCAAAGCGTCTTGCCCGGCTGCACCCGCACTTTGACGTGTGCGTGATGAACTACGAGGAAGCGATGTTCTACACCAAAAAGACCAAGCTGGCGGACATGCTGCGCGGCCTCCCGGGAAAGACCCGCGTGATTTCCAAGGACAAGGATGGCGCCTATGCCTTGGACAAGGGCGTGTTCTACCACTGCCCGGCGCCGAAGATGAAGGTTGTAGACACGACCGGCGCAGGGGACTCGTTCACGGGCGCGTTAGTTTTCGAGTTCCAGAACAGCGGGGACATCGCAAAAGCCCTCGCAATTGGCACCGCAATAGTTGAAATCAAGCTCGGCCACATGGGCCCGCGCATAGACCTGGACGCTGCGGCAGTGCAGAGGCTGGTTGCAAAGAATGCCCGGAAGTATGCTGCAAGGGCGATTGCGCCTGAAAAGCTCTGATTTCGGCCTGCCCTTCCTTTTCCGCCGCAGTCTCGCGTTTTGCCTCCTGTGGGCTATCATAATTCCTTTTTTAATCGGGCACAACGGTTATAAACGGCGGGCGGCATTTTCAATTATTACTCTAAACGGGAAAAGAGGTTTAACTTATGAAGCGCGGCGCGGAGCAGCATCTTGAAAGTTCAATACCCTTGATTCTAATCGCCATACTTGCGGTTTTCGTGGCGGCGAAGTTCAACTTCATCAACTGCTCCGGCATCCCCGGGCTTTCGGTGATTTGCCCTGCAGCCAACATCCGCGTTGCTGTAATCGGCAACCCGACCAAGGCCATGGAGAACCTGCTCAACTCCGAGGACTACCGCATTGCCGGGGTGTCGTATATGGGCAACCTGCACCAGGACATGGTGTATTCCGGCGTTCTCAACCAGTTTGACATAATCCTACTGCAAGGCGAGCAGGTGTGCGACCGCACCGCGCGCAAGGTAATTGCAGACAAGGTCAAGGCAGGAGGCAAGATGATAGTCATCCAAGACGCCTGCACCAAGGTCCACGACGACACCACTGTTGTCGGGTGGGATGTGGGCATCGGCCTGCTTGGCGACGTCATGCCCGTGCAAATCGGAGGCTTCACCCGCGAATACGAGCCGATAAAGAAGACCTCCATAAGCGGGACCTTCAAGATCATCGCAACCGACCACCCGATATTCCCGACGGGCCAGAAGGACTATGAGTTCTCAAGCTACGTGGTCAAGGTCATACCAAGCAGCAAGGTCGGTTCTAACGTCCTTGCTTACATCCAGCAGGGAACGGACGACACGACCACCGACCCTGCAGTGTTTGCAATGCTTGAGAGCACGGGTCTCCTGACAGGCAAGGTAATCTACTTCGCCTACGACCCGGCCACTCTAGTGTCACAGGACAAGGGACGCAACCTCTTCCTCAACACGCTGCTTTACCTGAAGGGCTCGAACGGATAAGTTTCTCCCTTCCCAATTTTCTTTTCCTTTTTTCTCTTTCTTATTATTCTGCAATCCCAAGAGAATATTGTGATTCTTGTTGCGGTCCTTCATAGCAGGCATTGACGCGGGCGCGACGTCCGCCTATGCGATAATGACCCTGGACGGCGAGGTCATCGAGGTAAAAAGCCGCAAGGACGCAAAGGGAGACTTTCTTTTCGAGTCGCTGGCAAAATATTCCCCCATCTTCATAGCCTGCGACACCAACCCGCCGTCGCAGGCGGCGCGGAAGCTCAAGCGCTCGTTCTCGGCCCGGCTATACTATCCGGCGAAATCACTCTCAATCATTGAGAAGGACATGATTTGCAAGGACAAGAACGTCAAGAACGCGCACGAGCGCGACGCCCTCGCCTCGGCAATCAAGTGCCAGCACGCTCTGTCCTCCAAGCTGCGCCAGCTAAGGCGCAGGCTGTCCGAACGCGGCGCCCAGGATTCCTATGAAGTAATTGCCCGCGGGATGCTTTTTGGAAAGCGCGTGTCCGACCTTCTCTAAGTTTTTTATTTCCCAACGTCCGAAGTATAACTACGCCTTTTTGGCGCCAGACGCAACCTACACAGGGCAACTGATACACAGCCACATAGACACGCAGAGGTGCAGCATCCAAATGGAAACCGAACAATCCGCAATACAACAGCAGCCAACAGGCGCCGCCCGGGGCGGCACGCACACGGATGGCATAATCTACGTTGGAAAGAAGGGCGTGATGAGCTACGTCTGGGCTGTGGTGACCCAGTTCAACAACGGCGCGCCCGAGGTGAAGGTCAAGGCGCGCGGCCGCTCGATAAGCAAGGCGGTTGACGTGTCCCAAATCATCAAGAACCGCTTCATCCAGAACGCGGTCATAAAGGGCATCGACCTTTCGACCGAGGAGCTGCAGAGCGAGGACGGCTCGATGAGCAAGGTGTCGAGCATGGAAATCACGATGGCGCTTTCAGGGCCGATGGTCAAAGTCGAGAGGCAGCCGCGCGACCAGCCGACAGACCAGCCGCCTGCAGGGTTTGCAACCGAAGCAGAAGCATAGGCTGGTAAAATACGCGGGGGGCGAAAGGCGGTTATGGCAGCAAAGCGCAAGGAATTAATCCCAAAGACCGGGCACGGCCTCCTTTCCAATGCTTATCCTCGTCGCTTGCTCTGGTGTTCCAAGGGCCAGTTCGGGAAAGTCCTCGTAGTCGGAGGAAGCCGCGAGTACACCGGCTCGCCTATTTTCAACTGCCTTGGCGCGTACGCTGCGGGCGCGGACTTGGTCACGTTGCTTGCGCCAAAGCGTGCTGCTGACACTGCCGCGTCTTATGCCCCTGAGATAATCGCGCCGCCCTTAAGCTGCGACTACCTTGAGCCGGGGTTTGTCTCGGAAATAGTCGCCTATGCAAATAAGAGCAACGCGATGGTGGTTGGCGGCGGGCTTTCGCGCAACCAAAAGACTGGCGCGGCTGTGCTTGCCTTGCTCAAACAGACCTACCTTCCGGTTGTAGTTGATGCGGATGCTCTGATGTTCATCGCGGCAAACCCCCTCTCGTTCAAAGGCCGGGTTGTAATACTCACTCCGCACGCGGGCGAGCTTGCCGCGCTGATTGGCGTAGAATCAGTCAGCCCGGACGATTTGGGAAAGCGTATCGACTCTGCAATTATTGCCGCAAAAAAATATTCCGCCGTTGTCCTGCTCAAGGGCGCTGTTGACGTCATTGCAGACCCTAGCGGGAAAGTGATGCTTGACTACGAGGGCTCGCCCTACCTTACCAAGGGCGGCCACGGCGACGTGCTTGCGGGAATCTGTGCTGCTCTTCTCGCAAAAAACCTGCCCGCATTCGAGGCAGCGGCAACAGCAGCGTACATTTACGGCAGGGCTGGGCACCGCGCGGCGCACAAATTCGGAGAATCGACGAAGCCCACTGACGTTATTAAGGAAATAGCTTCCGTAATATCTCATACATAGTTGGAGGCAATTTAGATGGCATCAAAATTATCCGGTACACTAATCGAACGCGTCCGCAGGCCTTTTGAGAATTCGCAGGCCAGAAAGGAGACTGCTTTTGAGGAAAAAAAGCAGACTCTGGGAATACTGACCCGCCAGGGAAGTCCGATTACCATTTCCAAGCGCCGGCGTTCAGAGTCTGATGTCCAGCTCGACAGCGAAGAGCTGAGTCTTGTGAGACGGCGACGCCTGTTAACCAAGTTGGGCCTGTTAAAAAAATAATAAAAGAAAAAGGATGGAAAAATCTATTCCAATAGTATTGCCGGCTTTCCTGGCATCGCCTTCTCGGCCTTCTTTGAAAGGCCGGCATCCTTCGCCGCGTCCTCCTCCGAAATCACCTTGACCGTGGCGTCGCCGAACTTCTTGCCGATGCCTGCAGCCTTGGACTCGAGGATTGCCATCTCGTCCGCTTTTTTGTATCCGGAATAGGAATGCACCTTCTTGCCGATTGCCATCAAAAAGCCGGAGACTTGCGGGGCAACTTTCTTCAGCTGCTCGTCTGCCATCAGTTCCTTCATCTTGACGTCAAAAGCAAACTGCTTTCCAGCTGCGACATCAGTTGCAATTTTTTCAAGCTCGTCCTGCTTCCACTCTGCCGCAGCGATGAGAGTGATTTTCTTCGGCGAAATCTTCGCAACATCGGCAATCTTGCGGATGTCCTCCTCAACCGCCTGCGCGTAGTCCTCCTGTGCAGTAAGCTCGGGCTTGATTTTGTCCTCCTCTACAGCAGGGTATTTTTCCACGCTTGCAAAGGTTGAGTTGCCGAGCTTGTGCCAGACTTCCTCGGCGCAGTGCGGCAAGAGGGGCGCGATGGCGATTACTATTTTTTCCAGGCACGCTCGCAGCACCTTCTGGTTGTACTTCTCGCCAGTTGCTTCCTTGTGCTGGCGGTACGCCTTCAGGCTGCCGATGCCGTTTTGCACCAGTTCGAAACCGGCCTGCCGGAAGCGCATCTGCTCGTAAGCAGCATCGGCAATCTTGATTGCCGAGTTGACCTTGCTTTCAAGCAGTTCCTCCGGCCTGCCATAAATCGGCTTTGGCGTGTTCGGAAGGGTCTCCAAAAGCTCTGCAGTCTCGAAGAGCACCTCGATTGCGCGGCGGTAGGACTTGATTGCGTCGGTCTTCCAGTCCGCATCCGAGAGCCCCTCGCTTGAGGCGACTATGTTGATGCGCACCAGGTCGGCGCCGTATTTTTGCACGAGGTCCGACATGGGAATGATGTTACCGCGGCTCTTGCTCATCTTCTCGCCTTCGACGTTGACGTAGCCGTTGACGCTGATACCTTTCGGCCAGTGCTCCTTTGCAAAAATGGCCGTGTGGTGGAACAGCATGAACGTGAGGTGGTTCTGCACCAGGTCCACCCCGGAATTCCGCAGGTCAAGAGGGTAGTAGTAGAGGAACTCGCGCCTCATCTCGGCAATGGTCTTGTCCGAAAGGGTTGTGATGCTCTTGAGTTCCTTTGGGTCGCCTATTCCCAGGAAAATGTAGTCGAACACCACGTCAGGGAGCTGCTTTGCGTCAACTTTCTTTTCGTTGATGATGCGCGCAATCGTGTAGTACGCCATGTATATGACCGAGTCCGAAAGCGTCTCGACCTTCCATTCGGGGTCCCAGGGCAATGGCGTTCCCATGCCGCTCCTGCGGGCGCACGCCTTGTTCTCAAGCCAGTCCACGCAGTTGAGGAACTGCTGCCGCACCTCTTCTGGAATCATGCGCATTTCTCCGATGCACTCCTTGACGTCGGCCTTCCATTCGAGGTCGGAGAACTTGAGGAACCACTGGTTCTCCAAAATCTTGACGTGGCACTTGTTCATGCAGCGGCAGACGACTTCGCCGGTGGTCTCCCAGAACGAGTCAAGCTTTTTCTCAAGCCGCAGGTCCTTGACAAGCTGGTCCTTGCAGTCGTCGACCTTCATTCCCTCGTATTTTCCGGAAACCGCAAGCATCGTGCCCTCGTAGTGCTCCTTCTTGTAGATTTCGTGCTTTGCGTCCTCGAGCTTCTTCTCGTCATTCTGGCTCTTGATTCCGTATTTGTCGCACGCGTCCTTTGCCGGGAACTCCGAGTAGCCGGGAACTTTTATGACTGCGACGGGCGTAAGTGTGGAAAGGGCTGCGGCATCAACGCCATAGTCCGTCACCATCTTCGGGTTCTTCTTCAGCTCCACTTCAGTGGCCCAGTCAGCTGGCGCGTGGGCCGGCACGCTCATCACGATGCCGGTTGCGTGGTCGGTCTTGACAAAAGTGGCTGGAAGAATGACAACCTCGGTTCCGGTGACCGGGTTTTTGCACTTCTTTCCGAACAATTCCTTTGGCGAGAAGCCTTCCTTCGGTATTTTCACGTCGCGCTTCTGGTCTGCAAGCTTCTTTGCAGCATCAGCGGATAGTATCCAAGTGTCAATCCCGACTCGCACGTTGTAATACGTTGCGTCGGGGTTTAGGAACATGCAGGTTACCCCGAAAATGGTCTCGGGCCGCAGTGTAGCCGGGGCGATTATCCTGCCATCCGGAAGGGTGAACTTGATTACGTAGAATTCCTGCGTGCTTTCGCCCTCGCCTTTGTACCGGTCGTGGTCGCCTGTTGGCGACTGGTCGTGCGTACACCATATTACCGGGTGCGTTCCCTGCACGACGTAGCCCTTTCTTCGAAGCAGGTTGAATTGCCATTCAATAAAGCGCGAGTAAGTTGGCGTCATCTGGGTTGTGATGAACGTGCGGCGCCAGTCTATTGACGCGCCTGCATGTTTGAGGTGCTCGATCCACTTTCCCATCCAGAAGCGCGCGACGAATTCCGGGCCCTTCGCGAAGTCCTTGATCTGCTCGTCAGTAAGCCCGTATTTCTTGAAAGTGTCAATCTGGTTCTGGTCGCCCTTCTGCAGCCTCTCAAGCGTCCCGAAAATCGGCTCGCCTGTTGCGTGGAACCCCTGCGGGAAGAGCACGTTGTAGCCCTTGAGCCTCTTGTAGCGCGCCTCGCTATCCGTGCGAAGGAATGAGTATGTGTGGCCGACGTGCGGCGCTCCATTCACATACGGGTAGGGGAACGTGATGAAGAACTTCTGCCTCTTCTCGTCAGGGTTGGACTCGAAAAGCTTTGCCTTCTCCCATTCGGCCTGCCACTTGGAGTCGATGACCGCAAAGTCTATGAGCTTTTTTTCCTCAGGCTGCGCTGTTGCCGGGCTGTCCGCCGGGTTTTCCTGTGCCTTCTGTCCGTTGTCCGTCTCCATTTCCTACCCACTCTGTTCCTTTGGTAAAAGCTTTATTGTCCGGTTCCCAAAGCCAATTGGTGTAAATTGTTTTTGGCAATCTTGGGACGCGGCTCAACAAGACGCAAGCCCGCCGGCAATAAGTCCGACGTGACGACTAAGAGCAAAAAACTGCCTGCGCATTGTTCCCACCGAATACTGGATAGCAAGGCTACTGTGTTCAAAGCTTTAAAATTCCTCGGTTGGTTCGCCCTCCTGGCATCAGTTGCCTTCCTGCTGCTTGGAAGCTCGCACGCGCTAAAGTCCCTGGCTGCAGGCTCGTCCGCGTTCCTATTGAACCTTTCGGGAAGGCAGTCCATTGTAGATTACTCCGGCCAGAACCCCGTGATTTCCTTCGACGGCGGAAATGCGCAGATTGCGGACTACTGCGGCGCAGGGATAGAGATTGCCGTTCTTTTCGGGATAATCTTCGCCTCGGAAGACCGGACGCTCAAGCGCAGGGCAGCCGGGTTTGCGGCGGGCACGCTCCTTATTTTGGCGTTCAACGCAATCCGGATTTACCTCGTGCTCTACTTCTTCTCAAGCTCGGCGCCAACAGCATCCGCCATCCTTCACGACGTATTATTTAGGGCAAGCTTGGTAGTCTTCTTGGCCACGTATTACGCGGTGTGGTATTACTGGGATGGACCGCAGGACTGACGAAGAGGAGTCGCGCCACCGCGCGTTCATAGCCGCGCCCCTTCTGGGAACCATGATTTTTCTCATTGCCATACTCTATGCGGTCAACCTTTCGAAGGACGAGGCGAGTGCAGTAAGCCAAATCGGCGACGACGCCTACCACAACCGGCTCGTGTCGATGCTCGAGATTTACCGCGACGACCTGTTGGGATTCTTCTCCGACGGCCTGCGCCAGAACACAGAGGACTTCCTCTCAAGCGCGGCCTGGTCGGGCCTCAACGACGTCAAGGAGTTCTCGGCGGCTGAGCGGAGCTCAAAGTGCGAGAACATTGCGAACACCGTGCGCGGCCAGCTCATAAGCTCGGGAACCAGCAACCAGAACTTCCTCAACGGGTTTTCCGACCTGCTCAACGAGGTTCGCAAGACGTATGTGTTCGAGGGCCTGACGTTCTCGCCTGTAAAGTTCGATTCTTTCAAGATGTCAACAGACGATATGGCAACGTGGAACTTCACATGCGACACGACTGCCGGCCGCATTCTCTGCGAGCGCATGCTTCCAGGCTCGACTTTCGACTGCGAAAACTATGCGACTAATCTCGCCTCGCCATACCAGTGCTGCGCCCAAAAGCCGACTGCCGGAAGCACCTGCAACGTGATTCGCGGTTGCGAGGACGGCGGGTTCTACCTTGCTGTTGACATATCCGACCCGGACGTGTACAAGGCGATGCCAAGGATGGAGATTTCCGACGCTCTTGGAAACACCGTGCGGACAGCTGTGCTTGGCGCAATTTCCTTCCAGGTGCCCATACGCTACCCGATTTACCGCTACAACGACGCATCGTTCCGCATCTTTGCAATAACGCAATACTTGAATACCGTCCTTGCCACGGCAGCGACGGCGCCTGAGGGCAAGCAAGCAATTCCTTCAGACTTTGGAAGCAAAGATGGAGTGAACAGATACCTTGAAGCCAATAAGGTTGCCTGCCAGTTCCTGTATAACTATTCTTTTTCCTCCGGCATCAAGCCGTTCAAGTCATTTGACTTCGAGGTCACCCAGAGGGGCGGCACGATTACCTGTTCGAATGGCATCGCCAATGGCGTTGACGCGCTCAAGGCGGCATACGATATCTACAATGATCCGAATTCTCCGGGAAGCATGCGCCCCGTTTCGCTCTTTTACATCCCGATAAAGATTACCGACAATGACCCGCGCTTTCGGGTGAATCCAGAAAACCCAAACTCCTACTTGTCATCGCACACGCTCTCCGAACCCACTTCTTAGGAAACAGCGTCAAGCGCAAGGTGCGAAAGAAAGCCCAGTAACCCGGCAGCCGCAGCCTCGGGCCCGCGCAAAAGCAGGATGATGATGCAAAAGACCGCTGCTGCCGGCATCGAGTGCAGAATTCCCCTGTGCCGTGGCTTGAGGAAAAGAAGAATTATTGCAGCAGCAAGGCCTGTGGCAAGGGCAAAGGCAAAACGTTCCGCCGTTTTTTCGCCAGCCGCGTTGAAGACCATTGCAAAAGCGGTTGCCGCAACTATTATCACAAGAAGCTTGAACTGCCTCGTGTGCCGCTCGTCGCAGTCCGGTATTATTGAGCCAAGCAGCGCCGCAGCAAGAATGACCGCCGAACCTGCGCCAAGCGCCGCGCCGTACAAGTAATAGTTGACGCAGAGAAAAACCGCGATGCCGCCCGCGGCGTGAACCCAGAATCCAGCCATGAAAATCGTCTTGCTTTTGCGCGTTTGGATAGTTATTATTCGGAGGGTATTAATTAGGAACTCTCGTTATGAGTTCGTAGTTTCTTATGGCAACAAAGCCAGCTGGGGCGCAGAAGCCGGGCCAGAGGCAGGGTGTTGGGCAGTCAAAGGAAAACAGCCAGCCTTGGCGTTCCGTGCTCAACGCAGTCAAGGACGCCTATTACCCGATTGAGGACCGCTATTATTCGCTTTTGGACTACCTTGAGGACAAGCGCAAAGTTCCGGTTTATGAAACGTTCGTCGAGCCCATAGAGTCCCGTGCAATCCCGAGCTTTCCTGTCGCAGTCCTTGCGGTCATCCTAGTCATTGCCGCATTGTTCGAAATTGCTGCGCTTTTGCTTTCTCTAAACACTGCGACAGTCACAGTGAGTCTGGTTTCCTCCAGCGGCGAGCCCGTAAGCGAAGCCAACATAACCTTGTTTCTGGACAACGCGGACACCGGAACGCGCATAGCAAGCAGGATTTCCAACTACAGCGGAATGGCGGTGTTTGAGAAAGTCCCGCTTGGGGTGCAATTGTGGGCGTCCATCACCGCGCAGGACTTTGCGGACTATTCGCAGCCACTCCCGTCAATCACTGCAGACTCGCCGTATGCACAGCTTGAAATGGAGCCGCTATCTTCCTCCGGCTCGAAGTTCAGCCTGCTTGTGCGCGACGAGTCCAACCTACCCGTCCTTGGCGCGAAAGTCACCGCGCACACCGTGACCGGCACGCTTCTTGAGAACGGGATCCAGCTTACCAACGCGGTCGGAGCAGCGCAGTTTACCCTGTCGCAGGAGTTCCTCGCAATAGACGTGGAAAAGGAAGGGTTTGCAAGCGTCTACGGCAGGATTATCGACGCCTCGCGCTCAACAACCGCGACAATCACGCTTGTCAAGGATGTTTCCGGGCCGCGTACAGTCACAGTTATCGCAGTTGCTGAAAACTCAACAGGCGGTGCCGTGTCAGCTGAAGTTGCGCTTTCCACTATTTCTGGAAGCGACCTGGGAACAAAGCGCACGCTGGACGGCCGCGCTTCATTTGACGTTGCGCAGGGGACCGAGTTTTACATCAGCGCAACCGCAACAGGCAGCGATTCCGCCAAGTATTTTGATTATTACTCGGACCGGCTTGTTGCGCAAGATGATGTCAACGAGTTTTCGCTCAAGTTCGCGTCAATGGCCGAGGCAAACACAACGCTCGTGAACGGCTCGTGCGGCACCCTCCGCGTGTCAGTGCAGGACGAATCCGGAAAGTCGCTTGCATCCGACGTGTCCCTCTATCTTGAGTCAACCAATGCGTTTACCGCACGCAAGCCCACGCAATCCGGGGCGGCTTCGTTCACGTTCTGCGCCAACTCCACGCTTTACGCCTCGGCTTACGCGCCCGGCTATTTTGCGGAAAACGCGCTCGGCCTGAAGCCAGGAGTCGACGCGACAATCACCCTTCGCGCGGTGACCGGCAGCAACAACGGCTCCGCTGAAATAACCGCCCTTGACGCTGATGCAAAGACTCCGGTTGCAGGTGCAGTCCTTTCCATTCTCGACTCAGGTAAGCGCTTCCTTGCGTACCCTTCGCAGTACACAAATGCGGACGGCCGCGCGGTGTTTTCCACACTCGAGCTTGGCAGCAGCTATTACGTCTTTGCGGAAAAGCCCTCCCGGAGCGCGTGGAGCAAGCTCTTTCCAATAACCGAAGGCGCTGCTGCAAAAGTCACGATTGTCTTTGCGCGCGCAACTGCAAAAATCACAGTTGCGCCGGTTGACCTGCTCACAAGCAAGCCGGTTGACGCCGTTGCAACTGCAAGGGCAAGCGGGATGCCTTCGGCTTCCTGCCAGGTGCGCACTTCAAACACTACTGCGTGCGAGTTGACGGTATATTCCGGCATCCCGGTCACTGTCGAGGTTACAAGTTCAGGTTATGAGAAGCTTGTGTCCTCGCCTTTCGTGCTTTCGGAGTCCGAAAGCGTGCGCTACATCGCAAGCCTCCTGCCGTCGGCGCTCAAGAACGAGTTCCGCGTGCAATACCTCGGGCTTTTCGACTTGAACGGGAACAACGTGACTTCCTCTGTTGAGCGCGGCGGCCAGTACCACGCAAGGTACCTCGTGAACATCCCTGCAAACGCGTCCGCATACACCGCGGGGTTCATCCTCCGCGTGGGCACTGCCGGATATGAGAGCCGCAGTGCAATAGACCCGCTTGAGCACTTTGCAATCCTTCCCGATGATTACCCGAAGGTTCCCGCAACCCAGTTTAGCTATTCTTACCAGCCTTCGGCTTCCTGCTCTTCGGATTTGCTCAACTTTTCGGATGATGAGAACCTGTTCAAGTGGGCTTACTATCCTTTGAGTAATGCGAGCGGGTCTCGGGAAATAGTTGCCCGTGTTGCGGTAAATGCCGGCGCCTATACCGACGAGAAGCTTCGCGTCTTCAGCGCCGCGTGGTACGACCCTTCCAGTTTGTCCGACTCCTACTTGCATATCCCTGTTGATGCTGACTTCGGCTCGCGGAATCATTCGGCAACGCGCGACTGGTGCTATGCAAGTTTCAACTACCGCGAGTACTCGGTCAGCGCGGGTAAATCTTCTTGTTCGTCATCCGCCTGCGTAAGCATCGGCTTTTACAATTCCAGTTCCAATCAGACTTCGCAGTTCAAGGGCATCTTCGGCAGGCCGTTCTTTGCACAGGTCGACGTTACCTTGCTTCGCGCGGTGTCCAGCCCGCGCATCGTGATATACTCGTCGTCGCAAAAGGCGCAGATACGCGGCTATAACATTTCAACTGACGCGCAGGAAGCGTTGGGAAGCGGTGGCGCGTTAAGCGGGCTTGACCTGAACCTTACGCGGTTCTACCGTTCGGCAACCATCACGCTCAACGTCACGTTCTCGGATAAGGCCGACTCCGAATTCTACGCCGACTTTTACGACGGCAACACCAGGCTTTCGCGCGCCACCGGCTATGTGACGCAGACTGGTTTTGGCACGCTCAGCATCAAGGCGGTGCCACAACGCATGAACGCGTCAGGCACTTACACCATCAACGTCTCGCTTTCTGATTATTCTTCCTCGGCGCCAGTTGAGGATGCCCGGGTTTGGCTGAACGAGACGAATGGCACCCCGTTGTCCAGCCTCTCGTATTCAGTACTCGGCGGTTCTGTCTCCGACCCCACACAGGGCGTCTTGGGTCAGTACTCCATACCTGGCGTAGCCGTGCAGAAGGGCGCGTTTGACGTTGTTGCAACCGAGCCGGACTACCTTGACGCGAAGGCGCGGGTTGTGGTTGACGGCATCGATTTTCTCTCAGTTTACCCTGAGGACATCGAGGCGTGCGGGGAGGACAATCGGGTCGAGTTGTACAACAGTCACGTGCTTGACGCGAACGTTTCGCTCACAGTGTCAAAGGCTGGCTGTGTAAGTGTGAGCGCGTTCTTTTTGATGCGCAACGGCACCGATACGTCGTGGTCTGACAATACTTCGCAAATCATCCATTCCGGGTTGACGTATTTCCTTCCCCTGTCATATCAAAACGAGGGTCGCATCATCCTGTCGCCTGCGGCGTGGGACCAGAATTGTTCTGTAATAATCTCGGCGTCGGCCCGTGATGGGAGCCAGTCTACCCGTTCCATTTCTTATTCGAACTGCAAGGAGTTCGCGTCGAACGAGTTCCTTTCGGTGTCGCCCTCGCGCGTCTCCAACACTATGTTCAACAGCAGGTGCGACCTTGCGGCAACCGTGAACGTTTCGAATAATTTATCTTCGTCCGGGAACTTGTCAATCCAGGCCTATGGCCCGAACCTTACGCTTGATTTTGGCGGTTCCAACCATTCGCTTTCAACCCCGTTCATCTTTTCGGCCCTGCGCGGCGGGAACGTATCGCTCCGGTTATACCCTGAGGCTGCCAACTCGAGCACCATACTTTCGTTCAACGCAACTGACGGCAGCCGCAAGGCAAACGTCGTCATACCCTTTGACAACTGCGTCGACCCGGCCCGCGAGGCTGCCCCTGTGATACTTTCGTACTCGCCGAAGGACTACGCACAAATCACCACCGAAAAGGTCCCCGTGCTCGTCACTGTTGACAAGTACGCCTACTGCCGCATCGGGCCGTCCAACGTGAACGCGACTAAGCTCCCTTACCTGCTCTCGCAGGAATCCTTCTCCGGCAGCAACTACAATTATAGCATCGACCTGGCCTACAACAACGGTGCCGGCACGCCTTTCGCGTTTTCGAAAGGCCAAAACACCGTGTACGTGGGCTGCTGCAACCCCTCCTACAAGGGAGGCAAGTGCACTGCAGCGAACGCGCCTGTAAGTTTCGACTTCCAATACGTCGTGCCCACTCCCAAGCCCCCGTGTTCTGCAACGCCAAAACCATCCCCGTCACCCAGCCCCTCGCCTTCGCCAAGCCCGTCGCCATCGCCCACCCCGTCACCGAAAGCCCCCTCGGCTAAGGTTATAACCTACTGGACGGATACTGACACTTTCTCCTCTTCGGAAGTGTCAGTCGACGTTTCGTCCATAATTCCTGTTGCGGGCTTCGTGCTGCGCATAGACAACTCTCGCAAGAGCGTAGCTGCCCACGTAGATTTTACCCCCGGCAAGTACCTCGGGGTATACACTCTTGGCGGCCAAAAGATATCCTCCGGAATAGATGTGCAGGCTAAAGGCACGACCGACGTGCTCGTGACGTTCCCGGACATGGATTCGGGAAAACTTGAGGCCAGCTCCTGGGGCGGCGCAGGCTACGGGAAGGATGATGAAACCGGCCGGCTTAAGTTCTCCGCATCGCCTGCGACGCTGAACGTGATGTCTCCCTTCGGCTCCGGCCACCCCGCAGTCCCGCTACTCGTCACGCCGAACGTTATAGACACCGATGACTTTACCTTCAGCGCGGGGGTGTTCGAGACCACCCATAAGGTCTTCGTGCCTTACGCGACGGACCTATTTGATTTCGACGAGTACTACCTGAATCCGCAGAACAACGAGAAGTACTCATGGTTCATGTTCAACAATGTTCTCCTTTACTCTACATACAAGCTGGCTGTCGCTGAATCGCTGTCCACAACCCCCACAATGATTCCAACAGGGTTCAATGACGTCCAAGGCGAGGAAAGCCTCGGAGAGGTATCAAGCGCCCATCTTAATGACCAGTTTTACGTCTGGCCCATGTACCTAAGTTCCGGTCAGACTGGGACCCTGCACAAGAGCAATTGGCTCCAGATGACCCGGTCGCAAATGGCTTTCTTTGCCGACCCGCTTGACACCGGCGGAACGCTGGTCACATACTCCGAAATGAAATCCCGCATAAACCAGGCGCTGCTGGAAACAGAAAACCTGCGCAAGGCGTATTCCGACCTGGGTCAGGCTAGCCTTTTCAGTTCCGTCATGACCAACGCGCTGCACATAGGCGACGGCAGCAGCGGGTTCCCCGACATCTTCCTCGCAACAGAGGACGGCGCGACGATGCACATAGTGTGGCTACATTATGATAAAGAATACAGCAGGAGGTACCTTTCACCGTCAGACATAACGCCAACTTTTGAATACCCCGATAATTTGTACGGATCATATGATGCTAAAACGTGCGGTGCGGCACTATCTACGCTTGCAACGCCCTATCAAAAGTTCATTCTTGCATACCCCGGCCAGAAGCGCAACATGGCTTATTACTGCCCTTATAACGTCCAGTGGTATACCACGGGAGACTACTGCACCGAACCCTACCCTTACAGTGCTGATTTTGAATGCAACACGCTTGAGAGTTCCCTTTATGTAAAGGGTACAAAGGGCAACTTCTACCTCTCCGGCACTGGCGACGATCTGAAGGTGCCGCCGACTCAGATTGCCTCCTATCTCAAGACATACCCTGGTTCAAGCGGTGCATCAGGAACGGCCTTGTATACAAGCCCAGTATCCGGCATAACAGATGAGGACCCGCAGTTGAAGTGTAATGTAGCGGAATTCGATTACTCAAAGGTGTCTCGCAATGGAGAATGCCTTGACGCAGGAAGCTCCGACGCGTGCGTGATTACCGCGTCCAATGAGTGGTTTTACGTGAAGAAAGACGGAAGCCGCGCATACAGCAAAGCCGATTGTGACGCGACCGAGAGTTACTGCACAGAATGCTTCGACCCCTCTTGTGATGAAGATTATGCAGACTCTTCAAACTTCAACGGCGGCGATAATGCTAACGGCTTCACTCCTTACGCGCTTACTCACCCGAGCGAAAGGTGCTTTACATACACTTATACTAGATATAAGACGTCCGAGGATTATACTGGTTGCCAAGACACAGGTACTGTTGTCTGTCCAAGTGGTGAATGGAAAGGGACTCCGCTTGATGTTCCGACACGCTGCGCTACCTGCGTTGAGAGTGCTAATCGCATGTACCCAGACTGCCAAGGTGCATATTGTCTGGGCGTTTGTGGCGCCAATGGACTTGGACCTAATGGATGCGTAGAGTGGGGTGGTGATGGCTGTATCTGCCCTCTAGCTTGTGCGTGTACGCCAATCGTTAATCCAGTTTGCGCATTCAAGCCCATCTGCAATCCCCAGACTAGTTGTTCAGTCAAGTCCAGTCCGGTCACTACGTCTGGAACTACCTCTGATGACTCGTCGTCTACTGCGTCCGGGACTAGCGCAGTAACGCAGCCTTCATCTTCGATATGTTCTCCACAAAATACCGGCGGCGACTGTCCAACTGGTTATTATTGTTCCAAAGAAGGGGCATGCGAAATCTGGGGGTAAATTAGTGACTTCTATTGCTAGAGCACAAGCGATAGTATCCTTTGTAACCTACGCAATCCTTGCACGTTTACGGACAAATTCTATTGCGACGTAGTGGGAAATTCGGATATATGCATTTGCATAGCTCCCCGTCATAAATTTATCTCAACTTTCTCCGCCCGCTGGCGGGTCATTCCTCGCTCTTATTTTTTCGCTTGGCCGGCCATTATCCGGAGGGTATTAATTAGGGGTTCCCGTTATCCGTTTGTAGTTTCTTATGGCAACAAAGCCAGCTGAGGCGCAGAAGCCGGGCCAGAAGCAGGGAGTTGGGCAGGAAAAGGACAGCAGCCAGCCTTCGCACTCCAGCTCGAACCCGCTTGCGGCCGCCTACTATTCTGTTGAGGACCGCTACTATTCTCTTTTGGACTACCTTGAGGACGAGCGCAATATCCCGGTTTATGAGAAGTTCGTCGAGCCCATAGAATCCCGTGCAATCCCTAGCTTTCCTGTTGCAATCTTTGCGGTAATCTTGGTTCTTGCCGCATTGTTCGGCATTGCCGCGTTTTTGTTTGCGCCAGGCACCGCGACAGTCACGGTAAGCCTGGTCTCTTCCAACGGCGGGTCCGTGAACAACGCCAGCATAACCTTGTTTTTGGACAACGCCGACACCGGCGACCGCATAGGAAGTAAGATTTCCGACGACCGCGGAGTTGCCGTTTTTGAGAAAGTCCCGCTCGGAGTGCAGTTGTGGGCGTCAGTCACCGCTCCTGACTTTGCGGACTACTCGCAGCCGCTCCCGTCAATCTCGGCTGACGCGCCGTATGCTCAGATTGAGTTGGAGCCGCTCGCGCCGACCAGCTCGAAGTTCAGCCTGCTTGTGCGCGACGAGGGCAACCTGCCGGTTCTTGGCGCGAAAGTCACAGTGCACGCCGCGACCGGCGCCCTTCTTGAGAATGGCATCCAGCTTACCAACGCGGTCGGCGCGGCAATGTTTACCCTGCCGTCACCCGGGTTCATTGCAATAGACGTGGAGAAGGATGGTTTTGCAAGCGTGTACAACAGGCTTGTTGACACGTCGCACTCGTCAACCGCGACAATCACGCTCGTCAAGGATGTTTCCGGGCCGCGTACGGTCACGGTCATCGCGGTTGCTGAAAACTCAACAGGCGATGCCGTGTCCGCTGAAGTCGCGCTTTCCACTGCAGCCGGAACCGACCTTGGGACAAAGCGCACGCTGGACGGCCGCGCCTCCTTTGACGTTCCGCAGGGGACTGAGTTCTACATCAGCGCAACCGCAACAGGCAGCGACTCGGAAAAATATTTCGACTATTACTCCGACAGGCTCGTTGCGCAGGCTGATGTGAACGAGTTTTCGCTCAAGTTCGTGTCAAAGGGCGAGGCGAACGGCTCTTGCGGGACCCTCCGCGTGTCCGTCAAGGATGAGTCAGGGAAGCTGCTTGCAGCTGACGTGTCGCTGTATTTTGATTCGACCAACGCGTTTGTCGCGCGCAAGCCCACGCAGTCCGGGACTGCGTCGTTCGTGTTGTGCGCCGATTCCACGCTTTATGCCTCGGCGTACGCGCACGGTTATTTTGCGGCGAACGCGCTTGACTTGAAGCCCGGGACCAGCGCGACCATCACCCTTCGCGCGATAACCGGCGACAACAACGGCTCAGCTGAAATAACCACCATTGACTATGATGAAAAGACGCCGGTTCCGGGAGCGATCATCTCCATTCTAGGCGACGACAAGCGCTTCCTCGCGTATCCCAAGCAGTCCACGAATGCGGACGGCCGCGCGGTGTTTTCCGAGCTGGAAATTGGCAGCAGCTATTACGCCTTTGCGGAAAAGCCTTCAAGGAGCGCGTGGAGCGGGCTCTTTTCAATAACCGCAGGCGCTGCTGCAAAAGTCACTATTGTCTTTGCGCGCGCAACTGCAAAAATCACCGTGGCTCCTGTTGACATTCTCACGGGCAAGCCGGTTGACGCCCTTGCGAATGCAAGTGCAAGCGGGATACCTTCGGTTTCCTGCCAGGTAAGCACCTCAAACACAACCGCGTGCGAGCTGACCGTGTATTCCGACGTCCCGGTCACGGTCGAGGTCACGGGCTTGGGGTATGAGAAGCTCACATCCTCGCCGTTCGTGCTTTCAGAGGCCGAAAGCGTGCGCTACACCGCAAGCCTCCTGCCGTCGGCGCTCAAGAACGAGTTTATCGTACAATACGCGGGGCTTTTCGACTTGAACGGGAACAACGTGACCTCCTCTGTTGAGCGCGGCGGCCAGTATAACGCGAGGTATTTTGTGAACATTCCCGCAAACGCGTCCACATACAACGCCGGTTTCATCCTCCGCGTGGGAACCGCCGGGTTTGAGAACCGCAGCGTAACAGACCCGCTTGAGCATTTTGCAATCATTCCCGGGGATTACCCGAAGGCTCCTGCAACCCAGCTGAGCTACTCCTTCCAGCCTTCGGCCTCCTGTTCTTCGGACTTGCGCAATTCCTTGGACGATGCGAACCAGTTCAAGTGGGCGTACTACCCTCTGGACAACGCGAGCGGGTCGCGGGAAATAGTTGCCCGTGTCGCGGTAGATGCCGGCGCCTATACCGACGAGAAGCTCCGCGTCTTCAGCGCCGCGTGGTACGACCCTTCCCGCTTACCAGACTCCTACTTGCATATTCCCGTTGATTCCGATTTTGGTTCGCGGAATCATTCGGCAACGCGCGACTGGTGCTATGCGAAATCCGACTACCGCGAATACTCTGTCAGCTCGGGAAAAGCTTATTGCGCGTCGTCCGCCTGCGTAAGCATCGGCTTTTACAATTCAGACTCGAACCAGACCGAGAAGTATACTGGCATCTTCGGCAGGCCGTTCTTTGCACAGGCCAGGGTCGATCTTCTTCGCGCGGTGCCCAGCCCGCGCATCGTGATAAGCTCCTCCTCGCAAAAGGCGCAGATACACGGCTATAACATTTCAACCGACGCGCAGAACCTCTCAGGGGACGGCGGCGCGTTAAGCGGGCTTGACTTAAATCTTACGCGGTTCTATCGTTCGGCAACAATCACGCTCAACGTCACGTTCTCGGACAAGGCTTCGTCCACGTTCTACGCCGACTTTTACGACGGCAACACCAAGCTTGCGCGCGCCACCGGCTATGTGACTCAGAACGGCTTTGGCACGCTCAGCATCAAGGTTGTGCCACTGCGCATGAACGCGTCAGGCACTTACACCATCAACGTGTCGCTTTCCAATTCTTCTTCGATGCCAGTTGTGGATGCCTTGGTTTGGTTGAATGAGACGAATGGCACTTCGTTGTCCGGCTTCAAGTATTCGGTTCTCGGTGGTTCTGTCTCCGACCCCGCACAGGGCGTTTCGGGCAATTATTCTATTTCGGGCGTGCTGGCTTCCGGGAAGGGCGCGTTTGACGTGGTCGCAACCCAGCCGGACTACCTTGATGCAAAGAAGAAGGTTGTGGTTGATGGCATCGACTTCCTCTCGGTCTATCCTTCGGATATCGAGGCGTGCGGTGAGGACAATCGGGTCGAGTTGTACAACAGCCACGTGCTTGACGCGAACGTTTCGCTTACTGTATCAAAGGCTGGCTGTGTAAGTGTGAGCGCGTTCTTTTTGATGCGCAACGGCACTGACACGTCGTGGTCTGACAATACTTCACAAATCATTCATTCCGGGCTGACTTATTTCATGCCCTTGCCGTACCAGAGTCGGGGTCGCATCATCCTGTCGCCCGCAGCCTGGGACCAGAATTGTTCTGTAATAATCACGGCTTCAACCCGTGATGGGAGCCAGTCTACCCGTTCCATTGCTTACTCGAATTGCCCGCAGTTCGCGTCGAACGAGTTCCTTTCGGTGTCGCCTTCGCGCGTCTCCAACACCGGGGTCAACGGCAGGTGCAATCTTGCGGCAATGGTGAATGTCTCGAACAACCTGTCCTCGCCCGGGAGCGTCTCAATCCAGGCGTACGGCCCGAACCTTACGCTTGATTTTGGCGGTTCCAACCATTCGCTTTCAACCCCGTTCGTGTTTTCTGCCTTGCGCGGAGGGAAATTGTCGCTCCGGGTTTATCCAACGGTTGCAAATTCAAGCACCGCGCTCTCATTCAACGCAACTGACGGCAGCCGCAAGGCAAACGTAGTCATCCCCTTTGACAACTGCATCGACCCAGTTAGCGTGGCGGCTCCTGTGATTCTTTCGTACTCGCCGAAGGATTACGCGAAAATCACGACGGAAAAGGTTTCCGTGCTCGTATCTGTTGACAAGTATGCCTACTGCCGCATCGGGCCGTCCAACGTGAATGCGACCAAGCTTCCTTACCTGCTCTCGCAAAAGTCCTTCTCCGGCAGCAGCTACGGCTATGGCATCGACTTGAATTACAACAATGGTGCGGGGTCTCCGTTCGCGTTTTCGAAAGGCCAAGACACCGTGTACGTGGGCTGCTGCAACCCGTCCTTCAGGGGAGGCAAGTGCACAACCTTGAACGCTCCGGTGCGCTTCGACTTCCAATACGCAACTCCAACACCGACGCCCCCGTGTTCGGGAGGCGGTACTTCGCCGTCCGGAGTGCCAGGCGGTTCATCTTCGCCAACCCCGTCGTCCACCCCAACGCCCACCCCGTCGCCGACACCCGTTCCCGCGGCCAATGTGGTAACCTACCGGACTGACACCAACTCGTTCTACTTAAACGGCGCGCCCCTCTCCCCTGCGGAAGTGACGGTCAGCCTTTCGTCCCTACTGCCTGTAGCTGGCTTCGTGCTGCGCGTAGACAACTCGCGCAAGGCCGTGGGCGAAGTCATCCCGTTCAACTCCCTCGGCAGCCTTGGAGTATTCCAGCTCGATGGCCAAAAGCTATCCGTTATAGACGTGCCGGCAAGCGGCGTGACTGACGTGCTCGTGACATTCCCGGACATGTCGCCGGCAGTGCTTGACAGCAACTCGTGGGGAGCCGGCGCAGGTTATACGCAGGATGGGTCTGGCCAGTTTAAGTTCTCCGCGTTGCCTGCGACGCTGACTTTAATGCCGCCGTTCGGCGTAGCCCAAGCCTCGCTGGCAGTCAAGCCTGACGTGGTAACCACCGACAACTTTACCTTCAGCGGCGCGGTGTTCGAGACCACCAAAAAGGTCTTCGTGCCTTACGCTCAGGACCTACGCTCCTTCGACTCTTACTACTTGAGTCCGCGGCCCGGGGAAAGCTATTCCTTGTTGATATTCAGCAATAGTCTCCTCTCCTCCTCGTACCAGATGGGCGTCAGCGATTCGCAGACTGGAACCCCCGCAGCGCCAGCAGCCAGCGGGTATCCCCTCACAAATGACGATCTTAAAAACAACAAGGCGTTCTCCATCTGGCCGGTGTACCTGGCAGGCCAGGCCGATACCCAGCACAAGAGCGGCCGGCTCACGGTGCCCCTGTTGCAAATGGCGTTATTTGCAGACCCGCTCGATACCGGTGGAAAGCTGGTCACATACTCCGACATGCTAACCAGCGCGAACCAGGCGAACCAGGGCGCGAACCAGGCGGTGCTGGGAATAGAAAACCTGCGCCAGACCTATTCCGACTTGGGTCAGGCTGACGTTTTTGGTTCTGCCATGGCCAACGCGCTGCACGTAGGCAACGGCAACGGCGCGTTCCCGGACCTCTTACTCGCAGCTGAGGAAGGTGCGGTGATACACATATTGTGGCTGCAGTATGATGAAGCTAGCCGGAGCTACTCCCTTCCAGAGGACGTAACGCCAGTGTTCGAGTATCCAACTGGCGTGGAGAGTGGTGCGGCAATATCGAACCTTAAGTCCCCCTATCAAAAGTATATACTTGCCTATCCGGGGCAGAAACGCTACACTGCCTATTACTGCCCGTATACTACGGACCCGAGTTTAGCAAAAACGCCAAAGTACTTGTGTGACACGCACGCCACCTCGCTCGACTATGGCGACTTCTACCATATCGGCACTGCAGATGAGACTAGCGCGCTGTCTTACCTTTCGTCTGTTGTTTCGGTGTACACTGGCTCGAATGCCGTTGTATCCGGAGCCGGCACGGAAGACGTGTATGTCAATCCCGTGTCCAACTCGAAGGAGAAGAACCCCCTGCTTAAGTGCGACTCAAAGGTGTCCCGCAACGGTTATTGCATCAAGGCCGGAAGTTCCGACGCGTGCGTGATTACCGCGTCCGATGAGTTGTTTTACGTATTAAGCAAGGACGAACGCGCATACAGCATAGACCAGTGCAAAGGAAACCAGAATTGCGTGGACTGCTTCGGGCACAAGTGCGATGCAACCCACTTGCTGATTTCAAACTTCAACGGCGGCGACAGCAAGCTGGGCTTCGACCCGTATGCGCTTACTCACGAGGCCGAAAGGTGCTTTGATTACCCGGTGACTAATTACGTACAATCGGGCGAGTGTACTGCCCATACCATACCCACGCCCCCGGATTGTTGCACAGCTTGTGGAATAACCTGGGTAGGCACCGCAATCCCGTCGCCGAATTCCGTCGCCTGCGGCGGCTGCAATGATTCTGTTTGGGTCAAATTCCCCTCGTGCAAGGGCGGCGTGGCACCGGGCAGCTGCCTGAAGATAAACAGCGCCGCAGATGCATGTGACGTTTGGCCGCCGGCAGCAGGTTGCGGTGACAGTTGTACGTGCTGTCCTTCATCAGGCTCAGGATGCTTGCCAACGCAAAATAATAACTTCCCGCCAATATGCCAGGTCCAGTCAAGCTGTGCCCATAATGGCGGCTATGCTTGACGTGCGACGGGTGTTGCCATAACCCAACCTATTTTAAGTCCCGATTGCCCGTTTTAATTTAGTGTTAGCCTATGCCGTCCTCAGAAAAATCCGATAAAGCCCCCCAGGGGAAAAAAATCGACAAGGAAAGCAAGCAGCCGTCCGCGGTTGACCCGCTCAAGCAGGCGTACTTTTCCGTTGAAGACAAGTACTACGAGCTGATGGATTTTTTTGAGGATAAGGTTAGGGTCCCTGTTTACGAGTATTTTGTCGAGCCTATAGAGAAGAACGGCATACCGAGTTTTCCAATAGGCATCCTCTTGGTGCTCCTCTTAGGTCTTGGCATCTTCATGGTCGCAACCGGCGGCGCGGCCCAGACCGGCGACGTCACCATCTCGCTCCTTTCCGCATCCGGCCAGGCGGTCAACGGCGCCACGGTCACCCTTTACGTCGGCGACTCGGAAGAAGGCGAGCAGCTGGACACCGTAACTTCCAGCAACGGCAGGGCGGTCTTTTCGGGAGTGCCCCTGGGGCAGCCCCTTTTCGTCACGGTCTCGGCAGCCAATTACAAGGATTACAGCAATGCGCTTGGGACTGTGGCTTCAGGCACTACGAAAAAAATCAGCCTTGAGAATGCGGCCGCACAGCTTCCTACCTTCCGGCTGACCGTTGTTGACGATAGCGGGAATCCGCTGCCCGGAGTGCTTGTCAAGTGCAATTCGCTTGCGGACGTGCCGTTTAATGGCGGCAGCACCAACTCAAAGGGCATCCTGCTGATTCAACCCCCATCATCAGACACTTTCCTCGTCACCCTGTCAAAGACAGGGTACCAGGCCAAGACCGATTATTCCATTGACCCCCTGGACAAGATGCAGACGATAACGCTCAGCCCGCTGGTCGTTTCGGCAACTAAGGCGAAAGTCATAGTCAAAGTCTCAAACTCGCAGCAGCAGAGCGTGCAGGCGCAGGTGACGTTCACAAGCTCGTATGGAACCATTCTTGACTCCGCCAAAACGAGCGGTGGCCAGGCCGAACTCAATGTTGAGGTTGGCGCAACAGGAGTAGTCAGCGCGACCGCTTACGGCGCGGACGCCGGGAAATACGAACAGTACTATTACCCTGATACTTACGACGTGGCTTCGGGCGGGAACGTCATCACCGTCACGATGGTGGCCATAGACCCGAACACCGCGCCGGTTTCCATCAGCGTCAAGGACGTGGATTCGAAAAATCCGCTGGCAGCCTACGTGAGCTTTTACAGCAAGGACGGGAATCTTCTGGACAGTAATACCGCGATCAACGGCAATACGAACTTCTCAGCAGGCAAAATCTCTTCCCCTTATTATGTGACCGCCTACATTTCGGGCTACCTTCCAGGAGTTGCGACCGGCCTGTTGCCCGGCAATTCCACCACCATAAGCCTGACGAAGATAAAGCTCGGCATGACCGGCTCGATTGCAGTGCAGGTCCTCGACGCGGACGGCACCCCGGTTCCACAGGCGTCGCTTTCCCTGCACACGACCGACCAAAGGTACGCCGGCTACCCCGTTGTGCGCACTGATGCTGACGGCCAGGCCACCTTTGACAACATCTCCCTCGGAGTAGACTACGTGGTTTATGCTGACAAGAGCCCCAAGAACGGAAGGAGCGCGGTCTATCGCGCTTCAGCGGGCGACCCGACCAAGGTGACCCTCACGCTCAACCCGACCACTGCGAAAATCACGGTCACCACAAGGGACGCGGTCAACGACACCGGAATGTTCGCGAATGTAATCGCCTACGGCCCCGGCATGGGCAACACGACTTGCACTACTGTCTATCCAAACTACGCCTGCGAGCTGACCGTCCGCGCGGAATCAACGGTCTACATCCAGGCGTCGGCCGCCAACTACGAGACCACCACCTCGCCTGCAATGGTCCTTTCAACAGGCGACGCGAAGGCCTACCCCGCCTACCTCCTGCCGTCCGCCTTCAAGGACCAGTTCTTCGTAAGGTTCACCGGGCTATTGGACATGAACGGGAAGAACGTCACGCTGGTCGACAAGGGCGAGCAGTACGACGCGCAGTTCATAGTCAACATCCCATCCGGCTCATCGTCGTCAACAGTAGGCTTCATGGTGCGCGCAGGCAGCAAGGAATCACTTGCCGCGACCGACTCCAAGGAAAGCTTTGCCATACTCTCCGACGGGACGGCAACGGACTTCGGCGACGGGACGGACCCAGTCTTTGCAGCCACCTACCAGCCGTCAACTTCGTGCTCCAACGACCGCAAGGCAAACAGCGAGCTCGGGTACTTCAAGTGGGTCTATTTCCAGTCCAAGGGCGTAAGCGGGGCCGAGGGGGTCTCCGTGCGCATACTCTCAAAGCCAACTGCCTCGTCAACTGACAAGCTCCAGATAAACTACAACGGCTGGTATTCGCCGGGCGGCAGCGCAAGCAGCACTTACCTGCGCTCGCCGGAAGATTCCGTGTTCGGCTCGGCGCTCCGCACTGCAAGCCGTGACTACTGCTACGCGCAATCCAGCCAGCAGGTTTTCTCGGTTGCCAACGGCCGCTCGACGTGCACTTCATCGGCCTGCATCTCGCTTGACTTTTCAGACGGCACCGCGTCCTACGGCTCCTCGTACCTTGGGGATATGAACACGACCCTCATAGCGAACATCGAGGTGCGCCTGCTCAAGGCCGTGCAGTCACCCCGCATCTTCGTGGGCTCGGACGGCGGCAGCATGCAGATACTCAACTATTCAATAGCCACCGATGCAGAGGCCAGGATGCTTGAATCGTCTGCAAAGGCCATATCAAACGTCACCATCCAGCTGCTCCCCTTCTCGAACCCGGCGTCGCTCTCGTTCTACCTGCTCCCCCAGGTCCCCGTCCCTTCAGGAGAATTCACGGTGAAGTTCTACGACGGCCAGACCGAGCTCGTCTCGGCCAAGGGATACGTGACCGTCGAGGGCACCGGCAAGATGAGGATAGTCTACGTAAGGCCCGACCGCATCAACGTCTCGGATTACTCCGACATCGCGGTCAAGGTTGCGGATGCGAACACGGCCAAGGCAATCACCGACGCCACGCTTTCCATAAACGAGACCTCAGGCTCGCCGTTTGACGGGAGCGTGCCCGAGCCGGTGACCGAAAACTCCAACGGAATCTACACTTTCACCGAAGTCTACCCGACATCGCACGGCGCGTTCGAAGTCGTAGCCGAGCAGCCGGACTACGCAACCGTGCGCCAGAACGTCAACGTGACCTCACAGGACTTCCTCACAGTGACTCCGGGCGACCTTGACGTGTGCGGGGAGGATGACGCGCGCTCGATAACAGTCAGCAACGGCCTTCCGCTCAACCTTTCCATAACCGCCTCGGCCACGTGCGCCTTGATGTCCTCCTACGTGTACAGCCAGACCGGCTCCGACGGGAGCGCGGTATCGTACGACGCGACATCCTCCGTGCGCTACAATTCAGGCTCGCAGTCCTACACGTTCACCCTGCCCGACAGCGCGACCGGCAAGTTCACCGTGCGGCCAGCAGGGTACGGCCTGGACTGCGCGATAACATTCAATGCAGTTGCAAGGGACGGTAGCATCGCGGTCCAGTCAGTGCGCTACCACACCTGCCCGGTTGGCGCAGGCAACACGTTCCTCTCGGTATCGCCATCCGAGGTGGTCTACACTTCCGACAGCGGGAATTGCGACAAGCCAGCCACCATCACGGTATCCAACAACCTCTCGACCCAAGTGAGCGGCACAGTGAGCCTCACGCTCACCGGCGCAGGCCTTTCAGTCCAGGCAAATGGCTCGGCGACCGCGCTTGACTCGGGCTATACTGCAACGATGTCGCGCGGCGCAAGCACCCAGTTCATCATCACCCCGACTTTCGCCAACAAGACGCTCCCGCTGATGGTCTCCGCAGTTGCAGGGCCGCGCACTGCAACCGCTGCCATTGAGATAAAGAACTGCCCCGGAGTCATTGACACCGTCGGGCCAACCATACTCTCAGTCTACCCAAGCTCGGGCCAGACCATCACCACCGAACCGGTTGAGGTACTCCTGACAACCGACAAGCCCGCGGTATGCATGATGGACAAGCTGTACACCTTCTCAACAGATGACAGCTCGGTAGTGCACACTTTGTCCCTTTCGAGCACCTGCAGCATGGACGCTCCGCTGCTTGTCAACGGCTCAAACATCCACACCGCGACCTGCTGCAACCTTGCCGAGAACGGCGGGAAGTGCAGCTCAGCTGTCAAAATAATCAGCTTCACCTTCCAGCCCCCTGCAGCAAAGAAGTGCGCCAACGGCGTGGCCTGCACTGACAACGAAAACTGCACCAGCGGCTACTGCGTGAACGGCGTGTGTGCGGCCAGCCCCTCGCCTTCGCCCTCCCCCTCACCGACAGGCACAATCTTCTGCGGGCCAAATGGAATAGTCTGCCCCTGCCAGACGCCTATAAAGTTAGGAGAGGACTGCACGTCTGCACCGGGATGTTGCGTATCCCCCAACTCGTGCGACACCACCACCTACAAGTGCGTGGCGGGTTCAGCCAGCGGGACGTTTACGTATGGACACCCGTGCGACGGATTCAGATTAGCTAATATCTGCGATCCATATTTGCAATGCATGTTTACTGATACGTATGTTAATCCTGCTGACGGAAACAATGGTGTGTGTGGATGTCAGAAAGATCTCGGCTGTAAATCATTCACAGATACGCCAT
This sequence comes from uncultured Microcaldota archaeon, assembly GCA_903851445.1. Classification (GTDB taxonomy): domain Archaea; phylum Micrarchaeota; class Micrarchaeia; order Norongarragalinales; family CAINOH01; genus CAINOH01. Next base: position 96,677 of record CAINOH010000023.1, on the reverse strand, counting down.
ACTGCGTCTTTCCCAGGAAGGATTCAACCGGTGATGGTCTTTGTTCGGACTCAGCTACAGTATATTCCGGATGCAGCACCTGCAGGCCGCCTCAAGTCTGCAAGAACAACGCATGCAGCGGTTCGAATGGTCAGATTGGTGGGACGGTCAATCCCAGTAAGCCAGTCACAAACTTCTTTACGTTAAACCTCAACACCGGCAAGTTTACCGATGCAAGCGGAAAGGAAGTTACTACTATACCGGTGACCGTATCTTCAATACTGCCTGTTTCGGGCATTCTCTTAAAGCTTGAAGGCGACGTTTCATCGACATTCGTGCTTACTTTTGCTCCATCAAATGTAGGTGTCTTTGATCTTGCTGGCAATAAAGTCGATACTTTACCAAGTCCTCGTACAGGTCAGTACCTATTCATCACTTACCCCGATGTTACTGTGCCTACGTCAATCGGTTCTGAATATACCACAGACAAGACGTCCAGTAGAGTTACGTTTACACCGGCATCTGCACAACTTACTATAAGCAGTTCCAGCTGGAAGCAACGCGTGTTGCCCATAAAAACGACAGTAATTGACACGAACCAGCTCACCTTCGGCGCTGGCGTGTTCGACGAGCAGCGCAAGATGTTCCTCCCATTCGCAGTTAATAACGGGCAGCCCGTCCTGGATGACAAGAACATTCCCTGGTACGAAAAGAGGTACCCGACAGACGAAAGCAAGCCGTTTTCGATTTACCTATTCAACAACATCCTGCTGAAAAACTCGGCATATCCAGTAAACGCCGTATATGCGAGTGCTGGAATAACCACTTCGCTTGCTATAAAGTCCAAGTCCGGTTCGGCGATAAACTTGGGCGAAGCCCAAAATAACTTGGTTTCTGATTTCAGCGCAATGGGTCCTGTGCGCATTCCTAACGGTCCGCCAGCCTGTTTCTCCCTTCAGACGTTCGTTCCGGACAGCACGCCATTGGCCCTTAACATAGATGGCTGTGACAAAACTCTGCTTACCGTCATCTCTCCTGCATACCTGTCCGTCCAAACCACGTCTACGGACGGTACTGTGATGACTCACGACTATATGGCCGCCCAGCTGAATAGGGCGCTTGCCGACTTGTCATCCCTCAACACCGCGGTAAAGGACTTGAAGGATTCAAGTGGCAAGGCAGTCAACCCGTTAAGCCTGCTGAAAATAGGCGACTCCAACGGAAAGGTGCCTGATATTTTCGTCACAGCGAATGAGGGAAGCACCCTGCGCGTGCTAAGGTTCAAGTACGACTCCGCCAAGTCTGCTTACTCCGCCCCTAGCGATATTACCGGTAGTTTCGAGTATCCGACAGGCAACATAATCGGGACTACGGACCCGTCGCTCGTGATGTACACGTCGCCAGGCCAGAAAATGTCCGCGGCCCTTTTCTGCGACCTTGCTAGCGGGTGCGTATCCAACTCCGGGACATACGAGAATGTTGACAACTACCTTGCCTTCAAGGGAAAAGGCAGCTGTTCCGATGCAGGGTGTACTGGTAGCGGAAGCAGTTATTGCAACCCGGCGTCTAACGTCCTTGAGGAGAACCCAAGACTTTGCTGTTCCTCAGGCTTTTCGTGGAGTAACGGAAAATGCATACCTAAGGCAACCGACACCAACCCCATCTGCGCCCTGACGCCAAGCGGAGACGTCCATTATATGGAGTCGTCAGGCCTGCGCGTTACCCAGTCTGCGGACAAGATTGCCGGGACCGAGATAACCAGCAGCAATCTCTTGAATTTTGTGAATGATGCCCGATTATTCCTTGGAGGCGAAGTGATTGAATCTGAGAAGTACGCTTCTGGCACGGGACGCTATGCCGCGTATGAGGTGCTCAATACCGATTCAACTGGCAGTATCAAACCCAAGAACGGCGAAAAGCTTACCCAGTGCTTTTATGGTCACGCTTCAGATTGTACGAGGGTCGGAAAAAATGCGTGGGTCCAAGACGCATCTCTGGATGTAGTATTAATTCCCGCATATGTGGTTGGCGCTGCTGCCGGTACTGCTGCCGCTGCAACGGGCGTTGTAGAGGTTGCTACTGTCGTTAATGCTTATTCCGGTTCTTCTGTGATTCTTACTCATGGTTCCGCTGCTATTCTCACTTATGGGGGTTCTCTTTCTGCCTACTCTGGTGGTGTTGCCGCTTTTGCTGTCGCTGCTGCCGTACCTTGTGCTTTTGCTTTTCTTGGTCTTTCTGTCGTACAAACGCTCGCTAACTGGCATGAAACTCCAGAGTATCGCGATCCAGCGAGCTGTGTTGCTGCAAATTACAATCCCCTCGAGGTATACAGTTCCAGTGGTATATTATTGACGAATATCGACTACACGAAAAAAGGCCTCGACCCATACGCAATATTGAATCCGAAAGACCGGTGCTACTTCAACATTGGTTCGTACAACATAGCCGGGCACTGTGAAACATGCAACATTGATCCTTGGTTAAATCATTATGGCGATTCCACTGAGGCCTATGGTTATTCCAAGCAATGCCCTAACAAGGATGGCGGGTACACGCTGAGTTCGGACAATAGCGGATTGACTAATGACTTTGGCGTTGACCTAAGCACGCCGTGCGAGCAGGGAGTTACTTGCCGTCAATCCGCGTCCACCGTTTCTTCCACTACCTCCGCCAGTTCATCTGCCACTTCCTCAACCACGCAGGCTGCGTCAGGCACGTCTAACTCTGCATCGTCTTCGCAGGCAACGTCTCAAACTCTATCCGTTTGCTACTATTCTTCCGCCTCCGGAACCTATGCTGATTGCCAGTCGGCAGTCTATGGCGGGTCTGATTGCGCCACTGGCCTCGTATTTCCCGATTATACTACTTGTGTGCTTGTTCGCACTCCGGCCGCGGACGCCTTCAAGTGCAACGTCGCAAACGGCCAGACTGCAGCTAATGGCTATTGCGCCATCGGAACGTCAGGTACTTGTGCATATATCACGAAGGGAAGTTCACACATAACCTCGTGTTCACCGTTGAATTGATTTTTTCTTTCTTTTCCCTCTTTTTTCCTTGTTTTCTCCCGCAGTCTAATTCTAATTCTTTTTATACCCTCGTCGCTCTATTGTTATTCGTATATTTATGCTCGATGACTTCCTTGAGGGGCTAACCGCTCGGTGGCAGGAGTTTCTCGGCTGGTGCGACGAGAAGGGCTTGCCCCTTCGTGGCGTGTCGGATTCGCTTGAGCAGAATGGCATCCCTCCGGCGCCGTTCTTCCTAGGGCTTCTCATCCTTGTCATTTGCGCAATCGGCTTCGTTGCTTTTTCCAATATGGGCCCAGCAACTGGCACCATCACGATTAGCGTCCTCGACTCTTCCAGCGTGCCCATTCCCGGCGCGGACGTGATGATTACCAATGTTGCGGACCGCACCAAGTCGTTTACGGGCACCTCTGATTCGAAAGGCGCGGCCGTGTTTACGAACGTACCGCTTGCAAAGTACAATGTCTCGGTGAGCTCGGCAAACTACGATGAGGAGTCCTCGACTGTTGACATTACCGGGTCGCCGGCGAGCAAGGCGAAGGTACAGCTTGAGGAGAAGCCGGTTTTTACGAACGCGACTGTCAAGGTCAACGTTTACGGCATAAAGGGTTCGACGTTGCCGACTGTCACGGTCAAGGACTCGATGTCGACGGTCGTTGGCAACCAGTCGGGCACGTCTACGTTCTCGTTCTCGCTTCCGAAGACCGCCACCTATACAATAATAGCGAACGCTGAGGGTTATTCGGAAAATTTCACTACGATTAAGGTTGGTTCCGAGAGCCCGGACCCGGTTTCGATTTTCCTTTTCCAGCTTAAGGAGGATAATATTGTCAGCGTGGCTGTCAAGCTTTCGGCTCCGGGTGCCAACGTGTCGTTTGCAGGCGCCAAGGTGCAGGTGTTCAATTTCGTCGACACCCCCATAGACACGCTGTATGTTGATGCCGATGGCAATGCGAACGTAAAGCTTGCGAAGGGCGGGAAGTTCAGGTTCGTAGCGTCGCTTGACGGTTACGACAATGCCGAGGTGTCCTACACCGCAGACTCGAAGTATCCCACCGTGCCGATAGCGCTTTCAAAGGCCGGCACGGACGGCTCGGTGAAGACGTCCTGCACCGTTGTGGACGTGGCCGGCAACAATGTCGGCGTCGCAACCGTGAACCTCTACCTTAATGACGAGAAGAAGGCTTTCGCAAAGACCGTTGCTGACGGCGTTGCGTCATTCTCGCTTTTGCAGTCCGAGACCTATTGGATGACCGCCTACAAGCCCAGGTACCTTCCGACCGGCGTTGCCGTGAGCGCGGGTACCGAGTGCAGGCTCGTGCTCGTGGCGGCTACCAAGGACAACTCGGCCACGGTCAAGGTCCAGGTCACTGACGAGGCCGGCGGCCTGCTTTCGGGCGCGTCAGTGGCCCTCTTTGGCAATGACGGCGCGCTCGGGCTTACGGAGGGCACCACCGCGTCTGACGGGCTTTCGGTTTTCTCCGACGTCCCAATCGCCTCGGTTTACGCCTTCGCCTCGGCAAAGGGCCGGAGCGGCTATTCAGCATCAAAGGACATCGCCGCCGCCGGCGAGGAGGGCACTAATTACACCACGCTTGCAGTGCAGCTTAACCCCCAGCCGGGCACGCTCAAGTTCCGCGTAATCGACAGGTTCTCGCGCAAGGCAATCACCGGCGCGGTTGTGTCCGCCTCGACAACGGACTCGGCGTCGTGCACGACTATGAGCGGGCTTTGCTCGGTTGACGTCCTCGAGGGCTGGGGTTACTTCCGCGTGACCGCGCCAGGCTATTCGTCTTATTCGTCCGCCCAGGTCCAGGTTATTCCCAATGTGGAGAAGGAAGTCACAGTTGAGATGCTTTCCGACTCGGTTGCGGAGAACGTCAAGGCGGTTTTCCTCGGGATGTACGACCTTTCGGGCAACAGGGTGTCCTCGCTTGAGCCTTCGACCACGTACAACGCGAAGTTCCTGGTGAACGCGCCTGACGTGGTGTTCTCAAAGGCGACTTTGCACGTGCGCCTTGGCACGCCGGCAGGCGACGCGTCCAGCCTGGATGCTTTCATCTCGGGCTTTGACGGCGGCACCGACGCTTCCACAGCTGGCGGCGACTCTTACGGCGTCTCGTCAGCTGTTGCGAACGCCACATCCTCGGATTCCGTCGAGTCCGCTTACGATTCCCCGTCGGATTCCATTGAATACAAGTGGGCGGAGCTCTCCTACCCGTCCTTTGCAGGGACCCAGGAAGCCTACGTCCAGGTCACTACCCGCCAGGTCAAGAACGGCACCGTGCTTTTCGGCTACCGCACCGCGTACACAACTGCCAACGGCACCCTCCGCTATCCAACTGATGACCGCGTGAGGGCAGGCCAGGAGTACCTTGCAGCTGTGAACGTGACCAAGTACGCCATCTCGTTTGGCGGCGTGTGCTCGGACAGCCAGTGCCTGGAGGCCAAGGTGGTGTCCTCGCGTGGCGAGTACTCCAAGAACTTCGAGGCCGCCATACCCGAGGAGTTCACGCTTACTGTCAAGTCAATAGCGCAAAACGGGCCTTATGACATCCGCGTAATCTCCAATGCAAAGAAGACCGCGAGGATACTTTCAGGCAGCTCGTCCTCAGGGGCAGCGACGATTACCGACCAGGATGACGGCCAGCTTGCGCTGGTCTCAGTCCCCGCAGGCAACGAGGAAGCAGAGTTCACAATAAAGGCGCTGCGCGTCTCCGACGCGCTCTCGCTCTCCATAGAGGCGGACTACCAGGGCGAGAAGGTCAACGGCCTGGACCTTTCCGGCAGGATAATCTCCGCTTCCAACAACGAGCTTAGCGTCGGCACTTCGCCTTCCCACATTTACGCCTTGGTTGACAACAAGGTCACTTTCCTTGTCACCGACGCCTTTGGAACTCCGATTGAGGATGCGCACATTGCCATAGGCTCTGCGGAAGACATCTTCGGCAACGTGGCCTACGAAAAGGATGGCACTGGCGAGGTGAATGCGGGCAAGGATGGAAAATATCTGATTGAGGGCGTCAACCCGGACAGGATTGGCAGCGCGGACTTTGCGGTCACAGCAACCGGCTACGCGGAATACTCCGGCTCGATTTCGGCAACCGCAAAGACGATAATCGACGTGTCGCCAAGCGACGCGTTGGACCTGGTGGTTGACTCCAAGGAGGGCAACTCGGACTTGCTTTCGGTCTCGAACCTTTTGGGCAACGACATTCACGTGCTCTCGACAGTAGTGCTTGACAAGACGCCCCGCATCACCGGCACTTTGCTTTCCGAGTCAGATTTTGCGCTTGCGGCTGGCGCCTCGCAGGAAGTAAAGTTCGACACCTGGATACTCGACAGCGTGCTTGACGTTGCAAAGAAGACGCAGACCCTGTCGGAGAACTTCTCAGGCCACATCACAATAGAGGCGCGCGCAGGAAGCTCGCGCCAGACTGTCACGGTGCCTTTCAAGGTCAACTCGGCTTACGTGCAGACGCCGCTTGACGACTCGTGGGGCGTCCAGGAGGGCCAGGCCCAGCTTACCTTGAGCCTTGGCCTGGACAACCAGTCCACGACCGAACTGCACGTGTACAACGACCTTGCAAACAACCTCCTTGTGAACTATCAGCTTGATTCCTCCAACGACTGGCTCTCGTTCTCGCCGGCGTCCCTTGTGCTCGGCCCCAACTCGGGCGAGACCGGCCAGATAGTCCTTGCAGGCGAGGAGACGGCGACAGCGCAGGCCAACGTACAGAACCTCACGATTACCGCAGCGGTGCCAGCAGGCCACGACACCCTGTGCGTGATGGACAACAACGGCCAGATAACCACCAACCTCACGCTCGTAGCCTCAATCAACGGTATCCGCTCAACGCGCAAGGTTCCGGTGACCCTTGACCTGCAGTCCGACGTCGACTGCGTGCCTGACAACGCGGTTGACGTCCTGATGCCCCTGCGGATGAAGGTCAGCCTTAACGCAAAGACCCAGCACAAGGAGAACTCGGACGGCTCGATTGCAGTTCAGGAGCCCGACAGGGACGACACCCGCGTGGTGTTCGGCGGTGCGTCGCTTTCCGACAGCCTGACCGCGCCCTACCTATCTGTCTCATCCGGCTCGACAATCAGCGCGTCGCCGAACATGGCGGTCATAATCACGCCGCAGGAGGAGTTCACCCTTGCCCTGCCCTACGCCACCACCTATTACGTAGACTCCTACTACGAGCGCACAAACAACGCCGACGGCTCTACATCATTCACCCTCCAAAGCGAGGACGTGGTCAAGTTCCCCTCTGGCTCGACAATCAGCGTCTCCGTTGGTGACGATGCTTCCTCGTCCAGTTCGGCAACCTCAAGCACCTCAAGCTCCACCGGGACGGAGACAGGCACCACCCAGGCGGGCTTTGCTGTTAAGGTGCCTGCAAACTCGGCAGTTGACTTCAAGGCCAAGGGCTCCTCAGCAGCCTGCACTTCGGCATTCTCAATACCAAAATCCAGCACAGTGTCCCTGCCTTCGGGTACGCAGATTACAAGCAACGAGTCCGGCACCAAGGACGCCGCGCTTCCAGACTGCACGTCCCTTGAGATTGATTCCGAGGACTCCACGGTCATAGTCCTGCCAGCGGCAAACAAGATAACGCTCCCCGAAAGCAGTGACGTGTCTCGCGACCGCCAGGCGCAGACCGCAAACATTCCCGCAAACTCGGAGATGACCGTGTCCTACTGCTCGCAAGGCTCGGAGGATACTTATACTGCGGTCTTTGGCGAGGACGTCTCGTTCGTGTTCTCCGAAAATAAGAGCGCCACGGGCGGCACTATCAAGTTCGGCTCGTGCCAGCAAATCACCACCTCGAACGGCTACACCCTGCCGCCCGCGACCGCCATTTCCTTTGACGAGGCTACCGAGGTAGTCACCGACGACAGCGGCAACACAGCTGTGAACCTCTATGCGGGAAACCAGGTGACCTTCACCTCCTGCGTGTGCAGCGACGCCAAGTCGGGCAAGGTCAAGCTAACCAAGGGCGTTACCGCAACTTCGGGCTCGGCGCTCTCGGTAAACCCGTCCAAGATAGAGTTCACGCTCACCGACGGCGCGCTTTCCGCCTCCAACGACAAAGTCTGCGTGTCCAACAACGCGATGCAGTCGCTCAACGTGTCCGCAAAGGCGGACAACATCCCGCTTGGCATAATCACCAAGGATGACATCTACTTCGGCGGCGAATACTCGCACTCCGGAGTGGTTGCAACGACCAAGGACAGCAAGTCCTGCAGCCCGCTCACAATCAAGGCAAAAGTGCCTGACTCGTTGCTGGACTCCTACGGGTGCGTCAAGAGCGACCTCAAGCAGCCCAAGGTTTACGAGGGCAAGATAAAGCTTACCGCAAAGACGCTCTCCGGAGTAGAGGTTTCCGGAAAGAACCTGCCTGAAATATCCATCACGGTCACAATAAAGCAGGGCAAGTGCGAGAACCGCGACTCGGGAATCTCCGACGCCTACCTCAAGGACATCTTCGTAAGCTACGACTCCACGATAAAGGACGTCAAGACCAACCAGAAGCGGGTGTTCGCGTTCAAGAACGCGGGGCACGAGCGGCCCATCCTGATAGTCAACAACCAGCCTAACGATGTGGCACTCTCATTTTCGTCGTCAGACCCGTCGGTAGTCGGCTGTGCCGACGTGCCTGCGACCATCAGGCGGGGGGATGCAATTGAGGTAAAATGCACTTCAGGCAGCGGCAGCGTAAAAGGCACCCAAGCCATCCTCAAGTTCACCTTCACATCCGGCGGCGTGGAGAACGTCACGACTGTCCGCGCAATAGTCTACTCAACACCCGACACCATACTGTACTCCTCCTCGCCAATGGGCGACATGCTTCCGCTTGAGCGCGCGACTGTAGCGCAAGTAACGACCGCCGTAGCATCCCCAACTTCGGCGTCCGCAGCTGCTGCTGAGGGCGAGACCGCAAGCTTTGCAGGAGCAGCCTCGCCTTCGCCATCACCAAGCCCGTCGCCCTCTCCGACTGCAACCACCACTCCCGCAGCCACAACAACGCCTGCTGAAGAGACTACTGCTGACACCAACTATGGCGTGACCTCGGTTGCAGACTGCACCACGCACTTCTGCACTTACGGTCAGTCCAAGGCGGCATACACCAAGTTCGTTGGCAGCCTGCGCCAGCTCATTGACTACATTGGAAAGGACGACGAGAACCTGACAAAGAGGCTCGACTACGTCTGCCAAGGGTCGCGCGGCAGCGGAAACGAGTACTCCAAGACGATGATGATCCAAATCGTGAACATGAACCAGACCTTCGACTTCCTCAATGAAATCGCATCCAGCCAGTTTAGTGTAGTCACGTTCACCGCCGGCGAGCCATCCTTCACCGGATGCGGCATATACAAGATTACCGCCAAGCCCCAAATCTGCGGCCTCCAATCATTTACAAGCGCGGCGGAGTTCAAGGACAACGTCAAGATAGACATAGCGGCCGAACAGATAGACAAGTGCCCGGAGACGCTGGCAAACTCGCTCTTGCTGATGGGAAACGACCCCGAGCTAGTGGTTGGAAACGACTATACCAAGGGACCGAGTGAGTTTGGCTGCGCATTTGACAATGTTGTGAAGGGTCAGTTCTTGGACCTGATTAAGGGCCCTGTAAAGATAGGCATCTACAAGGACGCGCCCAACCAGCACGATGACAGCGTCGCAGCCTCATTATTGAGCAACGGCTACGGCTTCAGCGACGCAACCGCCGCGGATTCGCTGAACAAGGACTATCCGAAAATCAAGTATGATAATATACGGTTGAAGTATGCCTCGTATTACGATGACACGGGGTACTGCTGGGGGAAAGGCGGCCTAATAATGGGAGAAACCGCCGGCGCCTTGTCTGCACTTGATGTTGCTTTGTTGTTCAGCGGCGTAGAGACTGGGCAAGCAGCTGCAGCGCTTAGTCAAACCGTGATTGGTTCTATTGCTCAGGTAAGCGTTGACACCTTCGCAGGAAAGGCATCGTTCTGCAGTACGGCGTGCGCCATTACAACACAGTCAATCACAAGCCAAGTCAACTTACTTATGCCAACTTTAGGTGCGGGTTGGGGGGTTTCTGGTTCTGCCGCAAAAGAGGCGCTTATTAAAGCATTCGTAGGTTCTGAAGCTACTTCTCTTTCATGGCAAGGTGTCAAATCAGCCTTGAGCTACCAAAAGTGGGCCATAGGGTTCACCGCCATCGGCGCAGGTTCGGCTGTGGTCTTGGGTGGTCCAAACGCCGTGTCCGGTCCAATAACCCAAGGCTTGGTCGCCAACTCCATAACCCGCAACGCGCTTTTCAATCAGCGGCAGACTTATGTTAGAATGCTTCTCGGCAATAAACTGGCAACAAGCCTGCCCCAAGCGGAAACTATGGCGGATGAGATAATCCGCACCGGATTTGCAACAATAACCACAACAAAAGGCGTTTCGCTTGCAAGCGCGTTAGTTAAAGTCGCTGCGTCAGATCCCACAACGTTCAGCAGTTCAACCGCTACCTTGGCGCAAGAATCGGTAAATGCGTTTCTCAAGAGCGGAAAAGATCCATTGGCCGTTTTACAGGACATTAATAGTAAGTTGTCTTCAACCAGCTCAGTTAAGGGCAGTCTAGATGCTGAAATCGCCCGTATAAATAGTAATCCTTCCGCGCCGCGTCCATATGAGACAATATTTACGAATATTCTCAAGAGTGGTGACGAGGCCGATACTAATACCATCCTCAATGTTCTGGAAAACAACAAGATAAACGTTGAAGATATTTTAAGTAAAAAAGGTATTACTGCAATTAAAGGCGGTACAACAATCTTCTCGCCTCCGCTTGCAACCGCGTATTCTAACGGCCTTGGAAGCGAGTTGTTCTCCTCAACATATGCCACAGATCTCCAGCGGGCCGACAAGCTCAAGACGGTTGTTACAGACCTACGAACTCAACTTGATAAAGCAGTATCCGACGGTACGCTTAAACTTGGCACGGGTCAAACCGTTGATACGCTGGTCGCGCCCCTTGAAGAGGCAGAGAATGCGTTGCGTACAGGAGGAACAATTGTAGTTGGCGGTTCACCGGTTTCCGTTAGTGCTGAATCCTTATCGACAAAAATATCCGAGAGTTTTTCTCCCATTGACGGAGCGGCCGGAGGGTCTATTGTTGATGATGTACTCAGAGGGAATAGTCTCGCTTTTACTAAAGATATGCCTTCTCGCGCTAGTTTAGCCAGCGACTTTAAAACACCCGCAGCACAATCATTGTCTGAACGCATAAAGTCAACTGTGAGCTGGGAAAACGCCCCTCACCTGGCAGGCCAGGGTGCACTTTTAGGCGGTACTATTCTCCTGTTTGCTATGATGGACTGCAACCTCCGGCCCACGCAGGCAGTCTTGGACCCTGCAATACAGAACCACTTCGTGATTTATTCAAAGGCAAAGGAAGACACCGGTTCGGTGTTCAACGTGGTAAACGAGCCGTCAATGACCCGCGTATGCCTTGCGGACAAGCCTTCAGCATACTGGAACTCGCCGCTGACTGTGACCAACAGCGACAATTGCGTGTCATTGGAAAAGGGTCTGACCGGCTCCCAGCAAAACAACATCTGTCCAACAGGAAAGTCCTACGCGGCCTGTCTTACTCTTGCAAAGTCATCCCCAGTCAACGGCCTGCAGGGGTACACGATGTTACTGAGCGTTGACGAAAAGCTCAGCGATGAAGGCGTCAAGGGAATACTCTCCTCGTTGTTCCTGTCAAGTTCGAAGCCGATTGATACGAAGAAGTACCCTGTTTACAGGAGCACGGACCCACTTAAGATTGGGGACAAGGAAAGCAATGCGTTTGCAATGGTTAAAGGATAACGTATAGTGATGTCTTGATGGCGGAAGCACAAAGGCGGGCTCATCGCGAGTACAGGAAAGGCGCTGGCGAGTCGTCACCAGCAGAGAGCCCGAAGCGCAGTAGGAGCACAAAATGGCTCGTGTTTTTCTGCTTAGCCGTCTTGGTTGTTTATTCGTTTGCCACTGGCCTGCTGAAGCTCCCTTCATTTGGCATTGCAAACCCTTCCAGTGCCCCGTCTTTATCAGAGGCTTACCTTTCAAGCACGTATAATGCGACCTTCTTTGAGTTCACGCATCCTGTTTATGGGTTCAAGGCAAAGTATCCTATAGGTTATGCAGTAACGTCCAGCAACAGTGATATGTCCGCCGCAAGGTTTTTTGCCTTTGGAGCCGATGAGATGCCCGTTTCGGTGTATTTCCTTGTGATTAACGAGAGCGTATCGAAGAAAGACATGGCTGGCTTTGCGTCTGAATTGGCAACCGATTCGTCCAACCCAAGCACGCTTCTGTGGAACGGGTCTGCAACTTATGGGAGCAATTCGTATTACCTGATAAAGACGTCGTATTATTCGAATGACGCCGGGGAAAACCTGTTCTTATCTTACGCTATTAAAAGTTGTCCTAAGTACAACGTGATTATCGAGGGAATCGTTCCAGAGAGAATGATTGCAGAGCAGCCCGTGATAAACACGGTTTTGGAATCGTTCGAGTGCGGAAGTTGACTTTTGAGAGGGGTGTATTATGCCTTTTCCAGTTGGATTTCATCCTTTTCGAGGTAATAAAATTGCAAAAGAAATGATGGGTCCAGATGGCAAGCTTCATTCAAAAGAAGAACTTGCAGCTATGAAAGTTAAAGTCGGCGTCGGTCTTTCCAATGAAGAAGAGGAAACAATCGCTCGTTTCAGGTCAACGCCATTAGTGTCGGATGTCCGTAAAAGCGGGGCGTTTCTAAACGAGCATAAGGCAAAAACTTCGGAATTCTTTTTAAAGATGAGGGAACACCCTGAAGAATTGAAAGCAATGTTCGAATTTATTGCAAGAAAGAGTAGCCACGGGTTTACCCCAACGCAAGCAAAAAAAATATCAGAGCGCCTTCTTCAGGATTTATTGACAAAAGGAACGTCTTCTTATATTTATATAAATCTCGCCCACGTAGATACGGCCGAACGGCTCCTGAAAGTGATTGGCCCCCTGAAACCGGGTTCTGTTACACGTAATTCCAACGAAGGTATATTGCGTAATATACGGGATTTCGAAGACCTCATATTCTCTGGTTATAAGCCTCTAATCCGTGAGGTAAAAAACCAGGAGTAATGCTTGCAGCTACTTGTAGTTGTTTTCTTCATTAATTTGCCTTCAGCAAAGCTTATTCAACCAATTTCGTCTTCTTTTTCCTATGGTCTCCCGTCAGCAAGCAATCACTTCACGTCGCCTCCAGTTTGTCTTCCTAATCCTGCTTGTGGTTGCCGCGGTTGTGATGCTTGCCAACAGCGACCTGGGCAAGGGTTCAATCTTTGGAATTTCAATGAAGGCAGTCTACGGCTTTGTGGGCATGGTCTTGATTATAGTTGTCGCGGTTTCCGGCCAGAAGACATTGTTCTCCAACTTGCCGGATGACGAGCCTGCAACGGGCCGGGATGCGATATCCAAAGCAGAAGATGTGGCTTCGGAGAAGGGCTTGGGCAGGCTTGCGGAAATAAAGTACGGCAAGCGGCGTAAGTCCAGGGAAGATGTTCCTTTCGAAGGCATGTTCGGGAAGGAAGATTAGCTTGGATAGTGCGCCTTTGCCAGCTGAAAGCTTAATAAGCCGCCCATCCCGTTTATTGATATCCCAAAGGCAAATCCTAGAGGGCGATTGATGTTGGCGGAGCTTTTTCCACGAGTCCGGGCGGGTATTTCTTATGTCGGCCGGGGCCTTTCATATGCCAAGAATTATTTAACGCGGATGCCTTACCGCGAGCAAGTGACTTTTTCGCCCACTCTTAGCGAGGAGAAGATACGCTCTTGGGGCGGCCCGGACATCAACGCCAAGGGCGTGGACACGCCGCACGTGCGCCAGAATCTTTCCCAAAAATACGTGGAAAACTTCTTCGAGAACCAGCCGACCAACCGCAAGATGGAGCTTGTCAAGCACCTTCTCGCAAACGGCGATTTTGGGTTGGACCATGCGGCGGCAGAGAAGGCCGCGCGGGAGCTTACAAGCAATGAGGAGAAGCTTGGCGCGCTCAAGGAGGCCTTCAATTCGCCTGGACTGATTGCGTTGGCGGTTCAAAACTCCAAGGGCCACTACCTCTTTGGCCGCGCGCGGACGAACTTTGCGCTTGAGGTTGCGAGGAACCCGCAGGTAGCGGCAAACATCCTTTATGCCGAGCTGAAGAACCACCAGCTTTACCGCGGTGGCGGGCTTGAGCAAGTCTTTGAAAGGGCAAGGCAAAGGGAGGTCACGGCGATGCCCGCGCAGCCGCAGGCCCAGCCTGCGGAGCCCCAGCCAGAGGTCCGGCAAGGACAGCAGGAGATTCCAACCATAGAGTCGTTTGCGGGGGGAGCAGGCCATCCAATCTCGATTAATTTTTATCCCACAATAACCCAGACTAACGCGCCTGCAGAACCTCACATCGGCGGCCACTGGCCTTCAAAGCAGGACGATTACCGCCAGAAAGCGCCGCAGCAGGACAACAATATCCTCCGCTTCGATTCAGGCGTTCTCGTTCCAGAACGTGAAAACAGGTTACGCAGCTATGGCAAGTTTGCCAACGCGCTGGGGGCGGCTTATGCCGCACACGGCCTGGACCCGATGCTTGCCCAAAAGTATGCCCAAACCGTGCGCGGTGCGGCCCTCCGAAGCCAGAGCCAGGTGGCGTTCGTTTCGTGGATGGCAAGGCACCTGCGAAAGGCAGGGGTGCAGAATGATATGCTCGGGCACACAAGGCTCGGACGGCCAGTCAAACTAAGCCCCGAGGAGAGAACGCGGCTGGCGCTGCTGACAAAAGTCTATGCACAGGGAAAGAAGAGCTGATTTTTTGCCAAAGCCCGCCGTTGCAAGGAAAAAGGCCGCAAAGGCAAGGCCAGCCAAGGCAGCTGCAAAGCCATTTTACCTCAAGACCCACGTCTCGCGCTTCTCCACAATAGTGGCAGTGTGCGACAGGCAGTGCCTTGGGAAGAAGTTCGAGTCGAATGGCCTAATCCTTGACCTTGGGGTTCACCGCAGGTTCTACGAAGGCGAGCTTGCAGGCGCAGAAGAGGTCAAAAACGCCCTTTGCGGCGCTTCCTGCGTCAACATTGTTGGCGACAAGTCTGTTGAGCTTGCCTGTGCAGCTATGGGCGTCTCAAAAGCAGGCGTAAAGAAGATAGGCGGCACTTCCCACCTTCAAATCTACCGCGTGTAGGTGCAATAAGAGCAAAAAGGACGTGAGGCGCCTAAGCTTTTGCGAGCCTTGCAATCATTTTTTCTATTGCACGCGCCTTGCGTTTGAGGTAGTCCTCCGCAACCCTCATTCCCGCATAGTCTACCTTGTTGCGCATCGCCCGCATCTCGTCAAGCGTGCTGATTTCATCTTCCGAAAGGACCTTTTCGCTCCGCACGTATTCTATCAGCGAAAGGTGGCCGCCGGGCTTTGAAGTGTCTATCTTGTAGCCGTTGTCAGCGAGGATTGCAAGGCAGTATTGCTCCGCAGCGGTGTACAAAAGGGTGAGCCTAATCGAGTCGCTTTCCACTTTTCCGCTTGTTGCAAGGACATAATGCTCAAGCGCCCGCTCGCGCAGCGCGGCCGCCTTCTGGCCGTCAGGGGAGACTTTCAGCAATCCGTCCATTCAGAATACCTTCAGGTATCCCCTGATGATCGTCCCGTTTATTATGTTGTTGCGGAGCTCCTTTCCGGTGTTGTGGAAGTCCTCCTCGAACAGGATTTGGATGTTGCGGCCGAGCGCCTTCTCGAACTTTTCAAGCCCGGCGAGCTTCCTTTCCTTGGCCTGGACGTAGATGTCCAGGTCGCTTCCTTCAACGTCCTCGCCCCTTGAGGCTGAGCCGAAGAGCACGATTGCGCTTGGCTGGCACTCGTTTTGGAGGTATTCGGAAAGCCCGGATTCGTACAGCAGCTCAACCGTGCGCGCCTTTGCGAAGCGGCGGAAGCGCAAGTCGTCGCGGTTGGCCGAGTAGGTCGGATAGTTGCCGTGGCCGCTTGGCTTTGAAGTCGCTATCCCTGCCTTGGACAGCTCGGAAAGCGCGGACTTTGTTGCGGTGGTGGAAAGTCCGGCCTTGCGGGAAAGCTCGCGCAGCAAGAAGCCCCGGAGCGGATCGGTGCAGAGGACGCCTGCAACAATAATGCTGTTTTTTTCAAGTAACATATGTTATTCTTTAGTAACGACTGTCTTTTAAAAGTGACAGTTGGTCAAAGGCAACGCTTATTAGTTTATCCACTGATTAATTTATCAGGTGATTAATGTGCCTGCCAATGCCTTTGTCAAATTCAAGCCCCGCAACCTCGACCGCTACCCGCGCCTCGACACCGTGCTGATGGTCGAGCAGGCGCTTTACGACAACCGCAGCGACAAGACTTTAACGGAAATCTGGCGTGCGCTGCCTAAAAAAGTGTTATGGACCACATACACCACGATACTGGACTACCTTGAGTATTCCGGCAAGATACACGTAGAGCCGGACAAGACGGTGACGTGGCTGTGGAACCCAGAGCTGATGGAGAAAGCCAAGAGGCAAGGCGTGGAGGCCTAGCTGTTGCTGGCCGCGTCAAAAGCGTCAGGTTTGTTGACCGGAAGCTGTTCGGAGCCTATCAAAGTCTCAAGCAAGGCAGAACAGAAGAGCGTGCCCTTGCGGAAAACTTGGATTTTGCAATCGCACAGCTGAAGGCAAATCCTTTCTGCGGAGTAAAAATACCACGAAAGCTGTGGCCCAAGAAATACGTTTCTGAATACGGCATCAGCAACCTATGGAAGTACGACCTGCCAAAAGGCTGGCGGCTGGTCTATACGATTGCTGGAAACCGGATTGAAATCATTTCCATCCTTTTAGAATGGTTCGACCACAAAGGCTACGAAAAAAGGTTCGGCTATCGCGTGGGATGATTAAGTTTTTTCAGCCCTTCTTCTCTTCCGCAGCGTCTTCCTTCTTTGGCGAGTAGTACTTCTTGGCTGCGTCAACCTGTGTCTGCGAACCCAACTCGAACCACGGGCCCGAATAGACGTAGCCGAAGAGCTTCTGCTTTTCGGCAATCAGGGGCAAGAGGTCGGATTCGAAGCTCTTTATGCCGCTCTTGTAAAAGTCGAATATCTCGGGCTCGCAAATCGCTATACCCGCGTTGACCAGGTTGCTTGAGGTGGCGTCGGGCTTCTCCGAAAAGTCGATGATTTGGCTTCCGCGCATCTTGGCGACCCCGTAGTTCTTCGCGTCGCGCACGTTCGCAAGCGCAAGGGTGCACAGGGCCTTGTTTGCCTTGTGGAACCGAATCATGTCGGAGATGTCAAGCTCGTCATACAGGACGTCCGCGTAGCTGAGTATGAAAGTGTCCTTTACCAGGGGCTTTGCAAGCAGCAGGCCGCCTGCGCTTCCCGATGGCGAGTTCTCCCACAGGTAGTTGATTTTCATGCCAATGGATTTGCCTTCCTGCAGCTTGGCCTTCATCCCTTCGCCCTGCATCGAGAGGCAGATGATGGCCTCGTCTATTCCGTAGCGCTTGAAGTGGCCGATGATGTGCTCGATGACCGGCTTGCCGCCGACCTCCAAAAGGGGCTTGATTGTCTTTCCGGAGGGCAGGGCGAGCCTGTCGTCGCTCCCGCCTGCAAGCACAACGGCCTGGCGCGCAAGGGTTGATGATAGGGCCTTCTTGAGGATGCGGTCTATTGCGTGGGAGCGGTTCTTGACCTCGTGGCCGTCAATGGTGTTGTCAATCTGGCGTAGCAAGGTGTCGTCGATTGTGATTGTTATCCTTTCCATCCTAAATGAGTATGGCACAGCGGGGCAATAAAAAACCTTCATACGACGTAATACCCGAAGTTTGGGGCGTATAAAGAAAACCTTTAATAATTCATACTTCTTCATACTTTTGCCTATGTCGGGGCGGCCAGATGGCGTCCCGCAGGCGAAGGGAAGACATCCATAAGAAAACCGAACAGAGTGGAAGGGGAGGAGGGACCGAGGGCTCCAACCGGACGGGGGTAACCCGAAACAGCTAAGTGGCTTGGACGCCAAAAACGCCCTCTTTCTCATTCCCACAAATCCTTGCATACCGTCTTTGCGCATCAATCTGAATGCAAACAGGAGAGTGCATACTAAATGGACCATAACTTGGCTCTGGACTTCGTGCGCGTGACCGAGGCAGCTGCATACGCTTCAGCGCACTGGGTAGGCAGGGGAGACAACATGGCTGCTGACCAGGCTGCGGTGACCGCGATGCGCGACGCGTTCAACTCGCTTGAGTTCAAGGGCGAAATCGTAATCGGCGAGGGCGAGCGCGACGAGGCGCCCATGCTCTACATCGGCGAGAGCGTGGGAAGCGGCAAGGGAAGGGAGCTTGACATCGCAGTTGACCCCCTTGAGGGCACCAACATCTGCGCAAAGGGAGGAATCAACGCCATTGCAGTGATGGCAGCAGGCCCGAAGGGCACGCTCCTCAAGGCGCCTGACACGTATATGGACAAGATTGCAGTTGGACCGAAGGCCAAGGGCGCAATTGACATCAACGCGAGCGTGCAGGACAACATCTATGCTGTTGCTGACAAGCTTGACAAGGACCCGGAGGAACTCACGGTAATCATCCTTGAGCGCGACAGGCACAAGGACCTCATCCACCAGGTGCGCCACGCAGGCTCGCGAATCAGGCTCATAGGCGACGGCGACGTATCCGCAGCCATTTCGACAGTATTCGACTACTCCGGAATCGACATGCTCCTTGGGATTGGCGGCGCGCCTGAGGGCGTGCTTGCAGCTGCTGCGCTCAAGACCCTGGATGGAGACATGCAGGGAATCCTCAAGTATAGGAAGCCGGAGGAGCGCGAGCGCGCAATCAACATGGGAATAGGCGACCCGGACAGGGTGTTGAAGCTTGACGACCTGGTGCATGGCGACAAGTCGATGTTCGTGGCAACAGGCGTGACCGACGGCCCGCTGCTCAAGGGAGTGCGCTTTACTGACAACGGCACGGTCACAAGCTCGGTTGCAATGCGCGCGCAGTCAGGCACGGTGCGGTTCATAGAGTCCCAGCACCACTTCAAAAGCACTGCTGACGAGTGGTGGCACAAGATAAAGGAGGACAACAAGCACAACGCAAAGCCAAAGGCGGCCAAATAAAAGCCCTGCCTTGGTGAAAGATTAGGGTTTTTTCCAAACGGTTTTTGGAGGTAGGTTTTGACAGATGGCAGCAGAATACAAGGTTCCGGCGCTAAAAGACCTCGACTTGAGCCTGGGCAAGCGCACCCGGCTGCACAGGTTGCTTTACGAACACGGCCCGAAGAACGGCACGCTGATGATTCTCCCCTACGACCAGGGGCTCGAGCACGGCCCTGTGGATTTCTTCCCGAACCCGGCAAGCAAGAACCCGGATTACGTGATGAAGCTCGCAGCCGAGGGCGGCTACTCCGCCGTTGCAATCCACATCGGCCTTGCAAAGAAGTACATGAAGGACTACGCAGGCGAAGTGCCGCTGGTGCTCAAGCTCAACGGCAAGACCACCATCCCGTCAGACGCACAGGCGTTCTCGCCACTTACAGGCACTGTTGAGGATGCGGTTGCGCTTGGCGCTGACGCAGTCGGATACACGCTCTACACGGGCTCTCCTGCGCAGGACCGCGACATCGCGCAGTTGAACCAAGTGCGCGCCGAGTGCGAAAGGTTCGGCATGCCCCTCATCGTCTGGTCCTACCCAAGAGGCGAGGCAATAGACAAGAAGGGCGGCCAGACTTCCCTCTATGCTGTTGACTATGCAGCCAGGGTCGCAAACGAGCTTGGCGCTGACATTGTAAAGCTCAACATCCCGAAGAAGGTCAAGCCCGAAAAGCTTGCGGACTACGAAAAGCTCTGCAGCAAGGACGACGACTACAAGCAGTACCTCGCGCTCGAGGCCGCGTCGGACGAGGAGCGCGTAAAGCGCATAGTCGAGTCAGCCGGGAAGACCCTGGTGCTCATCTCCGGCGGGGAGAAGATGGGCGACGCCGACCTTGTAAAGAAGCTTGAGAATGTGATGAAGGGCGGGGTGACCGGAATCATATTCGGCCGCAACATGTGGCAGCGCGACCACAGGAACGCCATCGCCATGACCAAGCAGATCAAGGAGATGATGGCAAAGTACGGACGCTGATTTTTCAGCTCCTTTTTCCTATTTTTACCAGTTTTGGCCAGTTTAGCCGCTTTAGGCGAGTTTTTTAACCGAGTAGCCCCAAAATATATCATACGGAAAATGCTCTAGTTATCTGGTTTTGGCACATTCAGGCTTTAGCCACGATAATTTGAGTTGCCGCAAAAAACAAGGTGAAAATAAACAATGGGATTTAGAGATGGTGGCGACCGACGTAGCTTCGGGCCACGCACAATGTACAAGGCAGTTTGCGCTGATTGCGGCAAGGAATGCGAAGTTCCATTCCAGCCGACAGAAGGCAGGCCGGTCTATTGTTCCGACTGCCTTCCAAAGCACAGGGCACCCAGGAACGACAGGCCCCGCTATTAAGCAGGCAGCCGGACCTAGGGTCCTAAGGGGGCCAAACCCCCCAAACTCTTTTTTTTTATTTTTCTTTCTTCTGGGTATTGTTCGGCCTTCAGTGCAAACCCGCCAGTCTTTCTTCTACTCTTTATATATCGGCTTGGTGTTATTGCTCCTAAGGGAAACGAAATGGATTCGCGCAGGCTTTTTGCACTCGTTTTAATCTTCGCATCGGCATCCCTGCTTGCGGGGTGCATAGAATTCTCGGACAACCCGGCAGAATCCACTGTCGCGCCTTCGGTGCACCCTTCCGCTGTTGTAATCCATTCGCCGTCCCCGACTTTGTCACCAAGTCCCACGGCCCGGCCTTCGTCTACTCCCAAGCCAACGCCTTCTCCAACGCCAACCCCCTCGCCCACGCCCGTGCCAAGGCCGCCTGCTGCCTCACCGACCCCGATAGTCAACTACACCTTCAACACGTACATCAACGATTACCTTGACAACCACGGAGAGCGTTCCACAAGCGGCACAGTGTACGATGGAGGCACCGACACCGGCGTAGCATTCACGGTCGGTTCCGGCCAGATTTCCGCCCTTCCGAGGGTAAGCATCGCAAACAGCCGCGGAGTCGACGTGACCGAGTCGCAGACGCTGCACTTTGGCGCGTTCCTGCGCTACGACGAGAACTCCGGTTATTCGGTGATTGCGGAAAGGCCGCGCGCATCCTACGCGATGTCATTTTCCGGCGCGCTCCCGATGTGCTGGTACACCGCGAACAACACGGCCGGCTGCCCGGTGGACGACCGCATCGAGACGAACACCGTGATACACATGCTGGGTTCAGACTGGCTCGTGCTTGGCTATACCGCCAATGGCGACAACATCACCTCGATAATGCTCGGGAAGGTCCTGTCAAGCGCAAAGGGCATGAAAGCCGGCGACGTGCTGTGGATCGGTTCGAATTCCAGTGCCACGCTGACCGGGTTCTCAATGGCCGGTGCGGTGCTGGACGTCCCCAAGCTTACGGACTTCGCAGTCGAGACCCCGACCGGCAACAGTATGGCCGCGCAGCTTCTGACCGGCAACCAGGTCAATGTCAGCGGAATCACGATGCGCGTCAACCGCGTGTACCTTGACGCGAACTCAACCCCCCGGGCCGACGTGACTGCGATGTCAACCGTGCTGACCCTTAAAAAGAACCTGCCCCTTGACTCGGTTGCCAACCTGTACTGGTCAGCTGACATCACAAGCACAACAATAGGCAACTCCTCCGCAATCAGCAGGATACTGGTGTATTCAACCTTCCCCAACCCCCGGCCAGGGGACAAGCTTTTGGAAAACGACTCGATGACCATAATCCCGGGCGAGCCCGCGTTCGCGCTTGCGTACAAGGGGCTTGTGACGACGAACGAGACTTACGACACGCTCAACCTGAACATCCAGAACAGCACCATGCAGTACAGCGCGGCCGGCACGTGGACCGGGCCGTTCGTGGAGGTTGTCAGCGGGGTTGCCAAGGCGTTCCGTTACTCGTCGGGAAACCTGACCATAAACCGTTCGATAATCCACATCGCGCTTGCGGAGCTTGCGGGCACAACCGGCGTGGTGGCCGCAGCGGGCGCCGCATTCATCCAGGACAACAACGGCTATTGGATGATGCTCCCCTCGATACCCGCCTATACTTACTCCTCCTCCGAATCAGCGGCAATCACCCTGAACTATTCTGTTGACCAGTGCATTTTGTGCGTGACCGACTATGCGTACGAGAACTCCGCCAACGCGCGCTACATCTGCGCGCTGATAGACCCCGGCCAGGGAAACGGCGGCCAGTTCGCAAACGCGGACGGCTCGCCAACGGCGACGATGCTCGGGTACAATACGACCACCAACAACCTGCCGTCCAAGGCCGTGAACTTCGTGACTGACCGCGGCACGCGCATAATTTCCATCAAC
Organism: uncultured Microcaldota archaeon; assembly: GCA_903851445.1. Classification (GTDB taxonomy): domain Archaea; phylum Micrarchaeota; class Micrarchaeia; order Norongarragalinales; family CAINOH01; genus CAINOH01. The sequence goes on along the minus strand of CAINOH010000023.1, from coordinate 74,244 downwards.
CCGACCAGCGTTCTCCTGCAGTACGCAAGGTCGATTGTGCACACCCAGTTCGTGCTCAGGAACGTCGCCCAGAACGCCACCTCGTTCGAGCAGGCAGGGACCGGCGTGTCGCCTGCGACGGGACTGGTCACCGGCAATGGCTAGTTCCGCTGGCTATTTCTTGGAAAGTTAGGCACTACACTTTTCATTTTTCCGCAACAAACTCAGTAGTGCGCAGTTCAGTGGAGTTAGGCACTACACTTTTCATTTTTCCACAATGAACTCGTTAGTGCGCAGTTTCGTGTGGTAGCGTTTTGCGAACCGGTGCGCCTCGTCGCGGATTGCCTGCAGCACTTTCAGTCCCGCGCTCCTGCGGTCAAGGCCAACGGGCATGCTTCGCGTGGGCAAATAGACTTCCTCGTTCTTTTTTGCAAGGGAGATGATTGGGATGTCGCGCTCGCCCAATTCAAGCAATGCCTCGATTGCGGCGTGCAGCTGGCCCTTGCCGCCGTCGATGACGATTAGGTCGGGGAGTTGCTGGTTTTCTTCAAGCAGGCGGCGATACCTGCGGCCAACAGCTTCTTTGATTGCGTCAAAGTCGTTCTGTCCAGTCAGCGTCCTAATCCGAAACTGCCTGTAGTTGTCCCTGTCCGGTGTGCCGTCCTTGAACCTGACCATGCTTGCGACAGTGTTCTCCTTTCCGAGGTTGGAAATGTCAAAGCACTCCATAATCCGCGGAAGAAGGGGCAGCCGCAATGCGGACTTGAGCTCGGCAAGAGCTGGCGATACCGAGGTGTTCAGCGCGATTGCCGCGTTCTTTTCCACAAGGTCGAGAAGCTCCTTCTTCGAGCCCTTCTTGGGCACTACGATGCGCACTTTCTTCCCGGCTTTCCTTGAGAGGAATTCCATGAGCGCAGGCGCCTCCTCAAGCTCGTCTGCAATGACGATTTCCTCCGGGATGTGGGCGTAGGAGTAGTATTCGCGCAGGAATTGTGGCACGAGGTCGGAGGTGGAGTCGAACCTGAACGTCTGCCTCTGCTTTATGGTGCCGCGCGTAAGGTTGAACACCTGGCCGCAGGCCTTCTCGCGGTCAGCGGCAAACCCTATGAAGTCCTGGTCGTAGGCAAGCCTAGTTTCCATCTTCTGTTCTTCGCCCATCCCCCCCAGCGCCCTGATTTGCTCGCGCAGCTTCAGGGCCTCCTCGAATCGCTGGTTCCTTGACGCTTCGGACATCCTCTTCGCAAGCTCCCCAACCAAAGTCTCGTTGTTTCCTTCGAGGCTTCGCACGGCGGAATCGACGTTCGCCTTGTAGTCTTCCTTGGATATCTTGCCGATGCAGGGCGCAGAGCACTGGCCGATGTGGTAAAGGAGGCACTCGCGCTTTGGCAGGTGCTTGCAGGTGCGGATTTTGAAAGTCTTTCGCAATGCGGTAATTGCGATTGCGCGCTGTTCTCCAAAAACGAAGGGCCCGAGCACCTTGCCTTTTTCTTTTCCCGTAAGCTTTCGCACGGTGAGCATCCGGGGGAATTCCTCGGCGGTCACAAGAACATAGGCGTATCGGAAGGAGTCCTTCAGGTCGATGTTGTACTTTGGCCGGTTCTTGCGGATGAGGTTGGCCTCAAGGACAAGGGCCTCGATTTCGTTGTCTGTTACGATGAACTCGACCGTGTCGGTCTCGGCAACCTGGCGTATGGTCTTGTCCGGCAAGTCAGCGCTGTTGCGAAAATACGACGCGACGCGCTTTTTGATGTCCTTGGCCTTGCCAATGTAGATGATTTCGCCTTTGGCGTCCTTCATCAGGTAGATCCCGGGAAGCGACGGTGCATTGAAGGCTTTGACCATTTTCAACCAATACGCTCAGGAAAGCATCCTTTTTAGGAACGCGGCAGTGTGCGAGCTCTTCACCTTTGCAACCTGCTCCGGCGTGCCCTTTGCCACGACCATTCCGCCCCGTTCGCCGCCATCCGGGCCGAGGTCAATGATGTAATCAGCAGTCTTGATGACTTCCAAGTTGTGCTCGATTACGATGACTGTGTTTTTCTTGTCAACCAGCCGGTGCAGCACAAGCAGGAGCTTCTTGATGTCCTCGAAGTGCAGCCCGGTGGTCGGCTCGTCAAGCACGTAGACCGTGCTCCCGGTGTCGCGTTTTGAAAGCTCGGCAGCAAGCTTGATGCGCTGCGCCTCGCCTCCTGAAAGGGTTGTCGCGGACTGGCCGAGCTTGATGTAGCCGAGCCCGACGTCCAATAGAGTGTCCAGCTTGTTCTTTACCTGCGGGATTTTTGCAAAGAACGCGGCAGCTTCCTCGACGGTCATATCCAGGACGTCCGCGATGTTCTTTCCGTTGTACTCTATTTCAAGGGTCTCCGAGTCGTATCGCTTTCCCCTGCAGGTCTCGCAGGTCACGAAGACGTCTGCTAAAAAGTGCATCTCAATCTTCTTCAGCCCGTCGCCGTCGCAGTCCTGGCACCTTCCCTCGGCAACGTTGAACGAGAACCTTCCGGGACCGAAGCCGGCCACCTGTGCGTCCTGCGTCTTGGCAAAAATTTCCCTGATTGGAGTGAACAGGCCGATGTACGTTGCCGGGTTTGAGCGCGGGCTCCGTCCGATTGGCTGCTGGTCAATCGAGATGACCTTGTCGATGAACTCCACGCCCTCAATCCTGTCGTGGGCGCCGACTGCATAGCCTGCGTTGTAGAGCTGCTTGTGCAGGCCAGCCTCAAGGGTCTCAAGCACGAGCGTGCTCTTTCCGCTGCCGCTCACCCCGGTCACACAAGTGAACAACCCGAGCGGGAAGGAAACATCGATGTTCTTGAGGTTGTTCTCCTTTGCACCGCGGACAGTCACGAACCTGTCCCCAACCGGCCTGCGGGAAAGCGGAATCGGTATCGTCTTGAGCTTTGCAAGGTACTGGCCGGTAAGGGAGTCGGGGTTCTGCTTGATTTGAAGGGGCGTCCCGGTTGCGACTATCTGGCCGCCGTGCTTGCCGGCGCCGGGCCCGATTTCAATCACGTGGTCAGCCGCGAGTATGGTGTCCTCGTCGTGCTCAACAACTATTACCGTGTTGCCAAGGTCGCGCAGTCTTCGGAGGGTGGCGATGAGCTTTTCGTTGTCGCGCTGGTGCAGGCCTATGCTCGGCTCGTCCAGTATGTAAAGCACGCCGGAGAGGTTGCTTCCAATCTGCGTGGCAAGACGGATTCTCTGCGCCTCGCCTCCCGAGAGCGTGCCCGCCTTTCGCGAGAGCGTGATGTAGTCAAGCCCCACCTCGTGCAGGAAGAGGAGGCGCTCGCGTATTTCCTTGAGAATCATCCTGGCAACGCTGTTCTCGTATTCGGAAAGCGGAAGCTCGGCAAAGAACTCCAGGCACCTGCCGATTGAGAGGTCAGTAACCTCGATGATGTTCTTGTCGCCTACCTTGACGCAGAGCATCTCTGGCTTGAGCCTCGCACCCTTGCACGCCGGGCACAGAGTCTCGCGCATGTACTTTTCCATATCCTGCCTGCGTTCAGGCGAGTCAGTCTCCCTGTAGAGCCGCTCAAGCTGTGGCACCACGCCCTCGAACCCGCCCACGTAAGACCATTTCGAGGTGCCGCTGCGGGCCTTGTAGTTGAACGGGATTGACTCGTCAGTCCCGTGGAGGATTACCTGGAGGTGTTTTTTGGAAAGCTTGCACACCGGCGTGTACATGTCGAAACCGCAGTGTTTTGCAACGCTTTGCAGCGCTTGCGCGCGGTACCCGTTGAAGTTGTTTCCCCACGGCTCGATTGCGCCTTCAAGCAGCGTCTTTGTCCTGTCCGGGATAATCAAATCTTCGTCAAACTCAAGCTTGACTCCCAGTCCGTGGCATTCCGGGCACGCGCCAAAGGGAGCGTTGAATGAGAACATCCGCGGCTCGAGCTCTCCGATTGATATGCCGTGCTCGATGCACGCGTTCAGGGTCGAGAACCTCTTTTCCTCCGAGCCGATGATTGCGATTACCGCGCCCTTAGAGAGCTTGACTGCTGTTGAGACCGCGTCGTAGACCCGCTGCTTTTGCGTGTCATCAATCGCAAGCCTGTCCACCACCACTTCGATGGAGTGTTTCACGTTCTTTTCGAGCCTGATTTCCGCGCCGATTTCGTAAAGCTCGCCGTCAACGCGCACGCGCGAGAAGCCCTGCCTTGACAAATCCGCGAAGAACTTTTCGTAGGCACCCTTCTTGCCCTCGACTGCGGGCGAGAGTATCTGCACCTTGGTTCCGTGCTTTTGCGCCATAATCGCAGTGACGATTGCGTCCACCGTGGTGCTTGAAATCTTATTCCCACATACCGGGCAGTGCGGCACCCCGATTCGCGCAAAGAGAAGGCGCAGGTAGTCGTAGACTTCGGTGATGGTCCCGACTGTTGAGCGCGGGTTGTTCGATGACGACTTCTGCTCGATTGAGATTGCCGGCGAGAGCCCTTCGATGGAGTCGACGTCGGGCTTGTTCATCATCCCAAGGAACTGGCGCGCATAGGCCGAGAGCGATTCGACGTACCTTCGCTGGCCTTCCGCGTAAATCGTGTCAAAAGCGAGGCTAGACTTGCCGCTGCCTGAGATTCCGGTGAACACGGTTAGCTTGTTCTTCGGGATTTCGACGTGCACGTTCTTGAGGTTGTGCTCGCGTGCTCCCCTTACAATAATCTTGTCTTGCATAATCGTGTTCGCCTTTCCTTCCTTCTTTCATTTTTTCAATTTCTTTGCCTGAATTTTCTCTTCCTTTGCCACGGCCTTGGCTACAACTTTCGCTTCAGCCTTGTCCGCTATTTTCTTCCTCTGGTAATCAGCATCCCTGTCCTTCTGGCCCATCTGCTTCCGCAGGCCAGCCAGCTTGTCCCGCAGCATTATCGCAGTCTCGAAGTCCATTGAGTCAGCCGCGTTCTTCATCTGCGCCTCGGTGTCAATAATCACGCGGGCAAGCTCGCTCCTCGCATAGTTCCGAGTCTGGCCGACCTCGGCCTCGGTCTTCTCAACAGCCTTGATGATTGTCTTGGGCGTGATGTTGTGCTCGATGTTGTACTTTTCCTGTATTGCGCGCCTGCGCTCGGTCTCCTCAATCGCCTGTTTCATCGAGTCCGTAATCCTGTCCGCATACATTATTACTCTTCCATCCACGTTTCGCGCAGCCCTGCCAAAAACCTGTATCAAGCTCCTTGCGTTTCGCAGGAAGCCTTCCTTGTCTGCGTCGAAGACCGCAACGAGCGCGACTTCTGGCACGTCCAGGCCCTCGCGGAGCAGGTTGATTCCGACAAGCACGTCGAACTCTCCGAGCCGCAGCCTGCGGATGATGTCCGTCCGCTCAAGCGTCTCGATTTCGGAGTGCAAATAGCGCGCCTTGACCCCTTCCTTCACAAGGTAATCCGTCAAGTCCTCGGCCATCCTCTTGGTCAATGTGGTCACGAATGCGCGCCAGCCCTTCTTCTCAAGCGCCTTGAGCTCCCGCACCAGGTCATCGACCTGGCCGACAGTTGGCCGCACTTCGGGCTTGGGGTCAAGCAACCCGGTTGGTCGCACGAGCTGTTCGACAACAAAGTCGGAGTGTTCGAACTCATAAGCAGCAGGCGTGGCTGAGACAAAGATTACATTCTTGGTGTATTTTTCAAACTCGGTGAACGTGAGCGGCCGGTTGTCGTACGCGCTTGGGAGCCGGAATCCGTAGTCAATCAGGTTCTTTTTCCTAGAGTGGTCGCCCTTCTGCATCCCGGTAATCTGGGGGAGCGTGATGTGCGACTCGTCCACCACTATGAGGAAGTCATCTCGGAAGAAGTCAAGCAGGCAGTGCGGCGGCTCGCCAGGGAGCCGGTCTGTGAAGAAGCGCGAGTAGTTCTCGATGCCGTTGCAGTGGCCGGTGTTCTTTATCATCTCGATGTCGTACTCGGTCCTCTGCTTGAGCCTGTACCTTTCAAGCTCGCTAAGCTGGGGAAGCCTCTCGGCAAGCTCGGCCCTTATCCCCTCTAGGGCCTTGGCAATCCTTTCCGGCGGAATCACGAAGTGCTTCGCCGGGTAGATGCGGATTTGCTGGAAGGAGTTGACCTTGTTGCCGTTGATGCAGTCGTGCTCGGATATCGAGTCGATTTCGTCCCCGAAAAGCGAAACCCGTATGAACGTGCCAGTGCTGTACATCGGGAACACGTCTATGGTGTCGCCCTTTGCGCGGAACTTTCCCGGCACGAGGTCGAACTCGTTGCGCGTATACTGCATCTGGATTAACGCACGAAGGAGCTTCTGCCGCGTAATCTTCTGTCCCAGCCTGACCTCAAGCGACATGTGAATCCAGTCGTCAGGCGAGCCCAGGCCGTAGATTGCCGAGACCGTAGCGACCACGATTACGTCATCGCGAGAAAGCAGGTTCGCGGTTGCGGCCACCCTCATCTGCTCGATTTTCTCGTTGATGTCCACGTCCTTTTCGATGTAGGTGTCCGTAGCTGGTATGTAGCTTTCAGGCTGATAGTAGTCGTAGTAGGATACGAAGTACCCAACCTTGTTTTTCGGGAAAAACTGCCGCAGCTCGCCGTAAAGCTGTGCTGCAAGGGTCTTGTTGTGCGAGATTATCAGCGTTTTCTTTCCGGTCTTGGCGATGACGTTGCTAATTACATATGTTTTTCCGCTGCCCGTGACCCCCAGGAGGGTCTGCTTTCCTCCTTTCTTCACGCCTTCGGCTAGCTTTTCAATGGCCTGCGGCTGGTCGCCTGCAGGCTTGTATTCGGAAACGAGTTCGAAGGGCATCCAGTTCTTCCAACCAAATCGGCTTTTTGCCCTCTACGCTGACCGTCCTGTTTTCTGGATAAAAGAGGGGACATAATATGTGCACCCGCAGCAATTTTAACGCTCGCCCCACTCCATTTCCGCTGACTGGTTTATGGAAAAAATAGGGTTAGGCCACAGCTAGGGCGGTTTGCCGACGTCTTTCCTTTAAATCAGCCCGTTCTCAATCCGGTGCACATCCAGTTTATCTCAACAGCTTGCGTCTCGACGTTGATTACGCAGGTGGGGCTGCATCCGGGCTTTGTGATGCTGGTCCTTATCCACCACGTTCCGGTAACCTCGTTGCACCAGTGCTCGGTGCCGAGCGTGCTGCCGTTCTGGGTGCACTCGCTGTTAGCTGCTATCCTTTGGGCCTTGGCGTAATCCATGGCAAAGGAGGTGCCGTTCTTTGTGCATATTTCGCCCACGTTTATTACCGGCACGACCATTCCCGGCTTTACTGTCAGAGTCGCTTGGCCGTCCGCTGCCTGCCGCTGGCTGTTGTCGTATGTGAAGAACATATATGAACCCACGAGCAGCAAGAGTATGCCCGCAATCAAAATCAGGTCGTCGGAACTCTTCGGTGTTTTTAGTTTCGCGCGAGGTTTTGCCATGATTAAGAGCGGTTGACGGTTGTTTTAATTCGTTGCGGATTGGCCTGGAAGAAAAGGAAAGCGCCTTGACCGCACGACTAGCGCCTGTCTAGACACCCTTTCTAAATTTTCTTGCCATATTTGGCAAGTCAAGGTTGTCTGGTCATCCGATGTCATTTACGAATTTTTGCCAGACAAAGGTCACGAAAGGCTTTTCATCATGGTTTTCAACCGAGCGGATGAGCGTGTCAAAGTAGGGTTCGGGCGGCCTTGAGATGTTGAGGATAGGGTAGCCGCTGTCGAAGAACGCCTTGTTGAGCAGAAGCCTGGACATCCGCTTGTTTCCGTCATCGAACGGGTGAATTTCGTAAAGGCGCAGGTGAAGGAGCGCCGCAAGCTCGATGGCGTTCAACCGATTCACGTTTTTGTTGTACCAGTCAACCAGGGCTTCAATCTTTTTTGTTACCTGCTCCGGAGCGCTTGGCTTGAACGCGATTTCTTCCAAGCGTTCGGAACTTCTCAGGTATATTTTTGCCGGTTTTTCCCTGAATTTTCCGGGATGCTTTTCGCCATATTCGGACATGATAGTGCCATGAAGCTGGAGGATGAAGTTCCTGCTCAATCCCTTTTTGCTTTCCTTTACCTGTCTTAGTCCTTTGACCATTCCCAAAGCTACGCGGAGGTTTTCGTCGCGTATGTTCCGGACGCCTTTTTCAGCCATTTTATAGGCGAGGTCAGCATCTTGCCGGGTGATGGGTACACCTTCGGTGGTGAGGGTGGTGTAGACAAAGTCTATCGCCTCTACCTCGTCCTGCTCATCTTGGCGCGCCTTTCCGTATCTCGTTACCTTCGCTTTTTGGCGCCGGTTATGCTTCTCTGCCTCGATGAGCTGCCTCCTGGAAAGGTAAATCCAAGTTCTTTTCCCCAAGATGTCTGAATAAATCTTGTGCTCAAGTTTTTCTTTGGATTTCTTGAGTTTTTTGGGAATAGTTTTCCCGAGAAAAACAGAATATGTCTTGGGCATTTCCAGGCGGATGGTTTCCTCCAAGTAATAGTAGGCGCTGCCTCTGACCATCATCTTCCGGGTTCTCATAATATGTTATGCATTTTGAAGGATAATAATGTTATCACACATAATTGCCGGTAAATGTGTGATAACATTTAGAGGAAAAAGAAGCGCCTTGACCGCACGGCTAGAGCCCGTCTAGACGCCTGTTTTTCCGGTGGGCGTTGTCTTAGGTGACTACTATTTGCTGGCGCGCAGTCACCTTCTTTTAAGAGAGGTCAGGTATTCTTCAACATCCTTTCTTGTGGTGACCCACGCTTTTCTTCTCTTGAGTGCGTGCAGGCGCCCCTTCCTTGCGAGTAAGCTGAGATATTCTTGGGAGTAGGGGGTCAGCTTCGCAGCGTCAGCCAAGGATATCAGGTCGGTTTTTTCCGAGGGCTTTTCAAGCACTTCAAGGTACAGGTCCAGGGAGCGTTCCACGCTCCTGGCTACTAGTTCGGTAAACGGCCCGAGGTTCCCTTTGTGGGCGAGATCCAGCGAGTCATAATAGCGCGGCCTGTCGCTTTTGAGGATGACTGCCGGCGGAAACCCGTGGCGCATCAAGAATAGGTTCAACAATAGCCTCGCAGTCCTGCCGTTCCCATCGATGAATGGGTGGGTGTCAACAAGCTTGAAATGCACAAAAGCGGAGAACTCGATAGTTGGGAGGGGGTCTGCAGGTTCAGCCTTGAAAGTTGCAGCGAATTCGGTCATTAGCTTCGGCACTTTTTCGGGTGATGGGGGGGAATAGTCCGAACCGGAAATCCTGATTCGCTCCCTGCGGTAGAAACCGGCGTTTTGGGGCTCTATCCGGTCCAGGATGAGCGCGTGGATTTCAAGGATGTCATTTTCCGAGATGGCTTCCTTCTTCATCAGGGAATAGACAAAGTCAATTGCCGCCTTGTGGTTTGTTACCTCCAGGTGTTCGCGCAGGCTCTTTCCGCCGATGGTAATCCCTTCCTTAAGCACCAGCATGGTCTCGCGTAGGGTAAGGGAGTTGCCTTCGATGGCGTTGGAGTTGTACGTCCACTCCAGCTCGAACCTCTCGCGGAGCTTTTGCAAGGCCAGTTTTGGCAGCGGCCGCAAGCCGTCCAAGCGCCTCTTTTTCTCCAATATCCTTTCCGCAAGGGACTCCGGAATCATATCAAACATTTAGCCGATACCGATATTTAAACCCATCCGATACAAAAGTATCGGTATGTAAGAAGTATCGGCAAACAAAACAAGGAGGGTATTTTACCACACATTATTGCCGGTAAATGTGTGATAACATTTAGAGGAAAAAGAAGCGCCTTGACCGCACGACTAGAACCCGTCTAGACGCTCTTTCTACATTTTATTGCCATATTTGACACTAAATGTATTATCTATGTTCAATTTCCTTCAGACTTAAAAGCGGAAATAATCTAAAGCAGGCTGTCTTATTGGAAGTATGAAAAAACACGCCTTGATTGGTTGTTGCGGGATATCTTGCGGATTGTGTCCTCGTTTCCAATCCAAGGCAAAATCCCGCTGTTTGGGCTGTAGGCCGGATGCCCACTGCCAATACTGTCCTATTTTTCGTTGTTGTGCAATGAAACGTAACTATGAAACCTGTGCGGATTGTCCTGAATTCCCCTGCGAGAAGTTTGCCAAATGGTTTGATGCCGACAGTTTTGTCACACACTGCAAATGCCTTCCTAATATCCAAAAAATCAAGAACGTGGGTGTTAAGGAATTCTTAAAAGAACAAGAAGAGAGAAAGCAGCTTCTTGAGATAATGCTGGCAAAGTATAATCCTGGGCAATGCGTGAGCCTATACTGTTTGGCTTGTGCCCTTATGAGCGTTGCCTCATTGAAGAAGGCATTAAAACAAGTCGAGAGCGCCAAAGGAGACAAAGCAAAAGCCTTCAAGATTCTAATTCAAGAATTGGCGGGGAAAGAAAAAGTTGATTTGAAACTGAGGCGTTAATCTTTTCGTTGATTTTGCCGCCGGTGCAGGCCTTAAATAGGTCATTGCGGTCAGTGTGTCGTTACGAACTGTACCTGGAATTACCAAGAAAAAGGGATTCTAGACAGAGGGCTATGTCCTGAGTCGGGAGTTGAGACCTTGGCTAGACGCCTATACGTCAGGGCGTCTAGACAAAGGTAAAGCGCCTTGACCGGGATTCGAACCCGGGTCACAGGATCGACAATCCCGTATGCTGGTCCACTACACTATCAAGGCACTAAAACGTAGACCAGAGATTATTATTCTGTACAAAATGGTTTAATAGCCCTCCGAACAGGACTTGGTCTAATCTAAAAATAGGGTGAGAAAGGGACTTTTGTTTTGGCAGTCAGAGCTCGCCGATTGCAAACAGCAGTTTCCTGTGGCCTTCGATGAGCTTGAGGAAGTTTTCGACATCTTCCGAGACTATCTTTAGCCTAACGCGTGAATTCCCTGATTTTCCCATTTTTTATCCACTCGCAGATTTCTTCTTGCGTATAAAAGTTTTCCCTTATTCCTCGCATTACTTTCGCATTTGCCGGTTCGTCCGGAACACGAAAACGCCCCCCGTTTGCCAATGTGAACGACTTTGCCGCGATAAACGCGGTTCTTCGGTTTCCGCTTGCGAAAGGGTGCTTTTTTACCAACGCGCTCATTAATGCCGCAGCTTTTTGGTGGACGTCGCCCTTTGCATCCGAGCATTCCCTTATTGCTTCCAATATTTTTGACCTGCTGAGGGTATTGTGGGCGTCCGCCTTTTTTGCGTTTATTACTGCAAGCGTCAAGATGTTGAACTCTTCAATCTGTTCAACACTCGGATACGCGAATCCGTTCGCCATGAGAGTATTTTCAAGACGTGGCTTAAATGGCTTTCGAGCTTGGGCGGAGTCCGTCAAAACAGTTGGTTTTTCGTTTCATCTTCCGCAGTACTCCTTCAGGTGTGCGTCGTATTTCGTTGTGATTTCCTTGGTTACTGGCCCGACTGCTCCGTCTCTGATTTTCTTGCCGTCGATTGTCACTATGGGCATGACGCCCATCGAGGTGCTGGTGATGAACACTTCGCGTGCGGCAAAAAGTTCGGCTGGAGTGATTGGGTGTTCCTTTATTTTCAGGCCGAGCTTTTCCATGATGATTTTTCGCGTGACGCCCTCAAGCACGGATTCCTTTGGCGCGGTAATTGTGCAGCCCTTTGCATCGATGATGAAAAGGTTGCTTCGCGTGCCCTCGGTCGCCTGGCCCTTGTAGTTGATGAGTATTGCCTCGATGCAGCCCTTTTCCGTTGCTTTGCGTAGTCCCAGGAACCCTCCAAGCAGGCTCAGGGTCTTTGACGGCGGCAGTATGCGGTCCCAGACGTGCGTTACTGCGGCCATTCCCTGACTGTAGTTCTTGTCGGGATAAAAGTGGTAGCCCATCGGGAACATCACAAGGATCCCGTCTTCCTTTTCAGTCTTTCCGTAATAGACGATGCGGACAAGCGCGTCGGTGATTTTGTTTTCGGTGATTACGGTTTCAAGCATCCGCAAAAGCTCGGAAGCGGAGTAAGGCAGCTCCATCCCGATAGCCTCAGCTGAGCTTGCAAGCCTTGCAAGGTGCCACTCTGCGTAGAACAGCTTGCCGTGGAACACGCGAAGCGACTCGTAGACCCCGTAGCCGAAGAAGTTGGCCTTGTTGCTTGCCGGAATCACCGCCTCGGACTGGTCGACGAGCAATCCATTGAAAATTACTTTGGTCATTTGCGCGCCTTTTGCCTTTTGGTTTTTTGGATTTTCTTTTTTGCCTTTCCTCGTTCTTTTCCATTCTGCCTTTTCTTGTGCCAGTCATACGCCTTTGATGCTATGATGAATAGGGAAATTGCCGTAACCGCCAATATTGCTATGGTTGCAAAGTCAAGCTCGCGGGAGTATTCGCCCAAATACGCGTAGGCAAAGATGCCTGGCGCGGTGCCGAACACCGAGGCGAGCATGAACGCTCCAAAGTCCATCGAGGTCATCCCGGCTGCGTAGCTTATTGCGTCAAATGACATGAACGGCAGGAGCCTTCCGCCGATGATTGTCCAGACGCCGTACTTTGCTATGAACTTGTCAACTGATTCCAGGTCGTTCTGGTGCACGAAGCGCGCCACGAACTCGCGTCCAAGAGCACGTCCAATCCAGAAGGTTATCGCAGCGCCGAGCAGGCCGCCGATGTAGGAGTAGAGTCCGCCAAGGAACCCGCCGTAGACGCGGCCGGCAGCAAGGGTCAGCAGGCTGTTCGGTATCGGAGCGAACACGGATGCAAGTACCTGGCTTGCGACAATCAGGAGAGGCCCGGCCGGGCCGGAGTCCCTTATCGACTTCTCAAAGTCAGCCGCGGAAACGTTCGGAGGGTGGAGCAAGAAGTAGGCGAAGACTATTGCGATTGCGCAAACGACGATGATTTTCTGTTCGCGGTTCATGATTTCCCCTTCTGTGACCTATATTTCTCAGCGGAATTAAATGAATCTATTGCACAAAGCAGGGTGGAAACCTCCTCCTCGGACGGGAGCGAGCGCTTCACAAGCCGCTGGAACGCCTTTGAGACCTTCTTCTTGTCCCGCACAGTTGGCGAGGACTTCAACGCATCGGCAAAAAGCGCCTCGAGCATCGCAAGCTTGTGCTCCGACGCGCGCCTGTACTCGATTTCGTCCTTTGCCTTCCTGTCCCTGCACGAGTCCAAAAAGAGCTGGTAGGCGCAGGTGCAGACCGCGTGGGACAGGTTGAGCACGCGGTGCGCTGGCGCAGTTGGAATTGTAATCACAAGGTCGCACAAGTCCGTGTCAGCCTCGGAAAGCCCGGTGCCTTCAGGCCCGAACACCAAAGCCACTGTCTCAAGCGGCTTTATCCTTGCATAGAGCTTGTCAAGGGGGATGCAGTTTTTGAATATCCTGCCGTGGAAGCGCACGGGCACGCCGGTGGTGCCGACTGCTGCGTCGCAGCCTGCAACGGCCTCCTTCAAGCTCCCGGCTTTCCTTGCGTTTTGCAGGACTTCCTCGGAGTGCTTGGCGTACTTTTTGGCCTCCAGGCCGAGCTTGCACTGCGGGTCGACGAGCCAGAGCTCGGCAAAGCCGAAGTTCTTGATTGCGCGGCAAACCGCGCCCACGTTCATGTCGTGTTCCGGACGGACCAGTACAAACCTGATTTTCATAGCGTTGCAAGCCCTCGGTCAAACTAATTTAAACCCAAGCCACATACTTGTAGTCATGCGAAAATATAACGCGATTGCCCTTGCGGCGGTTTTGGTGCTGGCGGCGTCCTGTTGCGCAATAACAACGGACCGCGTGGCAGACTTCGGAACGCCTTACGTGCTCTCCTCTTCAACCTCTAAGCTTGCGCCGTACACTTCAATGACGCCTGTCTCCATTGATGGGGCCAAGTACTGGGTGCTCTATTACTATTCTACGGCGGACGACGCAAGCGTTTACCTGCACTCGTACGGCAAGGTGGTCGTGGCTGATGCGGGCAATGGTTCCATAACGCTCAACACCGACGTTCTTTCCAAGATTTACACTCTTGACTACGAGTACGCGTGGGAGACGAATTACATAAAGCCGCGAAAGCTCTCATACTCCGACCTTTCAACAGGCGTCGAGACTGCGAAGCTGTCGCTTGGGACTGCGCAAAAGAACATCCTGTCCGTTCGCGACAGCGCCCTTTCGGGCACCACCGATGCGACGCTCTCCGATTACTTTGACTCGTTGGTGGAGATGATTGACGGCGCCGACGGCATGATTGCCACCCTTGACGACCTGAAGTCGCAGGAAATAGACAACGCCCGCCAGTCAGGAAGTTACTTTTCAACAACAGGCGACGTTGACAGCTACCTTGACTACATGACAAACTACAACGCGACCTTCACAAAGTGCGCCACATTCTCGGAAAAGTACGAGGCTTTCTCTGAAAAGCTCACCGACCGCGACATCTACTCCAAGCTCTCCTCCGACGAGACCTCTGTCTTGCAGAAGGTGTCCTCGACAGGTCTTGGCACCGACGTGTTCTACTCTTCCACCCAGTACCGCGAGGCTATAATTCCCGAGTACGACAACTTCAAGCGCCTCGAGTCAGGCCAGGTCAACGACAGCGTGGAGAACACGCTCTTCCGGATAGCAAAGGCCAACGCGGTAAAGGCCTATGACACGGATTTGAAGACGAACATTAACAACATGTTCACCGAGTACAAGTCAAGCAAGGCAGCTTACGACCAGTGCGGGGTGAGCACCAAGGTGCGCGAGCTTAACACTACTTGGTCGAGCGTTGTCTCGGTAATGGAGATGAAGGCCGCGCCGCTGACTTCGGAATACGAGGCGGCCTACCTTTCAATCCAGCAGTCGAAGCTGAAGTACAATGCGATTGTGGACGGGATGTCAAGCTGCGGGACAACTGCGACCCCGAAAGCCGCTACCACGTCAAGTTCGATGGACCTGCCGATACTTTTCCTCGTGGCCATCCTTGCGGTCTACGGGTTCGTGCAGTACCGCAAGTGGCAAAAGCAGAAGCAGGAAGAGGAGGAAGGGGCGTAGTTTTTCAAGTAAGGCAGGGGTAGTTTCCTTACAATCAGGACTTTAATTTTCCAAGCCATTCCCTTACCGGGACGATTCTTTTCTTGCTGATGTGCATCCTCGCAAGTTGCCCCAGCCTGTCCGGTGTCGCGCGCGTCAGCCCGCCCTCAGGAATGCTCTCCGGTTTTAAAGTGCCCTTATCACGGCCTTCGATTATTGCGTCTGTAGCTGCAAAATGAGTGATTTTTTTGTCCTTGGCAAAATGCTGCGTGCACAGCCTTTCAAGTTCCGTGCCCAGTCTGGAACCGCGCGTCTTTTCCATCATAGCCTCCGGAAGCATCATCTTTGGAAAAAACCAGTCCGAATAGCCAATGTGCTTTCCGTCGTGCAAGAAAGAGCGGAAGTCGATGATGCCAACCGAGGCGGGTCGCTTAGGGCTTGCTGCATTGGCGCTGGATTTCTTGTAATACTCTTTAAGAACCAACTGCGCCCGTGGCGAAACTATGCGAATGGGATGCCGGATTACTGGCTTTTCTTTGGCGTTTTCCGCATCTTGCCGAGTGCCTAGCTTGATGTGATACCTATCGGTATCGTGGGGTAACGGGACGCGGTAAACCAGTATGTGCAACCCGGGCTCCTTGGACATATATCCAATTGTCTTGGTCCGAGGTTAAATTCCCTACGCCTTCTTCTTTTTCTTGCCGCCGAAGTTGCCGCGAGGTTTCGGGATCTTGAGCTGCGGGTAAGTTTCCGCAAGAAGGTCCGGCTCGGGGTATGGCGAGTAGCCCGAGAGCGAGAACGCCTTCAGGTAAAGGAGAGTGAAAAGTTCTTGTGCAGCAGCGTCGTCTATTGCCGCGTTCTTTGCGCAGGCTGTGACTTTGTCAGCAGCGACCGAACTGATGGCCTCAACCAGCTTTCCATACGACTTTCTCTTGAAGAACGAGCCGAACAATGCGCCGGACACTTCCTCGAAATCGCCTTCCTTGCAGAGCACGTCGCCTTCCTTGCGGACGATTGTGGAGAGCATGCCGATTAGCGCGGAAAGCGCCTCGGGCTTGGTCGCGATTGCGGCGTTGGCCTTCTTTACGACCATCCACTCGCTCGAGTTGGACACCAGGCGTATGATTTGGTTCTTGTTTGTCCCGGCAGGCTTTGGCGCTTCCTCGCCGAATGCGGACTTGAATAGCAAATAGAGGTAGTAGCTTGTTGCATAGCCGATTTTGCGTTTTTCAGCATTGGCCTTGCGCGGGTCGTCAGCAGGCACCGGCTCGAACCCGACCGCCTTTTCCAGGTCGCGCTCAACGGATGACATCGACACCGAAGAGAGTATTGCTGCAAGTTCAGCCGGGTTCTTGGGCTTCTTCTTTCCTGCAAAATAAGCGTCTATTGCCTTGCGGTCAATCGGAGCGTAGTCATAGATGTTCTCTGCAATGGCCCTGCGTGCAGCAGACAGCAACGAGAAGAGCTTGGCCCTGTCACCTGCCTTTGCCGAATAGGAAAACGCCCTGCCTGTAAAGTCAGCCTCAAACAGGACTGTGCCGCTGTCGATTGCCATAAGAACGAACCCTCAAAAAAAGAATTGAAAGGGGAGAGGAAAAATACTGCCTACTCTTCCGCTGCCTTTTCCTTCTTGGAAGTCTGCAGTTTTGAAGCCGAGATTCCCACGTTGGTCTTTGGCGTGTACGTGCCGCCTGCGAACACCGTCTTGCACGACGCGCACCTAAAGAGCGCGGTTGAGGTGCGCTTGACCTTGGCCTTCCCGCAGGAGGGGCAAGCGTGCTTCTGCTTCATGGCAGTCTTGATCTTGTTTTCCTGCTTGCGTATCTTTACTCCGTAATGTGAACCCATTTCCAACACCCTTAGATGTATTTGAGAAGCTCCTTGCGCTTTGCAAGGGCTGTGTCTATCATACTTTCGAACTCTGCGCGGGAAAAGCCGGCGCGTCCGCTCTTCTGCGATGCGCACAAGAGGTCGTCCCCGCAGGTTGCTAGAGTGACGCGTCCGGACGAGGACACTTCCTCCTCCTCGCGTGCGTCAAGCAATATCTTGTCGCCGACCTTCTCGAAGGTGCACGACACCACGTCGCGCGCAACCGGCAGCGGAGCGGTGCGTTCCTCGCGGATGAGCTTCCCGTCCTCGTACTTGGGCATCTTGGCAGTTCGAAGCGCTGCCATCGAAGCAAGGTATGCCGCGTCAGTGAGGTTGCCGTTGTGGTCGATTATGAAAAGGTCGATGAAGACTCCGAGCACCTTGCCTTCCTCCATATAGAGCTTGTCAAGGTCGATGCACTCGGCCGAGCGGATGCCGCGGTCAACAACCCGGGCAAGCTCGATGCTGCGCTCGTCGGGAGGGCCGGCCGTGAAGTCGGGGTGCGCAACTGGCGAGAACTCGGCGTTGAACATTATGACTCCCTGCGTCGGCCTGTCGCCGAAGGGGGTTGCAACGTCCAGCTTGAGCCCCGCGATTACCTTGGTGTCGCCTATCTGTGCCATGGCGCTGCCTTCGCAGTTCTCGTACACTTCCTTCTGCACCGAAATCTGGCGGTAGTCCAGCATTCCCCTGCTGTCAACTCGCGTGTTTTTCTTCATCAAGTCAAGCACGAATGCCTCCTTGACCTCGTTAGTGATCATCTTTCATTCACCGTCTTTTAGCGTAAAACTTATGCGGCCGACTCGTCCTGTGAGTCGTCGTCGCCTGCGGCTGCTGCGCCGTACTTTGCCTCGAGCGCCGCAACCTGCATCTCGTGCACCCTCTGGGTGGCGATGCGCGCAAGGTCGATGCCGTCCATCACTTCCTTCTTGGTCAGCATGCCGTCCATCTGCAAGAGCAGGATGTCCCAGGTGCGGGGTGAGAATATGACCGGCATGTCGCTCTGTCCGAGGTTGTCCTCGGTCTTGTCCAAGTCTGCGACAAGCGTTCCGTCGACCTTGCCTACGGACACTCCGCAGGGGATGTCCCTCATCGGGATTCCAGCGTCAACAAGCGCAAGCGCAGCGGCGACAATCCCGGCTACGCGGGTCCCGCCGTCGCTTTGCAGCACGTCGATGTTGATGTCAATCATGGTCTTCGGGAACTGCTCGGTGAGGATTGCGTTCTCAAACACGTGCTTTCCGACCTTGCCAATCTCGATTGCCCTGCGGTTGGGCCCGAACCGTCCGTGCTCCTCAAGCGAGGAGAACGGCACCATCGCGTACCTGCAGTTTATGATCGCCTTGTTGGGGTTCATGTTGTGCTTGGGAAAAACCTCGCGCGGGCCGTATACCCCGGCCATGATGCGGTTCTTCCCCCACTCAATGAGCGCCGAGCCGGCTGCCTTCTTGAGCACGCCTACAGTAATCTTCAGGTTGCGCAAGTCCTCGGGCTTGCGGCCGTCGTTGCGGATGCCGTTCTCGATGAGCTTCTTTGGCGCCTTGCCCGGAGCCATCGCGGCCGTCTCTTCTTCTGCCATATTCAAATCACCATTCAAAAATAATTTTAGTACATTCCGGCGGGAGGCCTTTCCTGCACTGCCGGCCTAGGCGCCACGTGGTTCTGCGGCGACTTTTTCGACTCCACTTCAAGGAGCTCCTTTATGCGGTCAGTAAGGCCGCTGGTGTGCGCCTCGCTTGAAATCTTCAAAAGGGCCATCACCGAGAGCGCGATGTCGCCGTTCTTTACATAGATGCGGCCGTTCTTGCCCACGAAGACGTCCGAGCCGGTGTACTCCTTTATGAGCGCGAGCATGCTGCCGTTGCGGCCGATTACGCGCGGCACCTTGACGCTCTCAATCTCGATGAGCCTGCCTGCGAAGAGCTTGCGCGGCTCAACAAGCTGCGCCGTGTGCACCTCGTCCACCATGCGCACCTTGGCCGAGACCACGTCGCCCACCTGGAACGTCTCGCGGATGTCGCGGGCTGAGATTGTCGAGGGGAACGGCGCGTTGATGTCAACCTCGTAGCCAGAGAACCTCTCTTCCGAGATGATGCCGATTATGTAGTCGCCGATGCGCGGCACGTAGTGCCCCTTGAGGGGGATTATCTTGTCGCCAGCCTTGAGGCTGACAACAGAGACGAATGTCTTGCCGTCGTCAACGTAGCACCCGTCCATCCTTCGCGGGGTTGTAGCCGCAAGGGCGCCGGGCAATATCAGTTGTTTTTCCATTCATTGCACCTTTTTCCAAATCAAAATGAATATTTTGCATTTCTTTCCTGTTTTTTTCATTCTTACTTTCCGGGTTGTGCCTTCTTTGGCTTCCGATTTCCTTTTTTCCTGCCTATCTTTCCACAAGGC
The DNA here is from genome assembly GCA_903851445.1 of uncultured Microcaldota archaeon. GTDB lineage: Archaea > Micrarchaeota > Micrarchaeia > Norongarragalinales > CAINOH01 > CAINOH01. The sequence continues at coordinate 55,117 of CAINOH010000023.1, read as the reverse complement.
GCGTCTGGATCGCGCCCTGCGTCAGGCCGTTGAGCCTGTCATAGACCTCTTCCTGGATTGCCGCCGGGATTTCTATCATCACGATCAGCGAGCCGTCCGAGGCGTATTCCTCCTTCTTTATCCCGTACTCCTTCAGCGCCGAGTAGCACCGGTGCACGAAATTCGCCGGCACCTTGATTGCCACCTTCACCGAAGCGGTTGAGATGGGGATGATTTCCCGCAGCTCCTCGATGATTTTTCCGACCTGCTCTTCCGCGCTCTTGAAAGCGTCGATGTGGACTCGCGCCTGCTCCATAGCAGCCTCAATCCTTGCGGGCGGGTGAGGCGCCTTGGTGCGCGGGTCTATGACCGAGCGCGCAATCAGCGCGATTATCTTGACCCTTTTTTCCTCCAGGAGCTTGCGCCTCTGGTCTGTTGTGAGCTGCAGTTCGCCATCCTTGAAGATGATGTCCGCAATCGCGCGTACGTCTTCCGTCCCGAAGGCCTTCTTGAGCGCAGCACCGGTGTGCCGCTCGCCCTTGTTGGCGTTCTTGAACACTTCCTCGAACACGAGGACGTTGTCGAGCTCCTTCTTGGCGCCTGTCTTGTATTCGTAACCCTTCTTGGGGTCCACGAGTATTTCGAAAGTTTCGCCCGCTTTTTCAAGCCGGGCGATTATCGTGTTTTCAATGTGGGACATAAGTCCTCTATCCCTAAATCCGTGTTGCCTACTTCGAGTCCGCCATGAACTTCGCAACCTCCTCTGTTGAAAGGTCGCGTGACTTCCTGGTCTTCGACTCTACTATTGAAACGTCAATGACCTGCGGCGACAGCTTGTCCTCGGTCACCTTCTTGAGCGCCTTGATTGCAAGCCTGATTGCATCGTCCATCGAGAGGCCGTCCTTGTACTCCTTTTCGAAGAACTGCTCAACTCCCTTCTTTCCGCTGCCTATTGCTGTTGCCTTGTACTCGAAAATTGCGCCTGACGGGTCGGTCTCGAAGAGCCGCGCGCCAGTGCTTCCAACTCCAGCAAGCAAAAGCGACACGCCGTACGGCCGCACGCCGGCAACCTGGGTGAAGAACTGGATGTGGTCGCCCACCTGCTTTGCAAGGTACTCCACCGAGATTTCCTCGTCAAAGGTAAGCTTGTGCTTCTGCGACTCGAGCCTGGCAAAGTCGACGAGCTTTCGCGCGTCGGCAACAAGGCCGGAGGAGGATGCAATGACGTGGTTGTCAATTGTGAAGATTTTCTCGTGCGAGTCGCCGACTATGAGCGACGAGGAGATGCGCTTGTGAGCAACCATCGCAACGCCGTCCTTTGAGACGATTCCAATGCTGGTGCTTCCGGTCTTAACTGCCTCGCGCGCGTACTCGACCTGGAAGAGCCTACCGTCGGGCGAGAACACGGTTATCGCGCGGTCGTATTGGGACTGCTGTGGAGGATACATATTCAACCACTCCTTTTACTTTTAGTCAAAAACTTTTCAACGGCCAGGAGCGGGGCGATTCAGCCTGCGGTTACCTTGGCCTTCAAACAAAAACAACAAAGCGCCTTTCGGCGAGCTTAGTTTCCTTTCACTTCTTACCCATATTTAGTGCAAAACCCCATTTATAATAGTAAGGCATCGGCCTGCGCCGGCAGGGTGCCAATAGTGCTTTATACTGCCAAAGCAAAATCTGCTTATGCTCCTGCTTTCGAACTGCCGCGTGCTCGTGCACGACTCGCTTGTAGAGTGCAACATCGCATCCGACGAGTCCGGCAAAATCAGGAAAATATCCCGCTCAGCCATCTCCGGCAGTTTCGACGAGAAAATCGACTGCAAGGGGTTGGTGGCCCTGCCGGGGATGGTGGACCCGCACGTTCATTTCCGCGACCCGGGCCAGACTGCGAAGGAGGACTTCTACACGGGAACCGCCTCCGCCCTCGCCGGAGGAACCACCACCATTCTGGACATGCCTAACAACGCACCGTCAATCTCTACCCTTGCCCGGCTAAAGGAAAAGGTTGCGATGGTTCGGAAGAAGGCGGTGTGCGACTACGGCCTCTACTTTGGCGCTACCCCGCAAAACCAGGAGGTTGCAGCAGAGGCAATCAAGAACCCCGCTGTGTTTGCAGTCAAAGTCTACTTAGGCTCAAGCACCGGCGACCTGCTGATTGAGCACGTTGCTGATTTCCAGAAGCACCTTTCCACCCTACCTGCGGAATTTCCTGTGTGCGTACACGCAGAAGACGAGCGCGAAATACGCAAGCTCACCGAAGAATACAAAAAGCGCGATCCCAAGGGCAAGGTCGAGTACCACAACATAATCCGCAGCCCGATCACAGCCGCAATCTCGGTCGAGGCGACCTGCGATGCAGTTTCCAAGGCCCACAGGGGCGTGCACATCTGCCACGCCTCAACAAAGGCCGAGCTTGACATAGTCTCGACGTACAAGAACGGCGGCGTGCCGGTCACGCTTGAGGTCTGCACGCACCACCTATTCCTCACCGAGCACGATGCCAGGGCGCTTGGCAACTACGGCAAGGTCAACCCGCCCCTGCGCTCGCGGCTTGACGTGGCCTCAGTCTGGGACGAGCTTTCCAAGGAGCGTTCGCCAATAGACTGCATCGCATCCGACCACGCGCCGCACACCATAAAGGAGAAGGAGCAGGACTACTGGCAGGCGCCGTCAGGAGTGCCCGGGGTGCAGCTTCGCGTCCCGCTGATGCTTGATGCCGCAAACCACAACCTCATCTCCCTTGCGCAAATGGTGCGCTATTGCGCAACCAATCCCGCTCGCATATTCGGCCTGCCCACAAAAGGCACCATTGCACAGGGCTTTGACGCTGACATCATCCTTGTTGACCTCAAAAAGGAGCGCGTCGTCCGCGTGGAGGATCAGCTTTCAAAGGCCGGCTGGACCCCGTTCGAGGGCAGGAAGCTTCGCGCAAGCGTCGAAAAGACCATCCTCGGAGGCAAGCTCGCTTTTGACGGTGAGAACGTCTGCCTTGCGCGGGGCGAGGGGAAGCTCGCGGCCCGAGGGTAAAACCGCGTCAGGCCAGCAGGCACACAATACACTTTTATGCTATTGGAGGCATTGTTTGTTCTGACAACCCGTTGAGGGTTCCAAGCGCTTTTTTGGGTGTGGCACTATTATGGCGGACTACTGGGCTGGAAGGGACATCCTGAGCACAAGGGACGTTCCCCGCGAGGCAATCGAGCAAATCTGGCACAAGGCCAAGAAATACGATGACGCGGTGACACACAAGAAGTCCTACGACAAGCATTCGGGCAAGGTCCTCGCGTCGCTGTTTTTCGAGCCGTCAACCCGCACGCAATTTTCCTTCCAGACTGCGATGCAGCGTCTTGGAGGGAGCATAATCGCATTCTCCGACGCGGACACAACTTCAGTTTCAAAGGGCGAGACAGTGTACGACACCATCCGCATGGTCGAGTCCTGCGCCGACGTAATCGTAATCAGGCACTCGCTTGAGGGCGCCGCAAGGCTTGCTGCTGACGCGGCAAGCATCCCTGTCATAAACGGCGGCGACGGCGCGAACCAGCACCCCACGCAGGCTCTTCTGGACACCTACACGATGTTCCAAAAGAAGGGCAAGCTTGACGGCCTGACTATTTCAATGATTGGCGACCTCAAGAACGGCCGCACCATCCACTCGCTTTGCTACGCGCTTGCGAACTTCGACTGCACAATCGAGATGTGGTCGCCTCCGCAGCTCAAGCTTCCGCAAATCATACTCAATGACATATCCGAAAAGGTCAAGGTTGTGGAGCTTGAGTCGCTTGACCTTTCGAATTCCGACGTGGTCTACGCGACGCGAATCCAGAAGGAGCGCTTCGACGACCCGGAGGAAGCCGAACGCTACTCTTACGTAATCGACGCCGAGTCTGTGCGCAAGATGAAGGACGACGCCATCATAATGCACCCATTCCCGCGCGTTGACGAGATTGCAACCGAGGTTGACTCGCTTCCGCAGGCCGCCTACTTTGCGCAGGAGGCAAACGGCATCCCGGTGCGCATGGCGATACTGGACTCGGTCCTTGGATGAACAAGAGGGTTGTTGCGCTTTATGGACTCCGAACAGGACAAGATGAAGATAAAGAAGATTGAGAACGGCGTGGTCATAGACCACATCCCGAAGGGCAAGGGGCTGGCCGTGCTTTCCATCCTCGGCATTGGCGAGGGCTTCCACGCAACAGTAAGCATGGTAATGAACACGCCGAGCACAACCATGGGGCTCAAGGACATCATCAAGATTGAGGAGCGCGCGCTAGAGGAGAAGGAAATCAACAAGATTGCGCTCATCGCGCCTGCCGCGACGGTGAACTTCGTGCACGAGTTCCAGATTGTGAAGAAGCGCAAGATTTCCGTTCCCGACGCTTTTGAGGACGTCATCCGCTGCCCCAACCCAAAGTGCATATCCAACAAGGAAGGCCGACCGCTTTTGAAGGTCGAGCGCAAGAGCCCGCTGCACGTTCGCTGCGCCTATTGCGAGCGCGCATACTCTTCGGAAGAGCTTTTGGAGCTTTCCTCCTTCGTGGCCTGATTTTTCTTCCCGTTTTCCCTTTATTCATTTCCAAACAGTTGAATCGCAAATGCAGGAAAAGAAGCGCTACATACTCGTCTCGTTCGAATCCCAGCAAAAGCTCTCCAAGGTTGACGCTTCAAAGCTAGTGCAATCCGCCCTCCTGGAGGGCGTTGGCGAGCTTGGCGCAAGCAAAGCAAAGGCGTTCCTCAAGGAGTTCGACGAGGAAGGCCAGCGGGGCATAGTCAAGTGCCAGACTTTGATGCTCAAGGAGGTGCTGGCGTGCCTTGCCTTGAAGTCCGTCCACGCGGCAACGCCGATTGCCATCCGAACGTGGAAAATCTCGGGCGCCATAGGCAACCTGTGGGACACCAAGAAGGCCGAGGCAAGGATTGCGAAATAAGCAGTCTTTTTTCGGAAAACCGGTTTTAACCCCTTTAAATGTCCAATGCTGTTATATGGCTTGCCAGCCATAAGTACTATCTGATTGATTTAGTGATTACCATATGCCTAACTCGCCCCAAGCACAGCAAAGCTCCCAACAGCCCCACGAGCCCCAGAAGGATGCCAGGCAGCCAGCGCAGCCTGTGCACGCCGGCCAGAAGCAGGCCGCGCCAACAACTCCGCTTGTGGACATTTCCGATGCCGAGAAGCAGCGCCTCCTACAGCTTTCCGAAATCAGCATAATCCTCGACACTTACGACGACATCTTCTCGGACTTCGACCCGCGGCCTTACGACGTGCGCTCGCTTTCCGACGACTTCCTTTTGGAGGTCAAGAAAGCGACCCGTCACAAGGGCTCCAAGATTGAGCTTAAGGTGATGATGCCTGAAGCCCTCCGCAAGCCCGAGCAGGAGACCGTAATCAAAAAGCGGGTGAAGGCGCACTACCGTAACACAGTTGAGCAAATCAACAGGGACGTGTTGAAGATGCGAAAGAAGGGCGGCCTGTTCATACTTGTCGGCGTGGTCATTCTCACCTTGGTAGTGCTCATGCTCTCGGTTGTCCCTGCGGGCCTTGTTCAGACTTTCTTCCTTTTCCTTTTCGAGCCAGCCGGGTGGTTTACCCTGTGGAATGGCTTTGACTACCTGTTTTTGCAGCCCTCCTCGCGCTATGAGGAGCGCGACTTCTACCACAAGATGTCAAACAGCGAAATCAGCTTCATCTCCTACTGAGTTTTGGACCCGACTGCATCCGGGTCTCCGGCTTTCCAAATGGCTTTAATATCCGGCTTTCGTTACCCCCTTGGCCTGCCGGCATTTCGCCTGCCAGGGGATGGTTTGTCGCAATGGTTTCGCCACGGATTATTCGCCAAAATATTCGCCAGGGCCTTGACAAGGACGATGACGTCGAAAATGACAGGGACTACCTTGAGGTCAAGCGGCTTTCGCAGCTCCACAGCTCGGAAATCAGCATAATCACAAGCGATTACGGCGACATCTTCTCCGACTTCGACCCCCGGCCGTTTTCGGTCCGCGAACTTTCTGTTGACTTCATCGACGAGGTCAGGCGCGCAAGCCGCCAGAAGGCAAGCTCTGTTGAGCTTAAGTTGATGGTGCCAAAGGCGCGCCGCAGGCCGCAGGACGAGGAGGTCATCCGGCGCAGGATAAGCGCGTACTTCAAGGGCGGCCTGCACCACGTCCACACCGAACTGAACAGGATGCGGAACAGGAGCCTATGGTACATTGCAGCAGGCATGGTCCTCATGCTTTTGGCGACTTATGTCTCTTCGCTTGGTTCCCAGAGTTTCATCAGCAAATTCCTGTTCGTATTCTTTGAGCCCGCAGGCTGGTTCATTTTCTGGACCGGCCTGGACATAATGTTTGTCAAGATGGCCGAAAAGAACGAGGACCACGAGTTCTACCGCAAGCTTGCAAGCTGCCGCATATCATTCGTCTCCTACTAGCGCTGCGGCTGTGCGTGGGCATCGGTCGCAGTTTGGACAGAAAGCCTCCTTCTTGTCGCATTCTGGTCAGCAGGTATTAATTGCGTTCCAGGCCATTATAGTAAAGGCTTACAGCCGGTGAGCCACTGCACGAAAGTATAATTAACTCGTCAGCTTAAAGAATGAAAAACCGGCGAATTATTTTTTTGGGGTTTGTCTCGTGGGTCTTCCTAAAGCGGTCCTTGTCCTTTCGGACGGGTCGTTTTATGTTGGCGACTCGATGGGCTCGCCCCACGACGCCTACGGCGAACTTGTCTTCAACACCGGAATGACCGGCTACCAGGAAGCGCTCACCGACCCATCCTATGCAGGCCAGATCCTGACTTTTGCCTACCCGCTCATCGGCAACTACGGGATAAGCCCCGAGGCCTTCGAGTCCGGAAAAATCCACCTTTCAGGAGTCGTATCCCGACAGTTCTGCAGCCACCCGGTACATAGGGATTCAGAGCGCGGCGTTGACGATTTCCTTTCGGAGTTCGACATCCCCGCAGTAGTTGGCCTGGACACCCGCGCGATAGTCACCAAGGTGAGAAGCTACGGCGTGGTCCCTTCTGCAATAATCCAGCTTGAAGGCCGCACAGTTGAAGAGGCACTTGAGTCGTCAAGGAGGCAGCTGAAGGGTTTCGATTACTCGAACATCGATTTCGTAACCAAAGTCAGCAGAAAAAAAGCCGAAGTATTCTCCCCAAAGGCACACCAAAAACATTCTGTTGTCCTTGTAGACTGCGGTGTCAAGATGAGCATCGTCCGCGAGCTTGTCAGCCGCGGGTGCGAAGTCACAGTTGTTCCCGCAAACACCGAAGGAAAAGAAATCCTTGCAAGTAAACCCGACGGGGTGGTATATTCCAACGGTCCCGGGGATCCTGCGCTGATGACCTACGCAGTAGCTTCCTGCCGCGAAATCATCGGCAAGGTGCCCGTGTTCGGGATTTGCCTTGGCCACCAGATACTCGGCCACGCGCTTGGCGCAAAGACCTACAAGCTAAAGTTCGGCCACCGCGGCGCAAACCAGCCAGTTGTTGACAACCTTTCCGGAAAGTGCTTCCTCACCTCGCAGAACCACGGCTTTGCGGTCAAGGACATACCAAAGCGAGTCACAGACTGGCTTACCAACCTCAACGACAGGAGCAACGAGGGCCTGCGTTGCGACGAAAAGTCCGCGCTCTCAGTCCAGTTCCACCCCGAGGCAGCACCCGGGCCGCTTGACACGCGTTTCCTGTTCGATGATTTCGAAAAAATGCTTTGATGTTTTTGACTATGCCCAAGATTTCCTCTGTAAAGAAAGTCCTCCTGCTTGGCTCCGGCCCGATTGTAATCGGCCAGGCAGCGGAGTTTGACTATAGCGGGAGCCAGGCGTGCCGCGCGCTCAAGGAGGAGGGAATCGAGGTCGTGCTCGTAAACTCGAACCCGGCCACTATCCAGACCGACCTTGCGACAGCTGACCGCGTCTACATCGAGTCCCTTGACAGCCGCACGGTCGAGCGCATCATCGAATTGGAAAAGCCTGACGGGATCATCGCGACAATGGCCGGCCAGACCGGCCTGAACGTCACGGTGGAGCTTGCGGACTGCTTAAAGCGCAACAACGTGCGCGTGTTAGGCACTACAGTCGAGACCATCGAGCTTGCCGAGGACCGCGAAAAGTTTAAGGAGCTGATGCTAAAGCTTGGCGAGCCCGTGCCGGCAAGTGCAAGCTGCAAGACCCTTGAGGAGATGGATAAGTTCGTCGCAAAGCACGGCCTTCCTGTCATGATTCGCGCGGACTTCTGCCTCGGAGGTCTTGCAAGCGGCATCGCCCACACCCCGGAGGAGGCCCGCGAAGTCTGTGGTGCTGCAATAAAGCAGAGCGGCACCGGGCTTGCCCTTGTCGAGAAGAGCCTTGGCGGAATGGCCGAGCTCGAGTACGAGGTAATCCGCGACTCGTTCGACAACTGCGTCACAGTCTGCAACATGGAAAACCTCGACCCGATGGGAATACACACCGGCGAGAGCGTTGTTGTCGCGCCGAGCCAGACTTTGTCCGACCGCGAGTACCACATGCTCCGCACCTCGGCAATCAGGATTGTGCGCGGCCTCAAGGTGGAAGGCGCGTGCAACGTGCAGTTTGCGCTTGACCAGAAGACCGGCAAGTATTTCGTCGTCGAGGTCAACCCGCGCGCAAGCCGGAGCAGCGCGCTCGCGTCCAAGGCAACAGGCTACCCCATCGCGCGTGTGGCCACCAAGATTGCGCTTGGCTACGCACTTTCGGAAATCGAGAACCGCGTGACCGGAAAGAGCGCGTGCTTCGAGCCCTCGCTTGACTACGTTGTTGTGAAGATCCCGCGCTGGCCATTTGACAAGCTCTATTATTCCAACTCTATTGGCACTCAGATGAAGAGCACCGGCGAGACCATGGCAATCGGACGCACTTTCGAGGAGGCCTTCGGCAAGGCCCTGCGCTCGCTTGAGATGCGGGTCGACTGGCGGCAGAAGACTGCTGAGATGGCCGAGCTCCCGCTTGAGAAGGCGCTTGCGCCGAGCGAGATGCGCTTCAACGTCATCACCAAACTCCTTTTCGACAACAAGGTCGACGTCGCGGCGATTTCCAAAGCCACCGGAATCCACGAGTGGTTCATCCAGAAAATCGCCGCAATAGTCGACGCAAAGCGCGCGCTTGCAAGGAACGAGATGGCAACAGCAGGCGACGCCGAGGGAGTTCTTGCTGCGCGCAAGGCCGGGTTTTCCGAGCGCTGGATTTGCGAGGCAACCGGCCGCTCTGCAGTGTTTGTGCGCAGCTTTTCCAAGACGCACGGCCTGAACCCGTCGTTCAAGATGGTGGATACGTGCTCAGCGGAGTTCGAGGCCGCAACTCCATACTACTACTCGACTTACGAGAGTTCGTCCGACGCGGTGGCTAGGAAAGGGAACAAGAAGAAAGTGGTCATCCTCGGCTCGGGGCCGATACGCATCGGCCAGGGCATAGAGTTCGACTATTGCACGGTGCACGCGGTGCAGGCGCTGCGCGAAGCCGGGTTCGAGACGATTGTAATAAACAACAACCCCGAGACAGTGAGCACCGACTTCGACATCTCGGACAGGCTTTACTTCGAGCCTCTAAAGCTTGAGGACGTGCTTGCGGTGCTTGCAGTAGAGCGCGAGAACCTCGAGGGAGTGATCGTGCAGTTCGGCGGCCAGACCTCCATAAACTTGGTGAACGGAATCTCGCAGAACTCGGGCGCGGCCATCCTCGGAACCTCAACTGACTCTGTTGACGTTGCAAGCAACCGCAAGCGCTTCAAGGCGCTCACCGAAACCCTGGGCACGCCAACTGTAAAAAGCGGGATGGCGTTCGATGCCGAGGAGGCAGTTTTGATGGCAAAGGAAGTGGGCTACCCCGTGCTGATGCGGCCCTCCTATGTCCTTGGCGGCCGTGCGATGCACCTTGCCTTTGACGAGGCCGAGCTGCGCGAGAAGGTACACGAGAGCATAATGGCAAGCGAAGGGAACCCGGTCATAATCGACCACTTCCTAGAGGACGCTGTTGAGATTGACGTTGACATGGTTGGCGACGGGAAAGACTACCTGATTGCGGGAATAATGGAGCAGGTCGAGGAAGTGGGCGTGCACTCTGGCGACAGCGCTGCTATGCTTCCTTCGCGAAGGCTCTCTGCGGCCGCCCTTTCAAAGATTGAGGACTACGCGCTCAAGCTTGCAGGCGCGCTCAAGATTGTCGGGCTGTGCAACATCCAGATGGCGGCAAAGGGAGATGAAGTCTACATAATTGAAGTAAACCCCCGGGCAAGCCGCACCGTCCCGTTCGTGAGCAAGGCAATAGGCGTGCCCATTGCGAAAGTGGCCGCGCTCTGCCAGGTCGGAATATCCCTCAAAAAGCAGGGCTTCTCCTCCTTCCCAAAGCCGTTATTCTGCGCAGTCAAGGCGCCCGTGTTCCCTTACAGCCGCTTCCCCAAGGCGGACTACTCCGCATCAAGCGAGATGAAGAGCACAGGCGAGACCATGGCTTTCGGCCGCACCCTGGATGAGGCCTATTTGAAGGCTGTCAAGGCTTCCGGCGCGCTCCCAAAGACCGGCAAGGTGCTGGTGCGCGAGTGCGGAAAGTGGACTGACGAAATCATCGCAAAGGCAAAGAATGCGGGTTTTGAAGTCATCTCTGTTGATGGCAACGCGTCCAAGGTTGCGAGCATTGCAGGAATCGGGCTCGTAGTTGACGGCATGATTGGCTGCGCCAAGGTCGACCGTGCGCTCTGCGAGAAAGTGATTACCGCAAAAATCCCGATAGTGAACAGCTATTACGGCGCGATGGCGCTCTTTGACGCGATTGCGTCGTGCGGCGGCTACCACCAGCTTTCCAAGGCCGACCTTTCCATAATCTCGCTCAACGACGCGAACGCACAATAAAATAAGTTGGTCTTGTTATCCTATTCATGGAACGCGCTTTTCTTTTGGATGCCGAGTCGGTCAGCAGAAGCCGCAGGAGCGCAATAAGGCTTTTTCTCAAGGACGAGAAGACCGGCAAGGCCTACCCGGCATACGCCGACTTTTCGCCGTACTTTCTCCTGCTGCCCAAGGCCGAGGTCACGGGCGAGTTCGGCTCAAAGAAGATGGAGGAGTTCCAAAAGGGCCTGGTTTTGCAGAAGTTCTCCTTCCGCGGAAAGGACGCGAAGATAACCTCGGTTGAGGCTATTGAGAAGCTAGTCTCGCTTGAGGGCACCAAGATGCTCAAGATTACAGTTGACCGCCCGCGCAACGTCTCGTTCCTCAGCGGCGAGCTTGCGCAGTTCGGCACCGTCTATGAGAACAACATCCCGTTCCACTACCGCTTCATGATTGACTCGGGCCTCAAGCCCAACGCGCTTGTCGAGTACGAGGAGTCTGAGGATGGTTTTGTCCGCAACGCAAGGAAGGAGCACGCCGAGGGCTTCCCTGCGCTTCGCACGCTTGCAATAGACATCGAGGCGTTCAGCACTTCCGGCTCGCTTCCCGAGCCTGCACGCGACCCGTGCATAATGGTAAGCTACGCCTCGGACAAAGGAGCAGGCGTAATCACCTACAAGCACAAGGTCGATGCGGAGAACGTCGAGAACGCGGCTGACGAGAATGCGATGCTTGAGCGGCTCTCGCAAGTCATCGCGGAAAATCACACCGACCTTTTGTGCACCTACAACGGTGATGCCTTCGACCTTCCATTCCTGCAAAAGCGCGCCGACGTGACCGGAGCCAGCTTCCGTCTTGGCCGCACCAAAAAGGCGGTGTTTGCAAAGAAAATCGGCATGCGGACAAAGACCTACGTTGCCGGCCGCATCCACTTTGACGTCTACCACGCAATCACGTTCCTCAACACCGTCGGAGCAATCAAGCTCCAGCGGCTAACTCTTGACGACGCGTACTTCGAGCTGTTCGGAAAGCACAAGGTCGACCTGAAATACGACCAGATTTGGGAGAACTGGAAGACCGGTAAGGGTATGAACAAGGTCGCCGAGTATGCTAAGGTCGACTCGATTGCCTGCCTTGACCTTGCAAACTACTGCATCGACCTCGAGCTCGCGCTTTCGCGCCAAGTGGGCCTGCCTATGTTCGAGTCCTCGCGCGCAACAGCAGGCCAGCTGGTTGAGTTCTACCTGATGCGCAAGTCGTTCGAGTACAACGAGATAGTCCCCAACAAGCCGTCCTATTCCGAGGTCGTCGCACGGTCGGAGAACCCGCTCAAGGGCGCGTTCGTAAAGACTCCCGAGGCCGGAGTTTACGAGAACATCGCGGTCCTTGACTTCCGCTCGCTTTACCCGTCAATCATAGTCTCGCACAACATCGACCCGTCAACCAAGGACTGCGGCTGCTGCACTGACCCGGAGACGAAGGCCGCGACAGGCCACCACTACTGCAAGAAGCGCAAGGGCCTGATACCGCGCGTGCTTGAGGAGGTCCTGGAGTCGCGCTTTGCAATCAAGCGCAAGCTCTCCGAAATCAAGAAGGCAAGGGGCGCTGACACGCACGAGTACAAGCAGCTCCACGCAACACAATGGGCGTTGAAGGTCATCGCGAACAGCTTCTACGGCTACCTCGCGTACCCGCGCTCGCGCTGGTACGACCACGACTGTGGCGAGGCAATCACCGGGCTTGCACGCAACTACATCAAGGCAACAATGGAAACCGCGGAGGCGTCCGGGTTCAAGGTTCTCTACGGCGACACCGATTCGCTGATGATACTATATCCTCGAGGCGCCGAGGACAAGGTCATGGAGTTCCGTGCCAAGGTAAACGAAAAGCTTCCGGGCAACATGGAACTGGAGCTTGAGGAGTTCTACGCGCGCGGCCTGTTCGTAAGCAAGAAGGCAACAGGGGCGGCAGGCTCCGAGAAGGCCGAGGGCGCGAAGAAAAAGTACGCGATGATTACCAAGGAAGGGAAAATCAAGATACGCGGGTTCGAGCTTGTGCGCCGCGACTGGAGTGGGGTTGCGAAGCGCACGCAAAAGGAGCTTTTGCGCATCCTCCTTGAGACCGGCGACGTCAAGAAGGCAGCCGACATGGTGATGAAGGTAATCACCGAGCTCAAGTCCGGCAAGGTGCCCCTTGACGACCTCACCATCCTGACGCAGCTGCGCAAGAAGGCGGGCTCCTATGCAATAATGTCGCCGGAGCTGAACGCAGCGCAAAAGGCGCGCGCAGCAGGCATAAGACTTCCGGAAAACGCAGTCATAGGCTACGTGATTGGGAAGAAAGGAAAGTCCATCTCCGAAAAGGCGACCCTTCGCGAGATGGCAACAGACTACGACCCAGATTACTACATCAACAACCAGGTGATTCCCGCGACGCTCAAGCTCCTCTCTGCCTTCGGCTATGACGAGGACGCGCTCAAGTCGAAGGGAACGCAAAGCAGGCTGGGCGAGTGGTAATAATTATAGAATTGACTGGTGCTTGAATTGGACGAAGAGACAAAGCAAAAATACCTCGAGGCCGGAAAAATCGCCTCCGAGGCGCTTGCGTTTGCGAGGAAAAATCTCAAGCCGGGCATTCCCCTTTTCGAGCTTGCGGAATCAGTGGAGCAGAGGATAATCGAGCAGGGCGGCGGCCTTGCCTTTCCCGTCAACCTCTCCGCCAACAACTTCGCAGCGCACGACACTCCATTTCCCGGCGACACTCGTGTGCTTGGCGAGCACGACCTTTTGAAGGTGGACGTTGGCGTGCAGGTTGACGGCTACATCGCAGACTGCGCCTTTTCATATTCGCACGACAGCAGCCACGGCAAGCTGATTGCTGCAAGCAAGGCCGGCCTGGACGCGGCCATCTTGGCAATCGCGCCCGGCGTTGCTTCCCGCACGGTTGGCAAGGCAATAAGCGACGCAATCACCTCTTTCGGCTTCAACCCGGTTGTGAACCTGTGCGGCCACTCGCTTGACAAGTATACTGTCCACGCGGGCGAGGAAGTGCCCAACGTGCCCCACGGTTCCTACACTTTCAAGGAAGGCGATGTGTTCGCAGTCGAACCCTTCGCAACTGACGGCGAAGGGGTTGTCCGCGACCATTCCGAGTGCCAGATTTTCAGGATAGGCGAAGGAAAATCCCGGCTTGCCGCAAGCAGGCAGCTTGTAAAGAACGCCGAAAAATATCACGGCCTTCCGTTCTGCAGGCGTTGGCTCTCCCGCGACTTCCCCTCGATACATTACGACCTTGCAATCAGCGACCTCGTGCGGTGCGGCGGGCTGGAGGACTATTACCCCCTTGCGGAAAAGTCCGGCAAGCTCGTATCCCAGGCCGAGAACACCCTGATTGTCAGCGCAGGCGGGTGCATCCCGTCTGTGAAATTGCCCGGCTGATTCGCCCGCTTTCCGGATTGGTTTTTAAGTCGAAAAAACTAATGCTAGCATGGCTACTACAAAGACCGCCACGGGCGGCTCTCAGGCTTCGGCGGCTGTTGCAGTTGCGGACCCGACAAAGGAATCATTTTCATTCTCCAACCCCCTTGATTCCGTTGACGAGAACCGGAAGCTGAACCTGCTGCTGTTTCTCGTGCTCCTTGTAGTCTTCGGCTTCGGGCTGTACTGCTACTCGCGCGTGGGCCTGGACTTCGGATTTGTCTGCGACGCGTTAAACGCAAACCAGACGTTAGCCAGGGTAATCAGCCCGGAAATGCTGATGTTCGCCTTTTTGTTCTCGCTTTCTGTTGCGCTTTCGGCATTCGCATCAAGGGGCTTGCCAAAGTGGGAAGCAGCCGGCCTTTCCGCAATAGTGTCCCTGCTTCCTGCAATCGGACTCGGCATCACATTCCCGAGCTACATTTACCCGTTCATAGGGTTTGCGTCCGCTGTAATTGCCGCGTCGTATTTTGCCAGTGGTGGGCTTTCGGGCGATTCCGCCTCGTTTTCCGACGCGTACTCCGTAGTAGGCCGCTCGATGTTCGTGTTCACGATTGTAGCCTGCCTTCTGTCCTTGGTTGCGGTGTCGCAGAACCGCGACCAGTACTTCGGCGAGTTCTTCTCGGGCCTTGCAGACTCTTCGTCCATAATCATGGCGCAGGGTGCGGGTGTGCTCTCGAAAGTCGTCACCAACTTCCAGGTCACGCCCTCGGTGCTTGAGGGGTACATGTCGCGCGACGACGTCCGCAAACAACTTGAGGCGCAGGTCCGCACACAGGTGGAGGCATTGGCGCCCGGCCAGACCGACGAGTATTATGCCGCCGCTGTAGCCAGGGTAATCAACGAGTCCAATGAGGACCAGCTGATTAACGAGACGTACGCCGAGCTTTCGGTTCAGGCCGGCTCGATGAAGACGGGCCTGGCAAAATCCCTTGACGATTACTCAAAGAAGCCGCCCAAGAGGCTTACGAAGGCGGAGGTAGCGAACATCGAGTCGCAACTTAAGGCCGACCCCGCGTACATCCAGCTTCATGACTTCTTCGCAATCATCATGGCTTTCATGGTCCTGTCGCTGCTTTCGCTTGTGCTGCTTCCGGTGAAGCTCCTCGCAGGCCTTTTGGCCTTCCTCGGGTTCAGGCTGCAGAACTAGGCTGGATGGTTGTTGACTGATGTCCCTGCAAAACCTCGGCGGACGGGTTTTTCTCCTTGCGTTGATAGCCCTGCTTGTGCTGCCTTTCGCCTTTGCCAGCGGCCAGGTGACCCCGCCAGCTGAGATATACGGCTTGGTTGGGGGTTACTCGACATCGCCTTCCCTCATAGCCGAGAACGAGGAAACCACCCTCAACGCGGTCATCAACGCCTCCACGACTATTGAGAACTTCACTTGCGCCGGGCCTTCGAATTGCACGTGCAAAAACGAACTTACGCTGGATGCAAAAAACAAGTCCGTCTGGTACAAGTCCGAGGTTGCGGACCCTGATGGCAATGCCTTCTATTACTATTACAACATAAGCTGCGTTTTCACAGTCCCGGTCAACGGCAACTACTCCGTATTCGCATACGACGTGAATGGAGATGCGATGACAAACGCCGTCCGCTTCGAATTCAGGCCCGGTCAGTCGCCCGTGTACATCATCGCGTCCCAGGCGGAGCCGATTCCCCCAATCGCAATAGCCGCAAGCGTGGTCATCGCCCTGGGCATGCTTGCTTTCGCGGGGTTCGCGTTCTTTGACTTTTTGTTCCGCGGCGCGCGCAAGATAGCCCAGCTGGAGGCGCAAAAGGCGCAGATAGTGGAGGACATCAAGATGGCCAAGTACCGCTTCATGAAGCGGCAAATCGGCGACGTCGCATTCCGCAAGACAGTGGCGGAAAAGGAGAAGGAGTACACCCTCGTGGTCAGCCAGCTCAAGACCCTCAAGAAGGACCTCAAGGCTGCCGAGCAGTAGGGTGGTTCAACACCCAAATACCTAATTAGGTTTCATCAGACGCTATCAACCTCATCACGAATCAGCGGTTGTTCAAACGTTCATCATCAAGCATTATTTGAGCCAGCCGAACGTCTTTAAGCTTTCCAGAGCCCAAATTATATCCTGCACTGCTATTAGCAAGCGTCCTTTCGGTCTTGTGGCTGCGGTGGTGTAGCCGGTTAGCATCGGGGATTGTGGATCCCCTGACCCGGGTTCGAATCCCGGCCGCGGCCCTCTTTTTCCCAACCTTTAATAAGTTTGGACGCCATAATTACCTATCGGCAAGTAGTGACAAAGCGCCTTATTCGGAGTGCTTAAGTCCGGCCTTGCTTTAACCTTTTTCAAGACGGTGGTTTGTTTGGACAGCGGAATCAAGCTCTTCATTGTCACGTGCGACAGGTGCGGCGGCAAGCAGGTCTGGACTCCAGAGACAACCGCAAACCCGTGCTTGGGCTGCGAGTGCGTCATCGTAAAGAAGACAGTTTCCGGGCCGGACATGAAGGAAATCAAGGCAAGGTACAAGGACCGCGAGCTTGCATATTCCGACTACGAAGTCTACACCATATTCCCGTGCGACATCGAGCTGGTGCGCGACGTGAACCGCAAGAAGAAGGCCGCGGCGTTCAAGGAGAAGCTCGCGCACAAGAAGTCGGTCTACACCGTAAGGAAAATCAGGTACTGATTTTCCCTCATTCTACCATTCAAGACGCCCAGCCAAGGCGCGTCTCCTCATTACCCATTTCCTGAGCTCGACTATTGGCACGATTAAAATTGAGGCGCAGAATATCGCAGCAAGGTCGGTTGCTGAGAGTGCGGCAGTGCCGAAGACTTCCTGCATCATTGGGATGTAGATGATGGCAAGCTGGGTGAGAATCCCGAGCGCCAGTGCGAGCACGAGCTTGGTGTTGCCAAGCACCTTGTTTGAGAACATCGAGTTCCTTACCGAGCGCATTGTGAACGCGTAAACGAGTTCGAGGAAAACTATTGTGGTGAACGCGACTGTCCTTGCAGCTGGTTCCGGATAACCGCGATCAATCGCAAGCACGAACAGCGCAAGGGTGCCGAAGGCAATCACCAAGCCGTCGAACAGGAGCGGGGGGAGGGTGCGCAGGCTGAATATCTCCTCGTCCCGCGGCCGCGGCTTTCTCCTCATCAGCCCCGCCTCCGGCGCGTCGCTTCCGAGTGCGAGCGCGGGCAGGCCGTCGGTCACGAGGTTAATCCACAGTATTTGCAGCGGTAAAAGTGGCAGGAATGGCATCCTGGCAAGCAGCGCAATCAGCAATATCAACACCTCGCCGATGTTGGCTCCTACTAGGTAGTGCACCGCCTTGACTATGTTGTCGTAGATTACCCTTCCTTCCTCAACAGCGGAGACGATGCTTGTGAAGTTGTCATCAGCAAGCACTATGTCACTGGCTTCCTTTGCAACTTCCGTTCCCGAAAGTCCCATTGCGATGCCAATGTCCGACTTCTTGAGCGCAGGCGCGTCATTTACGCCGTCTCCGGTCATCGCAACAACCTCGCCTCTTGCCCTGAAAGCTGATACGATGCGCAGCTTGTGCGCAGGGTCAACCCTTGCGTATACTGCTATCTTGTAGACGTCTTCCACAAGCTGGCGCTCGCTCATAGTGTCAAGCTCCTTTCCGGTTACCACGCGGTCATCCGGCCCGGCAAGGCCCACGCTTTTTGCAATGGCAGCAGCGGTGTCCGCGTTGTCGCCTGTAATCATCACTACTCGGATGCCGGCCTGCCTGCACACTTCGATTGCGTGCGGGATTTCCTCGCGCGCGGGGTCTAGCAGGCCAACAAGGCCGCAGAAGACAAGCTCCTTTTCTATTGTCTCGTCGCAGTGCCGCTCGTCGGTCTTTTTGTAAGCAAAAGCAAGCACGCGAAGTGCGCGGGACGCATATGCCTTGTTCGCCAGCAGGAGTTCCTCGCGTTTTTGCGCTGAGAGCGTGTGCAGGCCGCCCTTTGCGTCAGAGTATTGCGCGCACCGCTCAAGCACCCGCTCCGGCGCGCCCTTTACGAACAGGAACCCCTGGCCGTTCTTTTTCCAAAGGGTGCTCATCAGCTTGCGGTTCGAGTCGAACGGGTTCTCGTCCTCGAACGCGTATTCCATCTCCAGCGTGTCCCTGTCCTGTCCGGCTTTCTTTGCAAGCACAAGCAGCGCGGCTTCCATCGGGTCGCCGATTATGCCGGTCTCGCCGCCCACTCTCGCAACGAGCTTTGCGTTGTTGCACGCGGCTGCGCACACTATTGTCATCTTGTACGCTTCGTTGCTATCAAGGCTCGCGGGCGTCTTAGTGGTTGCGGACAGTATTTTCCCCTGTTCGGTGTAACCAGCGCCTGAAACGTCATAGTATTCGCCTGCTGCAAAGACCGCCTTTGCAGTCATCTCGTTCTTGGTAATCGTGCCAGTCTTGTCCGTGCAGATTACCGTCGCGCTGCCAAGGGTCTCGCACGCTGCGAGCTTTCGCACAATCGCGTTCTTCTTTGCCATGCGCGAAACGCCAAGCGCAAGCGACAGCGTGACTATTGCAGGAAGGCCCTCGGGGATTGCCGCAACAGCAATGCTTATTGTGGTGAGGAACATCTCGAACAGGCCCTTTCCTTCTATGATGCCGAGCACGAACACCAGGCCGCTTGCGGCAAGCGCGACATAGCCGAGGTTTTTCGCCACTTCTGCAAGCTTCTTTGAAAGGGGCGTCTCCTCGTCCTCGGCAGACTGCACCATCTCGCTTATCTTGCCAATCTCGGTTGCCATCCCGCTTGCGACCACAACCGCAGTTGCACGCCCACGCGTCACAACCGTGCTCATGAACGCGATGTTCTTGCGCTCTGCAAGGGGCACGTTGGAATCGTGGATTTGGTCCGACTCCTTAAGCACCGGTACGGACTCGCCGGTAAGCGCGGACTCGTCGACCTCAAGGCTGCGCACCTCAAGGAGCCTGCAGTCAGCCGGGACCCGGTCACCCTCCTCCAAAAGCACGATGTCGCCAATGACTATCTCCTTTGATGGTATGCGCATCTTCTGGCCCTGCCTGATTACTGTCGCCGTTGGCGCAACCATCTTCTTGAGCGCTTCGATGGCATTCTCCGCATTCCTTTCCTGCGTAAATCCGAAGCCCGCGTTGAGCAGCACTATGGCGACTATTGCAATGGCATCCAGAACCTCGGTAAATGACGCGATTGAGACCGAGAACGGCGAGAGCGAGATTTCAAGGGAGACCAAGAATGAGATTGCCGCTGCTGCAATCAGCACGAGTATCATCGGGCTTTGGAACTGCTCAAGGAATCTCTCAAGGTCGGTCTTGCGCTTTTTCTGGGCAAGCTCGTTGGGTCCGTCGCGTGCAAGCTTGGCATAAGCTTCCTGCGAGGTCAGGCCGTCCTTGCGGCTCGAAGTGGAAAGGAGCGCCTGCTCGGAGGTCATCTGGTAGTATTCGCTGGTGTATTCCGGCATGTGCTGTTCCCCGGCTGGGTCGAAGCCTGTCTTTTATCTGTATTATTGCCCCCGCCTTAATTTCCCTTACTATTATGCCGCCATACAACCTACGGTTTACCCTGCAGGCTTTTATTTGCGGGTGCGGAAAGTCGGTTTCTTAAATCTAAGCGTCTTATGTCTAATCACAACGGATGAGGAAGTATGAACTCCTAATATTGTTTCATACTATTCCGGTCCGCAATGGGTGGGTGAAGCGAATGGCAAGGATAGCGATCAATGGATTCGGCAGAATCGGCAGGTGCTTAGTCCGCGCGGCTGTAAACAACGGCTCGTTCGGCAAGGGCTTCGACCTTGTTGTGGTTAACGACCTGTCGCCCGTCGCGACTATTGCGCACTTACTCAAGCACGACTCCGTGCACGGCAAGTTCGACCAGGTATCAATCGACGGGTCAGACATGGTGATTGCAGGAAAGAAAGTCAAGACCGTAATGGAAAAAGACGACACCAAGCTCCCCTGGAAGGAGTTCAACGTGGACGTGGTCATTGACTGCACCGGAAAGTACACCGAGCGGGCGCTTGCGCAGAAGCACATAACACAGGGCGCAAAGAAGGTAATCGTGAGCGCTCCTGGAAAGGAGTGCGACGCGACCCTGGTCATGGGCGTGAACTTCAACACTTACGACAAATCCAAGCACCACATCATCTCAATGGCATCCTGCACGACCGGCTCGATGGCCCCAGTTCTCAAGGTGATTGACGAGGCATTCGGCATCAAGCGCGGCTTCATGACAACCTGCCACGCCTACACGATGGACCAGAAGGTGCTCGACGGCTCCCACAAGGACTTGCGCCGCGCACGCGCAGCAGCGCTTAACATAATCCCGACTACAACCGGAGCTGCAAAGGCAATCGGCGAGGTAATTCCCAGCCTGAAGGGCAAGATGAACGGCCTCTCCCTCCGCGTCCCGGTTCCGGACGGGTCGGTCACCGACATTTCGATGGAGCTTGGAAGGGAAGTCTCGGCAGACGAGGTCAACGCGGTGCTGAAGGCTGCTGCTGAGGGTCCGATGAAGGGAATCCTTGAGTTCTCAACCGAGCCACTAGTATCAACTGACATCATCGGCAACCCCAACTCGGCGGTTGTGGATGGCCTGTCCACGATGGTCATCCCGGGCGCGGACGGAAAGAAGGGCAACATGGTCAAGCTCCTGTCATGGTACGACAACGAGTACGGCTACTCGTGCAGGGTAGTCGAGATGGCGTCCCGGCTGGTCTAGGCTGGGAGGCACAGGAGGTAGGCAAAGTATGGCAAAGCTTCTTGCGGACGCAGGCGACCTGAGCAACAGGCTGGTGTTCCTTCGCACCTGTTATGACGTGCCAATCGACGTTTCCAAGCCCAAGCTCGACCCGGCACGGGTGTCGGACGGCTCGCGCATACTCGACTCGATTCCCACACTTCGTTTCCTGATTGAGCGCAAGGCAAGAATCATCCTCGAGCCGGGCTGGTGCGGGAGGCCAAAAGGCGAGGATGCCGAGCTTTCGATGGCGTGCGTCGCGAACAGGCTTTCGGACGCGCTCAAAAAAGAAGGCCTGCTCCAATACCCTGTACTGATGGCGCCCGATGCCCTTGGCGGTTCCAAGCCCCGCAGCGTATATAGGAACAAGAATGAGGTCATGGCTGCGGCACAGGCGGTCAAGCCCGGCCAGGTGCTGGTGCTTGAGAACAGCCGTTTTGATGCCGAGGAGAACTCCGCTGACGAGCAGTTCGGCGCGTTCCTTGCGTCGCTTGCGGGGAAAGGCGCGCTCTATGTGAACGAGGCCGAGGCGCAGAACCACCGGCCCTGCGCAAGCGTGACCGTGACTCCGGTAAAGGTTGCCGAGGCTGGCGGCGACGCTGTTCTTGGAATGCACTTTGCAAAGGCAGTTGAGTACATAGGCGGCATCGGAAAGGCATTGCGCGCACAAAACCGCGGAAAGTTCGTGTTCTTCCTCACAGGGAAAAAAATCGAGGCCGCGCCGGGAATCACGTCAAAGATTACCGTCGCATCCAACCTCCTTGAGTTGATGCACGAGGGTGACGTGATGGTGGTGCAGGGAGCCATCGCTTACACTTTCTTGCTTGCGGATATGCAAAAGGAAGGCATTGCAAAGAACTCCGAAGCAATCGCAGCAATAGTCGCCGAGTATAACGCGAAAATCAAGCAGGCTTCCTCGGATGCAAAGAAGTCCAAGGAGCCCGGGGCAGCGGAGGCAGCTGCAAAGGCAATCGACGGGTTTGAGCGCGAAAAGAGCGCGAAAATACTCTCCATCCTTGGCCTTGACGAGAAGAAGTGCAAGGTGTTCGTGGGCAACTCCTACGTCGACTACAAGCAGCTCGGCGAGCAGTTGTACTTTGCGTACTCGCTGATTGCAAAGGCGGAGTCGAAGAAAGTCCAGCTCGTCACCGGCACAGACCACATCATTACGGACCAGCTCCCGAACAAGTCCGGCCAGCTTCCCGCGAACGCCAAGGTGCAGGTGTTTTCAAAGCCCCTGGGCATTCCAGCAGGGTTCCTTGGAGTGGCTCCCGGCCCGGCCACGATTTCCGCAATCGTATCCTCAGTCGCAGGAGCGGCAATCGTTCTTGTTGCAGGGCCCATTGCAATCGAAGATTACAACATCGAGCAAAAGTACGGCGTGCACAAGCACGTCTTCGATGCAATCGCAAAGGCCAGGGAAGCAGGTGCGATTACTGTCGCTGCCGGGGGCGACACTGCGGCAACGGTCAACCGCGTGAACTCGAAAGCCGCATTCTCCATAGTCTCGAACGCAGGAGGCGCAACACTTGAGCTCATAGAGCAGGGGACTTCGCCCGGGCTTGAGGCTGTAGAGAAGGCGAACAAGGTTGCGGCTTCGAGAAAATAGCTTTTGAATGTGGCCGAATCACTTTTTATTTCCTGGCTTTTACTTTTTTCTTTACAGCAGGACCTTTTGCTTTTTCCAAAGCCTTGTTTTGCGGTGCTGCTTGAATAGCCGCAGGTGCATTCTGGGTGGTTTGGGCTGCCTGTTGCGGGCTTTGGGTCTGCCTGGCCTCAAGAGCGTCGGTTATCGCCTGCCGGAGTTGCTTGAGCACGCCCCGCGGGACGTTGCCTGAAAAGAGCACGCCTGTGTTGCCAACAACGTCAACACGCACGTATTCCGGCACGAACGTGCGGAGCTCCTCGTCGTGCACCTTGGGGTATGCGAGCGGCGCAAGCCTAAAGCCGATGTTCTGCTGCGGCGCCTGGCCTTTCTTTCCCTGCGGCCCGCTCTTGTAATACTCGGCAAAGGGCAGCCGGGCGAAGAACTCGGGCGCCCAGTTCTTCATAACCAGCGCGAGCACGAAGTTCAGGGTCACGATGAAGACGAATACGATGAGGAACGACGCGTCTTGCTCGAATACTGGCAGAAAAAGAATCGCGATTATGGCGACCCACGTCGCCGCGTTCGACGAGAGCTTGCTCAACAGCTTAATGTAGTCGTATTCCATTCAAGTCATCAGTCATAATCACAGGTTGGCTTGTTTTATTGCTTTTGCAGGCAAGTTTCCGGCATCAGCGCGGCCGCAGCCTCGGCCTGGCCGTGAATGAAACTAAATGCATCTATATATTTTTTTGGAAAAGTCCTTTTTTTTAGGATGTTTTAAAAACCTGAATAGAGAAAGTTTCTAGGAAGGGATAAAAGCTGCAAAGGGTTCCTCTACTTTAATAGGCCGGCCAGATTTACCGAACTGGCGGACAACCCACCATCCCACATTCATTATCGCACGTGAACACAATGGCTCCAAGAATAATTCAAAGGAAGCGCCACCCCGAAGACGAGGACCAGATTGAGCCAGCATTCGACGGGGTTCCGGCGCTCGGGTCGTCTTCCGGCGCGACAATAGTGGGCCTTCCGGAGCCTGCCATAAGCCACGAGGAGGAGCCCAGCCAGGCTACTCCCAAAGAAATGCGCACAACAATAGACCTTCCGGGAGTCAAGATAGTCCAAGCCGCCCGCATAGAGCGGGACCAAATTATTTCCGCCGCAAACCTTGCGACTGACAGGATGCGGGAAGACGCACGCAATAACGCGGCAATAATGCGGGAGGAAACCCTTGCCAATGCCAGGGCTGCTGCGGAAAAGGAAAGGAAGGCAATAATCGAGAAGGCAAAACAGGAAGCCCTTGCGTTCAAGTCCAGGAAGACGCCGTCGGTGCCAAAGGCGGCCGGTGTGGTGTTTTCCAAGGTATTCGGCGACATGTTCTGATAGTTGATTTTAGGCGTTCATCATGATGAAGCTCAAGAAAGTGGTCAAGATACGCATCCTGACTACTGAAAAGCACAGGAAAGACCTGATACGGGCGCTCTACTCATTCGGCCTCGTGCAGATAGTCAGCGCAATCGAGCCTTCGTACGACAAGCCAATTGCCGAATACGCGGGCATCGCCGATGCGCTAGTCTACTTGCGCTCGACGATGCGAAAATACAACCTGGGCGGAGACCCCGAGCCGTACCAAGGCGACATAACTGAAATAACCGGCCACAAGGAAGAAATCCAGAAAGTGCGCACCACGCTGCGGTCATTTGAGGAAAAGATATCCGCTGCAAAGGAAGCGTTCTCCACTGAATCGAAGCCCTGGATTTTGCTGTCCGGCTTCGAGCATCGCGCAAAGGAAATCGTCGGATTCGCAGACAGCATAAGCAAGCCTCGGGTACTGTTCGCGTCCTTCAAGCCCTCGGTAAAGAGAAGCGACGTGTCCTCCAGCGTTACAAGCGCAGGAGGGATGCTTTTTGAGAACGCAAAAGGCGCGTCTGACGCGGCGCCTGCGGCCTTCGTCTACCCGGAAAGCCACGAGCAGAAAGTCCTCGCGGCGCTGGAAGGCAATACCGACATCGTGGCTGGGCCTTTCGGCCTTGGCAAATCCGAGTCATTTTCAAAGCGGCTTGAGGCAGCTCGCACGGCAGAGCAGCAGTCGAAAAACGCCGTTGTTGCAGCAGAAGGCAACATCCGAGAGCACCTTTCCCAGAACAAGGAGCATTACCTTGCAGTCATGTCCAAGCTCGAGACTTTGTCTTCCCTTGCTACGCTTCCGCTGAAGTTCTCCAAGGCAGGAAAGCTCCTGGTCGTGGAGGGCTGGGTGCCCGAGGACCTCCTTTTGGGCCTGGAACGCAAGGTCAATGATAACCTCGGCAACGTAGTCCAGGTGACGCGGCTGCAGACTGCAGACATGTCGCCCACGCTGTTGAACAACCCGGACGTGGCCCGGCCTTTCGAGTTCTTCCTCCGGTTCTTCTCAATCCCCAACTCTGCTGAGCTTGACCCTACTGTGCTGATAACCTTCACTTTCCCGCTATTCTTCGGGATAATACTCGGCGACATAGGCTACGGCATAGTGGGCCTCGCCATGGCGCTGCTTGTAAGGAGCAAGCTCAAGGGCAGCTTCTTCCAGGACATCTCGCGCATACTCATCCTTTCAAGCATCTCCACAATACTCTTCGGCTTCCTTTTTGCCGAATTCTTCGGCATGGAGAATATACTGGGCTACGAACTGCACCCGTACGTTGCCCGCACCACCACCGGCGGAATATCCCTGATGATGGGCGTGTGCATGGCAATAGGTGCGTTGCACCTTATGTCCGGCTACGTGGTCGGGCTCCTCAATGCGTTGGCCGAGAAGGAATATCATCACGCTGCTGCCAAGTTTTCCTGGATAATACTGGAGCTGGGCTTGGCCGCTGCGTTCATCTTCGGTTACGGCATTGTCACAAGCCCGGTTCTCGGCGTGCCCGCAGCCACGCTTGCCCTTGCGTCGGGCGTCATCATCCTAGTTTCGCTCGCTTGCCTGGTAAAGCTGGAGGGAATCGCGGGGTTCATAGAGATATTCGGCCTGATAAGCAACATATTCTCCTACCTGCGGCTCATCGCCCTCGGCATTTCCGGCGCGATACTTGCAACGGTGATAAGCGGGATACCCATTGACGTTGGCGCGCTTGTTGGCATGTTCACAGGCGCCCACCCGTTCGACCTTGGCATAATCCTGAATGTGGTGGCATTCGCGCTCCTGATGGTAGTGGGCCACGCCATAGCGTTCGTCCTTGGCATGTTCGAGTCGTCCATCCAGTCGCTTCGTCTCCATTATGTGGAGTTCTTCTCAAAGTTTTATCAGGGCGGGGGTATTGATTTTTCCCCCCTGCGAAAGCCCGTGCCATTAAGGCGCACGTTAAAGCCCGCTTCGGCGGAAGTATGATATATGGAGGTGTGAAAGACACATGGCGGACATAGGGTTTGGGACGGCACTGAGCTTTCTCTCGGCTGCGCTTCCTATCTGCGTGGGTGCAGTAGGGACGGCCTTTGCGATGTCGAACATAGGTTCGGCTGCAATGGGCTATCTTGCGGAGAAGGAAGGCGCATCCGGCAACGTGATGGTATTCATCGCGCTGCCAGAAACCATCGTAATCCTTGGTTTCGTGCTGTCGTTCGTCCTGGTTGGCGCGGTGAACACCGCCGTAGCAGCGGGCTAACTGCTGGCCACAGGAACGTCGGCATCCTAGGACGGGACTAGGCAGGCAATTGGCTTTGTGCCAAAACCGCCTGCTAGGCGTCCCCTTGGGCAATTTGCCCGTAGCAGATGAATCGTCGGCTGTGGGTGTCCTTGCACAGGAAGGTTTTGCATTATTTTGCCGCTGTTGCGGCGAAAAACAAAGGGTATGTTTTGAGGTGAAAAGATTGAATGGTTGGAACATTTGATTTGATTGGGGTCGCGCTCCCGATTTGCGCAGGCGCAATAAGCACCGGAATAGCGATGTCCAGCATCGGTTCCGCTGCAATGGGTTACCTTTCAGAGAACAAGAACGCGACTGGCACTGCGATGATATTCATCGCGCTTCCCGAGACCATCGTAATCCTCGGGTTCGTCATGTCATTCCTCCTGCTTGGAGCCATCACTTCAACCGGTTGAGTGAGGAGCGAAAATGGGCATCGAGCACATCATAAGGGACCTTGAGGGCGACGCCAAGGCCGAGGCCGCAGCCATCCTCTCCGACGCCAAGAAGCAGGCGGACAGGATAGCCTCGAAGGCCAAGGCCGACGCTGTCGAGCTTGAGCGCGAGGAGGACGCCCGGGCGAAGAAGGACGCCGAGCGCATTATGCGCTCGTCCAGCCTTGCGAAGATTGATGCCGAGAGGGTCCGTTTGCTCATAGAGATGGAGCTTTACGTCCAGGTCGCGAGGAATGTGCGCGAAAAGCTCGGGACGGCGCACCGCGACAAGAAGGCGTACGAGCGGTACATCAAGAAGGCCGTTGAGCAGGGGAAAGCGCTCGTGGGCGGCGATTACGTGATTTACGCCAACAAGCGCGACGCCGCAGTTGCCAAGAAGTTCGGCCCCCTTGCAAAGAACGCGCTTGACTGCGACGGCGGGGTTATAGTCGCCTCGAAAGACGGCCGCATCCGCGCCGACAGCACATTCGATGCGGCGTTCTCCGAACGCGAGCAGGAGATTATCAGCGAGGCCCGCAGGATGATGAAAAAGTGAATGGCCGCAAATCCGGCCAAACGGTTATGGTGTCATTGACTTGGTAGACCT
Organism: uncultured Microcaldota archaeon; assembly: GCA_903851445.1. Classification (GTDB taxonomy): domain Archaea; phylum Micrarchaeota; class Micrarchaeia; order Norongarragalinales; family CAINOH01; genus CAINOH01. The sequence goes on along the minus strand of CAINOH010000023.1, from coordinate 27,829 downwards.
TTCATACGGATATGTGAACGCCAGGGTAAAGGCGATGAAGTGCTGCCTCTTGGATGAGGAGACCCTGCGCGGGCTCTTCAGCGTGAGCACGCTTTCGGAGTACATCGACATGCTTGAGAACACGACGTACAAGCAGTCGTTCGTGGATGCGTCAACGCGCGAGGAAGGTATCAAGCTCGTGATGGCCGCTCTCCGGATGGAATCCGACAAGACAATAGCCAAGATAAAGCGCATGATTCCCGACAACGGCAAGGAGCGGCTCAACTCGCTGATTTCCCTGTGGGAGCTCAAGCCCCTGCAGGTCATCTTGGCGGCCAAGGCGTCATCGCTCCCCGTAGACCCGCTTTACATAGATTTCCTTGACGTTGCTGGAAAGGAGAAGGCCAAAGTGCTTATGGACGCGCCTGACTTTGGGAAGGCGCTGCAGGCACTGTCAAGCGTGGGCTACAAAGCCATATCCATAAAGGCCTACGCGGAGTATTCCCGCTCCAAGGACTTCCGGGTCGCGCTTCGCATGATAGGCCGGCACTACTACGAGAACATTTCCGATTTTGCGAAGAAGGAGCCCGACCACGAGGTGCGGCACATACTGCAGGCCGAGTTGGACTTCTTCAACACGTCAACAGCGCTGCGGTTGAGGAACGCGGGGGTTGACGAGCGCGGCATCCACAAGGAGCTTGTGAAGCCGTCAGCTGCCTCGCTTGCAATGCAGATTGCAAAGTGCGGCGACACGGCCTCGGCAGTTGCGCTTATCGAGAAGTCCTTCAAGCTTCCCGGGCTTTCAGCCGCCTACGCCGAAAGCAAGAACATATGGGAAGTCGAGCTAATGCTCGAGCGGCGCATGTTCTCGCGCATACTCAAGGAAACCCGCATAAGCGTGCTTTCGCTTGGCGCAATCTTCGGCTACATCTTCCTCAAGAGGCGCGAGATAGCGAACCTCCGCGCCATAGCGCTTTCATTACAGTTCCCCTCGAGGGACGCGTTCCGCAAGTCAGTTTACACGCTCAAGGGCGATGTCGGTGCATCAGGATGAGTAAGATAAAGGTAATCGGCGACCACGAGATGATACAGGGCTTCTCCCTTCTTGGCGTGCGCGACGCAGTGCTTGCCAACGAAAAGACAGCCGAGGACGAGTTGAAGAAGGCGATGGACTCGGAGGACTCCGGCATGATAATACTTCTGGACGACTTCTACGAGAACTTCTCGCTAAAGACCAAGAAGAGGGTCGAGGCAACGGCAAAGCCCGTTGTGGTGCTCATCCCCGGCAAGGCCGGAAGCTCCAAGCAGGGCTCGAACAACCTTGCCGCGATGATAAAGAAGGCAATCGGAGTAGAGCTGAAGATATAGTGGATTTGCATTTATGGAAGACACGATGAAACGGTGATGATGGACACATGGGCAAACTCAAGAAGATTTCCGGGCCTGTAGTCGTTGCGGACGGCATGACTGGCAGCAAGATAAACGAGCTTGTGCGCATAGGCAAGCAGAGGCTCATAGGCGAGATAATCGCCCTCAAGGGCGACGAGGCCAGCATCCAGGTGTACGAGGAGACCTCGGGCCTGCGGCCGGACGAGAAGGTCGAGTCAACTGGCCTTCCGCTCTCGGTCGAGCTCGGGCCGGGGCTCCTTTCGTCGGTGTTCGACGGAACCCAGCGTCCGCTTGAGAAGATACGCAGCGAAGCAGGAGACTTCATCACGCGCGGCATCGAAGTGCCGTCGCTTGACCGCAAGGCAGTATGGAAATTCGAGGCCAAGGTAAAGAACGGCGACACGGTTCACGAAGGCCACATCCTCGGAACAGTCAAGGAGAAGAACATAGAGCACAGGATAATGGTTCCCGCAGGTGTGTCCGGCAAAGTCTCGGGCATAACAAGCGGCAACTACAAGGTAACCGACGTCATCTGCTCGATTGGAAAGACCGACGTGACCATGCTCCAGAAGTGGCCCGTGCGCACTCCAAGAAAGTCCGAAAGCAAAAAGGACATCGAGCCGCCGCTAATCACAGGCAAGCGCATCTTCGACTCGCTCTTCCCGATGGCAAAAGGCGGCTCGGCATGCATTCCCGGTCCGTTCGGTTCGGGGAAAACCGTCACCCAGACCGACCTTGCAAAGTACTCCGACGCCGACATCATAGTCTACATTGGATGCGGGGAGCGTGGGAACGAGATGTCCGAAGTGCTCTCGGAATTCCCGCACCTAAAAGACCCGCTCACAGGCAAGCCCCTCATGGACCGCACCATTCTCGTTGCGAACACCTCCAATATGCCCGTAGCAGCCCGTGAGGCCAGCATCTACACAGGAATCACGCTTGCGGAATACTACCGCGATATGGGCTACGCTGTTGCGCTGATGGCAGACTCCACAAGCAGGTGGGCGGAGGCTTTGCGCGAAATCTCCGGACGCATGGAAGAGATGCCCGGGGAGGAAGGCTATCCCGCATACCTTGCGCGCAAGCTCGCGGAGTTCTACGAGCGGGCAGGACGCGTCGTGTGCCTTGGAAGCAAGGGAAAGCGCGAAGGCTCGATATCGGTAATCGGCGCAATCTCACCCGCAGGCGGGGACACGTCGGAGCCGGTCTCGCAGGGAACTTTCCGCATCACCAAGGTATTCTGGGCGCTCGACTCGTCACTTTCCCGGAGGAGGCACTACCCAGCAATCAACTGGCTTAAGAGCTACTCGCTCTACTCGGACGTCCTCGCACCCTGGTTTGCAAAGAACGTTGCCGAGGACTACGATGCCCAGAGGATAGAGGCAATGGCGCTGCTTACGAAGGAAGCCGAGCTCCAGAACATCGTCCAGCTCATAGGCCCGGACGCGCTTCCTGACCGCGAGCGCATGGTTCTCGAGGTCACCAAGATGATCCGCGAGGACTTCTTGCAGCAGAACTCCTACGATGAGGTTGACGCGTACACGTCGCTGCGCAAGCAGTACCTGATGCTCAAGACGATGCTGCACTTTTCCCACATGGCAACAAGGGCGCTTGACGCCGAGGTGCCGTTGTCGAAGATAGTATCATCCCCGGCCAAGGTCCTGATATCAAAGCTCAAGGGCGTGCCGGAGAAGGAAATCGAGCACAAGGTGAAGGAGGCCCTGGCGTCCATCGACGCCACGCTTTCTTCGTAATGTTTTTGGGGTTTATTGAAAAAAGAAGGTTGTGATGCCAAGGATGATCCACGAGTTCCAGACGGTAAAGCAAGTGTTCGGGCCAATCGTGTTCGTAGACCGCGTCTCCGACGCCGCCTACGGCGAGATTGTCGAGATAGTGATGCCTAACGGCGAGAAGAAGAAGGGCCAGGTTCTTGAGACCGCGCGCGGCTACGCCGCTGTGCAGGTGTTCGGCCAGACCAGCGGGCTTGACGTCGAAAAGACGGTGGTCCGGTTCTCGGGCGAGACGATGCGCATGCCCGTAAGCGAGGATATGCTTGGCCGCACGTTCAACGGCCTTGGCGAGCCAATTGACGGCGGCACCGAGATACTCTCATCCGAAAAGATTGACATCAACGGCAGCGCAATCAACCCAGCGTCGCGGGCCGCGCTCTCCGACTTCATCCAGACCGGCATCAGCACAATAGACGTGACCAACACACTTATCCGCGGCCAGAAGCTGCCCATATTCTCCGCATCCGGCCTTCCCCACAACGACCTTGCAGTGCAGATTGCCGGGCAGAGCACGGTGCGCTCAAAGAAGGGCTCGGACAAGCAGGACTTCGTAGTCGTGTTCGCTGCAATGGGAATCACCTACTCCGAGGCGCGCTTCTTCACGAGCAACTTCGAAAAGAGCGGTGCGCTCGAGAGGTCGGTGCTCTTCCTCAACCTCGCAAGCGACCCGAGCATCGAGCGCATTATCACCCCGCGGCTCGCGCTCACCGCCGCGGAGTACCTTGCTTTTGAGAAGGACTCGCAGGTGCTGGTAATCCTCACCGACATGACGAACTACTGTGACGCGCTGCGCGAAATCGCAGCTGCAAGGCAGGAGGTGCCCGGAAGGCGCGGCTATCCCGGCTACATGTACACCGACCTTTCGCAGATTTACGAGAGGGCCGGCCAGATAAAGGGAAAGAAGGGTACTGTCACGCAGATGCCCATACTCACGATGCCCGACGAGGACATCACCCACCCGATTCCCGACCTTACTGGGTACATCACCGAAGGCCAGCTCGTGCTTTCGCGCGAACTCCACAATCGGCACATCTACCCCAACCTCAACGTGCTCCCGTCGCTTTCGCGCCTCATGAACCAGGGAATAGGCCCTGAGAAGACGCGCGAGGACCACGCTGGCGTGGCGTCTCAGCTTTACGCCGCTTACGCGGAAGGTATGGACCTGCGCAACCTGGTCGTGGTCGTCGGGGAGGACGCGCTTACTGAGCGGGACAAGAAGTACCTGCGCTTCACCGACGCTTTCGAGAACCGGTTCGTGTCGCAGTCGCGCACCGAGAACAGGACAATAGAGGACTCGCTTACAATGGGCTGGGACCTGCTTTCCATGATTCCGGAAGATGACCTCAAGAGGGTCAAGTCCGACCACATAAAGAAGTACCTCAAGAAACCGGAGAAGCCCGCAGCTGCGGAGAAGGCGTAGTGCCTAACATTTAGGGCGGTGCAAAAACTGGATGGCGGACAACGTTAAACCGACGCGGATGGGCCTCATAGAGACCAAGCACAAGCTAGCCCTGGCGTCGAAGGGCCACAAGATCCTCGCGCAGAAGCGCGACGCGCTGGTGCTGAAGTTCTTCGAGATAGTCAAGAAGGCCAGCGACCTGCGGACCGAGCTTGACCGGCAGACCGTGCTGGCGTACAGCGCGCTTGCGGTTGCCGAGTGCATCCACTCCGACTCCAACCTTGCGGTAATCGCGCTGACCACCGAGGAGCCTCCCGAGATTAACGTGAGCGTGCGCAACATCATGGGCGTCCGCATACCCGCAATCGAGGGCCGCTACGTAAAGAAGGGTCTTGCCGAGCGCGGGTACGACTACGCCGACACGAGCGCCCGTTTGGACTACGCAATAGAACTCTTCTCCGACGTGCTCGAGAAGGCCATCCTTGTTGCCGAGACCGAGACCGCGCTCAAGCGCCTGCTCAACGAGATTGAGAAGACCAACAGACGGGTAAACGCGCTCGAGTACCGCGTGCAGCCCGAGCTGCGCGAGACCGCGCGCGTAATCAAGCTCCACCTGAACAGGCTCGAGAGCGAGCAGTTCTACGCGCTCAAGGTCACCAAGCGCAGGCTCGAGCGCAAGGCCGAAGCCGAAGAGGAGGCAAAGACTGCAGAAAAGGCGGCTGCCACGGTTCCAAAGCGGCCAAAGGCAAGGGTTGTTGCGGCCTAGATGCCGTTTCTTTTTTATCCCCCTTTTTCCCCGTTTCCTGTTTTATCGCGATAGTATTTAAACGACCCAACGGATTATCCTATACTGTATGTTTCCGAAAGACGAGCCCTATTACGGCGGCTTCTCAGTGTTCGTCATCTTCGTGCTCTGCATGGAGATGCTCTCGCCATTCTCATTCGCCCAGTCCTTTGCGCAAACAGGAGCGCAGGACTCGGCATCAACTGTCGTAGCGGTCAAGTCAGTCTCGTTCGCATCAACCCCAACCCCGACTCCCGCTCCAATTGCAAAGGCCACCACTCCCTCAACCGTGACCTCGTCAGGCGCGTGCACGGTCTCGCAGCAGTCCGGTTCCGAAGTCAAGCTAATCTGGGACTCCACGCTCGGCTTTGTAGGCAACGAGGTGAACTCCCTCAGCGACTCCGCGCTCAAGACAAGCGACTCAACTGCCTTTACGAATGCGACTAATGGCGGCCAGGTGATTGTGAACAACTACATCAGTACGGGTTCAAGCACCCCCGCCAATACGCGCGTCTCGGTTGCCGATGTTGCGCGCCTCCTGGGCAAGAGCACGGACGAGGTTGCCAACGACTTTGCAGTTGACCCAACTAACGGCACCATCAGCATGCAGATGTTCCAGGCAGAAGCTGACAAGAACCCCGCGCTCTCAGGTTTTCTTGGTAGTTTTTCAAGCCTCCTTAGCTCCTCGACGCTTTCAAATGTCGACGCGCCTGCATACACAAATTACAAGATAAAACTCCCAAACCAGAAGACACTTTCACTTAGCGACGTGCTGTCCATGGAGGACCTCAACGGCAAGCAACAGGCCTGCCTCTTGGACAGTTCATTCATACAGGGCCGCGTCTCCTACGTGGCCGAGCTTGACAAGGACCTTTCAGTTGGCTTCGACCGTTCATCAACCGCGCTCAAGTCCAACCAGCACCTGACTGCAGAGAGCACGATTGCTGCGCTTTCGCTCAATGGCGGCGGCAGCATCGTGGTGCCCAAGCGCTTCCAGAACCTCGTCTCTGCACTGAGCACGATAATGACCATTGACACGGTGTTCAACATAGTGGAGTCCGCATACATGATTGCGCAGTTCAAGGACTACTCAAAGAAGATGAAGGACGACCCCATAAAGAAGGAGAACCGCGATTTGGCGGATACAAAGCTCCAAAATGCAAAGTACACCCTCTTTTCACAATCCTATGGCCTTGGAGGTGCAACAGCAGGCGGAGCCGCTTCAGTGGAACAGCTTTTCGGCGAGACTGCAACCGGCACTTTGCAAATCACGAATAGAGGCGCAAACCAAGCCACAATTTTCAGTCTGCTGGACAACTCGGCCATGTTTAAGGACTCAAAAGCATTCACTGCTAAGCTGGATGAAATAGAAACAGCGATTGCAGCGGAGAAGACCGCTACGGGCGCGGCCTCAGTTGCCAAGATTGCAGAACTTGACAAGCGCGCGACCGCTGTTAAAAATCTTAAATATGCAGTCACCCAGGCCGAGAAAGACGGAGCACTGGATGGCACACCAAATGCAATTACTGCATTCTTGAATAATCGGAAAACGGGTGGCGGGCATGCCGAAGTTGCCGAGGTGTTAGACGGATACAATTTAGGCGGCGCACCCGGAGACTACGTGAACAATAAACTCTCTTTCACTGACCAAGACTGGGTTTACGAAAATCGGTATTCGGTTGTCAGCCAGGGCGTGATGGACAACCAGGACGCCATACGCAACGTAATCGAAGGCAAGCTGATGTCAAACTTCTACTTTGGATTCGCATGGCTGGGTGCAGGCAGGGCGGCGCTCTCGCTTGCGCGCAGCCTGACCCTCACAAGCACAGGAAAGATTGCGCCGGACAATTACCTGACGATATACATAAACCGCAACGACGTGCTTTCCGAATTCCGCACTGCAACAGACTGGGCACTTTCCGGCAAGATACTCGAGACAATTTCGAGCTTCACTGGGTTCAGCGCGCCTCGCGAGGCCTTCGGAGTCGGGCCGATGATATTCATCAACTCGCCTTACACCACAACGGACATCCAGGCAACAGCGGACTCGTCGACAATTCTCGAGTACCAGTCACCCGAGTCAGGGTATTCCGCAAGCTGGCAGGTCACGTCGAACTGGAAGGGAAAATCGGATGCCACTGTTTTCGAGGACGTGCGCGACGACCCGAAGTACGCGCGCATGCCGTTGTATGTAAGCAACATGTCCCTTGGCACGGCATTGAACCAGAACGACATCGGGCCCGACCTGTATGGCGCACTGGGCCTGCTTTTCCCAATCATCTCCTTCAAGCTCGTAGGTTCCAAGGCCATTGTTGATTCGGCAATAGTGCCCGTAAGCCGCATATTGGTATACGACCTTTATGTGCGATACCTTGTTGACCCGACTGCTTTCTCGAAGAATGACGTATGCAGCGACGAACGTGTTGCCAACTACATAAGCGAGTACGCTGCAGCAACAGCGCTTTCGCAGGCATCCAACATCGCGCAGATTTCGCTTGGCGCAGAGGCGGAAAGCTGGGCAGCAGGCCTTGTTAAGAAAATGAAAGGCACTTTGAACACGAAAGCTGTGAACGCGCTGAACACCATTTCCGGGCTAATAAGCCCAGCTGAGCTCCTCAAGAACTATTTTGCAAGCCAGGGTCTGGAGTACACGCGCACCTGCAAGGACACCGATTACACCATAGTGGGCTACCAGGAGCTTGACAAGAAACCGAAGAACTCGTTGGCCTCCCTTACGCAGAAGCTTAACCCGATACAGTCTTCCAGCCTTGTGGGCAACCTGAGCTTTGGCGATGCGCTCAAGGGGGTTGGGAACTCAATCAGTACGGATGCGAAGACTGAAATCATCAACACGCGCATGACGATGGACAGCCAGAGCGGCATGTTGGAGCCGTCAGACCTTTACTACTTGCACCTTGACGGCGCGAGCGAGGTAAGCTGGGGAATCTACAACAGCCTCGAGAAGGGCGGCTGCTTTAGGACGTGCGAGGATGGCACGACAATGGCGGTTTGCCAGACCGACTCTGGGACTTACCTGATTGACAAGAAGACTGGCGCAAAGACGCAGCTTTCCGACCGCGACCGCGCGCTTATGTCGACGCTGATGCAGGACATTGCAAAGACCCTGATACCCAACACGCTCGTTTCAGCCCAGCTTGCGTGCGGCTCGGACTCGGTCATGCTGCAGGCCCGCACCGACGCGCACGTCATCGGCACACCTGGCTGCGCCACTGTTGATTGTCTTGTTAGCCAGCTTGCGGCACTTTCGGGTTCCACAATAACCGGCGATGACATAGGCTCGGTTATGGGCGAGGTTTCCGCAGTCAAGACCACGACCGGCATTGCCTTGTTTGAAGCAGGAAAACCCATACGATTCATATTCACAGCAGGCACCCAGACTACGACTACGCCCATCTCCCCGCTTGGACCGGGCTACTATTCACTTGGCGGAATCCCGATAAGCGAGAACAGCACGCAGGTGACAAGCACCGACATCCAGAAGGGCGCGCTGACGCAGACGAAGAGCAAGGTCGGCACGGAGGTGCAGTCGCCGTCAGTCGATGCTGTAACCTCGGTTGACAACGGCACGCTTACAAACGAGGCCGCGTACGAGTCCGCCTTCCTCAACGTGAAGGGTGACGCTTCAGTCACGCTTTCAGGGTTCACTTCCGGTACTAACTATAAGGATGTGGACGCTGGCCAGCTTGAGTCCATCATCTTCAAGCGCGGCAGGATTGAGTACGACTCGGCCAACAACCGCCTGGTTGCAGCGCTCTACATACTCGGCGAGGGTGATTTTGCAAAGAGCGTCAAGGGCGTGTCGGTCACGGCAACCAAGAACACCAACGAGAACGGCACCGACAACGCGATAAAGATAGCCAACCTCACCGCGAAGGGCGGGATGGAGGACACGGTAGCCGAGCTGAACAAGGCTCTTGCAACGGTGCAGGGCACTGGCGGCATGCAGATGTTCGAGACCGCTGACCACATCTACTACTTCACCAAGAACGCGGCAGGCGAGGACATCCTCAAAGTCTGCGACAAGAACACGAGCACGTGCACGGAATACCGCATCACGGGCGCCGTCACCTCGGACGGGAGCACCATCACGGTGCCGACCGAGAAGGGCAACTTCCAGATAGGCTTTGGCACCAACGCGACAACAGGCTTCCCCGAAATCAATGTCACGGGCCCCGACGGGTTCAGGGAAATCGCCACCCTGCTTGCGGCCAAGGGCCAGAACGGCATATTCGTGTTCGACCCGCTTACTGGCCTGGCAAAGATACTCAACGGCCAGGACTTGAGCCTCAACAGCGACTTCGCGTCCAAGGGCATGAGCTTCTACGGGACGTCCGACGGCACCAAGGGCATCGCCGGGAACAATTACGTGGGCCTTGCGCGCACCACCGGCTCGTCTTCATCAGGATCCACGTCGCCGCTGTCCATCCCGAGCGTGCCAATAGACAACAACCTTCCGGTTGCAGTCCTGATGCTCATAGCGCTGCTTGGCACTGTTGTCGCAGTGCGCGCCTATAGGGAATAAAGCCGGGAGCCGGTTTTATATACCAAAAAATGGTAATGAACTGCATATGGACCTTCCGACTGGCGCTGACGCGATTTTCATCCTGGTATCCTCAATCGTCGCGGGGTTCATAGTGTTCCCAATAGTCTTTTTGCTTTCATATTACTACGAGAAGCTGGAAAAGAAGTATCCCAAGACGCCGAAAATCCTCCTGATGCTCTTCTGCACGATTCTCGGCGCGCTGGTTGCCGAGATAATCATCTACGCGTACGTCAAGTACACATTCCTGCCTGTTGCAGCGCCAGGTTAGAAAAACCTGTGCCTTATGGCGCGCCTCGTGCTTGGCCGGATTGGTTTTTGACCTCTGCCTCGGAACGCACTTCTTTTATAGTCCGGCAAATTGATTATTCTGAGTTTGGATAATTGGCGATGGACTTTAGTTTCTACTCAACCGCGCTCTATTATGGGCTTTACCTTTTCGGCGCAGGGAGCATAGGCTACCTCTTGGTGCGGCTTTCCTACCCGGACGTCCGGCTCCTTGACAAGGATACCAAGCTCGGCGTTTCCGTGGTGTTGGGGTTCTTCATAATGTGCATCTCGCTCGCATTCGAGTGGGTTGCGGGCTACGCAGCTGAATTTGGTTTGGCCGGCCACGACTACCCTGGCCTCATGCCCCTGTTCTCCTGCGTTCTTGTGGTCCTGACTTTCGGGATAATGAAAGTGTATTTTCTCGTCAACTCGCCCCGCATGCTCACTGTGGGGCTTCCCATCCACAGCGCGTCCAATGCCGCCAAGGCGATGCAGGCGCCCGAGTCGGAGGCTCAGAAACCCAGGCAGGCGGTTGCCGCGCAAGTTGAGGTAGCGCCTTTGCCATCGCGGCCCGTTGCAACTGTCACGCCCCAGCCTTCGGGGCTGTTCGGTTTTGTTGACCTGATTTTCAAAAAGCGCGTGCCCCAGACCGGGCAGCGCAAGCAGGAGCTTATCGAGATAGACATCCCGTTCCTGCAGCACGTTGCTGGCGCAAGGCCCGAATTCAAGCAGTTGGAGCAAAAAACGCAGCCAGTCAGGCTTGTCGATGTGGGCTTGCCTGCGCAGGCTGGCAGGCAACCGTCCCCTGGCGGCCAAGCCAAGGCTGATGCGAACCTTCCCGCGCCTTTTGTGTCCGGCCTCCGCGAAAAGGAGTTCTCGCAGGCAAAAGCCAGCCAAAAATCCCAGAAGACGCCGCAGTCGTCTTTTGCATCCAAGGCCGCGCCCTTCGTTGCAGGCCTTCCCAAGGAGCAGCCAAAGGCAGCTGGCCAAAGGCAGGCGCCATCGCCTTCAGAGCAGGTCCCGGCTGACGAGGCTGGCAGGAAAAAATACTACGACCGGAAGCTCAACGAGCTGCTTTCGGGTTTTCCAGCAGAGGACACCAAAAGCAAGGACGCAAAGCCCGCTGCTGTCAAGCCCGCTCCAGTGCCATTGAAGTCCCGAAAGGAACTTGAGGCGGAATCCGAGTTGATTATTGAGGACCTGGTGCCGTCTGGCTCGCCCCGGCCCGTGGTGCAGGCTGCTGAGCCCGGGGAGCTGCCGCGCCGCAGGCTATATGAGCAGATTGCGCAAGAGGCCGGGCAGCAGCCGCAGGATTCGGAGTCGCGAAGGAGGATGTATGCGCAACAGCGTTCAATCCACGTCATCGCCCCGCGGGACGTTTCGGAGACGGACGAGTTTGCGGATATAATCTCCGACATTTACAGCCAGCTTAAGAGTTCGGCGCGCGAGGATTCGCTGAACGACTCGATGAAAGTGAACGTGCCGCCTTCAAGCGCCGGCGCTTCGGGGTCAGATTCAAAGGCGCCGGCCGCAAAGGGCAGGTTTGCCGACTTGGAGGGCGAGTTGTTCGGCCCCCAAAAGCCGGTTGCCGGCGCAGGCGCGGGGGGCGGGGTGTTCGACCAGCTTTCAAGAATCAACGCGGTCGAAGGCCCGATAGGCAAGGCAAAGGAATCCGGCCTGAAGTCATCTTCGGACATGGAGTTCGTTCACATCGGCAACGAGGCCGGGATGGGCTGCCCCACCTGCCACCAGAAGAACTCGCGCATCGTGTTCTGCCCCTACTGCGGCTCGGGGATGTGCACGAACTGCTCGCCCAACGTGCGGGTTGACCTGGCTGGGTTCGTGTACTCCTGCCCCAAGTGCGGGGAGGAAGTGCACATAAAGAAGAAGGCAGCTGCAACGCCCTCGGCGTCGTTCTGATTTTTTTAACTTGCAGCAGCTGTTGCCGTTACCCTAGTGGGCCACACGCACGCGGTCATTATGAAGTCCTGCCCCTCGCATTGGGGTGGTGTCGCATTTATGCATTTAAATACCTTGAACGGCGCGTTGACCACGAGCTTTTCCTTTCCCAGCGTCTGGTCGCAGCTGGTCACGTCCTTGTTGTTGGTAATCATCTTCGTGCCGAGTTGGGGGACTTGCACCGCATTCTGGCCCGATATTTTCTTGAAGTCCACCATATAGGAGTAGCCGGCTGTTGAGAACGGCTGGAATATTTCCTTGAACGCGCACCTTGCCGCGAGCTTTCCTGGCGCGCTTGCCAGTCCGAACTTGTCGTCCAGGCCCGTGCCCGTCGTCTGGTTGTAGTCCCGCATGTCCCTTTTGATGAGCTCGGCAACCGAGATGCCGGTCCAGGTGGTTAGCTTGTCGCAGCCCATCGTGCAGTCGTTGGTGTTTGCGCGGCAGGCGCTTTCAGAATCGCAATAATATGGCTCGTCGTTGCAGGTGACCGCGGAGAGCGTGGAGGCGTCCACGTAGTAGATTGTCTTGAACGAGTTCTGCAGGTAGTTGGTGATGTGCGCGCGGTTGATTATCGTGTTCTGCATCGCGCCGTAGCCCGAAAGCGAGACGAATATTACTGCAATGGACGTCATCACAAGCGTCAGGAACGCTATCCCGTCAAAGAGGCTTGCCTGTGCGCGGAGTGCGTTGCTCATTTGTACCACGTGATTATGCTTACGCTGCCAAGGCCCTCTTTCGTGCCATCCGGAGTCACGCAGTCGGTCGCAACCGGGTAGTTGAAAATCGACGTCTGCTTCTCCGTCAGGTATGTCGAGTTGATTTCCGCGTTTGTCTCCTGCGTGAGGCTGCATATTTCCGTTCCTGCAAAGCTTTCGGACGGGTCTGTTGTGCAGTCGCGGAGCATGACTGCAAAATACACGCCGTTCTTCGTTGCCGAGGGCTTGAGCAGGTCGTTGCAGGTATTGCCAAAGCCGTACTGATTTACGTAACCCTTTTCGACAACGATGTACGACAGGTCCAGCCCGGCCTTTCGCAGGTTGATGGCGTCGTTCTTTGAGCTGAACTCGTTGTTTGCGTAAATCAGCGTTGCGATGAACAGCACGATTCCCGCTATGATTGGGAAGATGCTCGGGATGTCGTCGCCAATCGGTCCTATGAATCCGCGCCTTGCCATAAAATCAGCCTATCGGGCACGCCGACGGGTCCCAGCCGCAGCACTTCTTAATCGTGTCACTGTCAAAGCTCAGCTCGTTGCAGGCCGATAGGGTTTCCTGGTGGCAGTCCTGTATGAACAGGTACTTCTTGCCGCCCGGCGCCTTCTGGCTGCATTTGAGTATTATCACGTACCTGCTTTTCTTAAGCCCCTCGACGCCCGCAGACGGGGTAAGCCGGAGCACCGAGCCCTTCTCCGCCTTCTGCATCCCTGACGGGGAGACGAACATCACCACATATTTTCCGGGTTCTCCGAGGCCGATGTTTTCCCAGGCGTCGCACGATACTTCCGAAAGGGAGCCGAGGCCTATGTTCAGCCCGAAATTGCCGCCAGTATCGGCCAAAACCCGGTAAGTGATGTTGATTTCGTAGCGCACGCCGTTGCTTCCGACCGGGAGCGCGCCGACAAGCGAGTACGTCTGCCGCTCGTCCTCGGATGGCGAGAAGATGACCTGCGATATCTTGGCGGTGATGCCGGACGCGGAGTCGTGCGCCTGTGTTGCGCACGCGCCGGACTGCTGCACCAGGCTCATCTGCAACAGTATCGCCGCGAGGGCGAAGATGAAAAAGAGCATCGCGAACTTTGTGAGAATCCAGAGCGCGAACCCACGCATAAAAACCAACCAGATTACACCGAGCGCAATCTTAAAGCCTATGCCGGCGGGGGGTGCGTCGCCTTGCCCTGCCAAAGCGGCTATAAGCCTTTTTGCAGTTTATTCTATGCGGCCAAAGCCGCTGTTTTCTCAACTATGGCAAAGGACTTGATATTATGACAACTAGCCAGAAGACCAATCATACCATTAAGGACATGGGCCTTGCGGCCTCGGGCGAGGGGAGCATCAGGTGGGCGGAGGCGCATATGCCCGTGCTGATGAGAATCAAGCAGCGCTTTGAGAAGGAAAAGCCGTTCAAGGGCCTGCGCATAGGCCTGTGCCTTCACGTTACGAAGGAAACGGCCGTGCTTGCAAAAATCATCGCAGCAGGCGGAGGCCAAATCGCCCTCTGCGCATCAAACCCACTCTCAACCCAGGACGACGTGGCTGCTGCGCTTGCAAAATCCGGCGTAGAGGTGCACGCGGTGCGCGGTTGCAACAACGAAGAATACTACGCCCAGATAAACCGCGTGCTCGACATCCGGCCGCAGATGCTGGTTGATGACGGCGCCGACCTGATAAACATGGTGCACGGAAAGCGAACCGACCTGCTTTTGGACGTAATCACCGGCCAGGAGGAGACCACAACTGGCGTGATAAGGCTCAAGGCGATGGCAAGGGACAACAAGCTCAAGTTCCCGGTCATTGCGGTAAACGACACTCCAACCAAGCACCTTTTCGACAATTACTACGGCACCGGCCAGTCAACCATAGACGCGATAATGCGCGCGACGAACAAGATGCTCGCCGGCTCGACGTTCGTTGTTGTAGGCTACGGCCAGTGCGGCAAGGGCCTTGCGGCCCGGGCCAAGGGCATGGGCTGCCGCGTGGTGGTAGTCGAGGTAGACCCGGTCGAGGCCTTGCGAGCTGCGATGGACGGCCACAGCGCGATGACCATGGACGACGCGGCTGCCTGCGGGGACGTGTTCGTCACAGTCACAGGGGACAAGAACGTGATACGCAAAAGGCACTTCGAGAGGATGAAGGACGGCGCGATAGTGGCGAACTCGGGTCACTTCAACGTCGAGCTCTGCATCGCCGACCTTGCGGCCCTGGCAAAGTCCAAGAAGCTCGTGCTTCCCAACGTAGAAGAGTACGTCCTTGTGGATGGCAGGAAGATTTGCCTCCTCGCGGAGGGTCGGCTGGTGAACCTCGCTGCTGGCGCAGGGCACCCGAGCGAAGTGATGGACCTGAGCTTTGCCGACCAGGCGCTCGTGCTCGAGTATCTCTCAAAGCACGGCAAGGCCCTCAAGCCCGGAGTGCACGACGTTCCAAAGGAAATAGACCTGGAAGTCGCCACGCTCAAGGCGGAGTGCATGGGAATAGGCGTAGAGAAGCTTACTGAAGAGCAGATTGCATACCTGAACGCGTACGCTGAAGGCACATAGGCACGTTCAATTCTGGAAGAGGGCGTAGTGTCCCCTCCCAATTATTTCACCCACTCCGCCTTGAACTTGAGAAGATTATTCGAGTTCTCAAAGAGCCGGCGCACATCCGAAAGCGGGTGAACTGGGCCCGCCTCGCTCAGCTCGGCCCCAAGCCGGCCTTCGTTGCGGATTCGGTCAAAGTAATCGGCATAACGGGCAACCTTTCGTTCCGTTCATCGGGGTACTTTTCGCTTATGAATTCTCGCCGCAGGATTTTGGAATACGCTTTGATGGTATTCTCTAAGTCGTTGTGCCTGATCAACGAAAGCCGCTTGATTGGCAAGATGCCGTCTTCCTTGGTCAGCCCCAGCACATTGGATATCCTTCCAATAGTGTGCTCCAAGGACCCGGTGCCGTTTTGCGGGTAGTCCAAGGTGCGCTTGCGTTCGGATTCCCTTTCAGGCTTCTGGGTTGTTTTCCTGCGTATGATTTCCCTTTCCATAAGCGCTTATCGTGTAATCTTGGCCTGCTCGAAGACTTCCAAGAGTTCTGGCTTCTTCTCAAAGTGCGAGCGGATGGGCGCAACGGCCTTGTCCATTGCTTCCGTCACCCCGGACTTTAGGTCAGCCGCGTGAAGTTTCTTTTCAATGTATGCCTTCTCGACTTCCTCGTAGGATGAAAACGAGATGTCGCCGCCAAACTTTGCAGGCCGGATGACCGTGAATTCCTTCTGCTCACGGAACACTATGTGCCTTACAAGCGAAAGAACGGGGTTGCCTTCGGCTTCCGGCGGGCAGTATGCCCTTGAAATCTTCTTCTTGATGGTCTCGGCCGAGTCGTTGAGGAAAATCGAGGTGTCCGGCTTGCTCTTGCTCATCTTTGCAGCAGCCACGCTGGCCTCCTTTTGCGTCTGGCCCTCGTCAGCTTCGACTTTTTGCGGTTCCAAAAGCCCCGGCAAGAGCGCGTGGTGGACTGCAACGGGCTTCTCGAAACCCATCGCGGGGTAGATTTCGCGTGCAAGCATATGAATCTTGCGCTGGTCCATGCCGGCGTGCGCGATGTCAGCTCCGATTGTGCGGATGTCAACGGCCTGCATGGGCGGGTAGATGTATTTTGCGACGTCAAGAGTCTCCTTCTGGCTCCTGCCCATGATTTCCAGGCAGCGCACGTCGCGTGCCAGCGTGACGTGCTTGCAGAAGGTGATCACGTTCTTCCAGTACTCGTCGTTGTCGTGGTAAAGCTCGCTTCCGCGCACAACCTTCACTCCCGGCGCGAAGAGCTTGAACATCTCCTCGTAGTACTTGGATGCGCGGTTGATTTTTTCCCAGTCGCCGCCGAACTTGTTGTTGATGATGGAGTGCCAATCCGCAAGGTAGACCTGGGTGGTGCAGCCTGCTTCCAAAAAGTCGCGCAGCTTGTAGCCGAGCATGAACACCGAGCCGATGTGCAGGAGGCCGGAAATTTCCATGCCAATGTAATGGACCGGCCGCTGCTTGGTCTCCAGGAGGTTCCGCAAGTCCTCGTCGGTGACGACTTCGGAAGTCGGCTTCCGCTTGATTATCCCGATGCGGGTTTCAACGTCCATTTTCATCGCAACCCGTTTACTTGCGCTCGATGATGATGCCGGATGACGCCTTCCTCAGCCCGGGAGTGCCCGGACCGGCGGAGATTACTACGGGCGGCTCCTTCTTGCGGTTTTTGGTGTAGAAGAATACGACGATGCCGATTATGATTATGAGCACTACAAACACGACGATTAACACGTCAAGGCCTCCCGACGTACCCCCAGATTCCGCAGTCGCCTTCAGTTGCGTAAGCGTGGCCGTGGCGTTTGTTATGGCCTGCACTGCAGCCGGGTTGCCCTGGGAAAGTTGGGCCTTGGCGTTCGTGATGCTCACGCGCGTGGATTCCCACGTCTGGTTGAGGTTGTTTACGTTGGTGTTGTCCCCGCCCGTCGTGCTCGCAAGGGCGATTGCAGACTGCGACGCGTTCAGCGCAGCGTCAGCTGCAGTAAGCGCGGCGACCGTGGATTCGAGCTTTATCAATGCCGTCAGGTTGCTTGCAGCCGCGAGCTTGGCCTGGAAGTCCGCGTCCAGCGTGTCGGCCTCTGCCTTGCTGAGGGACTTCCTGGTCCGTGCAAGCGAGGCATTGGCGCTTGCAACCTTCAAGTCAAGGCCAGCAGTCGGGATTCCGTAACGCACAAGCGTCAGCCTGGCTGCAGCGGCATCCGTGTTAAGCAGCGCCATATCGGCTTGCTCGGCAGTAACAATATCTGATATCACCCCGCTCGCGGAGGCCATTGAGATGCGTGTAGTGGCAGACCTTGAAAGGTTGTCCGCAAGGCCAGACTCCGAGGGCAGCGCGTTGACTACGAGCAGGGAGTCCATTCTTGAAAAAGATGATGCGGTGAAGTTGCACGGTCCGAGCATCACCCCTTTGTAATTGGTGTTCATGAAGTTGTGGTCAGTGACGTACTGGGCAAGCGGCGTCTTGTACTCTGCGACGAACGCCTTCATCTGGACTATTATTGCGGTATTGTCAGCTATGCTTGCGTCCTCCGAGAGGTTGCCTGCCATCTCGCCGAGGTAGTTAACCCCTCCCACAATTACCGCGAGGTAGCCCTTGCTGATGCTCTTGTGGATGCCGGACTTGTTCTGGATCATGGTCACGTTGGAGATTCCCGGTATGCTGATTCCCTTGCTTCCGTTAATGCCAGTGAGGCGCGTGACTGCCCTGTATGTGTTTCCGGTGTAGTCGTTGTTGGATATTATGTTCATCAGCGGCGAGTTAAGCATCAGGTCCGTCATTTTCTTGGTGCAGGTCCTTGAAAGGTTCGTAAGCCACAGGGTCTCGTTCTTGATTGAGACGATTTTTTCAGTCGAGACTGCCGCGCCGTACTTGAACGCGAGGTAGTCCTTGAGCGGATTGGTCAGCGCAGCCGTGTCAGAGACTATGCTATAGTCGTTGCCGTCCGTCTTGAGGAGGAACAGCTCGGTCTGGTTTTGGAACACCATATAGTAGGTAATCCCGGCGGAGGTGAAGTTGGTGATGGTTGCAGAGGACGCCTCGTCCAGTGAGAGGTATTTCAGTGCGGCATTGTCAACCGCGGCTGCGCTGCAGAAAAGCGGGAGCAGAATCACGGCTGCAAGCAGGATTTGGATGTTGCGTAAAGCGGGCGTAATCATAGTCATAGAACACCGCAGATAATTAGGCCGACCTTTATTAAAGCCTTGAGGAAAAATGCGCGTCTTCCGAAACCCTATTTTAATTTGGCCTTTATAGTAATTGTCCGCAGGATTGCCTGCACAACCCCGCTGTAGCTCAACCTGGCAGAGCATCTGACTGTAGCTTGGCATAACAGCCCGGCTGACTTGTGATGCCGGCGCTGCTCTCCAGATGGTAATCAGAGTGTTGCCTGTTCAAATCAGGCCAGCGGGACTTTCTTTTTTATTGCGCTTTCGCCACAAACGCCAGTTTGTCACTTGTCGTCTTTGAACCCTGCCCCGACGTGGCTCCCGTCGCAGAACGGCTTGTTTTGCGACTGCCCGCACCTGCAGACGCACATCCTGTTGCGCTTTTCGTACCTGCACTTTTCGGACTCGAGCGCGATTCCGCCCTTCAGGAAAATCGGGCCGCTCACTTTCTTTCGCGGCTCCTCCAGGAGCGTTACCGACTTTTCAAGCGAAGGCTCGATGCCCTTCCTGCTCCTCTTGTCGCAGGCAACAAGCCTTCCTGACGGGCACTTGCAGGCCTCGTCAATTGCAAGGTCTCTTGCCCTCTTGTCGCCTGATTTTTCCGTAAGCGTCCAGACGCTTCCTCCCCCGTGGCAGAACCCCGCGCCGAAGCAGTAGCCCTGCGCGTCCTTGAGCACCAGGCCCGGGCCTTCGATTACAGCTGCCTGGTCCTCG
This sequence comes from uncultured Microcaldota archaeon, assembly GCA_903851445.1. Classification (GTDB taxonomy): domain Archaea; phylum Micrarchaeota; class Micrarchaeia; order Norongarragalinales; family CAINOH01; genus CAINOH01. The sequence goes on along the minus strand of CAINOH010000023.1, from coordinate 8,558 downwards.
TAGCTGTCATTTGTGGCGGTCTCGGTGCCGTCGAACCCGGTCTTTGCGTGGCTGCCGTCGCAATATGGCTTGTTTTTCGATGCGCCGCACCGGCAAAGCGCATACTTTTCCTGCGTCGGGTAGTCCTTGACCTTTTTGAACTCAACAGGGTTGCCTTCGGCGTCGCAGCCGATTTCCTCCTTGTCAAGCGGCAGGTTGCCAGTCACTAAGTATGGACCGTCCTTTGAAATCGTGACTTTTGCATTTTCGGCCTTTTTCATACACTCACTCCCGTTTCTTCGAAAATCACAAGCGCCCCAAAACCATCAGGGCATAGACAATTATAAGCAAAGCATAGTTTGCAGCGATGAATTTCCTGTTGCTCCAGTGCACGAAGCCCTTTACCTTCCAGTTCGAGAGCGGGTAGAGCGGCACTTGGCCGGCAAAGCTGTCCTTGTGCACGAAAAGGTCCATTGCAAGGTGCAGGAAGACTCCGGCGGCGAAAGGAACGGCAAGGCCCGGGACGGCTATTGCCACAACCAGCGAGGCAACTGCCATCAAGAGCCACGAGTGGGATGCGTGATAGGCGGTTCTTACGAAACTGAAATAGGGCATCCTGCTTGTGCTCTCGTGGGGCAGCTTCCAGCGCATCCTCCTCAATTGGCCGATGCTCATTCCCGAGGCGAAGAAACCGACGAGCGCCGGGATTGCCCAGAGCAGATCCGGCAGGAGCGTGAATGCGGCGTACCAATAGGCGTCGGGCTGATGGTGGAACAATGCATAAGCCCACAACGCGTGGGAGACCAAGTCAACCATATATGAGGGTTATTGCGACCGGAAAATTTAATGCCATTACTGCCGTCGTTTCTTGTTTTGCCTTATCTTTCTTATGCCTTGGAAAGGAAATACTCATGCACGCGGCTGTCGCCTGAAAGTTCGGGGTGGAACGCGGTGGCAAGCAAGTTGTCTTGCTCAGCGGCAACGATGAATGCGCCGTGCCTTGCAAGCGGCTTGCACCCACCCCAGACTCTAGTGATTGCAGGAGCGCGGATGAACACCCCGGAAAAATTCTTGGCAACCCCTTCGATGTCCAGTCTTTCCTCGAAGGACTCGCGCTGCCTTCCGAAAGCATTGCGGGATATTTCCATATCCATAAGGCCAAGCAATTCCTGTCCGGTTGATGCGACTTGGTCGTCGCCCTTTTTTGCAAGAAGAATGAGCCCGGCGCACGTCCCGTAGATTGGCAGGCCGTCCTCTCCAAGCTTTTTGATGCGCCCGAAAAGCCCGGTGGTCTTTAGGAGTTTGCTTATCGTGGTTGATTCCCCGCCGGGGAGGATGATTGCCTTGACCCCTTCAAGGTGATTTGGCTTGTTCACGCGGATCGCCTCGTGCCCCAGGCTGCGGACTATGTCCTCATGTTCGGATACCGCGCCCTGGACTCCCACGATTCCTACTCTCATTGCACTGCACAACCCCTGTTTGCTACTGGCTCCGGTCCTGCATGCGTAGCGCAAGTTTAGAGATGTCGTCGCCCTTCATGGGCTCGCCAAGGCCCTTGGACACCCTGAGAAGGAGTTTCGGGTCGTCGTAGTTGCGGGTCGCCTCTACTATGGCGCGGGCGAACTTTTCGGGTTCGGATGACTTGAATATTCCGCTTCCGACAAAGACGCCGTCGGCTCCTAGGAGCATCATCAATGCGGCATCAGCAGGCGTCGCCACTCCGCCAGCGGCAAAGTCAACAACCGAAAGCCTTCCAAGTTTCCTGGTCTCCTCCACGAGGCCAACCGGGACGCAGTATTCGGCGGCCTTTTGAGCAATCGCCTTCGAATCCATCTTCTTCAGCGCAGCTATCTCCGAGCTTACCATCCGCAGGTGTCTTACTGCCTCGACCACGTTGCCCGTCCCGGGCTCGCCCTTGGTGCGTATCATCGCAGCTCCCTCGTCAATCCTGCGGAGCGCCTCGCCGAGGTTGCGGCACCCGCAAACGAACGGGATTGTGAATTTTTTCTTGTCAATGTGGAACTGCTCGTCAGCGGGTGTGAGGACTTCGGACTCGTCTATCATGTCAACCCCGATTTCCTGCAGTATCTGTGCCTCGGCAATGTGGCCGATGCGGCACTTTGCCATCACCGGGATTGTCACGGCAGCGACGATTTCCTCGACCTTCTTCGGGTCGGCCATCCGCGCAACTCCGCCTGCGGCGCGGATGTCAGCCGGGACCGCGTGCAGCGCCATCACCGCAACCGCTCCCGCCTTCTCGGCCACCCTTGCCTGCTCGGCGTTTATGACGTCCATTATGACTCCGCCCTTCTGCATCTTTGCGAAGCCTTCCTTGAGCGTCCTCGTCCCGACTATAGTATCAGTTGCCATCGTCATCCCATCCGGTGTATTGCCAGTATTATTCTTTCCAGTCGCGCTTTGAATATACTTTCGTTTCGTTACGTGCGTCGCGGGGGCGACGCAATAGGGATTAATACTGCGTGCATGGACTTGACTTCAGACGCATCCTATTGTTTTTATTAGCCCCTGCCATTGAGATAATTGTGAAGCACTGCACCGTATGCGGAAGCAAGTTGCCCCAGCCCAATCCGAAGCACTGTCCCGAGTGCGGCGCGGCCATCGCAGCTGGTGCCGATGTGCCTAAATCCGCGGCCGTTGCAAATGCCGCGGTTCAGCCGTCGGGGCGCGACCAGGTTATCAAAGTCCTCTCGATTTTCTTTGGAGTCCTTCTCGGTTGCTTATTAATCGGGATTATCCAGTATCCGGATTTGTTTTTCGGTTCGGAGTCGATTCCTTCTGTTGTGCCGACGATGTCTCCCACTGTCAGCCCAAGCCCTGCGCCGGGCGGGCTTCTTGCCGGAGCCACATTCTACAAGGGCCCGCGGCCTGAGCCCGAGCAGGTTTCCTATTTTGACGGATCAGGAAACAATATCACTGTATTGGCGCTACCGGGCGAGTTGCTGGTGTCGGCGCCAGCTAATGCCAAGAGAGCTGATGTTGACAAGGCGCTAAGTGCAACCGGAGTCAAGTACAAGGTGCTTGCCGCGATTCCCGCAGTTGGCAGCTACCTGATTGAGGTCAATCCTGGCTTCGAGGCGTATTTCATCTCCACGCTTCGATTGTTAGGCAACGGCTATTTCGCAGCACCCAACTTCGTGTTCAGTGTTGGCGACGCGCCACCTGTTGACTTGACTGACACTGGAAAAACTCTTGTTGTTGACCCGTCCAGGCTCGTTGACTTTACTAGCGATGGCATACCGGAATGCGGGGAGGCGTTGTACGTCCCGGCTTTCCTTGGCTCTCCTGACCCGTCCGCGATGGCAATAACCGCACTGATTGACAACTTCGAGAGGGAGGACCCGTCGAAGCCGAGCCACGGCGAGAACACCGAGGCAGCGCTTCGGGCGAACTGCGGCGGCTGCCCGATGCTCAAACTCGACCTTGGTAGCAACCACGTTGCGGGGGATGAGATAGAGCGCGCCTTGGCAGCAGCGGTTGCCAGCGCGGAAATCAACGGCCAGGACGTGGTGGTAAGCCTTTCCTTCGGCCCCGCAACTATGTTCAACGCGGCCAGCAGCCTGGATATGCTTGACTACGCCAATGACGCTGCCCGCAACGCGCGCGCAGGCCGCGACTGGGAGACCTTCATGAAGGAGCTGCTCAACGTGCTGGGCAATTCCGACTGGGCCAGGTCCGGGCACGTGCGGCTCCACAAGTCCGCTGGCAACGGCGCGCTCCTGTGCGACCCGCCTGCAGCAGGCGAGGCGCTCTGCAGCGATGACAATAAGATACGGAACGATACTGGAGTCAACCTTACGCAGCCGATGAATGACCTGTTGTCGGATCCGTTTTACGGCCCGCTGATGCGGGACGACGTGAAGGTCTGGTGTGCTTACGAGCACGGCACCTCCTCGCTCGCGAGCTATAGCAATTATGGTCCAAGCATAGCTTGCAAGGAGCCTTACGGCAGCCTTGAGGGCACCTCCTTTTCCGCGCCAATCGGCGCAGGCAACGATTTCTTGGCAGTAAGGCAACGCCTGGGCAACGGCCCGCCCACGCACGCTGCTTTCCCCTCAGTCATGCCTACGTGTCCTGTAAACGTTTCGGTCACTCCAACCCCAACAATCTTGGTCACTCCCAAGCCAACCTTGGGTACCGTAATAACCCCGGCCCGCGGCGTGTCTGGAACGTGGGTCGGTTCGGCATCTTTCACTGAAGACAACGTTTTTACCCAAGAGGACAGCGGGGAAATGTTGTGCTCCTGGAGCGGGACCTTCACCCTGTACTTGGTGCAGAATGGAAATGATATCGTAGGCTACCTGAACAAGGGCTCCTCGGCAACGTGGTCGTCATATCTCTTCCAAATAAGCGAGCATTCGTCATCCCTCCTGTCATCAACGGGTCTGGTTCCGGTTATAGGCTGCTGGTATCCCGAAGGCGGCGTCTGGGACGAAGGGCTCGACAGCGGCACGGTGAGTTCCAGTTCCATACAACTGAGCACGCACGGCCGACCGACCTTTTCAGGCTCGTTCACATCTGACCACATGTCCCTCTCCTTAGTGAACTGTCTTATGCAAGCCGGCCAGTCCTGCACCGTGGTTGACGGCGCGAAGTGGAAAATCACGCTGGTCAAGCAGCCGAATTGAGACTCCCGTTGCGACTATTGCAAAAAATAGTGCAGGGGGAGTGCCCTGCCTAGACATCTAGAAGCCAACTTCCAGAGACACAATTGTGTCTCAATCTATAAGTAAACTTGTTTTCATGGAGTTGAGATAGGTGAGCAGCGTGAGCCCGATACACCGGAGCCAACAGAATTTTGACGTGGCGTATGCTAGGTTGCAGAACGACGCGTTAATCAGCCCAGAAAACCGAGACCAGATCCTGAGGTTTTCCAAGAACCGGCTCGCAAGCGGTGCGAGCGGTTTTCGGGTGGTCAAGTGCATGTACTGCCTTCGTTACCTGGCAGCTTGGTTGAAAACGCCTTTCATCAACGCTACCAAGGACGATTTGATAGACTTGGTGGGTGGCTTGGAAAGCAAACAGTACGCCGAGCATACGAAGTACGACTTCAAAATCGTCCTGAAGATGTTCTTCAAGTGGCTGAAAGGCAACGATGAAGACTTTCCGCCTGAAGTCAAGTGGCTGAAGCCTCGTCTACGCAATACTGCCCAAAAACTGCCGGAAGAGCTCCTAACCGAGGACGAGGTTCTGAGGATAGTCCGGGCGGCTAACCATCCGCGAGACCGGGCTTTCATCCTCGTTTTGTACGAAAGCGGTTGCCGTATAGGCGAAATGCTTTCCTTGAAGGTCAAGAACGTGCAGTTCGACCAGTACGGTGCAATCCTGCGCGTCACCGGCAAGACTGGGGATAGGCGTGTGCGGATCATTAACTCCGCTCCGGCTTTGGCTGCTTGGCTGGACTTGTACGAGCACGCGAAAGAGCCTAACGCGGCTCTCTGGCCGCCCAAGTCCAACCAGTTCTACCACTCCGGGGTGCCTGCGGAAGCCGCCTCGTTCTACGTCCTCTTGCGTGAATTGGCGGTTAAAGCCGGTGTGAACAAGCGCATCTACCCGCACTTGTTCCGCCACTCGCGGGCTACCTTCCTGGCGACAAAGATGACGGAAGCCCAGATGAAGGAATACTTCGGCTGGACGCAAGGAAGCGAGATGGCCGCAACCTACGTGCACCTAAGCGGACGAGACGTCGACAACACCCTCCTGGCTCTCTACCACGTGACCGATATCAACGGTAACAAGCTTGTGGAAAAACAACCGGAGATTCAGACCAAGGACTGCCAGCGGTGCAAGGAAAAGAATTCCCCAATAAGCCGGTTCTGCAGCCGGTGTGGAAACCCCTTAGACTCAACGGGATTGTTAACCGCGAACAGCCCGGTATTAACCGCCTAGAGGTTTGCTTTGGGAAACTTGACTTTATCATTTTCGGCTATTACGCCGTACCTTTCAAGTTGACTCAGGAGTTTTCTTGCTTCGGTCTTTTGCAGCGTAAATCTAAGTCCGCAGAGGCGGTAGAATTCTTTTTTGCTGAGTTCGCCTTTTTCGCCTGCTTTTTGAGCTAGTTTCGTGTATGCAAATGCCGTAAAATCAAGCTTTTCGGGCGGTTCGAGTGACTCGTCAGACGCTTCGTGGGTCTTGATTTTTGTGTTCAGTTCTTTAATTGCAGAATCCATTATTGCAACGCATTTTTCCATCGCCTTATCGGCGGCTTTTCGTCTGCCTTCTGGCGTTGGCTCAAGTTCTATTCCCATTAACTTTAACGTTTCGTCATGTCGGTCTGTAACCGAATCTATCCTCAAGCCCTCGCTAATTATGTAAAGCACAAAGGCATTGCCAAATTTAGCAAGCATTTCGTCTACTGCAACTTCATGCCAGTCTTTGATAGGAGCAAGAGGCTTTTTGCCAGCTTCCAAAACCATCATGCGATGCTCTAAAGAAGACAATCTAACGTCAACAGACTGCATAGACGCATTCCTCTTGTCGAATAGGGCAACCGAAATCAACTAAAATCGATTCGTCCCGGTCTCAGTAAATGACGGCCAATCCATGCCAATAAATCCACAAAAAGTTCTTTCCTTGCTCGCATAATGGGTGCTTGAAGTTTCTTTAGGCTATCGCGTTCAATTCCATAAATTCTATCCGTAACAATCAGACAAAAATCAGTATTATCGTATTTAATGATTGGAATAGGGCGATAAACATTTTCCGAATCCGGATATTTTCCTTCGAGTCTGTTTGAGGGAACTAATAGTCCAAAAATAAACCTTGCAATAGGCGTTCGTGATATGCGTGCATAATCACATGGCGGAGTTATTTCAATGACAATTGGAATAGCTTCCCGATTGATATTCTCTTGATGATCCTTATAAAATTTCTTGTAATTTGTGGTGCTGGCACAAAGAACCTTGATGATGTCGCTATTTTCTTTTCCACTTCGGCTTACGCTAGGCAGAAGTAATCTCGCTTTTGGTTTCAGTCTCCTGAAATTAGAATATTTGTATATGTTTCCCGGGCGCAGTTGGGTATCTTTGCTGTCAGAAATGATTTCTATCAAGAACATCGTGTTTAGTTCTGATAGTTGAAATAATCCCGCTGCACTAGTTTTATGGGATAGAATCCGCTTGCAGAGTTTCAAACTTTTATGGTTTTTCTTGATTTTTGCATCTAATTTGTCGTAGAGTATGTTCGTCAAAGGCATTTGAGCTCGTACAAGAACTTGCCGGGATTCTACTAGGTTGTCGCCTTCTTCAGCATTAGCCAATACATACAAGAATTTCTCCAGTCCAGTCTTGGATTTCGCCACATAATCATCAAAATCTGTTGAAGTGGCTGGCTGGGTTTTTTGTTTCAAGAGGTCTAGTACCTCACAGGTTGCATCATGAGTCGATTTCTCCCAGCTTAATAGAACTTTTAGGACGTCATCGTTACTTATTTTTTTCTGCATCGTTTGATGGATAAGCGCCGGTTTTGTCATGCATCGTTTTTTTACTAGGTCTAGGACTGCAATTGGCTTTGGTATTTCTGATGTAGTAAGAATCAAATTTTTGACGATGGCTAGGTCTTCATTATGTTTTGTCCAGAACACGAGCGCATACGGACCATTGTCCTTTGCAATCACTTTGGTTATAGCCGCCATCAAGGTTGATGCTATCGTTCTTGGGTCGGTCTGACCATCAACCAAAACAAAGTCAAGAAAAAGTATTCTCACGCCCTTTAAGGGCAGTTGCGGATAGTTTCTGATGTCATTATCAAACCAGTTGGTCGGAATTCCGTTGGTATTAAGGAAGTGAAAAAGCGGCTCAACTTCATCCAATCGGTCATCAATTATGACCGCGCGAACGCTTGTGTTAAGCATTTTTCTTGTCCTCAAAAACCAGCGCGACAAGAGCGCCGTTTATTTCTTTAGGCAGAGAAATGTCGCCCGTACCGGGAAGCATCAGTCTTCCATTGTGGGCCTTCATTACCTCGCTGGTTATGTGGAGACCCAAGCCCATTCCATCCGGTTTTCTTGTAAAGAATGGCTGTGTTACGGACTCTATGTCGTCTATGAAGCCCGGTCCATTATCTCCTATGACTATTGCCGGACCTTCCACGAGATCTCCAGATGGCGATATGAATATGACTTTTTTATGTGGTTTTTTGTTTTCAAGCCACCAGATTGAGTTATCGATGATGTTCATTAGTGCTCCTAGAATCAATCTTCTCGTGCAATTTACTGTAAAGTCGTTCTTAGGGTCGCTTCCGTTGATAACCGTTATATCGTGAGCTTGTAAACGAAAGTTCATGTTGAAGATTGCCTGTTCGATCAATTCGCTGGCCTTAATCTTAACTGTTTTTTCCCGTCTTATGAGGCTTGAATAGCCATCCACAATCTTTGAAAGGTGTTCTACGAGCGTCTTTATTTTTTGGTTTCCGCGTTCTCGTTCGACTGCAATTTCGAGTTCATCAATTATTTTTTCTATTTCATGAATTACAATTGACAGGCTGAGACCGGCACCGGCACTTGATAGCAATTTCTCTTTTAAGTCGCGGTAGTCGCTGTCAATTCTTTCGATGTAGGACTT
>CAINOH010000022.1 GCA_903851445.1 uncultured Microcaldota archaeon | reverse complement strand
TGAAGTTTGCCCCAGAAGTCGCAAGCCGCGAATTTACTGGCGTTCGAGACGATGAGCGACGCACGGCAAAGGTGGTTGAGCGGCTCGTACAGGTTCAGGCGCGCCGCGACATGGCTGAGCGAAAGCGATCGGCTCTTACAAGCGCATACAAGGCCGTCACCGCCCCCGGGCGCGTCATTCAGGGTGTTGGGCAGGCACTTCAAGGCAATCTTGGTGGAGTTGCAAACATCGCCGGCGGAGTCGTTGATGCCGTTGCAGGAACTGCTGGCGTTGCTTCTTCTGCCATCGGCGCAGCAAACCAAGCCCTTTTTGGGTATGGTAAGAAGGGACGCAAGGTTAGTGCCTGGTCCCAGCAAGTTAAGGAGGTCTATCACGAGCTCAAGAAGAGCAACCCAAACGTAACGATTGCACAGGCCGCAAGTGAGGCTTCAAAGAGGCGGAAGGCGGCGTAATTGTGTTATTTATGATTTCAACTGTTGAATACATGACGGAATAAACCGATCAAAATAAAACGCCTTCAGCTTTTCGACAAGCATGCTCGCGTACGTTTCCGAGTATGGAACAAAAGTAATTGAGACCGCATGAGGCTGCCACACGACAAAGTAGCATCCGTCACAGAGCCGTCCGTCCGGATGCACGTCATAATTGCGCATCAACCACATCGTGCCTTGAATCTGGTCATAGTACTGCGGCGGAATGCCACCCTTAAACTTCTTGTAGGGATAGTCGGGGGAGTGGCGGTAGTAGGCCGGGCACTTATACTCGACCAACGATGCGCGCTTCTCTCCCATCTTTGGATCCATATACGTCAATACTCCATCGGGCGAAACTGCAATCCACTGGGCGTCCTTATGCTTGAACATGGAAGGGTGGCTGATGAGGTAGCCCGACTCGCAGCGCTTGTCAAGCACCAAGCGAAAGGCTTCCTCTGCGTGCTCTTCGTGGTCAGTGCCCCATTGCGCAAACTTGGCAGCAATGGCGTCAAACCCCGAGCGACTCGGCGCCACTTTCGACGAAAGAAACTTTGCCGTGCTCCGGTAGGGGTTTCGTGAAACTGCCGAGGCAAAGTCGCTTGCCGTAATTGCACCTGAGCGGGCGTTAAGCCAGCCAGTTGTGCGCTGCGGATACTCAGTCTGTCTCTTGCACTCTTCCTCATCCTTCATAATCACCGTTTCAAAAAAAAGCTCTGGCGTCTCTGACGCCTTCAGGGCCGCCTCACGCACCTCACTCGGGGCGTCCTTTTCCCACGGCTGCGGCTCCGCCACGGCCCTTGACTCGTCAGCAAGGCGAAGCTCTGCGTGCTCAAACTTGCAGTGCTCCTCAGGCGTGCTAAACACTTCGCGCTCAAACGGAACAAAGGACAGAGTATTTTTCGGCGAAACCTTGCGAATTTCGACGAACTTTAGATTTTCGGCGAAAATGCGGTCAATTTCATTTTCGGCGATAACGTTAAGGTTGATCTGCGGATTCCTTTTCACCCTCGGCATCGCATCGTCTGTATTGTAAATGCGTGTAGAGCGAATGTCCCAATTGATGAGCGCGAGACGAAACGTCTTTTACTGAAAGCTTATTAAAATTGCCGGCAGTTACATACATATGTCGGAGTATGTTGGTCGTTACCTTTTTGCCCATCAGTTGGGCCAGAGCGGTGTTCTTCCACAAGATGTAATCTGCGCGCTTCGTAAACGGCTCACCGTTCGTGCGCACAAACAGACGCTCCCGCGGCTGCGCCTGCAATGACACACGAACATCCTCAACCAAAAGTTCAGGAATCGATCTGCGCACGGCCCCATACACTTTTCGCGTCTTGTGGTCAAGGACGCGCAGCTTTCCCCTACCTGGGCCATCTGGTAACGTAAGGACATTGCGCTTCTTGTCGTCAGCGCTCAGCTCGACTCCAAACAAGTCGCCGCCGCGCAAGGGAGGCACCTGAACATGAAACGCAACCATCAACTGCCGCAAACTGCCACGCTCCTCGTCTCGTAGTCGTTTGTCTAAAGCTTGCATCTCCTCAACAGTCACCCAGTTTTCTTTTTCGCGATCCGTAGATACGTTCTCGCGCACCTTGGCATTTCGCTCGTTTTTTAGCTTTTCCATCATAATCATCCATTCAATCCGCGTTCTCATTGGAATGCAATCAAGCAAC
>CAINOH010000021.1 GCA_903851445.1 uncultured Microcaldota archaeon | reverse complement strand
GGTCTTCTCCCAATCAAGTGGGTAATTTCGAGTCAGATTCCACGAGTTTGCCCAGCCTGAGCCGTTCTGTTGGCGCTCAGACGCGCGTTCGCGTCTGAGCCGCGCACGCCCACTGTTCCTCTGGCGTGCGCAACTTCATGAAAGGCCTTTCATAGGTTCGGCGCGAGAGCGGAAATGCTCGCGCCGGGCTTGCGCCCCAAGGGCTACGCCCTTGTGCCGCAAGCTCAATACGGCACGACAAGCCGGGAGTCCTCAGATCTCCGACAACATGCAGGTGAGGACTTTGAGCCGGAGGTGCTCCTCGTCGCGTAAGCCGTAGGCCCGTCTCTGAATGACACGAATCTTGTTGTTCAGCCCTTCCACAAAACCCAGAGCCGCCTTGTTCTCCGGCCTGCAGTAGGCGGCGATCCCATCCCAATGCCGCTCGATCATCGCGGCGAATTCCTCGTACGGCTTGAGGCGTTGCCACTTCAACGAAGCCCGCCAGTTTTCGAAAAAGCGCCGCGCCCACCCTTCCGTCTGGTAATCCCACAACTGGCCGAAGGCCTCTTTGAGCAGATAGGCCGTATTGAGCCGTTTGTTGGCTTTTAGCAAGAGCCGCAAGCTCTGGCGGCCTGTGCTGGTTAGATTTTCCTGGTGGGATAGCAGCGTGTACTTCTGGCCTTTGATGAACCGCCGGTCCTTGCCCGTCAGTCGGAAATATTCGTTCTTGCGCACCTGGTCCAAGGCTTTGCCCAAATGCCGTATCACGTGGAACTTGTCGAATAGGATGGCGGCCTGTGGCGCATTCTCGGGCTTGTGCGTCGAGTTGCGAAACGCCTTCCACATGTCCATTACCGCCAGCCGAATCTGCTTGCTCTTTTTCGCCCCGAGCCACTTGTAGAATTCGTCCAGGCTTTCTTCCGAGCGGTCCTTGCCTCCGAACCATATCGGCCGGCGACGAAGCAGATCGCTGACCACGATGCGGTACGTGTGTCCCTTCCGTATCGAGATTTCGTCGATGCCGATAACCTTGGGCCCCGGCTTGCCTATTCGACGCAGTTGCTCCGTCATGTACTGCTTGTCCATGTCCTTGACCGTCTTCCAATCCAGCCGGGTTTCCCGGGACACGTCTTTGATGGTCATGGCGCGGCAGCGGCGGCCCACAAAGAAGGCGAATCTCTTCGTATAGAACGGATTGTTCGCCAGCCACTCCAGCTTTTCCTGCTTCACTTTGCCGCACTGCTTGCAGTCCACGCGCCGGATTTCCACCTCCAGGTATATCCGCATGTCCCCGCAGGATAGATCGCGTACTTGGCGCAGCTTGCTGTCGTACCAGGCGTGGTGGATGCTGCCGCAAGTCCCACAGACAGTTTTTTCCCCTCTCGCCGCAGGGAAATGACCCGCGCTTGGGGATCACCGAACAAACCGCGCACGGTCGTGGCAGGTTCAAAGCCGGGGAACCGATAGGCGTCCCGAAGGTGTCGAGGTTTTCGCATCCTGCAATCATGGCAAGTTTTTTACCCTCATTTACAGCCTTTGCCTCGACGGGCTTCCGCTCTTTTTGGCCATCATTTTACCCACTTGTAAAGGAGAAGACCCCATATATATTGAGCAGGTCATCAGCCGGTGCACAAAGACGGTGATCAATATTCCGCTCATCAGGGTAATGTTGAATTGCATTAAATCT
>CAINOH010000020.1 GCA_903851445.1 uncultured Microcaldota archaeon | reverse complement strand
ATCGACAAAGAGCTTGGTATACTTGATTTTATTTTTGAGGTCTTCGGTAGGAACCGCTTCAGGTAATAGGAAAACGTATTGTTTGTAGTTAGGCGTAAGGACGACTAGGACTTTTTCTCCCCGGTCGACATATTCCTTGGATATCGCTTTTATGATGGAATTAGAAACTGTTTTGGTCTTGATGAAGTACGCGCTAATTTCCGCTTTGAAAACGCCATTTCTTTTTCCAAAGCTAAAAATTGAATGAATTGATTCGATTTTTTCTTTTTCTTCCGCCGGTAAACTCAATCCCGTTTTGTAGGACTTGTCATAAAATTTAGTTTGAGCCGAATCAGAATAGCCAAGCTGTTTAAAGAAGTCATAAACTCGGTCTATGGAGTCTAGCCTCTCGAGAGCAGTTTTCACTTTTTGTTTGATGTCTTCACTCATAGAGAAATACCCATAATCCGTAGGATATAAAGCATCCTAGAGGAGTCTTCTGTTAACCTTTCGTTTACATCCTTTTTATCTCTTCCAGAAAAACTCAAAAGGGATTTGAATTCTCGAACCCCTACGGGACAGAATTATTGTCCTGCGCGTTTGACCCGGCTTTGCTATCCTGTATGTTTTGCCATTGGCTGGTTGTCCAGCTGACTATCGGCGGTCTATGCCTTTTGAATAATTATTCTGAGGCCAACTTGTTTTTTTTCGATTTTAGGCATACTTTGCATTTCAATTATGAGATCCAAATACTTCTTTACCGTTCGGTGATCCATGCCAGTCCGGCAGGTGATTTGATGGACGCTCAGCCCCTTGTCCTGGGGGACTATATCAATTAAGCTCTTCAAACGGATTATGGAACCCATAAAATCACCCAAAACATTGGGCAATCATGTCTTAATTGACACAATTTAGCAAAAGCATTTTTCGTTTATATACTGCCTAAATCGCCTTCGTTCATGTCCAAAGCGGTGCAGAGGTTAAAAAGTCGGGAATCGTGTCTCTGAATATGAAAACAAGTCGCTTGAGACAAGGTTTGCCTCTAGGTGTGTTCTAAGTGCAGGGGGAGGGATTTGAACCCTCGAACCCCTAAAGGATAGGATTCTGAGTCCTACGCATTTGACCAGGCTTTGCTACCCCTGCATAAAACGAGCGTAATTTACTTGTCTGATAACTGTTTTATCCCCTTCGGGCGGGGAAGCGCCTGGATTCCAGCCGCCTCTTATAATAATGGTTATTAACCTTGGCGAATTAGGAATAATTTACTCTTATATCGGACTGGGGCGGTATACTGTCCGATATAGGAAAAATGCGGATTTGTGTTACTCGCGTATTTTTCCGTATTAGGGTTTTATCGGGTCTAGGCGTTTTCATATCCGCCTATTAAGTTCAGGTTAATTCAGGGGTCAATCCGGATGAAGAATCCTTTCCATTGGAAGCATTACAACAAGCTCATAGCAATCCCGTCATTGCTCATGCTCGTCTCGCTGTTCTGCATTTTCGTGTACCCCGGCGTAACCTACGGCCTTGACTTCAAGGGCGGCACGCTCCTGACGGTATACACCAACGCCACGAGCGTCGACACCGGGCTTTTGAAGGAGAAGCTTTATCCGTTCTCGGGAAGCGTGGACGTGCGGTCATTCACAGCTCCGGACGGCGGTTCCGGGCTTGAGATTGAGCTTGGGCCAAGCGATGCTCTGGAAAACGCCTCTGCCACTTCGCGCGAGCTTGACTCGCTCAAGACCGACCTTGACTCCGCCTCGCTTGAATATACTTACCTTGAGTCCAAGGTGGACTCGGGGACTGTCACCTCAACTGACCTTGAGAAGGCGCAGGCAAAGGTAACCGACCTCGAGGCAAGGGTCGTAGCGAAGTCCGGCGAGGTCCTTTCGGCCTTGGGCGACAATTCAGCAGTGCCTTCGGATGCCCTTGAGGCCTACACGCTTGCGCACGAGCACTATTTCGACCGTCAGGATTCCTACCAGACTAAGGTAATGGAGCAGGTCAGGTCTGTCGTGCCGGTATCCTCATATTCCGCACGCGAAATCGGCTCAACGTTGAGCAAGGAGTTCCTGTCAAAGACCGTAGGCATCCTCGTGTTGTCCTTCATCTTGACTTCAATCGTCGTCTTCATAATCTTCCGCTCTCTGATACCCTCGTTCTCGGTCGTGTTCGGCGCGATTTCCGACATCGTAATCACGCTCGGCGTGATGTCCGTGCTCGGCCTGCCGCTGACGCTCGCGTCGTTTGCAGCGCTTTTGATGCTCATCGCGTTCTCATTCGACACGGACGTCCTTTTGACCGTGCGCGTGCTCAAGCGCTCGGACGGCACTGCCCAAGAGCGCGCGTTCGAGGCCATGAAGATGGCCATCATGATCAACCTTGCCACGCTCATCTCGTACAGCGTCCTCTTGGCTGCGTCAACGGTGCTTTCAATTTCAACCTACTACCAGATTGCATCGGTTGCGGTAATCGGCGCGGTTGTTGACTTCATAGCAACCTGGTTCGGCAACGCGGTGCTCATCCTGCACTTTTTCGGAAAAAAATAATGTGTGATTCTTGATGGCTACTCATGTAAACTGGCTCCGGATTGCAAAGAACAGGCGCGTCCAGCTAGTGGCAGTGTGCGTAGTTTTTGCGTTCGCGCTAATCTGGCTCAAGGGCCTAAACACCGGAATCGAGTTCTCCGGGGGCGTGCGCATACCAATCACGCTTGAAAAGAGCGTGGACACCGCCACGATGGACTCGATTGTGGAAACAATAAAGCTCCGCATCAACAAGTTCGGCCTCTCCCAGTCGGTGGTGCGGCCGGTTGGAAACACCGAGGTGCTTGTCGAAATCCCGAGGGCCTCGCCCGATGCAATCGAGAGCGTGCGGAACATCCTCAAGCAGCAGGGACGCTTCGAGGCCCTGATAGACGGCCAGGTGGCAGTCTCAGGTTCTGACGTCCTCGCAGGCGCAGTAGGCGGCTCGAACCAGGAAAGCGTGACTACGACAAGTACCGGAAAGGTCTGGGAGCTCGGGTTTGCAGTCAGCCGCGACGGCGGAGACCGCTTTGCAAAGGCGGCCCTTGCCAAGGGCAATTACCCGGTTTACATGTTCCTTGACCGGCCACAGAATGCAATCATAATCGCGCGAAAGGCGACCATCCTCCCGAACCAGAGCCTCGGCTTGGTGTCCTCGGGCGCCCAGCCGGCCATAGACGACGTCCTTCTCAAGAACGCCGACACGATATCACTTGCTTACGCCGAGGACGCGCAGAACCTGACAATAAGCCAGAGCGTTTCCTACATAATCATCGAGGACGGCGTTGAGGCGGCCTACCCTGCAATCGCCGCTGCTGTGGAGAAGCGCAACGTCACGGTCAAGCGCCTCGCTTCCGCTGACATCAAGCCGGAGTACACTTCGGTCTCGACCGCAATAACGAGCGGCGGTCAACTGACGACCGAGGTCTCGCGCTGGGATGCAATCGGCCTCATCTGCTCTCCAATCCTCTCGCCAAGCCTTGCCGATGGAAGGATAAACCAGATTTTCCAGGTTTCCGGGCCCGCAAAGGGCACCACCGCAGACGAGCAGCAAAAGAGCGCGCTTTCAGAAATCCGCGAGCTCAAGAGCGTAATCTCAGGGGGCAAGCTCCCAGTCTCGACCACCATCGGAAGCTCGTTCTCGGTCGCGCCCTCGCTTGGGGAGCGTTTCCTCCAGTACAGCTGGATGGCTCTCATAGCAGGAATCTTCGCAGTCAGCGTGCTCATCTACCTGCGCTACCGCCAGGCCGCGCTCGTGCTTCCAATAGTGCTCTTCAACAGCATCGAGGTCCTGCTCACAACCGCAATCATCGGAGTGTTCGGCACCCTTGACCTTTCCGCAATGGCCGGAATCATAGTCCTGATGGGCAGCGGTGTTGCCGACCAGATAGTCATCACCGAGGAGATGCTCAGGGGCGGCCAGGAGGACGAGGACGAGTCGCACGACGAGTACGAGGTCAAGGAGCGCATCAAGAAGGCGTTCTACGTAATCTTCTCCGTCGCAGGCGTGGTCATCGCAGCAATGCTTCCCCTCATACTCTCCGGAATCGTGGAGATAGTCGGCTTCGGAGTCTCGACCATAATCGGAGTACTCGTGGGAATCCTCATAACCCGGCCGGCATACGGCGACCTGATGAGGGAAATCTTCCAGAAGCGCGCGTAAGCTAAAACAGTCAGAAATTTAGCGGATTGGCGCCCCCGGGCTTTGTTGGGAAAAACTAGTCCTTCTTCTTTTCAGCTGCAGACTTGTTGCGCAGCACTTCGCCCAGCTTCGCCCTGTTCTCCATCTGCTGGTTGAACTTGGCGAAGTCCTCGGTGTTCATGATTTTCTCGAAGAAGACCTTCGCGAAGTCCTGCGACGCCTGCGCGATGTCGAGGATGTTTATCTGCGCCTCCTCGGCAGTGAGCTTGACTTGGGCTGGTGCGCGTATCTCAACAGCTATTGGCGCGTACTTGATTGCGATGTTCACCAGCGCGTTGTAGTTGGTGGTAAGGATGCTGACTTCGGCCGCGCAGGAATACAGGTCGTTGTTCTCGATTGCCTGGTCAATCTCGCCCTTGCAATAAAGGACTCCGAGCTCCCTGTTCATGCGCGAGATCATGTCAATCATCGCGTTCTCAACAGCGTCCTTTTTCGTGCCGTGGGCGTCAAAGTGGAGCACTGACTCTATGGCCCCGCGCTCAACCGCCTGCCTGAACATGTCGCGCAGCTTGCGCTCGTCCATTTCCGGCTTTTTTTCGTCCATCTTTCTTGCACCGAGCTGAACTTCAAAGCCGCTTCATCAGCCCGTCCTGGACCGTGTAGCGGCTGTTGCAGTACTTGCAGACATACTCGTTGCCCCTCTGTTCGAGGTGCACTCCGTACCCGTTGTCAACATAGCACTTGCGGCAGTTCTCGATAATTCCGTTCCCTGCTACAGTCATTGATATCCAATATGTTTGCAGCTTAAGGTTTAAAAGAGAAAGCCAGACGTTTTAGAAAAATCAGGGGTTGAAATAAGGAAAATAAGAAAGAGGGAAAAAGAAAAGGGTTTGGGGCGGATTCGCCCCTTGTCCTAGAACGCAATCTCGTCCAGCCCGCCAACGTCGGTCTTGTACTTGCTCTTCTTTACCGAGGAGGACGATTCGTGGCCCATTGCGTAGGGGCTGTGGATTCCCGTAAATATCGCGATGGCCTCAATCTTGCCCTCGTAGCCGGGGTCAATCCTTGCTCCCCAGATGACCGTAGCGTGCGGGTCGACCTGTTCGGTGAGCGCCTCGCCTATGTGGTTGCACTCTCCAAGCGTCATGTCAGCCCCGCCGGTGATATGCAGGAGCACTCCCTTGGCTCCGGCATAGTCAACGTCCAAGAGGGCGTGGTTGAGCGTGTTCTTGACCACGTTCTCCTCGCGTGCGGTGCCTTTGGCCTCGCCTACTGCAATCATCGACACTCCGCCGTTGCTCATCACTGCGCGCACGTCGGCAAAGTCCAGGTTGATGAGTGAGGGGGTGGTGATGGTCTCGGTGATTCCGCGAACAGCCCGGGCGATAATCTCGTCCGCAACAGCGAAGGCCTGGTCAATGGGCAGGTTCGGCACGATCTGCACTAGGCGGTTGTTGTCAATGACGATGATGGTGTCGGACTGCTCCCTGAGCTTCTCGAGCCCCTCCTCTGCTTTCTCAAGCCGCGCGCGCTCAAGCGCGAACGGGAAGGTGACGATGCTGATTACGATTGCGCCTTTTGCCTTTGCGATGTTCGCGATTACCGGCGTAGCGCCAGTGCCCGTTCCCCCTCCCATGCCGGTTGTGAGGAAGAGCATGTCCACGTTGTCAAGGAGCTTCTCCAGGTACGGCCTCGAAGCCTCGGCGCACTTCTGGCCCACTTCGGGGTAGCCGCCTGCTCCCAGGCCGCGGGTTATTGACGCTCCGATGAGCACTTTCTTTACGCTCTCGGAAATCATGCCGAGGTGGAGCTTGTCGGTGTTGATTGCCACCATATCCGCACCGCGGATGCCAATCTTTGAGAGGCGGTTGATTGAGTTGCAGCCCGCGCCTCCTGCTCCGATTACCATTATTTTTGGGGTCTGGAACTCGAAGTCCTTTGTTGGCCCCGAGCCGGTTATCCCGTGCGAGACGGTTCTAGTCGAAGTCTTGAGTGCCTCGGAGATGATTTCTTCCATCTGATACCTACCTCTGCATAATAGCGCGTTTTGCGTTGAATTGCTTATATTTGGTGTAATCTGCCAAAATATAAAAACAGATGTGTGTGCCTCACTCGTAAAATTGGGGTTTTTTGCGCCGCAAAACAGCCGGTTTTGGTCATGGTTTTATAGCCGCCGATCCAAATCAGGTTATGAAAACTGCCCCTCTATTCATCCCAACTGAGCACCTTACCCCGTACTTCCAGGGCGCGGTTGACGCGGCCGCCAAGATACGCAAATATAGGAACGTGGACCTAGGCGTCGTTGGGATGGCAACGGCCGGCATCGGCTTGGCATCAGCTGTTGCTTTGGGCGTGATAACCGGCACAGGCCCCCAGATAGGTGCGATTGGCGCGGGTGCGTTTGCCGTCTTTGACACACTGAAGCTGCGCGACCTTCACAAGTCGAACGGGTGGTTGAAAAAGCACAAGGCAAACGTTCGCGATGACCTCGGAAAGGAACTGCTTGTCAGAAAAGAGCACATCAAGCTATACGGGTTACCCGGTGAGCCTTCTGCAGCGTGGAAAAAGTTATCAAAGGACTACGGATTGTTTTTAATACAAAAGAAGGGAATCACATTCATTCCCAAAGGGAGGACGACAGGGCTCCTAGGGTGGTTGAGAGGCGGGACGACACTCCAACCCGCTTTCAAGGCCTGATTTACCGCGTTTCCGCCTGTCTTATTATCCATTAGCCCCACTGTTATTTCGGCGGGCTAGCTGGGAAGCTAAGGGTTTCCTGTCACTCCAACCCCTTTGAGGAGGGTGATGCCCTGTTGAGGATGCATGGGACGAAGTCGCCCGATATCCCGATCGTCGACCCCTTGCCTTTGGTTACGCGTTGCATTCCGAACGAGCCAGGCCGGAAGGAGCAACTATAAGGACTGCCACGCGTGCTCCAAAGATACAAGGGTGAGAAAGGGGTGCCGACTAGTGGCTTGGTTCCGTGCCTACGATGCAGGGCTTGCCCGCCACTCTTTTTATTCTGCCTTTAGCATCAATCCTGTGTGAAACAGTTCTTTAAGCCGGAAAACTTCGGGGAAAACGGAAGCATCCGCAGGAATCTACAATCGGAGGGCAGCAGGACTGAGTTAGTTCAGACTTTTCCCTTACAGTTTTCCGGCGAGCGACGGGAGGTAGCAAATCTGTTAAGGCGCGGTGAACCCGTTCCAGACCGGTACGTAAACTTGCTGAAGGTCTGTAAAGACCCGGCACTTGCTGATGTAGTGGAACATCTTTCGTCTGTCAGGGAGCAGACCAAGAAGGCGGAAGATGGTTTTGGAAGGGAAAAAAAATCTGCAGCCAGGGCAAAACAATTGGGCCTTCTCTTCAACAAGAATCCAATATTTGCTACGGAACACCCTACTTTTGCTGCCGATGCGGCGAAGAAGATTTCACTTATTGTCGACCGGCTGAAGGAAAAGCACGGCGAGGATTTCACCGCCGTGAGCGTCACAGGGAGTTTAAGCAAGGGGGGATGGCAAAACACCCCCGGCAATCCCAAGGATTCGAGCGACGTGGATTTCATAGTCATAGGTAAAAAGTTTGGACTGGTTGACGAATTCCGTGATGAACTGAAAAAGGTGGGCCTTAAACCATGCGGGCATTACAGTTTTTTCTCCAATCAGGAACAGCTCCCGTGGTCGTACGTTTTCTTTACCGGTTGGCTGTTCGGGAGGGATTCGGACAGGGAAAGAATATATCGGATGCAGTATGAGTCAATCAAGAAAATGTCAGACTATAGTTGGAGTGTTATCGCCAATAGCATCCACGATTCGCAGACCTATGTCGATAAAATCGGAGAACGGTTGAATCTGAGTGAGGACGAGACTTCTACTCTTAAGGCGATTCGGTGCCTTCAGTCCGTTCCCCCATATAATCGTCAGGAAGTCCTTGAGATAATGAAGAAGAACAAACGGTATTCAAAATACTTTGAAAAGGATTGACTGCCCCGTAGGGCGTTGCTGTGGTTTGTGAATTTGCGATACTGCCTTGTTCCTGGAATGGCTTTCGTGCCGGTCCTACTGCCTGTTTTTATTGCTATTTTGCCAAGATAATAGTCCTGATGTCTTATTGCGCGGGGGTCGCATAGTGGCCATTGCGGCAGACTGCTAATCTGTTACTCCGTAAGGGGTTCGTGGGTTCGAATCCCACCCTCCGCGCTTTTTCTCCACCTTTCCTGCCCGGTTTTTATTGCCAAGATTGTTGATTATCAGGTAGTGAATCGCTTGGCCTCAAAATCGGATACATCCTCGATACGCAACAAGGCGCTTTCGGCCCTTGCCTACCTTTTCATTCTGGTCGCAATAGCCTATGCCGTCATAACCTTCCTGGGTGGCCAGAACTACCTTGCAAGCGCGGACTGGCCGATGTTCTGCCTTGCCTTGCTTGCCTACCTTGCAAGCATATTCTTCTGGTCGCTTGCGTGGGCAAAGTCAGCTGGGATACAGCGCAAGGAGGCCGCTCTCCTAACTTTTGCCGCTGCTGCTGGCGCGCTTACTCCGATGGGCGTTGGTTCGGATGCGCTTCGCGGGTATTTCTCGCGCCGGGACGCGGCGGGGTTTTCGCACATCGTGCTCTCAAGCTTTGCTACGAAACTGCACAAAATCGTTTTTTCCGCAGTCGCAGCCGGAGTGTTCCTGATTCTTTACAGCGCCGGACTTCCTACTGAAATCCTCTACGCGACAATGGCCGGGATTGCAGTCAGTGTCGTATCGGTAATCCTGCTTTATTTCTTCCTGGGCAACATTTCCTGGCTTGAAAAACTGTTGCCAAAGCGCGTCATCCCGGAAGACCTCCACTCCGGCTCTAAAACTTTCCGCAGGATGCTTGCGACGCCCTCAAAGGAGTCCATCCTCCTTGTCGCAGTCTCGCTTGCGTTCGAACTGGTCGCATTCTACTCGTGCTTCCTTGCATTCCACATCAACCCCGGGATTGTCATTGTAGCGGGCGCTTTCGCTGTCACGTTTTTTGCATCCAAGATTCCCTTCGTGCACGGGTTTGGCCTGCTCGAGCTTGTGGGTGTCTTCCTTCTCCAAGGCGCATACCCTGTTGCCCTGCTCGTTGCCATTTTCTTCTGCTTTGACGTTGCGCGGCTGTGGTTCCCAACCCTTGTGAGCGCGGCTTTCGTGGCGCTCCTTTCAAGGCGATCCAGATGAATCCTGTCGCCCGTCGCGAGGAAGTTTCGACCGTCTTCGCAGCCTGCCTTGGCTTCGTGTTCGTCGCAGTGCTGTTTTCGCACTTCTATTTCAACTACTCCTTCATAACCTCCGACGCTTACGAGCGGTCGCGTTCAGCGGCGTTCCTTGAAACGAGCGGCTATCCCGTGCAGAGCAGCGCAATAGGCGCAGGAGCGACAAGCTACCCACCGCTTTTCGACGTCCTCTTGGCGGCGTTCTCTAAGCTTACCGGCCTCTCGCTTTCCGATTCAACCAACGCCTTCTCGTTCTTTTTCGCAATCCTCTTCTTCTCGTTGGGCTACCTTTTTTCCCGCGCAATCCTGTCCGAACTTTCCCGAACCGCTGATGAGGCATTGTGTTGCCTTGCAGGGATTGCAGTCTTCCTCTCGCCCTGGATTTACTACCGCACGCTCACTCCGATTTCCGAGACGCTCGGCCTGGTGCTCTGCTTTGGCGCAGTCTACTTCTTCTACAAAAAGACAAGCCCGTTTGTAGTCTTTGCATTCCTCACAACACTCTCGCTTTCGCACTTCCGCTCGTTTTTGGCTGCCATGATTTGCCTTGGCGTGCTCGCGCTCTTCGGGAAGCGCATAAAGGAGCTCATATTCGAATCGTTCTTGGCCGTGGCCATCTTCATATACTTCGTTCCCCGCACCGCGCTGGGCTTTTCCAACCCGTTCGTGACGACTCCCGGAATCTTCGAGTTCTTTTCGCTTCCCCTGCTTGTCGCAGGCTCAGCTGGCGTGGCGCTCCTGGTTTACAAAAAAAGAATCCCGCCCCTTGTTGCCGCGCTCTTTGCAGCGCCAATCGCACTCTCCGCATTCGCGCCGTTCTCCTTCCGCCAGCTTCCCTACCTCGCGCTGCCGCTTGCGGCAATGGCCGCGCTGTTTCTGTCCACGCTGAAGGAAACCGTGAGCAGCAGGCGTTTCCGGGTTGCGTTCTTCTGCGGTCTGGCTCTTGCCGCAATCTGCTTCAATTCATTCACGACCTGGCGCTCGCCGCCGCTAGACGCGCAGTCAACCGCAGTTGCGATGGCTGTTGCGCAATACCCCCAGCCGAACGTCTGCGCTGGATTTGTTCAAAGCTATGCAATCCCCTATTACTCGCCGCAAAAAAAGGTCCTGCTTGGCTCGTTTGCCGAGGAGCTGCCCGACTTCGAGTCGCGAACCTATATTGCCCAGCAAATCATGAACGATTCGCTGGATTCTGATGGACGATTGCTGATGCAACTATATGGGATAGACTTGGTGGTTGCAAATTATTCCGCTTCAGCTGACCCGCTTGGGCTTCAAGGCGACCGGCTGTTGCAATCAGATTCGTATTCTGCCTATTCAATTCCCAAGTAATTGCTCAACAGCAACAGTGGCATAGGCGCCGGATGGCAGCGAAAAAGAGAGTTTGATTTGTCCCGGGCAGTCCGCTCCGGTCTCGTCCATTTTCCTTTCGACGCCCAATCCAACCGCATTGACCCACAGCGGCCGCATCCCGCCCTTGCTTGAAAGTTCGGGCATCGACTTGATCAGGAACATCTCCTTTGTGATGCTGCGCTTGTCCAGTTCTGCCTGTGAGAACTCGTCAATGACAACAGTGTCCATCCCGACAAGGCTTGTGCAAAGCACGCCCTTGTTCGCGGCGATTTTGGCAGCAATTTCCTCCGCGTTCTCCTTGGAAATTGCTACTGCTTTCTCGTCATTCGGGAAACCAAGCGGGTCGAACGGTGCAAAGAAGTCGCCTTCAATGGGCGTCCTTAGCTTTCCGGTTGCAATCCTCGCTTTCAGTGCAGAGTTGAACACGTCCGCCTGTGCCGCGTGGATGAACATAAGTTGTATGCTTCGGGGAATCTTCCGGATTGCTCCGATGTAATCAGTAGGGTTGTCCTTCATGTGGCGGATTATGCTGACTTCGTACTTGAGCCAGGCAGGAAAATACCCGAGCGCGGCCTTGAAGTCCCAGTCTTGTTCCAGTCTCTTGCGGACTTCGAGTTCCTCGCGCCTGGTTGGCGAGATTTCCTCTTTGCAGTTCTCAGCATCGCAGTCGCGGAACACGAGGTAGTTCTCAACAGCGCCTTTGTAATCGCCTTTGAGTATGTAGTGCCCAACTAAGTGAGTGTTCGAGCGCAATGAGCCAAAGCGCTGCTTTCCAAAAAAATTGGTGATTTCATTTGATTTTTGGGTGGCGGCGGTTATTTTTTCAAAATCAGGCGTCATCCCGCAATTTTCCTTGTTGACTGTTACGCAAAAGCGGTTTCCTTTCAGCACGCCGAGTTTGATTTTCTCGCTTGCAGGCCACGCGCCGTTTATCTTGATGTCCTTGACGTGCGCAGTAAGCATGCGCTCCGCGCTCACTCCGAAAACAGAGCAGAGTTGGGTTGTAATCGCGCTCCTGTCCTTGGTCCCGGCAAAGTTGAAGCGTTTTCTTGGAATGTACATCTTGATTGAGATTGCGTCAAGCGCCTGCTGCGTGTTCCAGTTTCTCTTCTGTAGGATGAACCAGGAGAATTCGTTCTTTGCGTTCTTCGGCTCGCCGGCTTCCGCGCCGTCTTGGGCCGTTGCTGTCGGTATCCCTGAAAGCGATTCGATTTTCTTGTCCACTTCCAGGACCGTGCCGTCGCTTGTGATTTCCTCGACAATAAACTCTTCTGGCTGAAAATGAAAATCCATATGTAAACCGTCTTTTGCCTGTGTTTAGTCCTTCTACTTGTAGCGCAAGAACGCGCCCAGGCCGCGGAACGTGCCGTAGAAGCTGAATCCAGCGGAGGTCTCCTTGCTTATGATTTCAATCGGTATGTTCATCTGCTCCGCAAGGTCGACAATCTCGCCCACGATGTCGTTCTCTCCGGTCACCTTGTACACTCCGCCGCACTCGCAAGGCGTGTTCTGATGCTCCTCGACATTCTCAACAAGCTTCTCAACGGTCTTTCCGCACATTGTACAGGTGAGCTTGATGCGGTTTAACTCCAGGCCCTCGGACACGAGCAGCTTGCTGGCCTTGCCGCTCTGCACCGCTTCCCGCACTTCCTTCTCACCGTAAGTCGCAAGCCCGTTCTTCATTATTTGCGCCATGAACTCGTCAAGGAGTTTCTTTTCCTTGATTGCCTCCTGCTCTGCGATGATGTCCCCGCTCTTTTCCATCACTTCCTGGATGCCGTACTCGTCAGTGTAGCCCGTGTCCACCATCCCGAGTATCTTGATTTGGTAATTGTATGATTTCTGCTTGAGGAAGTCCTCCTTTGCAGGCCCCGGGCCGCCGACAATGACTCCTTCAAACCCCTTGTATTCAAGGAACGGCGCCATTGCAGCTCCGACTCGCGTGTAGTAGTACTCAACAGCCTCGTTGTGCAGCCGGTTGTACCTCGCCGCAGACTGGCCTCCCTTGCTTACCTTTGCGTGCGCGGTGCTGTTGAGCCTGCGGATAACCTTGATTTGCTTTCCCTTCAGCACCGCGACGGTGGCTTCCTTTCCGTCCATAACCACGATGCCGTAGGTTCCCGCCTTGTCAAGCATCTCCTTTAGAGGCTCCAGCACGAACCTGCTTTCGCACCTGTAGAACTGCACGCCAAGGGGAACCGGCGGGATTACGCTGAAAAGCTGGATGTCCGGCTTTCCCTCGGTATCGGACACGTCCCCGCAGAAAATCGCGATGCCATTTTTTGGCGACTCGCGGAAGCCCTTGAGGTACTGGAGAATCTTTTCAAGGGCCGAGATGACGTTCTTTCGCGTGCTCGTGCTCTTGATGTTCGAAGCCTGGCCCGCCTCGTCGCGCAGCTTTCCCGCAGTCTCGGAAATCTGGTACCCTGGCGTAATGTAGACGCTGATGAGCTGCGTCCCGCGGCCCTGGAACTTCTCCAGGGCTTCCACCTGCTTCCTAAACTCGTAGGAAGCCTGCGAATCGGTTGACATTGTATATTCAACTCTAAGTGTTGCCTAATTATTGGGCCGATAAAGCAATAAAATGCCATTGAACCCAATATATTTAGCCAAGAATAACCCGAGCGTATATTTATGGTCAACGTCTATCTAAGCGATGGGGCATACACTCGCCTAAAGACAGCAAAGAAGCCAGGTCAAAGCTTTTCAGATGTAATCATCGAGCACTTTCCTATGGCTGCATTGGACTTTTCCGAGTTTCTAGGCTCTTGTAAGGGACTAAACGCAAAAAGGACCTATGCGCAAATAAAGAAGGAACGCAGGTGACCCGTTCGTTCGGATGCTCTATAGCGTCTCCCTGTCGTTCATATAGGGCTGCAGCGCCTTCGGTATGCTTACCGAGCCGTCTTCGTGCTGGTAGTTCTCCAGTATTGCGCGGATTGCGCGCGAGGTGGCAACAGCGGTGCTGTTGAGCGTGTGCACGTACTGCTTGGATTCGAAGTCCTTGCGGTCGCGAACCTTGATGTTGAGCCGTGTGGCCTGATAGGCGGTGCAGTTTGAGCAGGAGACTGCCTCGCGGTACTTGTTCTCGCGCGGCATCCACACTTCCAGGTCATACTTCTTTGCTGCAACCGTTCCGATGTCGCCTGTGCATATTGCGACAATGCGGTAGGGTAGTCCGAGCTTTTGGAATACTTCCTCGGCATTTGCCAGGAGCTCCTCGTGGAACTCCCACGACTGCTCGGGCTTGCAGAAGATGAATTGCTCAATCTTGTGGAACTGGTGAACCCGGAAAAGGCCTTTCGTATCAATTCCGTGCGCGCCGATTTCGCGCCTAAAGCACGGGCTTATCCCGGCGAGCTTGAGCGGCAAGTCCTTCTCCTCGAAGATTTCGTCCTTGTACATCCCGGCCATGGGATGCTCGCTGGTTGCAATGAGGTACTCGTCCTCGTTCTCGACTTTGTACATTACCTTCTCGAAGTCAGCAAGGTCTGTGACTCCTTCGTAAGCAGCGCGGTTCATCATGTAGGGCGGCATAATCGGAGTGTAGCCGTGGTTGACAAGCAGGTCCATTGCAAAGCGCTGGAGCGCCATGTCAAGCAGGACCAAGCGGCCTTTTAGGAAATAGAATCCCGCGCCTGAAATCTTGGCAGCGCGCTCGAAGTCCGCCCAGCCCTTCTCAGCAGCAAGCTGGCCGTGGTTCTTTAATTCGAAGGCTGGCGCCTTCGCTTCTCCCCACGTTTTAATCTGGACGTTTTCAGAGTCGTCCTTCCCGACTGGCACGCTCTCGTGCATGATGTTGGGCAGTCTCATCAGGTAGAATTTGATTTTCTCGTTTATTGCCGCAAGCTCGGTCTCGGTTTCCTTGATTTTTCCAGGGATTCCTGCAGCTTCCTTGAGCAAAGCACTTGCATCCTTTCCGGCTTTCTTGGTCTCGTTTATTTCGCGCGAGATGGTGTTGCGCCTTCCGCGGAGCGCCTCTGCAGAGAGCGCAAGCTCGCGTGCTAACTTGTCCTTTTCCAATAGGTCGGCAAGCCACCCGAGTTTTTCGGAGTCGCCCCTCTTTTGCAGGTCCTTGCGGACGATTTCGGGGTTTGCGCGCACGAACTTGAGTTCCAGCATAACTATTCTTCACTCCCTTGGGCGTGGTTGCCGTTGTTGGGCGTATAAATCAAACTCTCGTCAAGGCTTATTTGCCTTACTATGCCTATGCGGTTATCCGCCTTAAGCCCTTCGATTGCTTCCTTGGGCACCTCGGAGTCAACCGCAAGCACTGCAACTGCATTGCCCTTCTTTTTGAGCCTTCCAAGGATCATCCCGGCAATGTTGACCTTGGCCTTTTCGCACGCGCTGCCGACAAGCCCCACCACCCCGGGCACGTCTGTGTTGAACACCCAGAGCATCCGCGGCGCGGCCTTTGCCTCGAACTCGTAGCCGTTGAAGCCTATTATGCGCAGGAACCTGTGCGAGAATATGCTTCCGGTGATGAAGTCGCTGTGGCCGTCCTCATACGTTGCGGTGAGCACTATGGCGTTTGCGTAGTTTGTCGTAACGGGCTCGGAGACCTGCTCGACGTTAATTCCTTCTTCCTCGGCAAGGAGCATGCTGTTGACCATGTTCGCCTCCGGCTGCATCTTTTCCAAAAGCCCCTGCACCGCAAAGGAGGCAACGGGCTTCTTCGCGGCTTCGGGCACCTTTCCGCCGAAAGCCACTGAAATTTTGGTGATTTTTCCGAGTCCAAGCTGGTAGAGCATCGAGCCAAGGATTTTTGCCGCGTTCATGAACCCGCGCGACTTTTCCAAATCAGCAGGCTCCAAAATGTACGGCAGGTTGAGCGCGTTCTCCACCATCTCGCCCCGGAGCGCCTTGATGGTCTGCTTTGCAATCGCGATTCCCACGTTGTCCTGCGCGTCAACGGTCTTTGCGCCCAGGTGCGGCGTGCCAACGACATTGGGCAGTGACAGGAGCTTGTCCGGCCAGCTTCCCTTCTCGATGGGTTCCTTGGTCCACACGTCGATTCCAGCTGCAAAGACCTTTCCTGAGGCCAGGTTTTCGTAAAGCGCCTTCTCCTCGACGATTCCGCCTCGCGCGCAGTTGACTATTATTACGCCATCCTTCATCAGCGCAAAGTGGCGTTCGTTCACAAGGCCGCGCGTCTCGTCGTTCAGCGGCGTGTGAACGGTGATGACATCCGCCCTTTTGACCAGTTCGTCAAGCGAAGAAAGCCTCTCGACACCCAAGTCCCCTGCCTTTCCATCCGGAATGTACGGGTCGTAGCAGATTGCCTTCATCCCGAAAGCGTTCGCGTATTTTGAAATCTTCGAGCCGATTTTTCCCAGGCCGATAATCCCTATGGTCCTTCCGTTGAGCTCCTTTCCTAGGTATTTCTCCTGCTTGAACTCGCCGCCCTTGACCGCATTGCAGGCCTTCCAGGTGTACCTTGCTGCGCTCAGCATGAGCGCCATCGTCTGCTCTGCTGCGCTTGTCGTGTTGCCGTTCGGGTCGTTGTACACTAGGACCCCGCGCCGCGTGCACGCGTTTAGGTCAATCTTGTTGATTGCAACGCCAAGTCTGCCCACGAGCTTGAGCTTCTTTGCAGTGGCCAGGAGCTTTTCGTTGACGTCAGTCCAGCTGATGCAGAAAAGCACGTCGTAATCGCCGATTATCCCCTGCACTTCCTCGTTGTTCGAGCTTTGCCGGTAGTCCACCTCGATGTCAGGCTCGGCCTTGAGAAGGTCCAGGCCTTCCTTTGAGATGTACCCTGGAATCAAAATCTTGTAGGTCATTTTTTTCCACCGCCGATATACTTGCCGGGATTTAGAACCCGCCGGTTTCCTTTGCAGCATCCTGCAGGCAGTCCAGCATCCTTCCAAGGCCCTGCTCGTTCATGTTGGCCATGTGCGCAACGCGCAGCACCTTGTCCTTGTAGTCGCCCATTCCGCCTGAGAGCAAGAAGCCCTTTTCTTTCATCTTTGCACGCAGTGATGGTGACTTGTCCGTCCGAATTCCGGTGACCGACATTGACCTGTAGCCTTGCTCGATAAAGAATTGCGCGTTCATTTTTTCAAGCCTTCCGGTAACAAACTGCGCCATCTTCTCGTGCCTCTTGATTCGCTCATCGATTCCTTCTGCAGCAAGCTCTGCAAGCGCCTGCTCCAAGCCAAAGAACCCAGCAAGGCTTGGCGTGTTGGGGTGCTCGTTCTTTTGCGCGTAAGAGAGGTATTTTTTCAGGTCAAAATAGTAGCTGCGGGGCGCAGGCGGTTTTCCAATGCGGTCAATAGCCTCCTTGCTCAGCGCAAGAAAGCTCATCCCCGCAGGTCCGGCGATGCACTTTTGCGCCGATGATGCGCAGGCACCGATTTTCCAAGCGTCAAACTCAAGCTCTGTCGAGCCCAAACCCGAGATCGAGTCCACGTAAAGGAAGGCGCCGGCGTCCTGCGCCGCCTTCGCAATCTCCCTAAGCGGGTTGAGCGCGGTGCTTGCGGTGTCATTGTGCACTATTGCAATGTAGGTTGGCTTGAATGCGTCAATTTCCTCCTTGACCTTCTCAATGTGCAGCCCCAAGCCGTTCTTGACCTTGACTGCCTTGAATTGCCCTTCCTTGGCATAAAGCCCGGCATTCTCGCAAATCCGCCTTCCAAAGTCGCCGTTGTCAAACGCAAGAACGCGGTCCGAGTCAAGGATTGTGTTTGCAAGGCCAGCGTCAATTGCGCCAGTGCCAGGCACTGAAAATAGCAGCACTTCACCTTCCTTGGTCTTGTAGGCGTTTTTCATGCCTTCCCTGCAGTTTGCAAAGACCTTCTTGAACGCCTCGCCGCGGTGGCTGATTACGGGCTTGGACATTGCCTCGTTCACTTTGGCTGAAAGCGTAACCGGTCCGGGAATGTACAATTCCAAGGTCAACAAAGAACACCTCTTGGGCAAAAATTATCCCCAACCGGCCGGTTTGGCCCGAAATTCGGGCAACAGCCGCGGCTAGGTCCTTGCATAGTCATGTTTTTTGGTATTGCGATGCCTAAAAGAAGTTTCTTTGTTTTCAACCAGATAGGAACGGCATCATAACTCTCCCTTTTACTTCTTGGCAAACCGCTTTTAAAACCGTTTTGATTTGTGGCGCTGCAACTTTGCGTTGCATCCAGTTAACTTCAAAGGTCGGCAATCCGGATTAGCACCGGCTCGGGCTTGACAATATCAAGCTTCCCACACTCCGACAGTGCCTTTTCCATCTCTCCCTCAAGCGCCTGGTGGGTTATGATTACAACCGGCACGAAGTCTCCGGCGTCCTCCTTTTGGTTGAACGCGGCTATTGAGATGTTGTTCTCGCCAAGTATCCTGGTGATTTTTGCAAGCACTCCGGGCTTGTTGGCAAGGTCAAGCCGCAAAAAGAACCTTGATTTAGACTTGGCAAAGGGCTTGATTGTCACCTTTTCAAACCTGCGCTGGGTAATCCTGGTGCGCGAGCCCATCTCGATGATGTCCGTGACCACCACTGTTGCGGTTGGCAGCTTGCCTGCGCCCTTTCCCGAAAGGAACAGCTCTCCAGTGTTCCTTCCCTTGAGTAGTATTGCGTTGAACTCGTTGCTCACGTTGGCAAGCACGCTGCTCTTCGGCACGAGCGTGGGGTGCGTGTGCAGCCCGATGCCGTCCCTGTCCTTGCAGGCAATGGCCAGGAGCTTGATTGCATAGCCCAGCTCGCTTGCGTAGGCCAGGTCCTGCGCGGTAATCCGAGTTATGCCCTCGGTGTAGGCTTCGGTTTCAATCCGGGCGTCAAAGGCAAGGCTGGCAAGTATTGACAGCTTCTGGCTTGCGTCCTTTCCCTCCACGTCAAAGCTCGGGTCGGCTTCCGCAAAGCCCAGTGCCTGGGCCTTCTTCAAAGCCTCCTCGTATGGCATTCCTTCAGACATTCGGGTAAGGATGTAATTGGTGGTGCCGTTGAGTATGCCGTAGATGGACTCGATGTTGTCCGACGAGTAGCTCTCCTCAATAGTCCGGATGATTGGGATGCAGCCGCCAACCGACGCTTCGAACAGCACGTTCACGCCATTCTTGGTTGCCTGCTCGAAAATCTCATATCCGTGCCTTGCAAGGACCGCCTTGTTTGCGGTAATCACGTGCTTTTTCGCCTTGATGGCTTCCAGGATGATTGTCCGCGCAGGCTCGTAGCCGCCCACGAGTTCCACAACAACATTGACTTGCGGATTTGCAATGACTTGGCGGTAGTCAGTTGTGTGGATTTTCGGGTCTATCCCCAGGGCAAGGGCCTTGTCCTTTGACCTGCTGCACGCTGCGGCTATTGAAATCCTGACCCCGGTGCGCTTCTCAATCAGGTCGACGTTGGACTGGATTATCTCCACTACTCCGGAGCCGATGTTTCCAAGGCCAATCAGCCCGATGTTAACATTAGCCATTCAGCCAGCCTTCCAACCTAAGCACCAATCTTTCGCAGGGTAATCCTGAATATCAAGGTCTTTCCTGCAAGCGCGTGGTTGAAGTCTATCTTTGTGATGTTGGCGTCGGTTGAGATGATTTTTCCGCTTGCCCCGTTTGTTGCAGTGAGCTGCATACCCATTTTCGGGGTCGCATTAATCATCGCCGTAAGGTCCTTTGTCGGGAACGCCTGTACGTTGGCATCGCTCCACTCGCCATAGGCGTCCTTTGCCTGGATTGTGACTGTCTTGGTCTCGTTGACCTTCATTCCGACCACTCCGGCGTCAAACCCCGCAATCATCTGCCCTGCGCCGACTGTGAACGAGAGTGGTTCGTACGACGGCCTTGCGGGCAACCCTGCCTTCTTTGCCTCTGCCTCTATCGAGGTGTCGAATACCGTGCCGTCCTCAAGCGTGCCTACGTAATCCACTGCAACCGTGTCGCCTTTCTTGACTGTTCCTGCCATATCAGTATCACCTGTAGTTTGGTTGTTGGTTGTAGCACTAGTTGTGCTGTTTATCGTGTTGTTGGCTGTTTGCGACCCGATTACCGCCCCGGTTTGCGTGCATCCTGCAAGCACAAGCGAGAACATGACCGCAAACAGGGTCGCACCCATCAATTTGGCTGAGTCCATAGGAAATAGTTAGGCTGCAAAGCCAAGATAAACGTTTGTCACGATGTCACGCAAAAGCAGGGCTAGGGCAAAATAAAAAAAACAAGAAAAAGAAAAGAACCGGCGACTTTTTTCCGAAGCGTTAGGGGCTCCGGTTGAACGCCGCCATTCTGCTTGCCGCGTTTGCCTTTTGGCCTAGTAGTTGATCTCAGCGATTCCGAGGTTGTAATTCTTCTCGGCTTTGGGCTGGACCATCGACTTTCCGATGAGCTGCGGCGAGTGCACTCCGGTTATGATTGAAGTGACAACAACCTTGTCTCCCATGTCCGGGTTGACGCGCGCTCCCCAGATGACGTTAGCCTTCTGGTCGAACGCGTCGGTTATGCCCTCTCCTATCTGGGTCACCTCTCCAAGGGACAGCTGCGAGCCTCCCTGCACGTGTATCAGCGCGCCCTTGCTGCCGGCGTACTCGACGTCAAGCAGCGGGTGCTCGAGCGTGTTCTTGACTACTCCTGCGACGCGGTCGCGGCCTGACGCCTCTCCCACTGATATCATCGCCATGCCGGCGTTCCCGAGGATGGCCCGGACGTCTGCAAAGTCGATGTTCACGAGCGACGGAAGCATTATGGTGTCGGAGATTCCCTTCACAGCCTTTGCAACAAGCGTGTCAGCTACTGCGAACGCCTGGTTCATGGGCAGGTTGGGCACGTACTGGACGAGCCTGTTGTTGTCTATGATGACAACCGTGTCACAAGTCTCCGCAAGGGCTTCCAGGCCCCAGTCGGCCTTCTCCAAGCGGGCGCGCTCAAGCGCGAACGGGAATGTCACGACTCCCACTGCGATTGCTCCCTGTTCCTTGGCGACCTCTGCAACAACCGGCGCGGTCCCGGTTCCGGTTCCGCCTCCCATTCCTGCAGTGATGAAGACAAGTTCCGAGCCTTCGAGCATCTCGGCAATCTTGCTGCGCGCCTGCTCTGCGCACTTGCGTCCCACTTCAGGGAATCCGCCCGCGCCAAGGCCCTTGGTCATCGAGGCTCCAATAAGCAACTTGCGGTTTGCCTGCACCATCTTGAGGTGGTTGGCGTCGGTGTTGATCGCGATTGTTTCCGCGCTGGTGACTCCCATTTGGGTGAGCCGCGACACAGTATTCGTCCCTGCGCCTCCGCAGCCAACCACGGAAATCTTCACTCCCATTGGTTTCAGGTTCTTTGACGCCGCTTCCGGTGTCGGTTGGTTTACGGAGCGCGCCAGCGCATCCGCGATCAAACTCTCCATCCTTTTCTTCGCCTCCTATAAAGACCATATCTTTTTTTCTTTTAGCGGACAAAGCCCAAGCTGGGACTTGCAATGGCGCCTATAGCGCCGGTGTAGGGGGTGGGTTTATTCCCCGCTAAAATGAATTGGTGGGTTACTGCTGCTCAGCCGACAATCTCAATGTCGTCGTACTGGCTCTTTGCCTTCTTCTCCTCGAAAGCCCTGCCTGCAATCTGGGGCGACTTGACGCCTGTCACGATTGCGCAGATTTCGAGCTTGCCGTCGTACTCGGGCACGATGCGCGCGCCCCATTTTACGTTGGCGCTTGCTGACATCTTGTCCGTAATCTTTTCTCCTGCTCCGATTGCGTCGCCGAGCGTGAGGTCAGCGCCGCCTGCGATGTGCAGGATTGCGCCCTTTGCGCCGTCAAAGTCAACGTCTAGGAGCCTGTTCTCAAGGACGCCTTTCACCGCGTCCTCGACCTTGTTCGGGCCCTTGCCTGAGCCGACTGAGATGAAGCCGACATCCCCGCCGCCCATGATTGCCCGCACGTCAGCAAAGTCGATGTTGACAAGCGACGGCTGCTTGATGGTGAACACGAGGCCGCTGATTGCCTTCGCCAGAATCTCATCCGCAACGAGGAACGCCTGGTTCATCGGCAGGTTGGGCACGATTTGGCCGAGCCTATTGTTGTCGAGTATGATGACCGAGTCAGCGTACTTGCGCAGGTCAGAAATTCCCTGGTCCGCTTTCTGCAGCCGCGCGCGCTCAAGCGCGAACGGGTAGGTTACCATGGCGATGACTATTGCGCCCATCTGTTTTGCGACCTGGGCCACGACCGGTGCCGCGCCAGTGCCTGTCCCTCCTCCCATTCCTGCGCACAGGAAGAGGAGGTTGGTGCCTTCGAGGTTCTTGGTGATTTCCTCGCGGCTCTGCTCTGCGGCCCTGCGTCCGACCTCCGGGAAGCCGCCCGCGCCAAGCCCTTTGGTGAGCGCCTTTCCGATAAGAATCTTGTGGATGCCGTCGTCAATGATTGAAAGGTGAGCGCGGTCGGTGTTGCACGCGTAAAGTTCGGCTCCCTTGACGCCGAGTTTCTTGATGCGATTGACGGTGTTGTTTCCGCCTCCTCCGCAGCCGACTACTGCAATCTTGAGCTCCTCGTCGCCGGACGGGCTGTAGGACTGTGTTGATGAGCTTGCGTTGTTTACGACTGACTTTACGAATTCTTCCATACGGATTGCGCCTTCCTATTGTTGAATATTGGTGCTGGTGGGTTAACATAAACAACGGAGCTGGGTATATATATCTTTGGGCAAAATTTCTTTGGGTTTTTTTCCAGCAACTTGAATGCCTGTTTTAGCTAATTGAAGGAAGAATCAGCGAATTTGCGTGCTTTGGGGTTATCTGGATATCTTTTATTGTCAATCCCAAACCAAACGCTCTTCGGAATCGAAAAATACACCTAAATTCCATTATTCTGGAAGTGAGGTTGCCCCTTACTTTAAATCCAAAACTAACCTTTCTGGATTCTTTTCCAGCCTAAAGGCGGTGGTTTCCGGTATAATCAGCCAAAAAGGAGGGTGTTTCAAGGCGTTTAGCTTTAGTTTTTACTACCTTTTAAAAACCCTCAAAATCGGGGGAAAACCGGTCAGAAAAAGGTTAAAAGAAGGCCGGTTTTGTTGTCCGGCTATTTTTTGCGCATCAGGCATTCCGGTTTGGATTTCTTTATATTTCTTTTTTGAAAATCTTGGGCGGGGCTTGCGCTTGCAAAAGAAAAATAAAAAAATTAGAAAAGAAAAAAGAAAGCGTCGAAGCCGAAACTTACTCTGGCCTCATCACTACCTTGACAAGCCCGGTACCGCACGGGATGGTCTGTCCGATGAGGATGTTCTCAGTGATTCCGGAAAGCGCGTCCTCCTCGCCCTTTACGCAGGCGTTCAAAAGGTGCTTTGCGGTCTCCTCGAACGACGCCCTTGCGAGCACCGAGGGCTTCTCTCCTGCAAGACCATGCCTGCCGACGCTCTTGATTTCGCCCTTGAATGTCATGCCATCGGAGATGAGCATGATATGGCGCACGTCGACGTTGAGCTCCTGCGCGTGCAGCACCTTCTCGACTTCGTGGATGATTGCGTTGCGAGCTGCCTCGATCCCGAGGGTGCCAGCGATTTCGGTGATGTCGTTTGTGACCGTGCGCGAAGCATCGACCTCGTCGAGCTTGAAGATTTCCTTCAGGTTCGTGCCTTCGGTTGCAAGCGAGTACTCCCTGTCGCCCTTGTCGTTCTTCTTTTCGATGATGATTGCGCGGTTGATTCCGGGGATTCCCTTCAAAATCATCTCGTAGAGCTTGGTCGTCACCTTGCGGATGTTCTTAAGCGTCTCGTCCTTTGGCTTGATTACGTACTTGTCGCGCTCCTTTACGAATGGCGCAACTGCCTTTATTTTTGCGAGCACGTCGTCTTCCTTGAGCCCAGCTTCCTTGAGCGCCTTGTCGTCGAACTTTACCGTGACCGCCTTCTTCTCGAAGTCCTCGCGCACTTCGGCGACATCGGAAAGCGACACCTTCTCAATCTTGAATGAGATTTTCTTTACCTTGTCGATGTCCTTGGTGTACTCCGGCTTGAGGTAGACTTCCATGACCGGGTTCTTGGGCGTCTTTCGCGCGTCAACAAGCTCTACCAGCCTGGTGAAGCCGAGTTGTGCGAGCGAGGCTACTCCTGCGTAGTGGAAAGTCCGGAGCGTCATTTGCGTGCCCGGCTCTCCAATGGATTGTGCTGCGACAACTCCCACCGGCTCGCCGTATGCAACCGGCATGTCCGTTGCGTCGAGGCCGTCGTCGCCGTACTTGAACTGTATGATGCGTCCTTCGGAGTCGCGGACCGAGATGTCCTTCTGCACTATGAAGTCCTGGAGCGCGTTGATTAGACGGCGCTGCATGTAACCGGTCTTTGCCGGGTTGACTCCCTTGTCGACTACGGAGTCGCGTCCTCCTGCTGCGTGGAAGAAGTATTCAATCGGGGAGAGCCCGTGCTTGAACGGCTTGATTACGAAGCCCTTGGCCTCGTCGCCGAGGTCGCCGCGGCGGAAGTGCGGGAGCACGCGTCCGCGGTATCCGGACTTGATGCGCTTGCCGCGCACTGCCTGCTGGCCCACGAGCCCGCACATTTGCACGACGTTGAGCGTGCTTCCCCTTGCGCCTGCCTGCGCGAGCATGAGCGGTGAGTTCATCTGAAGAAGTTCCCCGCCGACGTTTGCTGGCAGCTTCTTGATTCCCTTGCCGATAATCTTCCAGCTGTCCTTGCGCACGCCTTCGACGATTCCCATCACGTGCTCTTCCAAAGTCTCAAGGCTTGACTTTCCTGGAAGCCTCTCGAGGTTCCCTTCCTTGTACTTGTGGATGAGATTGTGCACTTTCTCGCGCGCGTCGCGGTAGTTCTGGAGGATTTCCTTCCTCGCCTCGGGCGAGATGTAGTAGTCCTCAAGCGAGATTGAGAGCCCGTACCAGGTAATCATCACAACTGACATCTTTGCTGCAGCGTCGATGAACTCGCGGGTTTTTTGGGGCCCGCACTCTGCGAACATCTTCTTGAGCATCGCGTTGAGTACTTTCGAGTCTATGTGGCCGTAGTGGAGCTTGCCCTTCTTGATTTCGACGAACGCGTCCTCGGGGCACTTTGACCTCTCGTTGGGGTCGTTCTTGCTTGCGCTCCTGTTCTTGCCCGCAAAGTCGAAGTCCTCCGGGAGGATGTATGAGAATATTTCCTTTCCAGAAAGCTTTGCCTTCGAGATCTCGGGGTAGATTTCCGCTGCGCCGAGCAGTTGGCACGCCTCTTCCTTTGAGAACTTCACGTCGCCCAAAGTGAGCACGTAGAGCCCTGAAATCTGGTCCATTGCGGGCCCGATGCTCGGGTCGCCGTGGCGCGGCGAGAGAATCTGGTTCTCGACCTTCATCAGAATCTCTGCCTCTGCCTGCGCCTCCTCGTTCTGGGGGATGTGCAGGTTCATCTCGTCGCCGTCGAAGTCCGCGTTGTACGGCTTGGTCACCGCGTCGTTGAAGCGGAACGTCTTTCCTGCAAGCACCTTGATGTTGTGCGCCATCATGGACTGCCTGTGCAGCGAGGGCTGGCGGTTGAAGATTCCGATGTCGCCGTCGATGAGCTGGCGCTCGATTGTGCAGCCCGGGTCAATCTCAGTGAGGAGTTCCTCGACGTTGGTTGAGGTTAGCTTCTTGCGCTTGCCATCTGGCTTGATTACGTAGTTTATCTTGTCCGGGTGCTCGCGGATTAGTGTCTTGATCTGCTCGAGGTTCCACTCGGTGACCTGCACCGGGAGCGTAAGCTCGGCGGCGATTGATTCGGGGATTCCGAGCTCGTTGATTCCCAAGGTCGGGTCCGGGGAAATCACGGTTCGCGCGGAGAAGTTGACGCGCTTTCCCGAGAGGTTGTAGCGGAAGCGCCCCTCCTTGCCCTTGAGCCTCTGGAAGAGCGTCTTGAGTTGGCGTCCGGAGCGGTGGCGTGCCGGTGGTATCCCGGCGGTCTCGTTGTCAAAGTAAGTGGCGACGTGGTATTGCAAAAGGTCCCACAGGTCCTCGATGATGAGCTGCGGCGCGCCCGCGTCGATGTTCTCCGCAAGTCGCTGGTTGATGCGCAGGATGTCCACGAGCTTGTGGGTAAGGTCGTCCTCGGAGCGCTCTCCCGTTTCAAGCGTGATTGACGGCCGCACAGTAACCGGCGATACGATGAGGCAGGTGAGAATCATCCACTCCGGCCGGATTTCGACTTTCATTTTGTGGAGGTCGTCTGTCGGGATGCGCTCGAGGCGCTCGCGGATTTCGTTCGGAAGGAGCCTGCGCGTGTCCTCGTAGTATGTGAGCGGCTTTACGAACTTGATTGCCCTCTGCTTTTCCTTGCAGTGCGGGCACTCGGAGACCTTCTTCACGCGGTTTACGGTGTTCTCCTCGGAGAGCAGGCGGCCGCACTTTCTGCAGGTCGCCTTCAGTATCATGTAAATGGGCTTTGCAAACCCGACGTGCACAACCGGCCGGACGAGCTCGATGTGGCCGAAGTGCCCGCCGCACGACTTGATGCGTCCGCCGCAGGTCTTGCACTTGAGCCCGGGGTCGATGACCCCGAGGTGCTGGTCAGCCAGGCCGCCGCTGATTGGGTAGCCATCCTCGTCGTAAGTGTCGGGGACGGTAATCTTGACTGCGCTCATTGCGCGGACTTGTTCGGGCGAGAATACCGCGAACTTGATCGACCGGATGACTTTGATTGCCATAAACAATACACACTCTCAGAAATTTCAGTCCTAGCTCTTGTCCGCAAGCTCGAGCTTGGGGAATATGCCGATGCTCTTCATCTCGTCAAGCAAAAGCTTGAATGCGTAGGACATCTCCACGTCGTCGCACTTGGTGCTCTGGCAGATTGGGCAGTACTTGCGTCCCTTTATCTTGTCGAAGCTTGCGAGGCTTCCGCACTCCGAGCACACTAGCTCGGTGGTCTTGTCCGAAGAGTCAATCATACGCTCCTTGAGCAAGGACGCGGCACCGAACCCGATGAAGCAGTCCCTTTCCATCTCTCCCAGGCGCAGCCCTCCTTCCCTTGCCCTTCCTTCAGTGGGCTGGTG
Organism: uncultured Microcaldota archaeon; assembly: GCA_903851445.1. Lineage (GTDB taxonomy): Archaea > Micrarchaeota > Micrarchaeia > Norongarragalinales > CAINOH01 > CAINOH01. Next base: position 29,925 of record CAINOH010000020.1, on the reverse strand, counting down.
GGTGAGCATCTGCACCGGTCCGCGCGAGCGCGCGTGTATCTTGAGCGACACGAGGTGGTGAAGTCGCTGGTAGTAGATGACTCCGACGTAAATCTTGGCCATCATCATGCGGCCGGTTCGTCCGTCGTAAAGCGTCTCCTGGCCGGTGAAGCGCATCCCGGCTTTTTCGAGCGTTTCCTCGAAGTCCTCCTCGCGCTGTCCGACGAACGCGGAGCCGTCCTTGGTCTTTCCGTCCATGCAGGCGGCTTTTCCCGCAAGCATCTCCAAAAGGTGGCCTGCGGTCATACGTCCGGGTATGGCGTGGGGGTTGATGATTAGGTCGGGTACGATTCCGTCCTTGGTGAATGGCATGTCCTCAGGAGCCGCAAGGAGCGAGATTACTCCCTTCTGGCCGAAGCGCGAGGCGAACTTGTCGCCGATTTCGGGTATGTTGAGCTTGCGAACGCGGACCTTTACGAACTTGTTGCCTGCAACGGTCTCGGAGAGTATTACCGCGTCAACTACCCCGTTCTCGTTTCCGCGCACAGTCACCGAGCTTTCCCTGCGCTTTTCAGAGTCAACGTCAAGCGCAGTTACTTCCTTGAGGAAACGCGGTGGCGAGGTCTTGCCTACGAGGACAGCGTCCTCGGAGACAGTGGTTTCGGGAGTGATGATTCCATCCTGGTCAAGGCAAGCGTATGATTCTGGGCCGAGGTAACCCTGCACGAACTCCTCCGGCACTCCGAACTTGTCCTTCTGTCCACCAGGATACCTGCGCTCCTCTGCCGAGTAGCTGCGCAGGAACACCGAGCGTCCCAGGCCGCGGTCTATTGCGCCGCGGTTGATGACGATGGCGTCGTCCATGTTGAAGCCGTAATAGGAAAGGACTGCGACTACGAGGTTCTGGCCGCTTGCGCGCCTTGCGAGCTTGAGCGTTTCGTACGCCTCGGTCTGCACAAGGGGCGCCTGCGGGTAGTAAAGGACATAACCGCGAGTGTCAGTGCGGAGGTTGTAGTTTGCAGCGTAAAGCCCGAGGCTTTGCTTGGTGTGCTGCGCTGCCATCAGGACCCTGGGCGCCATGTTGTATTCGGGGAACGGCATCTGCGAGCTTGCGTATCCGAGTATCGAGCGCGGGTCAATCTCAAGGTGTGTATAGGTTGCGCTCCTTCCCTTGCTCTCCTTCTTTTCGAGTTCGCGCTCGCTGATTGCGATGTGGGTGTTCTCCTCTTCCTCCGCATCGAGGTACTCGACAACTCCCTTTGCAACGAGGTCGGACCAGCCGATTTCGCCCTTCTTGATTTTCTCCGAAAGCTCGGTTGTAAGCATGTTCTTTCCGTTGCGCAGCACAAGGAGCGGCCTGCGTGCGCGGCCCTCGTCGGTGTTGATGAAGACCTCGTCGGTCTTTGAATAGTAGGCCACGTTGCTCTGGCTGTCAATCTCCGCTGCGCGCCGCTTCTCGCGGATTTCGTCACAGAGCTTCTTGCCGTCTTCAGAAAATCCCACGAAGCGGCCGTTGAGGAAAACGCTGCATTTCATCGTAAATCAATCTCCTGTAAACTTAAAGCTTCATGGAAACGCCGAGTTTCTTCAGCGTGGATTCAACCGGTTTCTCCGGCACTCCGACAGTAATCTCGCAGAACATCGCGAGGTTCTTCACAAGACCGCAGTTAGGCCCTTCCGGAGTCTCGTTCGGGTCAAGCCGTCCAAAGTGCGTGCCGTTCAAGTCACGCGCCTTGTGGTGCGGGTGTTTCTTCGCAAGGGGCGAAGTCACCCTGCGCAGGAAAGATACTGCCGAGATGAAGTTGTAGCGGTCAAGAGGCTGGGACACTCCGGTGTGGCCGCCAACCCAGTTTCCAGTTGCCATGCTGTACTTGATGCGCTCGGTGAGCGCGTCCGGCCGCACCACTGCAAACATCGAAAGCTTTCTGCCACGCACGTTTGCGCGCTCCATCTGGTAGGCGATGTCCTTGACCAGGAACTGGAAGCTATAGCGGAAGAGTTCTTCCATTAGCTTTCCTGAGATCTTGATGCGCTTGTTCGAGTAGTGGTCCTTGTTCTCTACGAGGCGCTTCCTGTAGAATACCAGGATTGCGCGCTCGGACATCCTGCAGAGGAAGTACGCCTTTGCAAGCCTGTTCTCGGACTCGACTCCGATGTGCGGGAGAAGGTAGCGGTCGATGAGGAGCTCGGCGCGCTTGACCTGGTAGTCAACAGGCTGTCCTGGTGCTGCGCGCTTTCCAATGATTTCAAGCGCTTCCGACTTCTTCCGTGAAGGGTCGGACTCGATGTTAAGGAGGATGTCGTTGTGGACCTCAATTTCCTCCGAGAAGCCTTCGAGGATTTTTTCGTTCGAGTCAAGTCCAAGCGCGCGCAAAAGAAGCGATATTTCGATTGCCTTGTTGTATGACGGCAGGGTGACTGACATCTTGCCTTCAGCAGTGCGGTCAACTGTAATCCTGCCGCGGAACCCGAGGCGCGTTGAGAATACCTTTGCCTGCACGAGCCCGGTGTCCTTTTCCTTGGAGACGAGGATGCGGTTTGGCGCGAGGTCCTCAAGGCTCATAAGCGTCTTTTCAGTGCCGTTGATGATGAAGTACCCGCCGATGTCAAGGGGGTCCTCGCTCATCTTGGTGAGCTCCTCCTCGCTCTTTCCGTGGAGGTAGCATAGCTTGGACTTGAGCATCACCGGGAGTTCGCCGATGAACACGTCCTCAGTTCGCTTTGCAGTGCCGTTGATGACCTGGGTCATCTCAAGAAAGATCGGTGCGGTGTAGGAGAGGTCGCGGACTCTTGCCTCGATTGGGAACAGCGGCCTGCGCGAGCCGTCAGCCTCGATGACCATCGGCCGCTCGACGCGGACTTTTCCGAGTTTGATTGAGATTCCCTCAATCTGCGGCTCGATTATGTTCTGCTGCTCGATGATTTCCTGCATCCCTTCCTCTACAAAGCGGTCGAAGGACTTGATGAACTGCTTTGCTAGGCTGTTCTCGTAATAATATGCGCGCGACAATTCCCGGAAAGCCACCCAAAATCACCCAATTACAAAAAGCACTTGCTCTACAGGCGAAATAGCGTCGCCAGCCGCTTTGAAACACCAAATTCCGATTGATACGCCTGCCTTGCGCTAAGGAGCGTAAAAACCGTTTCCTAATCCTCTATTACCTTGCGATAATAGTCTTCGTCCTTCTTGGTCACCGCGCTCTTGCGCGTGATTTTTATGACCTGTCCGGGCACGACCTCGAGGCCTGCAATTGCAGGGTCGGACAGCTTAATGAGTGGGAGCTTCTCGACAGTAATGCCGAACTTTTTGCACATCTCGTCAACTTCCTTTTGCGAAGCTACTTCGTGCTTTGGAACAAAGATATGCTTAAAGGAACTCATCCGCTTACCCACAACAACCAGAGTGCCAGCGAAAAGGCTAGCTAACCCTAAAAAAGCCCTATTTCCCGAACAGGGAAGTAATTATCTATTGGAAGGTTTAAAAATGTATTTTTTAAGGCCTTTTTATTCAAATTCCGCGGATTTCGACCTTCCCAAAGTAAGGTTTGAGTATTTTGGCAAGATCTTCCAGCTGCTCCTTCGAAAAAGTGGTCTGGCTCAGCTCCGGGTCTAGCGTGTTTCCTGCAACGTACTGCTGTATGTAGTATGCTTTTGAGCCCTTTAGCCACTCGCCGATGCGCTTGGCGTAGTCCGCGGAGTACCAGGCGGGGCCGACGGTTGTGCGGAACTCATAATCCGGGGCGCGAGTGCGGATGAGTTCGACACTCTTCTTTATGTCCGCCTCAACCACGCTGACTTTCGTTGCTTTCGAGTAGTCCTCAAGGGGCGCCTTGATGTCCATTGCTACAAAATCGATGAGTCCAGCGTCAAGCATTTTCTCAAGCATTTGCGGGTTCGTGCCGTTGGAGTCAAGCTTGAACAAAAATCCGAGGTCCTTGACTTTCCTGGCAAATTCCGGCAAGTCCTTCTGCAGTGTGGGCTCTCCGCCTGTTACGCAAACCCCGTCAAGCCAGCCCTTGCGCGAAGAGAGCCACTGGAGAAACTCGTCCTCCGGAATAATCTGGTACTGGTGGGTTGGCTTGATTAGTTCGGGGTTGTGGCAGTAGGGACAGCGGAAGTTGCACCCCGGAGTGAAAAGAGTGCAGGCGACCTTGCCGGGGTAGTCCACTAGCGTGGTCTTCTGCAGGCCAACGATTTGCATAACAAGGCCTCCTTTCTTCCACAACGTATCCTGCTTCCCTATGCCTTCGCTTTTGCAGTTTCGCACTCGCAGGTTATTGTGACTTCTTGTACCGGTGCAAACTTCTTTTTGAGCGCGATGTCCTCGGAGTACTCGAGCCGGTCCTTGAATTCCTCGCGCTTTCCGTTGTTCCAGTTCTGTACCGGCCTGTAGTAGCCGACTACGCGTGAGTATACTTCGCAGCGCTTTGAGCAGGTCTTGTCTTCGTTCATCTTTCTCATCCTCCTTTTTCTTATGCAGTCTCCTTTACCGCGCAGGGGCAGGTGAAGTGCTCTCCTGCAATGTAGCCGTGTTCCGGGCAGATGCTGAATGTCGGCGTGATTGAAAAGTACGGAAGCCGCGTGTTGTAGGCAATCTTCTTCACAAGGGCCTTGCAAGCATCTCCTGAGCTGAGCTTTTCGCCCATGAACACGTGGAACACCGTCCCCCCGCTGTAAAGCGGCTGTATGTCGTTCTGGTGCGTAAGCGCCTCAATCACGTCGTCCGTAGCGTCAACCGGCAGCTGGGTAGAGTTGGTCAGGTAGGGCACGTCTGTCCCGGCAGTGTATATGTCCGGGTGCGCCTTCTTGTCCGCCTTGGCCATCCTGTAGCCTGCGCTCTCGGCAGGCGTCGCCTCAAGGTTGTAGAGGTGTCCGGTCTCGTTCTGGAACTCTACGAGCTTGGTGCGCATGAACGTGAGCGTCTCCATTGCAAAGCCTTTGCCTTCGGTCTCGGCGATGCTCTTTCCAAGCAGGTTCACCGAGGCCTCGTTCATCCCGCAAAGCCCGATTGTTGAGAAGTGGTTGTTGAACGTGCCCAGGTACCTCTTGGTGTATGGCATCAGCCCCTGCGCGAGGTTGCGTTCGATTGCCTCGCGTTTTATCTCAAGCGAGACCTTGGCAAGGGTCATGTACTGGTCGATTTTCTTGAAGAACTCGTCCTTGTTGCTAGACTCGTATGCAAGGCGGTTGACGTTTATTGTGACCACGCCGACGCTTCCGGTCTGCTCGCCAGCTCCGAAGATGCCGTTGCCCTTGTTGCGCAGCTGGTTAAGGTCAAGGCTCAGCCTGCAGCACATTGACCGCACGCTTTTGGGGTCGAGGTTGCTTCCGATGTAGTTCTGGAAGTAGGGCATTCCGTAGCGCGCAGTTGCCTCGAACAGGAGGTTTGCGTTGTCGGAGTCCCAGTCAAAGTCAGTGGTAAGGTTGTATGTCGGGATCGGGAACGTGAATATGCGTCCTGACGCGTCGCCGCTCATCATGACCTCGAGGAACGCCTTGTTTATCATGTCCATTTCGGCCTGGCAGTCGCCGTAGTTGAATTCCATTGGCTCGCCGCCGATTATTGCCGCCTAGCCCGCCATGTCCTCGGGCACGGTCCAGTCGAATGTGATGTTGGAGAATGGCATCTGGCTTCCCCAGCGCGAGGGCACGTTCAGGGAATACACCAAAATCTGCATTGCCTGCTTGACTTGCTTGTAAGTAAGCTTGTCCTGCTTCACAAAAGGAGCAAGAAGGGTGTCAACACTTGAGAACGCCTGCGCCCCTGCGAACTCCATCTGCATGCAGCCGATGAAGTTCACCATCTGGTTTACAAGGACGTCCAGGTGCTTTGCAGGAAGCGCATCGACTTTGTTTGGCACGCCGTTGAATCCCATTGTAATGAGGTTCTTGAGCGACCATCCCGCGCAATATCCTACGACTCCGCAGGAGAGGTCATGCAGGTGGTAGTAGCCCTTCTTGTGCGCCTCGGCAACTTCGTAGGGGTACATCTCGTTGAGGACGTAATTTGCAATCACGGTTCCTGCAGTGTGGAGCATCAGCCCTGAGAACGAGTAGTCTGTGTTGCTGTTTTCCTTGGTGCGCCAGTCGCTCTGCGAGAGGTACCCGTCCATGACGTCGTTGATGTTCATGAACATCTGCTTGCGCTCGCGTTCCTTCTCGCGTTGGTTGCGGTAAAGTATGTATACTTTGGAAATCTCGGCCTGGCCTGCTTCGATGAGCACCTTCTCGACCAGGTCCTGGATTACTTCCACGTCCGGCACCTTGTCGTCGCCGTACTCGGCGTTGAGCTTTGCAATCACCTTGTCAGCAAGCTCTTCCGCAAGGTCGTGGTCTCCTGCGCCTGCTGCCTTGGCTGCTGCGAAGATGGCGTTCTCGATGCGGTCGCGGTCAAAGGAGACTACGCGACCGTCGCGCTTCTTGATTTTTGAGACGAGCGCCTTGACCGTCCCGCCCTTGTACTCGTGAAGGCTCCGCGCCTCCTTTTGCAGTGCCTGGGCGTTCTTGAGCCCCTTGTAAACAGCCGCAAAGCGCAAATAGGTGATTTCGTCAGCAGCCTTGAGCTTTTCAAGCACCTTGTTTCCAATCTCGTTCGATGGCACCTCGCCGTTCGGGTGTTCCTTTGCAAGTTCGGTTGAGATGTCATCAACCAGGGTGTCAATCTGCTTTTCCGAAAGCCTCTTTACAGCGGCGTTCTCGATTCCGCGCATGATTTTGGACTCGTCGAAGTCCTCCTTCCGGCCGTCCTTTTTGACGACTTTCAGCGTGGTCTCTATGCGTTCGTAAGTGGTGAAGCGCTCGCCGCAGGAGAGGCACTCGCGGCGCCTCCTGTTGGCCTCGATATTATCAGTGAAGCGCTTGTCTATGACCTTGGTCTCTTCGCTCTTGCAACTGGGACATTTCACAAAAAACAACCCCCATACTCGTTGTGCCCTGCCAAGGAATCCGGCACAACATATGGTTTTTGCGGGGTCTGCTGCCGGCCTGCCAGGCGGCTTAAATCCCACCTATTGTGGTGGAAGTATAAACAAACCACTATATGTTGTATGGTTGCCGATTTACTTGGGAATATTAGAAAAACAGTTTACCTTTATAAAGGTTTTGAGACGTTCTTGCCATTTCACCACTCAAAAATGGTGAAATTCCGGTGTCTCCAAGCCCCCCTCGGAGTCCCAAACTGTAGCAACTATTTGATGATAATCAATATAAAAAACTATCGTGGTTTTTCGAAATTCGTAGCGCGAAATTTGCCAGCAAAAGGGTATTAATCAGGCGGAATAATTTATGCTAATTCAGAATTTTTTTTGATTGAATTTACCGACGTGATTTGAATGCCAGAACTTATGAAATCGCCAGCGGAATACATGCGGCACGCAGTAAAGGCCTCCCTTCTTGCAGGAAAGGAAGTTATGCACTACTATCTCCTTCCCGAATCCGAAGTAGAGGCGATAGCAAAAGAGAACCAGAACAGCGTAGTCACCATTGCGGACAAGGAGTCGGAGAAGATAATTCGTGGGTACCTTTCCAAGGCCTGCCCGGAAGCGGGTTTTGAAGGCGAGGAGGGCGGAAAGACCGGAAGGCAGGACCTGCGCTGGATAATTGACCCTGTAGACGGCACTGCAAACTTTTCGCGCAAGTATTCGGATTTCGGCATCTCAATCGCACTTGCAAAGGGCGACGAGCTTATTGCCTCGGCAATCTACATTCCGGCAAAGAACGAGCTTTTCTTCTCGTCAAAGGACAACGGCGCCTACCTTGCAGATTCTCGCACATTGTCAAAACCCGGGTTTGTCAAGAGACTGAAATTTCTCATCCACCCTTTGCGCTGGCCCATTGGCGGCTACCTGCACGAGCACCGCAACGTCTCCGAAATTTTTGCAAAGGCACGCCGGATTCACGTTGCTCCGCAAGAGCCCGTATTTTCCAAGATGATGATTTCGACCGGCTTTTCCCACGACCCGGCAAAGCGCGAGCAGTCAATCCGTGAGTTCTACTCGAATTACGTGACCAAGTTCCGGGACATAGTCCAGCCAAGCAGCGCGGTAATAGGCCTTACCTGCGTTGCGCGCGGCACGCACCACGCATACCCTCACGAGCACCTGCAGATATGGGACGTGGCAGCAGGCGCGCTGCTTGTGCAGGAGGCTGGCGGGAAGATTTTCAACTGGGACGGGACTCCCTGGAAGCTCTCAACAGGGCCGATTGTGGCAACGAACGGGCAGTTCCCGTTTGAGAAAAGGCAGACCATAGCGGCTGCTAACAATACGAAATAAAAAAGAAAAAGAGTTGGAAAATCGCCCTCAGGCGATTTAGTCCAAAAAGTCCCTTGCTGTTGGCATAATTTCGGGCTCGCCCTTGCGCTTGCGGATTGACGTGATGATTTTTGCCTGCAAGTCAGTCGGGAGCTTCTCGTACCCCGCGTAGTCGTAGTACCACGACGCGCGGCCCTGGGTTGCGCTGCGGATGTCGTTCGAGAAGCCGAACATGTCCGCAACAGGCACCTTGCCCACAATCGCTGCAGTCTCGCCTTCCTGCTCGATGGTGAGCACCTGCCCGCGCCTTCCGTTAATCAAGGTGATGATGTTTGAAAGGTAGTCGTTGGGCGCGCTGATTACGAGCTTCTGCTTGGGCTCAAGCAGGATTGGCTTTGCCATTAGCATTCCAGCGTAAATCGGCCTCTTCATAGCAGGTATTACCTGTGCCGGACCGCGGTGTGCCGGGTCAACGTGGATTGTCGCGTCAGTGAGGATTACCTTTACTCCTGTGACCTCTTCCTTTGCCATGGGGCCGCGCTGTACTGCTTCCCTGAAAGCCTGGAGCAAAAGTTCCTTGATGTCAAGCAGTCCCTGCACTCCCTTGGTCGCGTCAATGAACAGGTTGTCGCCTGAGATGCAGAGTATCTTCTTGGCCTCGTCACGCGGCAATCCCGCCTTAATCAGCGACTCAATCATTTCCTTGCCCTTGAACTTCTCGCTGACTTCGCCCTCGTCTATAGCCTTCATTACCGAAGGCTCAAGGGGCATCACGTACATCTTGAACTTGTTGTGCTTGTTAGGCGACTTGCCCTCAAGCTCCGGGCCCTCGGCAGTGATTGTCTCCTTGTAGAGCACGATTGGCGGCGAGGTGACGATGTCAACCCCGCGCTCGTTCTTTATCTTGTACTCGATAATCTCAAGGTGGAGCTCTCCCATTCCGGACATGAGGTGCTCCCCGGTCTGCTGGTTAATCTCAACTTTGATGGTCGGGTCTTCCTTGGTAATCTTGCGCAAAGCGTCAATGAGCTTGACTAGGTCGCGCGGGTCCTTTGCCTCGATGGACTTGGTGACCACCGGCACGCTGTAGTGCTTGATTTGCTCGAATGGCGCAATCTCGCCTTCGGAGACGGTCTCCCCTGCATAAACTTCCTTAAGCCCGACGAGCGCGACGATGTTTCCTGCAACAGCGTCATCTACGATGATGCGGTCAGGGCCCATGTAAACCGCGACCTGCTGGACTTTTTCAGTGGTGAACTTGGATGCAAGGAACAGCTCGGTTCCCTTGGTGATTCTTCCAGAGTATAGCCTTCCTATTGCGACCTCTCCTGCGTGTGGGTCCATCTGGATTGCGGTTACCATGAAGCAAGCCTTGCCCTTCGGGTCGCAGGTCATCATTGCCTTGCCCTGCTCGGTGTTTTGGTCGCCGTGCCAGATTACCGGGATGCGGTACTTCTGCGACACTATCGGCGAGGGCAGGTTCTTTACCACCATCTCCAGGATGACGTCGCCAAGCGGCGCAATCTTCTGCAGCTGGGCGTGGTCGCCTTTTACGCAGCAATCATACATCGTGTCGAAGCTGATGTTGTTGCGCTTCATGATGGGTCCTGAAATGGCCCACTTGTTGAATGCGGTTCCGAAAGCTACGCTTCCCTTCACCACGTCAACTTGCCATTCCTTCTTGAACTCCTCAGGGCCGTAGGTCTCGATGAGCTTGTTTACTGCCATGATAATCTTGAGGAAGCGCTCCTTCATCTTTTCCTTCGGGAGCTTGAGCTCGTTGATGTAGCGGTCAATCTTGTTGATGAAAAGCACTGGCTTGACGCGCTCCTTGAGCGCCTGCCGCAGGTTGGTTTCGGTCTGGGGCATGATGCCTTCGACGCAGTCGATGACGAGGATTACGCCGTCAACAGCCCTCATTGCGCGCGTGACGTGTCCGCCGAAGTCGACGTGCCCCGGAGTGTCGATGAGGTTGATCAGGTAGTCTTCCTTTTCATAGGTGAATGCGATTGAGATGTTGGCTGCCTTGATGGTGATGCCGCGGGTCTGCTCCTGGATGTCGTAGTCTAGGACGCGCTGCTCTCCCGCAAGCTCCTGCGATATGAGTCCCGCACGGGCAACCAGGGTGTCTGAAAGGGTGGTTTTTCCGTGGTCAACGTGTGCAACGATTCCCATGTTGCGGATGTTGTCGCGGTTTCTCATCAGTGCGCTTACTTTCTCGACAACTGCTTCCTTTCTTGCCATTCAAATCACCATGAAATACTAAGTGAGCCTTGCGGCCACCTTCTTGAAAAAAAAATGAAAAGAAAACTTATCTTGCCGACTTTGCCATGCGCTCGGTGTCGTTCTTCCTCTTCACCGAGTAGCTGTTCAGGTCGTTCGCTCCTGCGAGCACGAGCTCGTTCGCAAGCACGTCCGCAAGCGTGGCCTTCTTGTCGAATGCTCCCATAATCGCTGCAAGCGAGAGGTTGCGTAGCGCAAGGTCAAGCCTGCGCTGCGGCGCGACGTCAACTGCGACCTGGTAGGATATCCCCCCAAAGCGGACGCGGGTGATGTCCTCGCGGGGCGCGGAGTTCTCGATTGCACGGACAAGCACCTGAAGCGGGTTCTGCTTGGTCCTCCTCTCCACCTCGTCAAAGGCGGATTCGACGATCCTGAGCGCCTTGCTCTTCTTTCCCTGCAAGCGACCGTGGGTGCGGATGACGCGGCCGGAGAGCTTCTCGCCGGTCCCTCCCCTCATCAGCTTGTTTGCCAGGCGCTCGACAATGTTCACCTTTGACTTTGCGAACTGCTTGTTGCCGTGCCTTGCAAACGAGTGCGGCAACTCAATGTCGCGCAGGCAGATGTAGGGCGCAAGCGAGATGTCTCGCACCTCGACTGCGTAATCGTACTTGCCGAATGCCTTGTATGCCGGCTTTGCAGCTGGCTCGGCACTTTCATTTTCTTCAGCGTTCTTTGCCATAATTTCAAACACCCGAATAGTAAAAATAAAATGAATGGGAGGATTTACCTCTTCGGCTTCTCCTTCTTGCCGCGCCTTAGCTGGTCAAGCGAGACTCCGTTCACCATCACGACCTTGTAACGGACTCCGGGAATTGAGCCCATCTGGCCGCGCTGGGAGCCGCCGAGGCCCTCTATCGTGACCTCGTCGTGCTCGTCAATCTTGGTGATGGCCTTGTCGCGGGGAGCGTGGGCGGTGACCTTCTTGCCGTTCTTGATGAGCTGGACAACCACTCCCTTGATGATTCCCGAGTGCGGTTGCTTCTGCTCGATTCCGACTTTCTTGATGACGATTCCCTTCGCCTGGGGCGCGCCCTCAAGGGGGTCGAACTTGGCCTTCAGGCCGAGCGCCTTGCGTTTCCAGGGCTTCTTGAGCCAGCGCTTAGCCTTGCGGTTGCGTTCAAGAATCCTGCCTGCGAACAATCCTTTTGCCATTATAACACCACTTTTGAAATATACGCTCCAATAATCACAATACCCTTACTTCGGCAACGCCGAAAAGCCTTTTGGCCAGGAGGCGCGCGCGCTTGATGCGCTCCCCGCCCTTTCCTATTGCCAATCCCTTTGACTTTGGGTCGACCGAGACGAGCACTTCGCCTTTCTCGTTCTGCTCGATTCCCTTCAGCATCGCAGGCGAAAGTGCGTGGGTCAAAAGCTCCTTTACGTCGGACGCCTCTTCCACTATTTCGACTTCCTTTCCGGGCATCATCCTGCGCAATTTTTGGATGTTTGCGCCAGCCTTTCCGATTGCCCTTCCGAACTGGCCCTTCGCCACCACGAAGACAATCGCGTTGCCTTCCGAAATGACGTCTATTGCGGCTGCGCCTGTTGCCTTCTCGACGAAGTTGAGTAGCTGTATGTCCTCCTGCGAGAGCTTCCTTTCACTCACTTGGTCTTCACCAGTTCCGCAAGGTCGGAGTTGCCAAAGTCCATCACCGCAAAAGCGCTTATGATGAACGGCTTGCCGCACGTCGTGCCAAGCTCCACACTAGTTCCCGGGAACGTGAAGACCGTAATCTTGGCGAGCCTGCAGAAGTGCTCTATGTCCTGGCGCGCCTCAGCCGGGCAGTTGGATGATACAACCACCAGCTTGGGCTTTCCCGACAGGGAGAGCTTGCGCGTCTTGTCCGAGCCGAACACTATCTTACCAGTGTCGACTGCCATGCGAATCGAAGTGCCCAAATCCATATTCAAATCACTTTTTTGCGTAAAAACATGACTGTCCGGTTTGAGAACTGCAATGGAAAAAGCGGGCGAATACGACTAAGCCGTACTGCGTCGTGCCTTGTTTCCTAAGCGGATCTCAAGCCGAAGCTTACTCTCCGAAACCCCGTTTTGCGGGAACTAAGAGGAAAGTAGTTAGTGCATACTGGTATTTTTAAGGGTTTTTACGAGCGAAAAATCAGCGCACCCGATGCGGGCAGCCTAGTCGTCGGGGTGCTTGATCACGTACCTAGTTTCTTTTGCGCCGTCTTCCAGTTTGGCGACAGTAATCTTGCTGTTTTTTGTCAATTCCCTGAGTTCTTTTTCCAAATGTTGCAAATTATTCCCCCAGTTGCCCGGATTGCGGATGACTATGTCATGGGTGACGTATGCCAGGCGGTCTCCGTTCAGGCATCTGACCGGCGTGAAAAGCGTGTTTGCGTTCGAATCCCTGTCAAAGGGCGGTTTAAACCCGAGTCCTTTGAAGTGCTTCTGGATCGCCTGTGCTGTGTCCGTTTGTTTCTCCGCGGTTCTCGTAGGTCTCTTGAAAAATTCCATAAACCAGATGGCGCTTTTTTAGTTTTAAAACCAATCCCGACGGTTAAAAAGCGGATCCGAGCCTAATCCTTACAATAATTTTCTCATTTCAAAAGGTGTTTCCATGGACCTCTCTCCCGTTCGCGGCTCGCGTGACTTTCTTGTCGAGGAAAAGCTCCTCCGAGACTGGGCCGCGCAAAGGCTCAAGTCGGTTTTCGAGCGCTTCGGATTCAACCCGATAGAGACTCCCGCAATAGAGAACTGGGAGGTTCTCTCGTCAAAGTACGCCGGTGGCGCGGAGATACTCAAGGAGACCTACAAGCTTACTGACCAGGGAAAGCGCGAGCTTGGGCTTCGGTACGACCAGACCGTCCCGACCTGCCGGGTTCTTGCAGCAAACCCGCGCCTGGCAATGCCATTCAAGAGGTATTCAATCGCGCCCGTATGGCGCGACGGGCCAATCAAGCTCGGACGCTACCGCGAGTTCTACCAGTGCGACATCGACATCTTCGGTGTGCAGTCGCAGGCTGCTGAAGCTGAAATAGTTGCAATACTCAAGGCGGGTTTTGATGCGCTTGGCATTGAGTGCAAGCTCAAGATAAACAACCGTAAGGTGCTTGACGGCCTGCTTGAATCGTGCGGGGTAACCGCAGAGCAAGCCACTCCAGTAATTCTTTCCTTGGACAAGCTTGAGAAAATCGGTGCCAAGGAAGTGCAGAAGGAGATGGAAGAGAAGGGAGTTTCCGCGTCCTCTGCCAAGAAAGTCCTCGAGTTGTTCGACGAGTTGGACAAGCTTGGAAATGACAAACTGATGGCCAAGCTTGAAAAGACTTTGAAGGCAGGCAAGGGTGCTGAAGGCCTTTCTGAACTCAAAGAGCTAACCAACTACATCAAACTCTACGGAATCGGCGATGACTTTTACGAAATCAAGGCCAGCCTTGCGCGCGGCCTGTCTTACTACAGCAGCACGGTGTTCGAAGGCTACGTTCCCGGCGGAATCATAACGTCCAGCATCTGCGGCGGCGGCCGCTACGACGAGATGGTCGGAAAGTTCTCGGGAAAGGAAAAAGTCCCGGCAACCGGAGTCGCTTTCGGTTTCGAGTCAATCTGTGAAATCCTCAAGGACAAGGTTGCAAAAGGCGAGAAGGTTGACGGCGCAAGAAAGACCGCTGTCGAGGTCTTCGTAATACCAATCAAGGTCCAGCCTTTCGCGTTCGAAGTTGCCCAGGAGCTTCGCGCACTTGGGGTCAATGTCGCAATCGACCTCTTGGGCCGCGCAATCTCCAAGAACCTCGACTATTGCTCCAAGCAGGGAATCCCCTTTGCGGCAATCATCGGAGACAAGGAGGCAAAGAACCGGAAAATCAACCTGCGCAACCTTGTGAGCGGCGAGGAAAAGTTAGTGTCCGTAAAGGACGCGGCAAATAATTTCAGGAACCGAAATCAAAGCCAGAGGAAGAAAAATGAAGAAGCCCACAATTGAAGAATTTCACGACACGAAAATCGCGTTTACCGACTCGTGCAACCCCCTGCATGCTGCACTGAACCTTCATCATTCCATCAAGATTAACCAAACCAAGATTGTCGGCATGATGAAGAATCGTTTTGGCGTCCAGACCGACGAGCAGCTGTTCGGCCTTTTGCAGTCCAACTTCGTCGAGCGGATGAGGTTCCACGGGAGCAGGACCGACCCGCAATTTTTCGAGAACGGAATCACAAAAAAGGCGCTGCTCGATGCAGCAAAGGAAGCTGAACGGTTCGGCTGGCACGACCCAAAGGCAATAGGCAAGTTTTACAAGAAAGTCTGCAAAGTGACCGGTCAGGAGGCCAAACCGGAATTCTGCGAGCTGTGATTTTTATGGAAACCCCCAGAGTTGGAAAACCAGCAGCCAGTGCAGTTGCCGTGCGGACTTACCGCGACGCGTTCCTCAACACGCGCAAATTGGTAGACGAAGCAGAGCGACTTCACGCGATTAAGGCAAGCAAGGACGCCGTGGCGGAAGTAGCAGCTCTGAAACGATATGCGCCGCACAACAAGACGCGTCTTAAGGATGTTATTGAGATGATTGGAACACAGTATCAGAACCGGCTCTTGATGCACGTGCAGAACACGGGGCTGAAACCAGAGGGGATTTTTACCAAGGGTATGCTTCAGGGGCTCATTGAAAATTCTATGATCCGCAACTGGGGAACGAAATCCAGTTTGAGGAGATCGTCGATATGCTTGCGGAAAAAGAAGAGAAAGAAAATAAGGAAAGAAACTAGTTGTTTACTCGTATCCGGCGATTAAGCGTAGGCCTTGTGCTTTGGGGCTTACGGCGTGTAGTACATCGCGCACAGAGTCGTGTTGCTCGAGTATGCCACGTATCCCTTGCCTGCTTCCAGGCCGAATGCCGTGCCAGTCGGGCTGGCGGTTGAATTATAGACTTCGAATATGCTTGTAGCATTGAGCCGCGCAAATGCGGTTATGTTGCAGTTGCCTGAAAGCTGGCCATAGGTGGCGCCGTCGTATGGCGCGCTTATCGCGTTCCAGCCCGGGTAGAGCGCGTTGTAGTAGTTTGCCTTGTTGTAGTATGACGAGCCGTTGAACGAGAGCGTGCAGGGTGACGTGGCGTTGAGCCAGTACGTCTCGTTGCCGTTGATGCTTGCCATCGGGATTTCATACCAGCTCTGGTTGAACGGGTTGAAGTGGTTTACCGTTGTGTTGGCGCAGGTGTTGCTTGCAACAACCGGGCTTGCGAGCGGCACCGAGAACAGGTATGACTGCGTTGAGATGTAGTGGGTTGACGTTGGCGTCGGGGTTGCAGTTGGCGTGGGAGTAGGCGTGGCCGTTGACGTTGCGATGTCGTAGTTGGTGTAAGTGTCGCTTGTGATTTGCACGTTGTTCCAGGTGCGCGAGTAGTGGTTCGCTGCGCTGACCGTGACGTTGTAGAACCCGTCAGGCACGTATGCCAGCGAGTAGTACCCGTCACTTCCGGAAAGCCGCGTGTTCATGTACGTCTGGGCGTTGTAGTAGTTCGCAAGCATGATTCCCGCGCTGGCTATGCCGGTGCCGTTCTGGTCGACTATGCGTCCTGAGAGCGTGCGCGTGCCAACTGGCGAGGGCTGGAGGTTGCCTGAGGAAGATACTGTCACGCCAAAGAGGATGCCCGAACCGGTCTGGACTGCGCCGTTGATGCGGATTGAGCCGCCGTCGTAATAATACTCCGAGCCTGCGGTGAATGTTGCGGTCTGGGTGCTTCCGGTGCGCGGGGAGACTGAGAAAGTCGCCTGCGGGAGCGCGGCCTGTCCTGCCTGCCACATTGAGAAGCCGTTGAACGTGAATTTTGCGTTGTTGGTTGAGGTCACGCTGTCGCCCTGGTAGAGGTAATATGTGCCGTCGGTTGTGAACGAGCGGCCGCCTGCCACGGTATCGCCGCACACGGACACCGTGGTCTGGTATTGGGCGGTTGCGTAGACTTGCTGGACCTTGTCGCAGCTGTAGCCCGAGACGTAGACTGTGTGGTATCCCGGCTCGAGGCCGAACACCATGAAGGAGCCGCCTGCATTGGTTATGCTTCCGCGGTAGGTGCCGTCAACAAACACGTTGACCGGGCCGAGGCCGCTGACTACGTTGATGCTTGCCTGGTAGGCGCCGGTGTAGTTAGAGTAATAGTACGGGTAGTTGTAGTAAGGGTTTTGGTTGTACTGGTAGTTTCCGTTCTGGTAGTTGTTATAGCAATTATAATACGGGTAATAGCAGAGCGTGCCGTTCGGGTAATAGTAATTGTTGTAGCCATACTGGTTGTACTGGTACCCCGGCGGGTAGTACGGCGTGCCGTTCGGGAAGAAGGATGGCGTCTGGTAGTTGTAATTGGGATACTGGTACTGGCCATACGGGTTATAGTAGTACGGGTTGGGAGTCGGGGTGCTCTGGATTACCGGCGCGGGGTAATATGACTGGTCGATTATGGGGATGCCGTTTTGTGAATACGAAGGCTGGGCGGACGGCGTTGGGAGCGGGGTGTATTGCGTGAGGGAGTTATATTGCGAAAATATTGGTGCGGCTGTCGGCGTGGCCTGCGTCTGTGTGCCTGCTGTGAAGAACCCGCTCATGCTGGAGGGGCTTGCGATTACGATTCCGATTAGCGCAAGAGTGATGAATGAAACGACGATGATTATGCCGTCAACTTGGCCCCTAGACATTATGAACCCACCATCAACTTAAGTTACTACTAAGTAGTAATTATTTTGGATTAATCTTTTAAACCCGCGCGAAAAGCCCGGCTGGATATAAATCCGGTTCAGAGGGGCAAAAGGCCGGTTTGCGCAACCGCAGCAAGGCCGTTCCTGGACAGGGCGTCGCGGGCTTCCGAGGGGCTCAGGAAGAGGAATGCTTCGGCAAGCGCGCAAATCTCGCTTGGCGACTTGCACCCTTCCGGCGTTGTTGCGCGTGAGGTGATGACCACCTTTGCCTTGTATTTTCTTGCAAGTCTGGCAGCCTTGGCTGCGACGTGAAGCCTTCCTGCGCGCCTGTTTCCAGAGCAATCGAGAAACAAAGAAAGCGGTATTTCCAGGCACTTGCCTTCCTCGGAAATCTTGCGGAACAGCTTCGGCTCGCGCTCAAAGCCCTTGGCAAGGAAAGGGTTAATCAGGATGGCGTTCTCCTGCCTGCAGCAGGCCATCAATAATTCCACATTAGTGGATTCGACTGCCGACGGCCTGGAAAGTTTCCTTTGGATGTCAGCTTGCGAATTGATGGCTATTGCTTGCAAGGAAAAGGATTGGGAAAAGCCGAGCTTGCGTTCAAGGCCGGACAATTCCGGCTTTGTGACATTGAGGTCAACAAAGTCCATTAGAGTTTCCCGTTCAGGCCTTCTTTACAGCAGGCTTTTGTACAATCGCAGGTTTTGCAGCAACTGGCGCAGTCTGCTTGACAATTCCTTGTGGCGTCTGGGGGCAGTTGTTCTTCATTATTATCTCGAAGTACTTGTCCGTGCCAGTCTCGCCTGCAAGGTAGACCCCGAGCGGCGAGAGGTTGGAGAACCGGTTTGCCGCCTTGACTACTGCGTAATATGACAGCGGTGCGCCCGGGTTGACTTCCTTGCGGTTCTTTCCCGGCTTGCGTCCGAGGTCGGCCCTGCGGCGGACGCGCTTTCCCTTCGAGATGCGCACGCGCACAACAATGATGTCCTTCGTGGCCTTGTACCCGAGTGTCCTTGCGCGGGGAATGTTGGTCGGGCCGTCAACTCGGACAATAGGCCTGCCCTTGTGCCACTTGATGAGGCGTGCCTTGTATGATGGCGCGCGCTCGGCCATGGTTTTGCGGAACGATTCGCGAATGTATTTAGTTGCACTCATTTTTCACACTCTCCGTTTGTATGCCACCGACCTGTAAAAGCCGAAACAGTTCAGGGGACCGCGAGTCCCCACATCCACTGTGGCGTAAGAGGAATAATTAAGCAAGCCGCACCAATAAATACCCTTTGAGGAACTTACGCGATGGTAGCATTCGGGTCGCATCAAAGATGGACGTTTCCGTATCGTTTGAGGGCAGGAAAAGAAAAGTCAAGCTCCCGGCAACGGCCACAATACGCGACGCTATCGATGCTGTTGATGCGAACGAACAGACGGTCATAGTAAAGTTGAATGGAAAAATCGCCCATTGCAGGAAGCGGGTTTCGCAGGGCGGCAAAGTCGAGCTTGTCAGTATAATCTACAGCGGATGATTATTAGGGATGCCAAAAAAAATTTCCGAGCAGACAAAATTCGCAGGCCGCATCTTCAAAATCAAGGACGTCAAAGTGCGGCACTCAAACGGAAAGGAGTTCTCGTACGAAGTGATGTCCGCGCAAGGAGGCTCCAAGGGCGCGATGGTTGCAGCTGTTGACGCCAAAGGTCGTGTTGTCCTGGTGCGCGAGTATTTTCCAGGCATAAACCGCTCAGAGCTTTGCCTTCCAAAGGGAAGGGCTGATGAAAAGGAGTCTCCAGTCTCTGCCGGCCGCAGGGAGCTTGAGGAGGAGACGGGTTTTCGAGCTAAAAACTTCCGGTTCCTTGGGAAGTACTACCTCTCGCCTGGATACTCCGACCAGCTGACTTATCTCTATCTTGCTACTGGACTGTCCAAGCCCAGGAATCCGCTTCTAGGCGACGAGCTCGAGCCGCTCAAGGTCGTGCTTGTGCCGCTTTCAAAAGCAGTTGCAATGGCAAAAGCAGGCAAGATTTCCGAGGCGCGCGCGGTGACCGGTTTGTTGCTTGCAGAACAGGTTATTAATGGCGCAAAGAGACAATCAAAGAAAATGAAAAATGCGAAAAAATAATTGGTGCGATTTTTGATGTTTGAGTTCCTTTCAGCTGAATACCTCCTCCAGGCTTTCGGGATGCTCGCCCTCTTTGGTTTTGTGTTTGCAGAGTCGGGCTTGTTCTTCGGCTTCTTCCTCCCAGGCGACTCGCTTCTCTTTACCGCAGGCATATTCGCATCCAAGGGGTTCTTCGACATCTGGATACTCCTTGTGGGCACCGCGGTCTGCGCTTTTTTGGGCGACCAGGTGGGTTACTGGACTGGCAGCAAGTTCGGGCCCTCGTTCTTTTCCAAGGACGGCTCGTTCTTCCGCAACCCGAAATACGTGCAGAAGACCCGCGCGTTCTATGAGACGCACGGAAAGAAGGCCATTGTGCTTGCGCGCTTCGTGCCTGTTGTGCGCACATTTGCGCCCATACTTGCAGGCACCGCGAGGATGGATTACGCCACCTTCACCCTCTACAACGCAATCGGCGGCATCCTATGGTCCTGCCTGTTCTTGGGTGCGGGCTACCTGCTTGGCAACGTGCTTCCATCCTCAGGCGAGGCGCTTACCGTAATCGTCCTTGCAATAATCTTCGTCTCCCTGCTTCCCGTCATCTATGAAGTTTGGGGAGAATTCAAGGGCAGGAAGAAAAAATGAAGGATGCAATCACCTGCAATTGCTGCCAAAAGCGCGAGGCCATAATCAGCCTTTCCTATTCCGGCCTGGACTTGTGCAGCCAGTGTTTTTGCGAGCTTTTCGAGCGCCGCGTGCGCAAGGCAAACCGCGACTTTGCGATGCTCCGGCGAGGCGACCGCATCGTGGTCGGCATCTCCGGCGGAAAGGACAGCGCGGCGATGCTGCACGTCCTTGACAAGATGGCAAGAAGGATAGGCTCAGTCACGCTCATTCCCGTGCTTATTGACGAAGGCATAGCAGGTTACCGGCCCAAGACGAAGAAAAAAGCGCAGGAGCTGTGCAAGGCGCACGGCTACAAGTTGACTATATTTTCCTTTTCCGGCCTTGCAGGCAAACGCCTTGACCAAATCATCAAGCTCCGCAACAAGTCCAAAAACCCGCAGTTTAGGACGATGGGCGCGTGCGCAATCTGCGGCACTCTTCGCAAGTACCTGCTCAACAAGGCCGCACTAAGGCTTGGCGCGAACAAGGTCGCAATCGGCCACAATGCCGATGACATTGGCCAAACTTTCCTTATGAATATGCTGCGCGCCGACCCCGAAGGCGTATCGCGTTTTGGCCCGGTGTCAGAAAACGATTTGGATGGCCTTACTGTGCCACGCATCAAACCCCTGATTTACGTTCCCGAGCGCGAGTCCGCCTATTATTGCGAGCTGAAGGGCTTGCCCTACCACCTCGGGTCGTGCCCGTATTCCGTCGAGGCATTCCGCGGGCTGGTGAAGGATTTCCTGAATGATTCCGAGGGCAAATACCCGGGAATAAAGTTCAACGTGCTGAAGTCCTACCTTGGCCTGAGGATGCAACTGGCAGAAAATGACGCCAAGTCCGCAAAGAAGCCCGCCTCCAACAAGTGCGAAAAGTGCGGGGGCAAGTGCTCTAAAAAAGTCTGCAGGGCGTGCCAAGTTCTAGAGTTTCTGGAAAATTAAGTTGTGCACTTAGAGTGAGTCAAGTATATCATTGCAGGCAAGAAGGAACTTGTTCAGCTGGGTGTTCCCTGCGGTTATTTTCATGCGCTCAAACTGCGAGTACTGCTTGTAAAGCTCGATGCCACGGGTCTTCGCATCCTCGCTTGCGGTTGACGCCTGAATCTGGGATATGGCCTCCATTGGCGTCTTGGCATCCATTGCAAAGAACTTTTTGAAGAACTCGCGGAGGAAAATGTAAGTCTGTGCGTCAATCTGCTCCTGCGGAAGCTTGGTGTGCGCAAAGTACGTGCGCAGCTCCTCGACCCTGTGCCTGTACACGGTTTTCTCTGCCGTAAGCTGGGGGGTGGTAGGCTCCGGTTTTTTGAGAAAGTCAAGCATGGCCATATGAGTAGTAACTCGCGCCTAAGCTTAAATTAGTGTTGCAGATGGCCAAAACTTGGGAGGCATTCCCTGGCGGTTTGCGGTTATTCCGTCATCTGGGCTTTAAAGGAATCAATAAAAACATTGGTTGCTACTAGTAATGTTCTCTGCCACAATGGCAAAAGCGGGCGTTTGGGGCTCTTTATACAAAGCACCGTATTCTTACCGCGACATTTGCATTTTGGACGTTTCAACAAAGGTGAATTTTTATGGGTTTAAGGCCATCAAGGACTGTTCGCGACCTCAAGTCAAAGCAGATTTGGACCAGGCTGTCGCAGAAAAAGCCCCGCAAGAGCTACATCAAGGGAGCGCCGCGGCCGAAGATACGCCAGTACCACATGGGCGCGGACAAGTATTACGAGCTCGAGGTTGACATGATTTGCGGACGCAACCTGGCGCTTCGCGACAACGCAATCGAGGCTGCGCGGCAGGCTGCGAACAAGCGGCTTGAAAAGGAGCTCATGGCGACGAACTATTACTTCACTGTTCTCAAATACCCGCACGTCGTTGTCCGGGAGCACACCGCGCTCGGTGTGGCCGGCGCAGACCGTATCTCCAAGGGCATGAAGCAGGCTTTCGGCTCGCCAAAGGGCCGGCTTGTTCACATACACGTTGGGGAGCGCCTGTTCCGCGCCCGCGTAGCAGCAAAGGGCCTTCCAGCAGTAAAGAAAGCCTTTGACATGGCGATGCGCAAACTCTCCGGAGTATACACGCTTGACATTAAGGACATCACCAAGGACCCGGTCAACATGATGAAGAGCAAGACCGCGGCGGTTGTGTTCAAGAAGAAGGAGACTGCAGAGGAAAAGAAGAAGGCCGAGGAAGCCGCAGCAGCAGCCGCAACAGTTGCGGCAGGGACCGCTGCAGCAGCCGCACCTGCGGAAGGCGAAGCCAAGGCCCCTGCTGCAGGCGACGCCAAGAAGGCGGCAGCTGGCAAGAGGTAGTTCCCGGCGCTTTCGGGTCGGTGCCCGAAAACCCTTTCCTCTTTTTTCATTTTTTATTTTCGGCTTTTTTTTGGCCGGTTTTGGGGAATCGAAAAAAGGTTAAATGGCCTTTTCGAAAGTAGTATCATAACGTTTTCATTCCGTTCTTTTCCAACTTTTCAAATGAGGGTGCATTGGCAATGGTTGAGGGTAAGGCTTTCACAAGCGAGTTTGACGTCATAGTCTGCGGCGGCGGACCCGGCGGCGCGTCAACTGCAGCTTTCCTTTCCGACGCAGGCAAGACTGTTCTGTTCCTGGACAAGGTAAGGTTCCCGCGCGACAAGACTTGTGGCGACGCAATCTCCGGAAAGTCGATGCACATCATAAAGAAGCTCGGGCTTTACGAGAAGATATCCAAGACGCCCAATGCAATCGTCAACGCAATCGGGTTCTCCTCGCCAAACGGCGCATACGTGCGCATCGAAGTGCCTGCGAAGGCCGACGGCACCAAGGAGGCCGGTTTCGTGTGCAGGCGCGAGATTTCGGACAACATATACTTCCAGAACGCGAAGTCCAAAGCGAATGTCACCACCCTTGAGAACACCGAGGTAATGGACCTGATTTTTGGCGAGGACGGCAAGTCCGTAATCGGCGTGATTGCAAAGTCAGCCGATGGCAAGCAGCAGGAGTTCTACGCAAAAGTGGTGGTAGGCGCTGACGGCGCAAACAGCGTTGTCGCACGCAAGGTCGGCCTTCCGGAGAACGACCCCAAGCACTGGTGCCTGGCGGTCCGGGCATATTACACGGGAGTAAAGGACGTCTCAGACGCAATCGAGCTCCACTTCAACAAGAAAGTCCTTCCAGGGTACTTCTGGGTATTCCCGTCCGATGACGGCAAGGCCAACGTCGGCCTGGGCATGCTTGTAAGCGACGTGCGAAAGCACAAGATCAACCTGTCCACGCTGATGGAAGACATAATCGCAAACGACCCGCTCTTCAAGGAAAGGTTCAAGGACGCCAAGCGAGTTTCGCCAATCAAGGGCTGGAACCTTCCGCTTGCAAGCCAGAGGAAGAAAAGCTATGGCGAAGGATACCTGCTTGTCGGAGACGCTGCAAGCTTGGTTGACCCGTTCACCGGAGAGGGCATGGGAAACGCGCTCACAAGCGGCTATTACGCTTCGCAGGTAATCAACGAGGCTTTTGCAGCAAACGATTTTTCCGAAAAGTTCCTCAAGCAGTACTACGACCGGCTGTGGGACGAGCTTGGGCACGAAGTCGACATCAGCTACAACATGCAGCGCTACGGAAAGTTCACTTTCCTGCTCAACTTGGTAATCGGCAAGGCCTCCAGGAGCCCGGAGATTCGCGAGATGATTTCCGGCTCGTTCGTAAACGAGGAGGCGCGGAAGGGCTACACCTCGCCCATGTTCTACCTCAAGATGCTTTTCGCCTGATTGGAAAAAACGGGGGCGCAGTGCTTTATGGCTAAGGAAAAATCGAGCTTGGTCTCGGACATAATCAAGGTATGCCTCCCGCTCCTGCTCATACCCGCGACGTTCATCTTTGTGCTTCCTTACGGCCACGACGCTGCCAACCTCTTCATCGGCGCGGTCTTTGCCTACGTGTTCCTGTTCAAGAGCGACATGCGCGGACGCAGGCTCATGGTAATCCTCTCGACGTTTGCATTCGCCTTTGAAACGGCCAACGTGGCCTCCGGTTTCTACCATTATGTTGGCCACCCAAGCCTGCCAATGTGGGTGGCGATGGGCTGGGCGGTGCTCGGCTGGTACATAGTTTCCCTCATCCCGGTTTTCCGCAAGGTCGAAGAGTGGGTTGCGGTAGGTGCAAACGCAATCGCGTTGCTTTTGGTGGCCATCCAGTACAACTTCTGGGGCGTGACGATGCTCTTTGCAGCAGCCGGGCCGTACGTCTACACGCGTGCCTCCTCGACGCTGCCGACCATGTTCTTCGCATTCGGTTCCATAATGGGCCTTGTGCTCGAAGTCTGCGGAACCACGCTTGGGATATGGGCCTACACCAACACCGCGGGGCTTCCGGCAACCCCCGAGTTCGGCCAGCTTGCGCTCGGCTATGCGACTGTGCTGATATTCTGTTATTGGCTTGCAGGCTACGACCGATTGGAAGAAAAAGCCAACTAGCCTAATCCCTTTTGTTAATTTCTCTTACGGTGGTTACCAATGGAAATCAGCATCTACAAGGACGGGACCAAGGCCGAGGCCGAGGCGATAATGCTTTTCGAAGGCGAGAAGGCCGACGGCATCACGTTCTCCAAGGAAGACTTTACCGGAAAGGCAGGGGAAGCATCCATTCTCAGAAAGGACAAGGTTACCATCCTCGTCGGCCTTGGGAAGAAGGCCGAGTTCGAGGACGAAAAAATCCGCCAGGCAGCTGCAACGCTTGTCTGCGCGTCCAAGAAGACCTCTGCAAAGACTTTCATCGTGAAGCTTCCGGCGTTCGAGAAGGCGGACGACTTCGTCGCAGCCCGCAACTTTGTGGAGGGCGCGCTTCTTGCATCCTACGAGTTTACAAAATACAAGGAAAAGAAGGACGACAACCCCTCGTCCGAGGGAAAGACCGCATTCCTCAAGGCGTCCAAGTCTGCGCAAAAAGCCGAGGATGGCATCAAGCTCGGGAGAGTAATGGCGCAGGCAGCCAATTACGCGCGCGACATAAACAACGAGCCCGGCAACGTGGCCAACCCCGAGTTCATGGCGCAGAAGGCAATCGAGCTTTCAAAGAAGTCCGGCTTTTCGTGCAAGGTGATCAACGTTGCAGAGCTTGCCAAGATGGGCCTGCACGGGATCGAATACGTCGGAGGCGGCTCCAAGACGCCCGGCAGGCTAGTGGTAATGGAATACGCGCCTGCACCCAAGGCTTCCGCAAAGGACCCGTTCGTGTTTGTAGGGAAGGGAATCACTTTCGATTCTGGCGGAATCTCAATCAAGCCAAGCCGGGAAATGGAGAAGATGAAGTGGGACAAGTCCGGCGCGTGCGCTATTCTCGGCATAATGAAAGCGGTTTCCGAGCTCAAGCCGAACGCCCGCGTGGTGGGCATAATCGGGCTTGCCGAGAACATGCCCTCAGGCACCGCCTGCAGGCCTGGCGACATCATCCGCTCCGGCGGGAAGTCAATCGAGATATTCAACACCGATGCGGAAGGCCGGCTGGTGCTTGCCGACGCGCTCTCCTACGCCCGCGACAAGTATCCTGATGCAAAGTCAGTAATCGACCTTGCCACTCTTACCGGCGCGTGCGTGATTGCCCTTGGCTCAGTAGCCTCCGGTCTGTTGGCAACAGATGACAAACTTGCAGCTGAAATCGAAAAGGCCAGCTTCAAGACCGGCGAGCGCGTCTGGCGGCTGCCCATGTTTCCCGAATTCGAGCAGATGATTGCAGGAAAGCAGGCCGACATAAAGAACACGGCAGAACCCGGAGGGGAGGGAAGCACTATTACTCCCGCGTTCTTTTTGAAGAACTTCATAGGCAAGTGGCCTTGGGCGCACCTTGACATTGCCGGAACCGCCTACCAGACGACCCTTGCAGTACGCAACTACTACGCGTGGGGCCCGACAGGGGTCGGAGTGCGGCTTTGCACGCAGTATCTGCTGGACCATTCCGGGAAATAATCAGTTTGGCCAGTGGAAATATTTTTTCTCCACTTTCTCGTTCCTTATTTTTACGCCTTCTTTTTCCAGGAGCCTAGTTTTTCGAACAGAATCCTTTTTGCCAAGATAGCCCCTGACCGAGCCGTCCGCGCGTATAATCCTGTGGCAGGGGACCTTGATTGGGTGCGGGTTTCTTGCCAATATATTTCCAACCGCGCGGGCCGCCTTCGGGCTTCCGGCAGCCTTGGCAATCTGCGAATAAGTGGCGGTTTTTCCTTTCGGGATTCTGGAGACAGCGGCAAAGACCCTTTGTGCAAAGGCCGTTTTTCTTGCTGTCATCTTTTCTTCCTCGTTTCGCTTAAGCTTTCGAAAAGCTGGCCTTGACCGTTCCAAGCGCAAGCTCGGAAAGGTCGGCTTCGGCCTGCGCCTTCTCGACGCGGCCAAAGGAGATTGACTTCGCACCAATTTCCACTGCAACTTCTTTTTCGTGCGCCTCGATGTGCTTTTGGAAGCCGTGGTCGGTGCAGTGCAGCACCAGCGCGATGCGTTCGGCCACCACGTAACCTTCGGCCTTCCTTGCAGCCTGTATTGCGCGGGTGAGCTCGCGCGTTGCGGAAAGCATCGCAAGCTTTGGGGTCATCTCGGCATCAAGGTAGAGCGTGGCGCCCTTTGCAAACTCGCGGGAAAGCCACTTCTTGCCACCTGGCTTTTCATCAACAAACGAGACTTCCATCGCGTTAGTTGAAGATGCGAGGATGGTGCCAAGGGCGTAGGACGCGTCCTTTGCCTTTTCATCCCCTGAAATTGCAATCCTTGCAATCGGCCAGCGGAGCTTGATTTTGGCTTCCTGGCGCAGGCTGTTTGCGGTCTCGGTAAGCTGCATCGCAAAGAGCATCTGCTCCTCAAGCAAATTATCGACAAGCTTCGCGTCCTTTTCCGGGTATTGCGCAAAGTGCACGCTTGGCCACTTCTCCTTCGAATCGAGCCGCTTGAGGTTCTGGTAGAGCTTCTCCGAGATGAAGGGCGTGAGCGGTGCAAGGAGCTTGGACAGCTTCATCAGCACGTAGTAAATCGTCGAGAAAGCCTGTTTTTTGGACTTCTCGTCAACTCCTGATGCGCGGTCGCGTATGAGCTTTACATACCAGCGAGAATACTGGTCAACAGTAAAGCCGAGCAGTTCGCGTCCTGCGTGCTGGAACTCGAAAGCCTCCAAGTGCTTGGTGACCTTCTCTGCAAGGTTGTTCACCGCGGATACTGTGAACCTGTCCTCCGCGGGAAGCGACTTGTAGTATTCCTCGGTCATCGCATCGGGCTTGAACTTTTCAGGCAGGTACGTCTCAAAGAACACGTACGAGTTGTATAGAATCGAGAGGAACCGCTGTATCTCGCCGGCGCTCTTGAACGAGAACTTCTGCACTTCCCACGGAGGCACTTCCCAGCAGTAGTAGAAGCGCAGGGCATCGGCACCGAGCTTTGTTATGGCGTCGGTTGCCGACACCACGTTGCCAAGGCTCTTGCTCATCTTTTCGCCCTTCTCGTCAAGCACCCAGCCCATCAGGCCGACTTGCTTGTACGGCGCGTGGCCGAACACGCCTACGCTTGCGAACATCAAAGAGTCGAACCACCCCCTGATCTGGTCTTGTGACTCCACAATCAGGTCAACGGGGAATACTTTCTCAAAGAGCGTCTTGTTCTTGAACGGGTAGCCGAGCGAAGCCCACGGCGCTATCCCGGAATCGAACCAGACGTTGAATATGTCGTGGATGCGCTCCATCTCGCCACCGCACTTGCACCGCAGCTTAATCGGGTCAACTGTATGCCTGTGCAGGTCCGAAAGGTCGTCTGGCTTCTTTACAGCGTTCTGCAGCAGTTCGTCGCGCGAGCCGATGATCAGTTTCGCATTGCACTTCTTGCACTCCCAGATGGGCATCGGGATTCCCCAGTAGCGCTGCTGGGAGATACACCAGTCCTCTCGGTCGGAAAGCCAGTTTGCGAACTTGACCTGCCCGAACTCCGGGAACCACTTTACTCCCGCGTTCTCTGCAAGCATCTTTTCCTTGAGCGGGTCGACCTTGAGGTACCACTGCCGCGAGAGCCGGAATATGAGCGGCGTCTTGCACCTCCAGCACAAGGTGGTGCGGTGCGTCTTGTATTCAGCATTCAACATCAGGCCTCTCGCTTCGATGTCCTTCATGATTTCCGCGTCGGCCTTCTTTACGTACACTCCAGCCCACTTGCCTCCGTCTGCGGTGAACTTCCCGTGCACGTCAACAGGCGAAATCGCAGGCAGGTTGTAGTGCTTTCCCATGAAGTAGTCGCTCTGCCCGCAACCGGGCGCGCAGTGCACCAAACCCGTGCCGTCTGCCATTGTGACGAATTCCTCGTATTCCTCGACTGCTTCGGCGGGCTTGGACAGACTTTCTGCGTCGTCTTTTGGTGAGTTTGCCTGCTTTGCTGATTTCGCATCCGCAGCCTTTTCCTCCTCGGTCCTCGTGTCCTCCTTGGTCATCTTCTTCTTGTACTTCTTGTTCATCATCACCTTGACCGAGAGGATGACCTTGTGCGCGTTCTTTCCAGCAAGCTTCTGCTGGCTCGGCGTGTCCAGGAGCGGGACGTATTCAACTCCTTCAAGCGCGCTGCCGTCGAACTCCTCAACAATCTTGTATTCCTCCGGCTTTGCCTTGAGCAGCTCCGAAAACACCGCCTCGACGCGCGGCTTTGCGAGGATTAACTTTTCCCCCCTGTACTCGACCTTGACATACGTCTCGTCGCCTTTTACCGCAACAGCCACGTTAGCAGGAAGGGTCCACGGCGTGGTTGTCCACACGAGCAGGAACTCTTTCTCCTTGCCCAATACTTGGAACTTTACGTATATTGACGGGTCGCTGACCTCCTTATAGGAATCCGATACCTCGTAACCCGAAAGGCTGGTCTCGCAGTGCGAACACCAATGAATCGGTTTCTCGCCTTCGACCATCAGGCCCTTGTCATAGAGCTGCTTTGCAGTCCACCAGCCCGACTCGATGTAGGAATCCTTGTAAGTGAAATACGGCTCGTAGTAAGCGCGCCACGCGCCAAGGTTGCGGTAATACGCCATCCACGCCTTCTCGGTGTCGGTGACCTTTTCAAGGCACATCTTGTCGAACTTCTCGACGCCAATCTTTTCTATCTCCGACTTTGCCTTTATGCCGAGTTCCTTTTCGACCATCACCTCGGTCGGAAGTCCGTGGCAATCGAAACCTGGAAGGAAAAGCGAGTCAAATCCCTGCATAAGCTTGAAGCGGCTCCAGATGTCCTTGCAGGTGGTGGTCTTCACGTGGCCCACGTGAGCCTGCGCGTTCGCATACGGCGGGCCGTCAAGCAGGAAAAAAGTCTTCTTCCCTACCCGCTGCTGGGAAATCTTTGTGGGGATGCCTTCCTTCTCCCACATCGCGGTGACTTCGGCTTCGATTGCCTTCTGGTCGTACTTTGCAGTGAAACCGGTTGGCGCCGCTGGAACTGACTTTGCGCTTGGCTGTGACCCTACCACAAAACTCACCTTCAATGCCGATTTACGGCTCGCTGCCCCCCTATCAGGAAGGGCCATCAGAATGTAATCTGTTTTTGTCGGCCGGGCTTTTATTACTGCCGAAATGTGCCAAATTGACAAGGGTCGTTCTTTTTTAAATCAAGAAATATCCACTGTTTTATGGCAAAAAAAGAGTTGACAATTAATGCGTTCGAAAGACGCGTACGTGAAGATCTTGCGGAGAAAGAGCGCCTTGGCAAGATTTTGAAAGCAAAAGAGTTGAAGAAGCAGAAGGAGGTCACACTCCAGCAAGTCGAACGAGATCGCCTGCTTTACAATGTCTTGGAGCATGGCGGGGAGTTGGATTCCCCAAAGATAGATTCAACTTATTTTGGCGGCGCGTCTGTGCACTTCAGCATAAAAGAGATGTTGAGAAAGAAAAATTCCGCCCAGGAAAAATAATCCGACGCTTTATTGCAATAGCTGAGAATACCCACGACCTAGGTCGTGGGATGAATCAGCACTTATTCTAAATCTTTTTCGGCTCCCCTTAGGGGAGCCGCGTGGCCGGCCTGCAGGCCGGCCCTTT
>CAINOH010000019.1 GCA_903851445.1 uncultured Microcaldota archaeon | reverse complement strand
GGTCTAGCGGATACAAGGTATTGGTTTCGTGCCGAAAAGGCTTCTGCGAACTGAGCCCATGGATAAATGCTCCAACCGGGAGTTGAACCCGGGTTATCGGATTGAAAGTCCGACGTCCTTGACCGAGCTAGACTATTGGAGCAAAAAAAGCGCTGAAACTCGGCTCCCCTGTTGCGGGTCTACTAATAGTGCATTGATAGGTTTATTTTCCCTTTGGCCTTGTTGGTTTTGCAAGGCGCAGGGCTTTGGACAGCGCGGAGAGGACTTTGGAGGCAACGGCTTCCTTTGGCGCCATTTTCTTTCCCGCCATGGCGTTGATTACAAAGGCGTTTGCCTTGCAGATTTTTGCGTACGCAAGGTACTGGTCGCGGACCTGTTTTTGGAACCCGATATCCTTTTCGTAGACGTCGGCCTTGTTTTTCAGGTATTTTCTTCCCCGCTTTTCGAGGTTCTTTTGGAATGCAAGCGGGGGGTTGACGTCGATTATGAAAGTGGCGTCTGGCTGTGGCAGGAGCGCCTCGAGCCGCAGCACCCAGTTGATGAACGCTTCCTTTTGGGCTTTGGTGCCCTTGATTCGCGCCGACTGGTAGGCGCAGTTTGATGCAGTGTAGCGGTCTACCACCACGTTGAAGCCAGTGGAGAGGAGCTTGCGGATTTCGGATGCGCCTTCGTACTTGTCCTTTGCATAAAGCACGGCCATCCGCTCAGGCGAGGCAATCTTTTCTCCCCGCAGGTGCCTTGCGATTTGCCTGCCTGTTGTTGAAGTGTAGTTCGGGAAGTGTATGAGCCGGGTTGAATGCTTGTTTTTTTGCAGGAAGGACACCAAAAGCTCTGCCTGGGTTGACTTGCCGCAGCCGTCGATTCCTTCGAAAACAATGAACAGGGGTTTGCTTGCCATGATGGAATTCACTTAGTTGGAAAATATTAACCTCTGGCTGCTGGCCAACACTAGTCCGAAAGCGTAAGGTCAACTGCCCTTTTTGCTACGTTTGAGACTTGGCGGGAGGAAAACACGCGTTTTACCGGGACCCACGAGAAGCTGTCGTGCTCCGAGTCAGCGGGCCGGAGGTTGGCGTGCGCAAGGTGCTGTGCCTGGATTGTCTTTTCGGGGTCGGAAAGGAGGAAACCGGAAAAGCAGTGGACGTTGAACTTCGTGGCGCGGTCAAAGAATGACGAGCAGTATGAAGAGGCGTAATCGGAGGGCGTTAGGCCGGCTTCCTCGAACGCCTCGCGTGCAAGCGCGTTGCGGTAGACGTCCAGGCCGCAGTCCGCGTGCACAAGGTCGGCCTTTTCAACAATCCCGCCAACCAGCGCGAACTGCCCGGACAGGAACTTCGAGTCGGGCTTTTTCTTTGCAAGCAGCACGAAGTCCCCGCTGCTCGGGACAATAGATGATGCGGTCGGGCTGGACGTGGACTTCTTGTACAGCGTCAGCACTACTGCCTCGGGCGTGCCGGAGGAATGGAACCGGGCGGCAAACTGGAACGTGCCATCATTTACGCCCGCCCTTATTGCTGGCCGCGAAAAGGCGGAGCGGAT
>CAINOH010000018.1 GCA_903851445.1 uncultured Microcaldota archaeon | reverse complement strand
GCAAGCACAGGCGTATTTGGAAAGGCGCCGTACAAGCAGGTCGGACTGATGGGCTGGGTGCTTGACGAAAAAGGAGAGAAGATGAGCAAGAGCCTTGGGAACGTGGTCTCGGCAACTGACGCGATTTCAAAGCTCGGCGCTGACGCCTTGCGCTTCTACTACTGCTGGGAAGTGCCGCCGTGGGAAGTGCAGAAGTTCTCGTTCAAGAGCGCGGGAGAGATACAGAGGTTCCTGTCGATTCTCTACAATTCGTACGTGTTCTTCGAGACCTACCTTCCGCAAAAGTTCAAGCCCGACGCGATGACCGAAGAGTACTGGAAGGCCCTTCCTGCTGAGGACCGGTTCATAGTGTCTGCTGTGAACAATCTCGCTGAGAAGGTGACAAAGCACTTGGAAGCGTTCGAGTTCCAGCACGCAGGACGCGAACTCCTTGGCTTTACTGTTGACTCCTACTCGCGGTGGTATGTGAAGCTCATCCGCGACCGCGCATCCGGAGTTGACGAGAAGTCCAGAAAGCAGGCGTTCTCGACTATTTACTACGTGCTGAGGAGGCTTGTCAAGCTCCTGGCCCCGATTGCACCGTTCATCTCGGAGAAGCTCTACCAGAACCTTTCGAGGTTCGACGCGAAGCAAAAGCAGCCAAGCGTGCACTTTACCAGGTACCCGACAAAGGACGCGAAACTGGTTGATGACTTGCTCGAGGAGCAGATGCTCTTTGCAATGCAGCTTACCGAGACCGCGAACAGCATGCGCCAGGAGGCCAAGATAAAGCTGCGCTGGCCGGTTGCAAGGATTGTGATTTCAGGGGATGAGAAGGCAAAGGACGCTGCATACGCCCTTGGCCTGATAATCGCATCCTCCACAAACGCGATGGAAGTATCCTTTGCCGAGGAGAAGCCTGTTGGCAAGAAGTGGCTCTGCCGCGAGTTCGCAAAAGGCGCGACCCTATGCCTTGACTCCGAGATGACTCCGGCGCTCGCCATGCTTTCCGCAACGCGCGAGCTAACGCGCGCAATCCAGGCCGCACGCAAGGCCGAAGGCTACGTGGTTGCAGAGCGCATCGCGCTTGTGCTGCATTGCACGGACCACGGCTTCCAAAAGCACATCGAGGAGCACGAAAAGGAAATCTCCGCAGAAGTCGGCGCAAAGTCAGTCTCATTTGCACGGATTGAGAAAACGCAGGCCGAGGCCGACCTTTCCGAGCTCGCGCTTGGCACTGTGAAGGCGAGCTTTACGAAGGCTTGAGGCAATAGGATGGAAAAAAAGTTCAACCGCAGTCTGGTCAAACCAGACCACCTTATCCGGATAAGGGCGCTTTTCGACGGGGGGTTCCACCCTGCAGAGATAGCATTACAGCTCAATCATGAAAACCCGTCCGTAGGGTTTGACGAGAAAACGGTCAGCGAATACATCGGAAAGATGGGCAACTTCATGAGGATGAAAAGCCACCTCAACGCAGGCCTCAAGCCCGGACGGCCCAGGAAAATCGAAAGGAACATCTCGGACCTTGAATTCCTCATAAGCAACTCGAAGCTGCCAACAACTGATGCGGAACGCAAGTTCATCGAGAACCTCAGAGCAAAGAAGGCCGAGCTTGAAAAAGACTATAAGCTGTACCTGGAAAACCCCGGCAAGACTGAAGCAATTGACCGCGAGGCGGTTTTTGAACTTGTAAAAAAAATCCCAGAAGGCAAAGTTGTTACTTACGCATACATCGCCGCAAAAGTCGGAAGGCCAGGGGCAGAACAGGCCATTGGAAGGATTCTATCCAACAACCCCGCGCCAATCGAAGTGCCCTGCCATCGGGTAGTCAATTCCAACCGTTCGGTCGGCGGATATCTTGGAATAGCGAATTCTGAAAAAAAAATCAAGCTG
>CAINOH010000017.1 GCA_903851445.1 uncultured Microcaldota archaeon | reverse complement strand
TGCTGCTAGTTCCGCTTCAATATCAGCAATATCTAACTTGTTAGCTTCGATTTTAGTAACCGCGTCATTATACCGGTTAATGTACTCTTTTGCCGGAACTTCTTTTCTTGTAAGATCCAAAACCGTGTCACGCTGTAAACCATTATCGTTCATACGCGAACGGGTGATAGGATCAACCTTTTGGCTCTCGGCTGCGATTTTATCTCTATACTCGATATTGTCCTTTTCTATGCTGGCCGCAGTTGACTTCGTTGAGAAAATCGACGCAACATAGGCGACGTTGAGCAGGGTGTCAACCTCAAGGACCCTTTTCACTGCCTTTAGGAAGTTCGCGTAGCGCAGGGGAACGACCACGCTGCCTCCGCCGTTGAGGGACAGCACCGCCTCGGTGTTGGAGGAAGTGAGGTGCTGGTTCGCGTTGACTGTTGATGAGGAGCGGTCAAAGCCTATGGTCAGGTCCTTGTTGAGCTCGCCTGCGTAGGACACGCGGCCCTGGATGAACGAGTTGTCAAGGAGGCACGCGTCAGTCTTGCCGTTGAGGTCCTGGAGGGCGAGGACATCTGAAAGTGGGAGGGTCTTGCCGTTGGGCAGCTTGATCTTGTAATTCGTGTATTCGGGCGTGGCCACTTTCGAAAGCGTGGACGAGCCGAGCATGCTTGAGAACTGGCCAAGGAGCCCTGAAAGAGCGGTGTTCTTCTCGGCCTCGGCCTGAAA
This sequence comes from uncultured Microcaldota archaeon, assembly GCA_903851445.1. GTDB lineage: Archaea > Micrarchaeota > Micrarchaeia > Norongarragalinales > CAINOH01 > CAINOH01. Next base: position 841 of record CAINOH010000017.1, on the reverse strand, counting down.
CATCTGCATGCTTATCGAGCCGTTCACCGGGTCAACTGCAAAGTCGTTTGCAACCTCAGTCGGCGACTTGCCTAGAAGCCGGGCCACGTCCGCAACAGGCACACGCGCGTTTGCCGGGGTTGCTGAACCGGTGCTTATGTAGTTGTTGACAACCACCTGGCCGTTGTTGGTCGCGTTGGAAAAGGCGGTCGGGTCGCTTGTCTTGAGAGCGGAGTCGGAGAGCGAGTTCACCTCGTTCCCGACAAAGCCAAGCGTGGAGTCCCAGATGAGCTTGACTTCGGAGCCGGACTGCTTGGAAACCGTGCACGCGCCTGAAGAGGTTACAGTAGAGGAGGCCTTTGGAGTAGGAGTCGGGGTGGCGGTTGCAGTTGACTTAATCGTGTTAAGTGTTGGAAGGTCGGCAAAGGATACGGACTTGGTAGAGGAGGTGGATGGTGCGGCGTCCTGCTGCGGTGAAAATGACTGGGCAAAAGAGAAGGGCGAGAGCATCTCCATGCAGAGCACGAAGATGACGAATACTGAGAAGCCCCCGCAATAGGGCTTTCCTTTCTGGAACATACAGTATAGGATAATCCGTCAAGCCGTTTAAATACTATCGCGAATGGAGAAAAAAAGAAGTTCAAACCCTGTCGCGCTTGTCGCGCATCCCGCCGTAGCGTAGGCCGGGCATGCTGCCAAACAAACTCTTTTTACGCCTGGGTTTAGACAACGGAATCACACAAAAAGAACGCAGTAAGAGAATAAAATTATGCCGCAACAACCCTTGGCTTTGCGCGTTTCGGGGTTGCAGCGACCGCTGTTGCCTTGGCTGCGGACTTTGCCGCTTCCTCGGCCTCCGCCT
>CAINOH010000016.1 GCA_903851445.1 uncultured Microcaldota archaeon | reverse complement strand
TATTTCGCGGTCTATGAAAAGGACGTCCGCGTGCTTTGTTTTCCAGAAGCCCTTCAGGAAATCCAACGCCTTTTGCTTGTCGAATTTCTTGCAGGAATAAATGTCGAATTGGACGTACTGCTCGTCAATCCAATAATGGAATGAGACGTGGGACGTGATTATGCCCATCAAGCCCGTCCAGGCGTTCTGGCGGCTTAGCTTGAACCGGGGCTCAATCAGGCAATGCATGTCAAGAACCGAAAGCAGCTCTGAAAACATCTTTTTGAAATCGGATTCAACAAGCGAACCAGGCCTTATTGAGACGTTGCCTTGAAAAATCAGGTGATGGTGGACAAGAGCCATAATTCGATTAGACTGAGCAGACTTTAAATGTTTGAGTGCAGGTTACGCAGAGGAAAGCGCAAGCCTAGCCGCCCTCCTTCTCATCGCCCATTTCCGGAGCTCCACTATTGGCACTATTAGCAGCGAGACGCAGAATACCGCAGCAAGGTCTGCTGTTGAGAGTGCGGCGGTTTCAAAGACCGCCTGCATCGCCGGAAGGTAGATGATGGCAAGCTGGCAGAGCACGCCAAGCGCCAGCGCAAGCACGAGCTTGGTGTTGCCGAGCACCCTGCTTGAGAACATCGAGTTCTTTACCGAGCGCATGGTGAACGCGTAAACAAGCTCGAGGAAGACTATTGTGGTGAACGCGACCGTCCTTGCGGCAGGTTCGGAATAACCCCGTCCAAGCGCAATCCAGAACAACGCAAGGGTGCCGAACGCAATCATCGCACCGTCGAACAAGAGCGGAGGGAGCGTGCGCAGGCTGAATATTTCCTCGTCCTGCGGCCGCGGTTTCCTCTTCATCAACCCCGCCTCGGGCGTGTCACTTCCAAGCGCAAGCGCAGGAAGGCCGTCGGTAACAAGGTTAATCCACAAAATCTGCAGTGGAAGAAGCGGCAGGAACGGCATCCCGGCAAGCAGCGCAACCAGCAGTATCAGCACCTCGCCGATGTTGGCTCCGACGAGATAGTGCACTGCCTTGACTATGTTGTCGTAGATGACCCTTCCTTCCTCAACAGCGGAGACTATGCTTGTGAAGTTGTCATCAGCAAGCACCATGGCACTTGCTTCCTTTGCGACTTCCGTTCCCGAAAGGCCCATTGCAATTCCGATGTCGGCTTTCTTTAGTGCCGGAGCGTCGTTGACGCCATCGCCTGTCATTGCAACGATTTCGCCGCGCGCCCGGAATGCGGACACGATGCGCAGCTTGTGGTGCGGGTCAACCCTTGCGTAGACCGCTATCTTGTAGATTTCTTCCAAGAGCTCGTACTCGCTCATCGCGTCAAGCTCCTTTCCGGTCACCACGCGGTCTTCAGGCCCCGCAAGCCCCACGCTCCTTGCAATCGCAGCAGCGGTGTCCGCGTTGTCTCCAGTAATCATCACAACTCGTATGCCAGCCTGGCGGCAAACCGCTATTGCATGCGGGATTTCCTCGCGCGCAGGGTCAAGCAGGCCAACCAAGCCGCAGAAGACAAGCTCCCTCTCGATAGTCTCGTCGCAGTGCCTTGCGTCGGTTTTTTTGTAAGCAAAGGCAAGCACGCGGAGGCCACGGGAAGCGTAGGCCTTGTTCGCAAGCAGGATTCTTTCGCGTTCCGGCACCGACAAGAGATGCAATCCTCCCTTCGCGTCAGAGTAGTGCGTGCACCGCTCGAGCACCTTCTCAGGCGCGCCCTTCACGAACAGGAACCCCTGGCCGTTCTTTTTCCACAGCGTGCTCATGAGCTTGCGGCTGGAGTCAAAAGGGTTCTCGTCCTCGAACGCGTATTCCATCTCCAGCGTGTCGCGGTCCTGGCCAGCCTTCTTTGCAAGCACGAGCAGCGCGGCCTCCATGGGGTCTCCGATTATTCCCGACTCCCCGCCAACCCGCGGCACGAGCTTTGCGTTGTTGCACGCAGCAG
>CAINOH010000015.1 GCA_903851445.1 uncultured Microcaldota archaeon | reverse complement strand
GGGCCGCGGATACTTCCACCGCTCCGCAGGCGACGCCGACCTCGCAACAATCACGCGCTACGTCCGGACAGATAATGACCCCCGCCAGCAAAAGCTGGCGGCATACTAAAAACCTACGCCTTTAGGCGTAGGTAATTTATTCGACGATTTTGGGCTCGAGTATTTCCAGCTTGATTGACGCATCCAGCTTTGCCCTCAACTGTTCAGGGTCCGCCTTGATGTCGCCCTCCGGCTCAAAGTGCATAGGCACGAGGGCCTTTGGCTTGATGGTGTTTGCGGCCTTGGCTGCCGCTTCGACGTCCATCGTGAATTTTCCGCCGATTGGAAGAAATGCAACGTCAATGTCCTTAAGCCAGCCCATTTCGGGAACAAAATCCGTGTCTCCTGCGTGGTAGAAGTTCTTGCCGTTGATTGGGATGACTACGCCCATGCCGTTGCCTTTGGGGTGGAACGGCTTTGCGGGATTGTAAGCGGCAATCGTTTTTAGGTAAAATCCCTTTGCGCTCGGGTAATCTCCAGGATGCACGAACGAGGTAAGCTGGGAGAACATCGAAAGCTTCTGCTGGCAGGCGTGGCTTGCAACAATCCGAGTTTCATTTCCAATTAGCCTTCCAATCATGGTCGGGTTGCAGTGGTCGCCGTGCTCGTGGGTAATCACAATCAGGTCCGCTGTTGGCGCGTCCTGTGGCGCCTTGTACGGGTCGACGTAGACTTTCTTTTCCTCGAACTCGAAGAGGAAGCCAGACTGGCAGAGCCAGGTGACTTTAACTCCGAAATAATCGAATGAGCTTGGCATCCATTTCACTTCCGCTAAAGCGGAGTTTTCCATTACCATTTCCGTCTCTTGTTCTCTAAATTCCTTTCGCACAGGAAGAGAAACTGCTGCGCATACCCTGCGTCCTTTCCGAACTTCTTCCTTGCGAACGAGCCGATGATTTGGTAGGGTACTTCCTTTGCCCTGCATTTTTCGCATTCCGCGAACTCGTCGAGTTCCTTGCTATAGCGGCGCTGGACTGCCTTTCTTACCCAGACGTCAGTTGGGAACGCATCCATCTTTCCAAGGCCGTAAAGGAGCAGGCAATCCGCCACCTTTGGTCCCACTCCGTGCTGGTTGTCAATAAGATGAACGAACGCGTCCTCGTATGACCTTTTTTCCAGTTGCGCAAAGTCAAGCTTTCCGCTTGCGACGTTCTTTGCAAGGCTGTGGATGTATTCGGCGCGGTAGCCCAGTCCAAGGCCGCGCAATCCCAAAAGAGTGGCCTTTGAGAGTCTCTGGGCGGTCGGGAACGCACCACCCTTTCCATACTTTTTCCTCAACGCCCCCAACATTTTCCTAATCCTTGGAATGTTGTTGTTCTGCGAGCACACGAAAGCGACTGCCGCCTTCCAGGAGTCCTGGCGCAGGATGCGCAGGCCGAAGTATCTTTTCGAGTCGGAGTAGAGTTTGGGGTCGGCTTTCCTTATGGAATCGAGCATGCGCTGGTAATCTGCGCCAAGGTCAAAGAATTCCCTCACTTTTTCCTTGGTGGTTCCAGAAAACAGTAGCTCTTGACGTTTGCAGTCATGTTTAAGAGTTGCAAAATCGCCGAGCAGGTCGCCGCTATACTCATCGGTTTTCCTGTTGTGTTCCCAGTCGAAGACCTGGCCTGAAAAAAATGAGAGGCTCAGATTCAAGTTAGGCACGTTGATTTGTTGCATGAATACTATTTGTGCCCTCCTCTTAATCGGCGTTACGCCTCAGTGTTTGCATTAAAATACGCCTGTATGTGCATCATTTATATGTCTTTAGTGCATCAATTAGTGCTGGTGAATCTGATGCGGACTACACTTTCATTCGTTGGCGCTCCTGAGCTTATCCTCCAAAAGGCAGTTGACCTTGGCATAGCGCGTTCCAAGACCGAGGCTCTTCGCATGGGCATATTCGCCCTGAACAAAGAGTATTCCATAGTGAAGGACTTGGAAGCCGAGCTTGTTGCACGAAAGATTGAGCGCCAGGAAAACGAAATGTTGTCAAAAAAGAAACGCTACCTTACTGAAGACGAAGCGCTCTCGAAATACAGGTGACGCTTTTCGACTTACGGCCGTATTCTCTTGAATTCTGGCCCGGATGGGACAAGCACTTCGTGCATTTTGACAAGTCTACAAAGCAGCGCATACTCACGAAGTTTGGGCACATGAAGCAGTCGCTGTTTGGACGCGGACTTCATTCATCACGCTACCACGTTGAGGAAGTCGGCGGCTACAGGGTTGCCTACAAGGTCGACGAGGAACGGCGCGTCAAAATCATTCACTTCGTAGGCGACCACAAGCAGTATGAGGAGTGGTACTGGACAATCTAGTCTTCCATCGTTGACAGGTCTCCCATCGGCAGGCCGAGTTCCTTCGCCCTCAAGACCCTGCGCATTATCTTTCCCGACCGCGTCTTCGGGAGCTTGTCTAGGAATTCAATCTCCCGCGGCTTTGCGTGGGCTGCAAGCTTGAGCTTGACGAACTCCATCAGCTCGGTCTTGAGCTCCTCGCTGGGCTTGTGGCTTTTCTTGAGAACCACGAACGCCTTGATGATTGCACCGCGGATCAAGTCGGGCTTCCCGATGACCCCTGCCTCGGCAACAGCCTTGTGCTCAAGCAGCGCGCTTTCAACTTCGAAAGGCCCGACCCGCTCGCCGCTAGTCTTGATGACGTCGTCAATCCTGCCTTCGAAGAAGAAGTAGCCCTCCTCGTCCTGGTACGCCGAGTCGCCCGAGACGTACCACTCCTTGTCCTTCCCGCGGAAATACTCCTCGTACTTTTCGGGGTTGTTCCAAATCTGGCGCATCATGGACGGCCAGCCACGCTTCACCGCAAGGTCGCCGATTTCGTACGGCTTCATCCTGTTGCCGTCGGCATCGACAATCGCAGCCTCGGTTCCGGGGAAGGATTTTCCCATCGAGCTGAGCTTGAGCGGCATTCCCGCAAAGTTGCATATGAGGTGCATCCCGGTCTCGGTCATCCACCAGTTCTCCATAATCGTCTTTTTGAATACTTTGAGCCCCCACTTGACCACTTCGGGGTTCAGAGGCTCGCCAACCGAGTAGATGTGCCGAACGCAGGAGAAATCGTATTGTGCGACCTTTTCGTCACCAGCGGCCATCAAGAGCCGGAATGCGGTTGGTGCGCTGTACCAAATCGAGACTTTGTAGTCCTGTACTGTCTTGTACCACCTGTCAACGTCAAACCGGCCGCCGAGAACCACCACGGATATCCCGTTGAGCCAGGGCGCGAAAATCCCGTAGCTCGTGCCGGTGACCCAGCCCGGGTCAGCAGTGCACCAGTAGATGTCCTCCTCGTGCAGGTCAAGCGTGTACTTTCCTGTTGCGTAATGGCCAATCATGGCGTTGTGCACGTGCAGCGCGCCCTTGGGCTTGCCGGTTGAGCCGCTGGTGTAGTGCAAAATAAGGCCATCCTCCAAGTCAACCCACTCGGTGTCGAACTTTTCAGGCGCCTTTGCCATTTCCTCCTCATAGGAATGCTCGTGCGGTGCGAGCTTGTGCTTGGAAAGGTCTCCCACGAGGATGATGTGCTTTAGCGAGGGGATTTCCTTGAGTGGGATGCGCTTGAGGAGCTCGGGATTGGTCACAAGCACTGTCGCGGTGCTGTCCTGCAGCCTGTCGCGCACAGCGTCTTCCATGAACGCCTCGAAAAGCGGGCCGACTATTGCGCCGGTCTTGATGATTCCAAGGAACGAGATGTAAAGTTCCGGGGCGCGCGGGAGGAATATGAATACGCGGTCGCCTTTCTGTACCTCGTATTTTTTCAGCACGTTGGCGAACTTGTTCGAAAGCATTGACATCTGCTGAAATGTGTACTCTTCCTTGCGGCCGTCATCCGAATAGTATAGAGCAATCTTGTTCTTTCTCCAAGTCTCCGCGTGCCTGTCGATGCACTCGTAAGCCGCGTTGACCTTTCCTGTCTTGTGCCAGCTGAACTGCTCTTCGATGTGCTTCCAGGAAAAGTTGTGCCTGGCCTGCTCGTAGTCCTTGACAAAGGGCTCGACCTTGAGCCCGGACAGGTCGCGTTTTACGACCTCCTGGGGCACCCCTGACTTTGTCCTGTGCTGTTCGAGCTTGTCCACTATACGCAATCACCGCTATGAATAGATGGTTACGGCAAAACACAACAGATTTTTTGCGTTTTACCTATAGCGCAACCGAGATTACGTCGAAATATGTTCTCGGTTCGCTATAGACAACAAAGTGATTTGCCGTTTTTAACCCAATCGCAGTTCGACGATTGGCGTTGCAAAAAAGCTCCGGGTGAGGCCGACAATATTCGTAATGGCAAGTCGGGTCGTAAAACAGCGGAGTCGATAATGCAGTTGGCCGCAAGATTATTGCAGTCAGCGCCTATGCTTGCCCTTGCTTTTCCAGAACTGGCCGTTGCCGCCGTCAAAGCCTTTCTTCCAAGGCTGCACATCGCGTCCTCGGCCGCCTTGCTTTTCGAACCGTTCGGGAACGCGTTCCTTTGCAGCGCGCAGCGGCGACACAACGGTTTCCTCGCCGTACTTGTAGATTTCGTACTCGATTGCGGCAGTCTCGAGGTCCCGGACGGAAATCACCGGCCGCGCTAGGTCCTTTTCCATCATCCCGGACGGCGTGCGCACGGAGAAGTCAAGAGAGTACGCCTTTGCGACCCGGCCCTTTTCGATGAAGATTACCGTGTCGATGACTTGCGGAATCAGCCCGAGGTCAACCTTCCCGAAGAAGCGCTGAACCGCGTCAATGGGCTTGGATGCGTGGATTACTCCCACCATTCCCACTCCAGCCATGCGCAAGTCCGCAAACACGCGGAAGTCGTCGGTCTTTCGCACCTCGTCGTAAATCGTGTAGTCCGGCCGCACAAGAAGCAGGATGTCGCTTGCGTTCTCGAAGCTTCCCTCAAGCGGCGCGTATTGCGTGATTCGCCTTGAGACTTGAAGATCGCGGGGCTGTTCAAGGGTCTTCACAATCTTGTTTGCATCGGCGTAGCTTTCTGCAAGCGCGCTCACAAACGTGCTCTTTCCGCTCCCGGGCGGCCCGGCGACAATAATTCCCTCGGCCTTGGCTGCGAGCCGAGCTGAGAGTGTTCCGGAAATCTCATAGTCTGAGAGGGCAAGCTTTACAAGGGGCTTTACAACCGTAATCTCCGAGCTTTCGGAGAACGGCCGCCGCGTGAACGTAATCCTGTATTCCCCTGCCTGTATGACCGTTGCTCCGAGCTTGTCTATTTCGATGAAGCTGTTCTCGTCGCGCTTTGCGAACTCCACGCAACGCTTCAGGATTTGGTCAAGTTCGCTTCTTGAGTATTTTTTGTCCGCGTAATCCACAAGCTCGAACTGTCCGGGCAGGCCGCGCTTCACCCTCGCTTTCTCGCCTTCCTTGATGTGAAGGGACATCACGTCCCCGCTTTCAAAGAAGTGTGCAAACCCGAGCATCGCCTTCTCAACTATGGGCTCCAGGTATTCGACCTGTATGCCCTCGGCCCTTGCAACTGCGGCCTGCACCTTGTCAGTTGTGATAAGTGTTGCGCCTTCGTAGAGCTTGGCTTCCTCGCGAATCAGCGCGTCGATTTCGCCCAGGCTCGCGCCGGCAATCTCGAAGTGCTTCGGCCTTGTTCCTGAAAAATCCAACTCGATTTTTCCGGCAGCCGCAAGCTCGCCAAGCTTGCTGATTTCGGACAGGCCCGCAAGCCCGGTCTCGCGGCCGGAATTGGCCTGGTGCTCAAGCTCGGCAAGTGCCGCCTTGCTTATGACTACCTTTGCCGCGCCCCCTTTTTTTGAGAGCATCTCTGTTATGCGGCCGTCAATCAGCGCGCCTGTATCTGGGACTATGACTTTCATTTGAATACACCTTTTTGCTTGCCTGGCCGCAGTATCCTTACCCGTACATCGGGTTGTCCTGCATCTCGTTGTAGGAGTCGTGCATGGTCTTTATCTTGTCAATGGACTTCTTGAGCTTGTCCTGTATCTGGTTGCCCTCGGTACGGAGCCGTCCGGTATCGACCTTTACTCCGGTGACCTTAGCCGCGCAGTCAAGCAGCCTTGCTGCAACAGCCGGGTCAAGGGGCTGGTTAGTCTGGGCCATGATGTTCGCAGCTGGGAACCCCTCTGCGGCGCACTCGGCAATGAGCAGCCCGCTCACGCCCTGCGTCGCGCCTTCCTTGATGAGCTTGACTCCCGCAGCCTCAAGCTTTTTGGAAAGTTCCGGGGTGCTTGCAATACCATACACTTGCGTGTCCGGCTTTTCAGCGCCAATTCCCGCAAGCGAGATTATCGCGCTAGCCTTGTATTGCCTTGCGAGCTTGAGGATTTCCTGCGTCAAAAGGTATACTGCGTCAGCGGGGATTACGAATTCGGAGAAGAGGACTATGGCATTGTATTTTTCGGATGCGTAAATCCTTGCGGGGAAGCTCGGCGAATAGTTGTGTATGGAAGCGATTGGCGGGAACTTGCAGCTTGTAAAGTAGCCGATCAGCTTCATGTCCAAAGTCTCGGTAAGGTAGGTCGCGCCTAGCGTGCCCAGCATCCCCACACCCGGGAAGCCCTCGATGATTACCGGGTTCTTGAGCTTGGCCTTTGCGACTTGCTTGATTTCAACTCTCATTGGGAACACCCTTTTCGGCGAATGGAAACGCTTTATTGAAAAGGTTTACTCTCCCGCAGTTAAAAATGCCTTCTTATTTTGTGGCGCCTCCGGCTATGCTGCAAAGAATATTACGAACAATTCGGTTAATCCTACAAAGAGCCCAGCCGAGCGGTCAGGTACTTTGGACTCATTCGTATTCGATTGTAGCTGGAGGCTTCTGGCTGACATCATAGACTACTCTTCCGATGCCGCGGATTTCGTTCATGATGCGGGTGGAAACCTTCTCAAGGAGCCAGTGGGGCAGCTTGGACCAGTCGGCGGTCATCCCGTCAATGGAGTTCACCGCCCGCAGCGAGACTATGTACTCGTAGGTGCGCGCGTCGCCCTTGACCCCGACCGCCTTGACCGGAAGAAGGGCTGCAAAGGCCTGCCAGACCTTGTCGTAGTAGCCGGATTCCTTGAGCTCCTGGATGAAGATTGCATCGGCTTTCCGGAGGAGCTCCAATTTGTGAGGGTCTATCTCGCCAAGCACGCGAACCGAAAGCCCCGGCCCCGGAAACGGGTGGCGGGAAAGCACGGATTGCGGCACCCCAAGGGATTTCCCGATTTCGCGCACCTCGTCCTTGTAGAACTCCGCAAGTGGCTCGATAATCTTCAGGTTCATCTTCTCAGGCAGCGTGAGGTTGTGGTGGCTCTTTATCTTGTCAGTGGCATTGCTTGAGATGCCGGCCGACTCGACCCTGTCGGGGTAAATCGTGCCCTGCGCAAGGTATGTAATCCCAACTTCCTTCCCAAGCTTCAAGGCGTGCGCCTCAAACACAGCTATGAACTCGTGGCCCACAATCTTGCGCTTCTCCTCGGGGTCGGAGACTCCCTTGAGTTTGGTCAGGAATTGCTTTGAAGCATTGACAAGCTTGTAGTTCTTTTCCGAAAACCCGATTGCCTGCAGGCTCTTGTGCACGTCCTCGGCCTCGTTCTCGCGCAAAAGCCCGTGGTCAACGAAAATCAGGTAAAGGTTGTCGCCGATGGCCTTGTGCAGCAGGGTGGCGGCAACGAACGAGTCAACTCCGCCGCTTACTGCCATCAGCACCTTCTTCTGGCCGATTTCCTTCTTGTAAAAGCCTATGAGCGCCTGGCCGCGCGCCTTGGGGTCGTAGTCCTTCCTTGCCTTGCAGGCTTTGAACACGAAATTCGAGAGGATTTCGGTGCCCTTCTCGGTGTGCGCCACCTCGGGGTGGAACTGGATTGCGTAAAAGTTGCGCTTTGCGTCGTACATCCCGGCAAGGATGCCGTCAGCGCTGGACGCGGACTCCGCAAAGCCAGTAGGGAGCTTGGTCACGCGGTCGCCGTGGGAGAACCACACGGCCTGTTCCTTGTCAAGGCCGTCGAAGAGCTCGCACTTGGGGTCTGTGATTGAGACCGTTTGCCTGCCGAACTCGCGCACCTTTCCGGGCTCGACCTTCCCGCCAAGCTCGGATGCCAGAAGCTGCATCCCGTAGCAAATCCCGAGGATGGGCACTCCGAGCGAGAAGACCTTGTGGTCGGGGTGCGGGGAGCCCTTTTCATAGACGCTCGAAGGCCCGCCCGAAAGGACGATTCCCTCGGGTTTCATGGCCTTGATTTGCTCTGCTGGAAGATCAAATGGTATGATTTCGGACCTGACCCCGAGTTCGCGGATGCGCCTTGCAATCAGGTGGCAGAACTGGCCGCCGAAGTTGAGAACGAGTATTGCCATAACATATCTGCGCAGAAAAGGAATAAAACCCTTAAGAAATTCGGGTCGCGGCCTTTTGGTGGTGGTTTGCCCTGCCTATTTTTTTGCCGCACCCTTTTTCGAAACGTACTCGTAGACCGCCCACGCCGCAGTCGCGCCCTGGGATGCGGCGCTGATGGCCTGCCTAAAGCCGAAGTCAGTAACGTCGCCTGCTGCAAAGACTCCCGGCACCGAGGTCTTGCCGTGCTTGTCTATGATTATCTCGGCCTTTTCGTTTGTCGCAACGCCAAGGATGCCCGCAAGTTCGGACTGGGGAACGTGGCCAACTGAGACGAACACCCCATCCACCCTCAATTCAGTTGAGCCTTCATAGGCCCTGTCAAGCTCAAGCTTGCTTACCATCTTGTCGCCAATGATTTTGGTGACGTTGGTTTCGTAGATTACCTTGATTTTCTCGTTGGAGCACGCGCCTTCCCTGTTGAAGCTGTCGCACTTGAGCGCCGCCCCGCGGTAAACCAGGTAGACTTTGGAGGCAATGCCCGAAAGCAATAGCGCGGTCTTGACAGCAGAGTCGCCTCCGCCAATCACCGCAACTGTCTTGTTTGCAAATAGCGGGCCGTCGCAGGTTGCGCAATAGCTCACGCCCTTGCCCTCAAACTCGCTCTCGCCGGGCACCCCGAGGTGCTTGTGCTTGGTGCCGGTTGCAAGGATGATTGATTTTGCGGAGTACTGCTTCTCAATCGCGCTTGCGACGAACTTTGCGCCGCCGTCCACGCTGTGCACCTTCTCAACCGAGTCGGAGGCCATCTTGACCTTGAGCTTCCTTGCGTGCTTTTCCATCTTCTGCGAAAGCTTCAGCCCGGTGATGGACTTTTCTCCGGGCCAGTTCTCCAGAAGGGGGGCAGTGGCCATCAGCCCGCCTGGCTGTTGCACAATGGCAAGCGTGTCAAGGCCAAATCGCTTTGCATAGATTGCTGCGGAAAGCCCGGCCGGGCCGCCGCCGATGATGATTACGTCATAAGTTTTTGCCAAATCAAAACACCTTCTGAAAATATGAAAACGCCAAGCGGGTGCGAACCTAGCTGAGCTTCGCGATGAACTCGTAGGAGTGCTTTATGCCGTCATCAGGCCATTCTAGGCTGAAGTCCTTCGTAGTAGGATAGTCCCCGTAAGCCACTTTCGTGCCGCACAAGTCAGACGCGCTCTTTCGGAACGTGTCCACGCTGTCAAGCCGCAGGTAAACCTGCGGGCACACTTGCTCTCCATCAGTTTTCTTGGTGGTGAAACTGCACGTGCCTTCCACATAGCGGGTGCCGTTGTCGCTATAACCGGGGACTATCGTCTGGAACTTGTAGACTAGCAAGTTGAGGTCGGTCCTGTAAAACTCATTGTTGAGCTGGCAACTCATTTTTGCAGTGCTGCCAAGGGGATTTGCAAACACGAACACCAATATTATGACTGCAATCAGGATGAGCCAGATTCCTGCCTTTCCAAGCCCCGGAATGGGCGCCGATTTGCCAGTAAGCCCGCCCGCAACCGCGTCCCCGGTCCTTCCTATGAGGTCGGCCCAGCCTGCTGGCGACTTCATCTTGTCTAGGGTCTCCTTGGTGACCTCGTCCATTCCCTTCTGCTTTTGTGGCACTCCCTCGAGGCCGAAGGTCGCGCCAAGGCAGCCGTCCACTTCGGCCTTGTAGGCCGCGCCGTCAACCGAGAGCCAAATCCTGTAGAAAGGGACGTAGATTTTCTGGAAAGCGGAAACCGAGACCTGGTCCTTCTTTACTCCGAGTTGCGCCGCAACCCGGGCTTGTGCGACGCGCTCGACTTCCTTGCGGTCAACCGACGTCGGCTCGACTTCGCACTCAGTGTTCTCAGCGGTGTTCTTGGTCTTGTTGAGCGGCCGGTCAAGGAGCATCGGCACGAACTCGTTGACGTCGCCGGAAGACGCGTTGAGGGAGGTCTTCCCGCTTATCGGCTGCGCCGCGCCCTCCACGTCGAAGGTGAATATCCAGAACGGCTCGTAAAAGAGCCTGATTTGCTGGACCTCGATGTTCCTGTGGCCGGCGCGTGAAAGGTCCTTCTGCACCGAGGAAAGGGCAATCTCCGGCGTGAGCACGAGTTCGAATGTCTGGCCGTCAAGGAGCATGAAAAATGTTTCCTTGGCGATGCTTTTAATTGCTTGGAAAAGCACATGTTTCCCGGTGCTCTGTGATGGCCGAAGTCGAAGTCAAGCTGTTGTTGGACAGGACCGAGCTTGCGCAACTGCGAAAGGCGCTCAAGGTCGCCAAGCGGCTCGGCAAGAACACGGAGCGCAACTTCATCCTAGACTACTCAGGCATGGCAATAGCGAGCCGCGGGTGCCTGATGCGCTTGCGTTTTTCCGGCAACTGCGCCATACTGACTTTCAAGGGGCCGCGCAAGGCCTCGAATTACAAGTCGCGCGAGGAAACCGAGTTCGTGCTTGGCAGGTCAAGGGACTACAAGGCAATCGTCGCCTCGTTTGCGCGAGTCGGGCTTTCGCCCATCTGGCGCTACGATAAAATACGCGAGTCGTTCTCCTTTCTTGGCTGCCATATCGACGTTGACACCCTGCCTTCCTTAGGCACTGTTGTTGAAGTTGAGGCCGACTCGGATGCCAAGGTAAGGAAGGCGATTGTCAAGCTTGGCTTGAAGGGCGCCCGGACGTTCAACGGGAGCTACTACGACCTTGCGGCACTGCATTTCCGAAAGTTGGGCAGGCCTGTTGGGAACCTTATTTTGAAGAAATAGTGTTTGGATATTGCTAATTGTGAAAAATCAGAAATAATTCGCAAATAATTAGAAAATTAAAAAAAATAATAAAACTGAAGAAAAAGAAATTGAGGAAAGGATTTACTCCTTCCTTCTCTTGACGATTTTTATGTCAGCCGGCACGAGGAGTATCTTGTCCTCGTCTATGCGCGCCATGTCGCCGTTGAGGTTCATTGAGAACCTGCGAAGGCCGTCAACAGCCGCCTTGAGCTTTGCGGGGTTGCGCGCCATTGGCGAGATGTTCAGAAGCACGATGTTACGGTTGGAGAGCTCCTCCTCGACGACCTTGACGTCGCCTTCGGATTGGAGTGCAATCGGCTTTACGTACATCGACGCTGCCTTGTGCATCATGTCAACGTCCTCTGCGTCGCTTGCGGTCATGAACTCGTCCAGAGTCATTTCGCGCGATATTCCGAGCGCACCCGAAATCTTGGAGAAAATGCCCATGTATATTCACCTTCCGTTTGAACGGTTAAATGTGTAGTTGAAAAAATAGCGGCGGGCAGATTATAAAGGTTTGTCATTGTCCCTCTGGCCAAGGCAAAATATCCCCTGTGCCCGAAGGTTCCATGATTAAGCTTTAATTACCGCACTTCCACTATTTCATCGCGCTGGCTTTGATAGCGATTTCCTTCGCAGTCGAAGGCCTAGGCAGGCGCGAAGTTTTTGGAAAGAAAGGGGTTTTGTGGGTGCCCACCTTTAAGGATATGCTGACTGAAAAGAGCATCTTCCGCAACAAGGAGACGCTATCGCCGCACTTCGTGCCCGAGCATATGCTCTTCCGCGAGAACGAGATACGCACCCTGATGGAGGGCCTCCTTCCTGCGCTCAAGGACCAGAAGCCGCACAACATGTTCATCTACGGCGGCACCGGCACCGGGAAGACAGCGTCCTCGCGCACGGTCATCGAGAAGCTCGTCTCTGAAGGGAGCGACCGCATCAAGCCGGTATACATGAACTGCCGGGTATACGACACGCGCTACAAGGTTCTGCAAAAGTGCATCTCGCACTTCAACCCCGACTTTGCAAAGACCGGCTTCTCCTTTTCCGTGCTCTACGAGCGGCTCCTTGACTGGGTCGAGGGAGACGGCGACCACATAGAGGCAAAGCGGCTGATTGTGGTTCTTGACGAGCTTGACATGGTAAAGGACCTCGACAGCCTCATCTACACCCTTGTCCGCGCAAACGACGACCTCAAGAAGGGCAGCGTCTCCATAGTCGGAATCAGCAACAAGGTCAACTTCAAGATCAGGCTCGATGCGCGAAGCCGAAGCAGCCTATGCGAGCGCGAAATAGTGTTCCAGCCCTACAACGCAATGCAGCTTCAGGGCATCCTGAAGCAGAGGATTAAGCAGGCGTTCGAGGACGACTCGGTGGTTGACGAGAGCGGAATCAACTTGGCTGCCGCAATCGCATCTGCTGAGAACGGCGACGCGCGCTACGCCCTGCTTCTTTTGCTCCGGGCAGGCGAGCTTGCGGACTCGCGCAAGACGCGCATCACCGACAAAGAGGTGCAGGATGCGCGGAAGCAGGCGGAGGAGGACAAGGCGTTCGAAATCATCAGCACGCTTCCCGAGCACCAGCAGATATTCCTCCTTGCGCTCTCGAGCCTGTCGCTAGACTCGCAATACCACCGCCTTGTAGAGGAGGGTGGGGAGCGCTTCTACCTTTCTGGGGAGACCTACGAGAAGTACTGCCATTACGTAAAGAAGATGGGAAAGGAGCCGCGCACCTCGCGCTGGATGCGCGAGTACATAGTCGAGCTTGACGCGCTCGGCCTGATAACCTCAATCCAGTCCGGAAAGGGAGTGCGCGGCCGCACCACGCTTGTCCGGCTCGCTTACGAGCCCGAGAAGGTGCGGAAGATTGTGGAGTCCACGCTTACCGGACCATGAGCGCACCCTGCCCGGATGCAAAGCCCGAATACGAAAATGATATTAACAGTCAATGACGCAATAGATGAATCAGTTATACCTAAAATCGCAGCTAAAACACTTCTTGGTGCCTTTTCATGTCCGATCCAATCCCCAACATCGTTTCCGCGCTGGACATGATGCTTGAGGACAACTCGATCCCGCGCAACGTCCGCGCATCCATACAGAAGGCGCGCACTCGCCTCACCAAGAGCGACGACAAGGAAGTGGCCCTCTCCGGCGCGGTCTACGCGCTTGAGGAAATCTCCAACGACATCAACATCCCCATGCACGCGCGCACGATGGTGTGGAACATCATAAGCGAGCTTGAGGGAATGAAGCAGTAGCTTTTCAGCGTTTCCAAACTAGCAGGGAAAACAATGAAACTTCGTCTGATACTCGTATTTGCGGCTTCACTCCTAATGTTAGGTTGTTTGGTCAATAGCAATAATCCTCCTGTCATTATCAGTTCAAATACTACTGCTATCAACCCAGCTTTGTTAATAACTAAACCACTTACTAACCTTTTCACTCAAGCTGACTTAGCGAGCGAATGGCAAATCAACGATTCTTGGGGAAATCCAAAATATGTCTTGCAAATCAAAGAAGCAATTCAACGTCAGTGCATTAACTTTAGTGATGATAGCGGAAAAAGTTGGCAGTCAGAATGCATCGATGCAAATAATACGGATACTACAAACCCAATTACCGGACAATATTATTGGGATTTACAAAATAAAAGCCAAAGAATAGACCAAATAACTAATTACACTTATAGCGAATCATCGTATGTGCTTTCCCCCGGTCCATTCAAAGAGCCAGATAATGGACGTGGGTTTAAATCATTACAAATAATTGCTGACAAATGGCCAGATATACCCACTGCCAAATTGCAATATGAACATGCATTGAACAACGCTGAAAAATATTCTACGAAATTAGACGTAACTCAGGTAGGCAACGATGATTTTGCAGCATCAGGCACGCACTGCCTTTCATCCGTCATAATGTTTAGACGAAACAATGTAGTAATTGCAATTACCGGAACGAATACTTATCCTCAGTGCGTATCTGATGACCAGCTTAGCGAGTTACAGCGCTATACCGTAGTGATAGATGCGCGTTTGCAAAACTAACTGTATTTGTTCTCCGACGTCCACTACTCGTTCTCTATGTTTTCTCACACGAAATTCGCCAAACTATACTGCTTCGAGTTCTCGTCCTCGAAGATGCTCGCAATCTCCTTCTTCACAAGCTCAAGCCTCTGCTTGAGGTAGTCCGGCAGGCTGTATTTCTCGATGAGGTCGAGCGAGGGCTGGAGGTACTTCTCAATCCCGCCCTTGTTGATGGTAAGCAGGATTTTCCCGCCGCACCGCCTGCACTTTCCAATCAGGGGCACGCGGCGGTATTTCTGGTTGCACCCTGCGCATCTGAACTTCTGCTTGGTGAACTTTCGCAGGTTTCCGTAGATGTCAGGGATGAAGTGGGACAGGATGACGCGTTCGGTTGCGTTGTGGAAGTCCACGCTGCGGATGGTTTCCATCAGCGCAAGCTCTTCCGCAAGCTTCTCGGCCATGTCCCCAAGCTGTACGTAGCGCGACTCGGTCGGGCCCTCCATAGTGCAGTTGTGCGTAAACCCTATTGACTCGTACTGGCCGGGCTTTCCAAGCCGCGACTTTATCGTCTCAATCTTGACGTCGGACGGGTTGGGCAGGTTCTCGGAAGCGTCGTAGAACTCGAGCGGGTAGTTCCAGCACGCGTCCATCGCGTGTACCTCGTCGTCGACCTCGCGCGGGTCAAGCAGTGTTGTCAGCACGAGCGGCGCGTCCATCTGGCCGCCGCGAGTGACCGGCAGGAACTTTTTGGAGAAGTTGAGTAGCCCGTCAAGCAAGAGTATGAGGCAGAGCTCGTCGCCATCGGCGTTCCGCCTGCACGCGCAGTGGACGTACGGGTGGCAAAGCAGGCCCCTGACTTTGGTGAATCCGATTATGCGCACAACTATTCCCGCGCTCGTGTGGGGCGCAAGGGCAATTCCCAGCTTTCCGATCAGGTCGCCTGGCGTCTTCATCGAGTAGTGCTTGCGCTGTCCGTAGATGTAGGACAGCTCGTCGTCCACGAACCCGGTGATTTTGGAGAAGTATTCCCCTCCGTACTCGTTGATTATTATGTCCTGGGGAAGAAGCTCAACGAGCTGCTCCTCGCTTTCAAGCGGCTTTCCGTAGGCGTCGTGCTCGTAGCCCATCTTCTTCAGCTGGAAAACAGTTGCGCCGATTTCGTACGGGTAAAAATGCGTAATCGGGACTTCGGTTGCGTCGAACCTGCACGTGCCGTCCCGGAAGACGTACGTGCCGTGCTTTTCGCGCAGGATGCCCTTCTCAAGCGGCTCGGCTGATTTTGTCTCCGAGATGAGGCCGATGACTCCCTTGATTTCCTTGGGCGCGTAGTTGACGCGGTTTGCAGCCTGCTCGAGGACGCGCGAGACGTCGACTATGTGCCTTGCTACGTACGAGCCGCGTCCGCCGCACTCGCAAACGGACTTGGGTGCGATGGGTTTTCCGCACTTTTCGCAAGCGTATTCCGGCTTTGCGTGCACCCGGCACTGGGGGCAGGTGTTGTAGAACGTCCTCTTGTTGCACTGGGGGCAGATGTTGTTCGCCATTTCAAGTTCCGCTGTTGCGATGGTCTTGTCCGAGAGGTTCTTCTTTGCCTTGACGATGTCGCGCATCTTGCCTCCGCTTTCTCCGATTGGAAACAGGACATGAACAGGTGGCTCCATCTTGCGTTCCTTGGCCTTCTCAGGCCGGCCCATGCTCGCGCCGACGTAAACAGTTGCCTTCTTTTTTACTTCAAAGCCTGCAAGCGCGTTGACAAGAGTCATTGAATCGGGATGTTTGCCCTTTGCCTCAATTGCCTTTGTTGCATCAAGCGCCTTTTCTTTCAACAGTCCAAGAGTCTCGAGGAGCGCGCGGGCCCACTCTCCCTCGATTATGATTTCGCCTTCGCGGAGCTGGTGCGGCACGCCAAGCCGCTCAAGCAGCACCTTCTTTTCCGGCTCGCTTGCAATCCTGTAATCTCGGAACTCGAACCAGTCGAACGTGACTTTTCCTGTTGCTAGCCACTCGCACAGCGTAATGATCTCATCAGCGGACAGGTCGTGGTAGAAGAACGTGTGCCTGGGCGCAAGGGGCACCTTGCTGCTCCGTGCAAGCGAAAGGCTCTCTTCAATCGTGATGTTGTAAAGCTCTGCAAAAGTTTTCTTGCCCAGCCCCTTGGACTCCAGAATGAGGCCGTACCATTCTTCGCACCAGGGGCTTGGCACAATCGGGTGGTTTGCCTTCAAAAAATCGCCGTAGTTTACCAGCAAGTCGCCAAGGAACAGGATTTTTTCGACCTGCGGCGCAACCTCGAACGCCTGCTTTCCCGATTCGACTTTCACGACGTCGCCGTTCTTTAGCAGGACTATGGGGCCGTCGACTTCCTGGCAGGGCGTGACTATGCACCCCTTCCCGGGCCGCTCTATCTTCACCTGGGTCCCTATTGCAGGGAACTCGTGCAGTATTTCCATTGTCGCGGGGTGTATTGCCTTTGACGCTATTCCTGTGAGCCTCGTCCTTCCGTAACGGAGCCGAAAGCCTCCGGGCCGCATCGGGTATGAAAAAATCGGCCTGCCTGCGACAAGCTCGTCCATGTACTTTTCAATAGGCTTGATTTCTATCTTGTGCCCCGGGTCGGACTTTGCCACCTTAATGAGGTTCTGGATGAAGTCCCACGACAGCCCGGCCTTCTTGGATATCTTGAGAACCTTTGCGGCCTTCAGGCACATGCCCTCGCTGATTACCAGGCAGACTCCCGAGCGCACGCGGTTGGTGTCAATCGTGGGTATGTTCTTGGTCTTCGAGACTTCGTAGTCCTCGGTTGCGTCGCCTGCGATGCACACCGGACAGTTGCGGACTATGCTCTGGATTTCCTCCGCAGTCGGCACGTATTGCCCCGCGCGGGTCTTTCGCGCGTAAAGCCCCAGTTCCTCTATGTAGCGTTCCACTTCGCTTTCCGTTGCGCGGTAGTCGCCTATGCCCGCAATCTTTCGGCACACATCCCCCAGGATTACTGTGAACGCCTGTCCGGTCCCTCCGGCGGCGCGGATGGGACCCGAAAAGAATACTGCAACATAGCTTGAGCCGTCGAAGTTCTTGCGTATCTCGATTTTGGAGACCCCTTCGATTGGCGCGCTCACAACTCCTTCGGTGAAAAGCGCAAGCCCGGAACGGACGGCCTGCTCTATCCTCTGCTGTGTTGTGAGTATTTTGCCGTTGTCGAACTTTCCCTCTATGATTTCCCGGCACATCTCAAAGCACGTCTTCTCGCGGTCCCCGGCCTGCTCGGCAATTATCCGGCGGATGCAGGCAGCAATGCCTTCCGGCCCGACAAGCCCCTCCACCCTGGCTGCCACGTCGGGTGCGGGCGTGATTTCAACTGCTTCCTCGGGGTCCAGTCCCATCTTCCGCGCGCTTGACGCTATGGCGTATTCGCTGTTGATTTGTGCGGTGAGGATGTCAAAGTAGTTCTGGATGAACGGAGAGCAGACCAGTGTTGTCTTTGGCTTTTCATCCTGCGGTCTGGCTTCCGAAGCCGGCGCGGGTTCCTTTGCAGCTATTTTTTCGTCCATTCTTCCTATTCTACCTTTGAAAAGTCCAGCACTTCGAGCACGCCAGTGTTCAGCCCGTAAATCGGCACCTTGCACGGGGTCGGGATGTGGCCGAGGCTGACCTGAAAGTCAGTCTGCGCCTGGAACGTGCCCGAGTTTATGATTACCGTGCCGTTGTAATTTTCCGCGTACCCGTTCTTGTGCACGTGGCCGAAGTGGAAGATGTCCGGGGTGAAGTCAAGCGCCATGTAGTCGTGCGGCTCCGGCACGAGCGAGTCCTCGCCATAGCGTGGGCACAGGTGCCGCTGGTTGAGCATCTCCATTGCAACCTTCTGCGGGTTCTCATACCCGTCGCGCAAGTTAGGGTTGTTTGCAATCCAGCCGTCCATCGACGTGCCGTGGTAAACAAGGAGCGAAAGGCCCTCGACCTTGTGGATTGAGGGGTTGCCCACAAAGTGGATGTTGTCCGCGTCGTCAACGTGCTTCACGAATTCCAAGGGCAGCGCAGGCTGGGGGTCTGCAACGCGGACTGCGTCGTGGTTTCCCGGTGCGACGATGACCTCGATGTGCTCGGGAATGGCCTTCAAAAAGCCGCAGAGGATTTCGTATTGCGCGAAGATGTCCTTGGTGACGAGCTCGCGCTCCTGCTTGGGGTAGACGCCGATGCCGTCCACCAGGTCGCCCGCGATGCTGATGTACTTGATGTCCTCGGCAATTTCGCGCTCCTTCTCCCCGGTCTTGCCGTTGAGGAATGCGAGAAATTGCTGGAAGTTCTTCTGCAAGAACCACCTGCTTCCGACGTGCAGGTCGGAAAGGAAGACTATTTTTGCGGGCCGGGCGCTTTTCGAAGGCATGCGGTGCTGCAAAAGCTTCCCGGGAGCGGTGAATGCCTTTACAATCAAGAGGGAGTTTGACATGTATGCCTCGAAGGAGAGCACCTCGTCCTCGAGTATTCCCGAAGCCTGCGCCATTATGGGTGAGTCCTTGGGGATGAGCAGCGGGATGAGGGTCTCCTCGTCTTCGATCTCAATCAGCAGGTGGCCGTTCTTGGTGATTTTCTTCGAGTAGACCATGCCGATTACGTTGATGGTCTTCCCTTGGCGGTTCTGCGCCTCGCGCAGCTTCACCGTGTCGTAGCTTGAGGACATCATCCTAAGCTGCCTTGAAAGCCGCGAGTAGCGGTCGTTGAAGTAGTCGACAAAGTCCTTGACCGTCCCCTTGCAGCGCGAGTGGTCGGTAACGTCGCTGTTGTTGACGGAAAGTGCGAGGTCCTTTTCGAGCGTGGCTGCCCGCGGCACGCCGCTGGCCCACTCGCCGGCCTTTACAGCCGCTGTTGGTTCGACTGTCTTTGCCGACCGCGCCGCGCTTTCGTGCCACAGGCCGAGCGCCTTGTCATCAAGGAGGAAGAGCCCGTACCTTTGCATGTATTCGCGCAGTTTCAGCGCATCCTCGTAGGCGTTCTGGGACTGGCAGAGCTGCTCAAGTGATTTTGGCGACACTATGATGCGGTCCTTTTTGAAAAGCTCCGCTATCTGCCTCTTGCGTAGCAATTCCGGCTGCACGGCATCCGTGGCCGTGGTGTCTGCCATACTTTTTTCGCCTTGCCAAAGTACAAGGAAAGCACTGGCTGTCGTGTGTCTAGCGGCCTTTGCCTTCCTGGCTTTCCCTAAAAAACTCTTGCTTTCAACCCGGCGCATGAAACGCCTTGTGAATGAAGACAGTAATGAGCTAAACAAATAAAAAGAGGGATGCGGCATTATTGCCGGTTTGGAAAAAACAGGCAGGTAAAAAAGTAAGAAAAGGTGGGCGGAAAGCGAATCACTGCTTCTTCCAGCTGATTGCGCCAACAGGGCAGCCGTCTATCGCGGCCTGGATTTCGGACTCGGATGCTCCAGCAGGGTCTGTCACTTCGGACTTCCCGTCAGCGCCAATCTGGAACACCTTGGGGCACACCCCGGCGCACGCGCCGCAACCGATGCAAGTGTCCTTGTCAACAACTGGAACCTGGGCCATTTCATCACCAAAACAATTGAGTAGGTTAGTTGTTTTTTCCATTGATTTTAAATCTTCGCAAGGGCATTTGCCGAAAATGGGGAATCTCTTTTTTAACTTGAACATCTGATAATAGTTTGTTGCCTGTTCGGCCTAATTTTTGGGCGGGCAGTTTGGGGCATTTTGGCAACAAGGGGTTTTTGTAAAGTGGCAGCCTACGCACTGACTTCGGACAAGCAACTGCTTGCTGACAAATGCCTATTGCACAGGCGACACATAGTCAAGATGGTCCACTGCGCCTCATCGGGCCACATGGGAGGGAGCCTCTCTGCAGTCGAGCTCGCCACCACGCTTTACTATTCCTTCCTCAAAGGCGACCCTGCAAATCCCAAGTGGGACGGCCGCGACTACGTGGTGTGGTCCAAGGGCCACGCATCCCCCCTTGCATACTCCATTCTTGCAGACTTGGGTTATTTTCCGAAGGCCGAACTTGCCACGTTCCGAAAGCTCGGCACCAGGCTCCAGGGCCACGTGGACAGGCTCAAGGTGCCCGGAATCGACGCGTCAACAGGGCCGCTTGGCCAGGGCATATCGATTGCGCTCGGGATGGCCCTTGCGACGAGGCTTGACAAGACGCCCAACCACGTCTGGGCAATCACCGGCGACGGCGAGCACCAGGAAGGACAGATGTGGGAGGCCATAATGGCTGCCGGCTTCCACAAAACCGACAACCTCACTGTAATCCTTGACTACAACAAGAAGCAGCTTTCCGGCCCGGTTGAGAACATAGTGGATATCGCGCCAATAGCTGACAAGTACCGCGCATTCAACTGGAACGTGATTGAAATCAACGGCCACGACATTGTGCAGATTATTGACGCTTACAAGAAAGCACTTGCATTCAAGGGAAAGCCGACAGTGGTCATTGCGGACACGATAAAGGGCAAGGGCGTCCCGATTTTCGAGCAGGAAATCTCGGGGTTCCACGGCGCGCCGCCCTGCGACGCGGACTACGAGAAGGCAATGGCAGGGCTTGGCCCGGCGAAGTGGCCGGATTTCTTCTAGATGATACTTATGGCAGGACCGTCAAAAGGCACTGGAATCGCAACGCGCGACGCCTACGGCGAGGTCCTGGCAGAGCTTGGCTCGGAGAACCCGGACATCGTAGTGCTGGATGCAGACCTTTCCACCTCGACAAAGACGGCTGTCTTTGGCAAGAAGTTCCCCGACAGGTTCTTTGACATGGGGATTGCGGAGCAGAACATGATCGGCGTTGCTGCGGGGATGTCGTTTGCGGGAAAAATCCCCTTCGCCTCAAGCTTTGCGATGTTCGCAACAGGAAGGCCGTGGGAGCAGGTGCGGAACATAGTCTGCCACAACCAGGCCAACGTGAAGATCGTGGCAACCCACGCCGGGATTACGGTTGGCGAGGACGGCGCAAGCCACCAGGCGCTTGAGGACATCGCGATAATGCGCGCCATCCCGAAGATGCGGGTGATACACCCAGCCGACGGGCCTTCGACAAAGAAAATCATACGCGCAGTAGCATCCGACGTCGGCCCGGTGTACGTCCGGCTCTCAAGGCCAAAGTTCCCAGTAATCTATGACGATTCTTATGAATTCAAGATGGGCAAAGGCACCGTCCTTTTGGACGGCAAGGACTGTGCAATCATCGCAGTAGGCTATGAAGTAGCCGAGGCTCTCAAGGCAGCCGAGACGCTCAAGGCCGAGGGCATTGACGTTGCAGTCATTGACATGGCTTGCATCAAGCCACTTGACGATGCGCGTGTCGAGAGCATGGCACGAAAGTGCGGCGCAATAGTTACTGCGGAAGAACACAATATCCTTGGCGGACTGGGCGGCGCTGTTGCGGAATGCACCGGCTCCAAATACCCGGTTCCGGTTGTGCGCGTAGGGACAAAAGATACTTTCGGCGAGTCCGGTGACATCCCGTCGCTTTTAGAAAAATACGGCCTGACTTCAAGGCACATCGCTGAAGCGGTGAAAGCAGCGATTAAGATGAAAAAATAATCAATGCCCTTTGGTGATTTAGGTATGAAACTCTTCATAGACACTGCAAACATCGAGGAAATCAAGGCAGCCTCGCGCTGGGGCGTAATCGCGGGAGTGACAACCAACCCCTCCCTGATTGCCAAGGAAGGGAAGGACTTCCGGGAAGTGGTTGGCGAAATCTGCAAGCTCATCGACGGCCCCATCAGCGCCGAAGTCACCGCGCTAACTGCAGCCGAGATGGTCAAGCAGGGCAAGGAAATCTCAAAGTGGCACAAGAACATCGTAATCAAGATTCCGCTCAACGAGGAGGGCATAATCGCCTGCAAGGCGCTCTCCGACGCCGGAATCAAGACCAACGTCACCCTCTGCTTCTCAGCAAACCAGGCGATACTCGCGGCCCTTGCCGGCGCAACCTACGTCTCGCCCTTCATCGGCAGGCTTGACGACATCAACGAGGACGGGATGCAGCTCATCGCCGACATCCGCCAAATCTACACGAACTACGGCTACAAGACGCAGATACTTGCAGCAAGCATACGCCACCCTGTTCACGTCACCAAGTCCGCGCTTTTGGGCGCCGACGTCGCTACTGTGCCGTTCAAAGTGCTTCAGATGATGTTCAGGCACCCGCTCACCGACGCCGGTCTTGCGAAGTTCATGGCAGACTGGGAGAAGCTCCAGAAGAAATAGCTTGTGTCCCTTTCGTTTTTTCCATTGCTTTTCCACCGCTAATCTTAATAAGAAACTCATTCTAATAAAAAAAAATATTTTTTTGTGAGGTCGAACCGTAGAAGAAATGATTAGTTTCAGCAACAAAATCCTAATAATCGGGTATGGTGCCGTGTCGCGCTGCACCCTCCCAATTCTCGTAAAGCATCTTGACATCCCCCTTTCCAACATCACGATAATCGATTTTGAGGACAAGGCAACGGAGCTTGAGCCTTGGGTTGCGAAGGGCGTCACGTTCGTGCGCGAGCGCGTCACGCAGGAAAACCTTTCAACATTGCTCTCATCTTTCGTTTCCAAAGGCGATGTCATAATCGACCTTGCCTGGTGCATCGACGCCTGTGACGTACTCCGGTGGTGCCACGACAACGGAGTGCTCTACATCAACACGTCCGTCGAGGAGTGGGACCCGCAGGAGGGAATGACCGAGAAGACCGCTTTTGAAAAGTCGCTGTATTTCCGGCAGATGCGCATACGCGAGCTGGTAAAGCCCTGGCTGAAGGGCTCGCCAACTGCTGTCCTTGACCACGGCGCAAACCCCGGCCTGATTTCGCATTTCGCAAAGAAGGCCCTTGTGGACATATCAGAAAAGCTCATAGCGGACGGCAAGGTCCCCGAACAGAAGGCCGCGGACCTGCGCAAGTTCATCAAGGAGAACCGGTTCAACCACGTTGCAAGGGAAGTCGGCGTTAAGGTAATACACTGCTCCGAGCGCGACACGCAGGTCACCAACAGGCCCAAGGAAGTCGACGAGTTCGTCGGCACTTGGAGCATCGAGGGACTGCGCGAGGAGGGTACGGCCCCTGCAGAGCTTGGCTGGGGTACGCACGAAAAGACGCTTCCCGGGCTTGCAGTCATACCGCCAACAGGGCCCAAGAACCAGATTTTCCTTGCCCGCATGGGCATAAACACTTATGTGCGCTCGTGGATTCCCAACCAGGAAATCGTGGGGATGGTGATACGCCACGGCGAGGCCTTCGGGCTTTCCGACAGGCTCACTGTGCGCGACGGCAGGAAAGTGCTGTACCGGCCGACAGTACACTACGCGTACATGCCCTGCCACGAGACTCTGTCCTCGCTGTGGGAGCTTCAGGCGCGCTACTACGAGATGCAGCCCCACATCCGCATACTCTACGACGAGATAACGTCCGGGGACGACATCCTGGGCGCCCTGCTCATGGGCCCGCAGTTCACAGCGTGGTGGTGCGGAACGATTCTCGGCATCGACGAGGCTAGAAAGCTCGTGCCCCACCAGAACGCAACAACCATACAGGTTGCAATCGGAGTGGTGTCCGCGCTGTGCTGGATGATAGAGAACCCCGCCAAGGGCGTGTGCCTGCCCGACGACCTGCCACACGAGTACGTGCTCAAGATTGCAGAGCCCTACCTGGGCAAGCTGGTCTCGGTGCAGAGCGACTGGACGCCCCTGAAGAACCGCAAGATATTCTTCATGGAGAACCCCCAGTGCAAGGCGGACGAGGACGACCCGTGGCAGTTCAGAAACTTCGAGCTTCTGCCTTGAGGCGCCTCATTTTTTTGCTTGCCGGAATGCCTTCTCCGCAGGGCAGCCCAGCTTCCTCTGCTTGCAGAACTTGCAGGCAAGGCTGCCGCGGACATAGTTGTTGCCGACAGTGAAAAGAAGTGCAAGCAACGCAATTGCCAGCAATATGTCCCAGCGGAAGCCCGAAAAGAGTAGGAACGCGCCTGCAAGCACGGGCACTATGGAGGCTAGCAGGCTGGGCAGGAGGTCGGTCCAGGAGAATTTCCTCTGCAGGAACTTCCTTGCGCTGCCTTTTTTGAAAAGCAAAGCCGAGATGCGGCCCCTGCCGAAGGCGCAAGTCTTGCCGTAATAGTAGCAGTTGGTGCAGCTTTTGGAAAGCAGGGCATATTCCAGGTAGATGCAAAAGGCAATGTAGAGGACGGCCCAGAGCGCGCCGTAAAACGATACCAGATACGCGCCCAAAAGGTATGTCAAGAGGGTCTGCGCGTTGCAAACAGCAACCGTAGAACACGGGTAATCATCGTAAGTTTTCATGTTTTGATTACGACCCAACAAAATAAAAGCTTTCAACAGGTTGCTATTCTTATGAAAATCGCAATCGGCGCAGACCACGCGGGGTACGCTCTCAAGGAGGACCTCAAGTACCAGATTGACCGCGACCTCAACGCAACAGTTGTGGACGTGGGCACCAACAGCGAGGAGTCCGTAGACTACCCTGATTTTGCGGAGAAGGTCGTGCGCCTGGTGCAGAAGAAGGAAGTGGATTTCGGCATCCTCATCTGCGGCACCGGCATCGGCATGAGCATAGCTGCGAACAAGTTCGAGGGAATCAGGGCTGCAAAGTGCAACTCCGCAGTAGAGGCCACGCTTACACGCCAGCACAACGACGCGAACATACTGTGCCTCGCGTCGCGCACCGTTGACAGCGAGCTTGCGATGCAGATGGTCAAGGCGTTTGCTATGACCGACTTCTCAGGCGAGGAGCGGCACGTGCGCCGCCTGTCGAAGATTACCGGGCTTGAGTGCGCCAACCACGACGAGATGCGCAGGAAGCGCATGACGCCCTGAAGGTTCTCCTATCGCAATACTAGGCCAGCCGAAAGCCACCGGCCCAAATCGGCCGGGCAAAACCTGCGGCATATCTTTTTCTATCCTTTCCGCCTATCCTACTTTCATGGCTAAAGTCGCGGTCACGCTCCTGAATGCAGACTGGTCCAACCTCGCGTCCGACATCCGGAAAATCGAGGCCCTTGGGGTAGATTTCATACACCATGACGTTATGGACGGCCACTTCGTGCCGAATATCTCGTTCGGCGCGTATGCGCAGGAGTGCATACGCAAAGTCACCAAAAAGCCGATTGAGACGCATATGATGGTCTACGAGCCCCAGCGCTTTGCCGAGTCCTACGCAAAGGCTGGCTCTAACTATTACCTCATCCACTTCGAGTCCTGCGGCAACCTCGCATCCGCAATCAAGGAGTGCCAAAAGTACGGGCTGAAAGTCGGGATTGTGCTCAACCCCAACACCAACGTGGAGGAGGCCGAGCCTTACTTGCGGAAGTTTGACATTGCAATACTCCTATTGATGGGAGTCTACCCCGGCTTTGGCGGCCAGAGCTTCATCCCTGAAACGGTCGGCAGGCTGAGGCAGGCAAGGCACATGATTGACCGGCTCGGCGTGAGGACGCTTTTGGAGGTTGACGGCGGGGTCAACGAGTCGTCATATAGGGAGTGCCTTGAGGCAGGCGCGGACATTCTCGCAACAGGAAGCTATGTCACGAAGAACCTTGGCAGCAGGGAAACCCGCGAGTTCTTCAAGACTGCGCATGCTTTCAGGCGAAAGTAATTCAAGCGGCAACACGCGGCGCTTTCCATTTCTTTCAGGTGATTTTTTATGCAAGCAACCAACAGCGATGTTTTGGGCTTTTATTTCTCCCCGCCCGACGTGCAGGGCGTCCGGAAGCTTTCTGGTAAGTCCAAGGAGGACGCAGAGGCCATATTCACCACACACAATGTTCTCAAGCCTATGAGCACTTTCGAGCGCGGCTGGCTGTACGGCTACCTTTACGCCGGAGACTTCTCGGTATTCGTGGCAATAGGCCGCGACAGCAAGGACAGCAGGTTCTTCCAGGAGTTCCGTCTTGGCGGGAAGTCCTTCGTAGTAGGCGAGAGGCTCTGCAAGTCCGAGCTCGAGCAGGGGAAGCTCATAATCCGCGAGGCCGGTCTGCAGGTGGACTGGTGCGGCCCGTTCCCCGAGTTTTCCATCTCTGTGTGGCTTGAGAAGGACGGCAACAAGGCCGAGTTCAAGTACAAGTTCGAAAAAATCAACGAAAAGGTCGGCCCCTACAAGTGCGTAGGCGACGTGCTTGGCAACAGGCTTGCGTACTTTTACGTGCTCCCGTGCAAGGCAACCCTTGCTGTGAAAATCGAGGGCGACCCGGAAAAGCTCGGCATCTCAAAGGAGCTTTTCGAGCGCATCAACGGGAAGGAAATCACGTCGTTCTTTGCATACAACGAGGCAGTTCACGCCAACGGCCCGATTTACAACGGCGGCTGGTACTGGCACATGCTCGAGTGCTATTCGGACAACCCCGCAAAGCCCGAGATGATGTTCGGCTTCATGGACCTGTTCTTTGAGGGCAACAGGCCCGAGCGCGAACGCGGCGCAACCGTGCTGAACCTGCAGTTCTACACCGTTGACTTGGAGACCGGAAGAATCCACATCGACTCCGACGCGAAGATTACGCAGGAGACCAAGGACGGCAAGCCGGTTTTCACTCTTGAAAACGACGAGATGTTCGCCGAGATTCGCGCCCAGACAACGCCCGAGGTGCGGAAGATTGAGGGCAAGAAGGAGATGTTCGGCGTACACCTTCAGCACATCGAGTACTCGGCGTACCAAAGCGAAGGCACGATCAAAATCGGCGACAAGACCTACAACGCGATTGGCACGAGCGAGATTGCGGGCGGCAAGGGCCAGAGATGGATTTAGTTTTTTGGGTGCGATGTGGCTGTGGAAAAACCGGTTGACAAGGAGCGCATAAAGCACGAGCTTGGCTTCTGCCTCGAGCTATGGGAAAAGCAGGGCCACTGCGGCTTTGGCGGCAAGACTAAGTGCGAAGAGTGCGCCGCTCCCTACCTGTGCTACAAGCTTCTCACAGGTAAAGCCCTGCACGACGAGGGGCAGAAGAGACTTACGCTTGCAGAGTGGAAAAAAATGGCCAAGGAAATCTAGTTGTTTGGTTTATGGCCTCAGAGGGAAAGTAGAACCGTTCCTGCGATTGCAAGCGCCATCCCTGCGAGTTGGGTGTTGGTGAACGTTTCCCCAAAGATGAGGACTCCGGCGATGGTGGTGGTCAGGCACAGGCCTACTGTGAGTATGACCGCGCCAATGGCAAGCGAACTTTTCGCATCCGCCCAGGAGATTACCTGCATTACCGTTCCCACAAACCATATGACCGCGCTAAGCAAAATCAGGCCGAGCACAGGCATTGCCAAATTGACCTGCGCGCCGGCATCCTTCTGGAAGAGCAGGTAGACCAGGCCGCACAGGAAAACGCCAAGCCCGATTATCATCACGCTTACGTTCGACGGTGTCTTTGCCGAGTACATCTTGACAAAGATGTTGTAAAGCCCGAACATTATGCCTGAGCCGAAGGCAAACAATAGCCAGCTTTCCATTTTCTTCACCTTTTTTGCACCTACTTTCTTGCTTCGCTAAGCGGGCAGTACTCCGCAAACGAGCACTCGATTACTTCCTTGAGCTTGCTTATATGCACGCGCCTCTGGTTTCCCGAGTCGCGCTCGCGGATGGTCACGTCGTCCTTTTCCAGCGAGTCGTAGTCAACGGTGATGCAGAACGGAGTGCCCACCTCGTCCTGGCGCGCGTAGCGCTTGCCGATTGAGCCGGACTCGTCGTACTCGCACACGAACTCGTTGCGAAGCATCTCGAAAACCGCACGGCCCTTTTCCGCAAGCCCGTCCTTCTTCATCAGCGGAAAGATTGCGACCTGCACAGGAGCGAGCTCGGGGTGCAAAGCAAGGGTGCTGGTGCTTCCCTTGTCCGATGCATTCTCGCGGTAAGCATCCAGGAGCACGGTGAAGAACACGCGGTCAACCCCGATGGACGGCTCGATTACGTGCGGAATCACGCGCTCGTGGCTCTCCTCGTCAAAGTATGAGAGGTCCTTTCCGCTTTCCTTCTGGTGCTGGGAAAGGTCGAAGTTAGTCCGGTTTGCGATTCCCTGCAGTTCCTTCCACCCCCACGGGTACTTGTACTCGATGTCCCATGTCTCGACCGAGTAGTGTGAGAGCTCGGTCTTTACGTGCTCGCGCAAGCGCAGGTTTTCTTTCGTAATCCCAAGCGAGTAGAGCCAGTCAAGGCACGTTGAAAGCCAGTAGCCGTGCCACTGGGTCTTGATGACCTTGCCCTTGAGTGCATCGCCGATTGTCATGGTCTCCATCTTGCTGTCCTTTCCCTTTTCCTGTTCGATTGCAGTAATCATCTGCACTTTCTTCTCCAAAATCTCCTTTGTAAGGAGCGGGCATTTGTTTACCTCTTTGGGGTGTATGAAGAACTCGATTTCCATCTGCGAGAACTCGCGGCAGCGGAACACGAAGTTGCGCGGCGCAATCTCGTTGCGGAACGCCTTCCCGATTTGGGCAATCCCGAACGGTAGCTTCTTTCTCATCGCCTGCTGGACGATGCGGAAATCGGCGAACATGAGCTGTGCTGTCTCGGGCCGCAGGTATGCAATCGAGGTCTCGTCCTGCACCGCGCCGATGTGCGTTGAAAACATCAAGTTGAACTTGCGCGCAATCGAAAGTTCGCCCCCGCACTTTGGGCAGACTATCTTGTGCTCATTGATGAGTTCGCCAAGCTTGTCAAGCGAGAAGCCGTCCACGCTAATCTTGAGCTCGTCCTCGACAAGTGTGTCCGCGCGGTGCCTTGACTTGCACTTTGAGCAGTCCACAAGCGGATCGTTGAACGCGGCAACGTGGCCCGAAGCCACCCACACGCGCGGGCTGGTGATTATCGCGCCGTCGATTCCGACTATGTCCTCGCGCGACTGGACGAAGGTCTTCCACCACGAGTTCTCAATTCTCTTCTTGAGCTCGCAACCGTACGGGCCGTAGTCGAAAAAGCCCGCGGCCTGGCCGTAGATGTCGCTGTTTGCAAAGAGTATCGCCCGGCGCTGGCAGAGGCTGATGATTTTTTGCGTAAGCTCGTCGCTGATGGTTGATTTTGAGACTTTGTTTGCTGACATTAGAAAAACCCCCGTAAGCTTTGCTGGCTGCAAAACCGGTAATTTTCTTGCAAGTCAAGACTTATTTAACCTAGAGGCAACAAATATTTTACGGGCAAAACAGACTTGCCGGCATACTGCGTTTTGGTGAATATTGGTTATGGCATCACGAGAGGACTTTTTCAAGCTTGCAAAGAAGGGCGTTACCGAGAAGTATTCGCGCAAGGACCTGCAGATAATGCAGGCGGTACGCAGCCTTGACGACATCGACCAGGCCAAGAGCCTGCTTTTCACCCGGCTTTCCGAGTGGTTCAAGCTCAACTTCCCCGAGTTGGACGTGGCGAACGAGGAAAGCTACGCGCTCATAGTCGCCGAGTTCGGCTCCAAGGAAGGCCTTTCCAAGGCCAAGCTTGTTGAGATGGTAGGAGAGGCCAAGGGCGGCGAGGTCTTTGCGCAGTCCAAGAAGAGCTTCGGCGCGCCATTCGACGAGGCCGACACTGCGGTAATCCGCGCTTTTGCCTCCCAGATTTACTCGCTTTTTGCAGCAAGAAAGGTGCTTGAGGACTACATCAACGAGCAGGCAAACAAGGAAATGAAGAACCTCTCCTACATCCTCGAGCCCACCATTGCGGCAAGGCTCATGACTACTGCCGGCGGGCTTGAGAAGCTCGCGCTGATGCCTGCAAGCACAATCCAGGTCATCGGAGCGGAGAATGCGCTGTTCAAGCACATAAAGTCAGGCACCAACCCACCAAAGCACGGCATAATCTTCCAGAGCGCGTACATTCGCGGGGAGCCGCTTGAGCGCCGCGGCAGGATTGCGCGCGCGCTTGCGGCAAAGCTTGCGATTGCAGCCAAAGGGGATTATTTTTCAGGAAACTTCATCGCAGAAAAGCTCAAGGCAGACCTTGACGCTAGAGTCAAGGAAGTTGTTGAGCTTAACCTCGCACCTCGCAGGGAGCTTACCGAGGACGAAAAATTCAGGCGCGACTTCGGCTTTTCAAAGCGCGGGCCAGGCTCGCGTGGAGGCCCCGGCGGCGACCGCAGGCAGGGCGGGGACAGGCGCCGCGAGCGGCCCAAGCAGAGCTTCCAGAGCAAGGCTTATTTTGCTCGGCGCGAAGGCGGCAACGAGGCAGCTGCAGGCGGCTACGACCGGCCTGCAAGGCGATTCGATGCACCCCGCGAAGGCAGCTCAAGGCCAAGCTATGATGACAAGCCCCGTTATGGCGGGGGCGACAGGCCCAGCTTCGGTGGCGACCGCAGGCCATCCAAGCCGGGCTTTGGCTCGCGTGGTGGAAGCCGCGAAGGCGGCAGGCCCAGCTTTGGCGGCAAGCCGCGCTTTGCAGGAAGGCGCGACGGGAAGCGCGAGCGCTCGGGCGGAAAGTTCCGAAGATAGCTCGCTTGCTCAGCTGGTTTCCATAATCAGGAACTTGATTACTTCCCAGCCAAAGGCTCCTGCGACGAGAAGCCCGACGATGCCGTATATGTCAATGTCCATATGCTGGTGACCGGTTGCCTTTCTTTGGATAAGGCTATATCCGAGTTCGGGGTTAAATTAGCTTTCCGATTTAAAAGGAGGCAGGAACCGGTTCACGATTCCAGTTCGTCTAGGATGCGACCCGGATTCGCTATGCATATCCCCTCATAATTATCCAGGCACGTCAAGTGTCTATCCCAAGACGCTATGTAGTCTGCCTTGCAGGCTACCGCGCATTCAAGGACGCGATTATCGGGTTTGTCAGAAAGGACGTCAAGTAAAATCGGGGGTTACCAGCTGCAGATAATTAAGGAAGCCGCCTACAATTCGCTCAACCCTTGCATTTGAGAATGGGTAGTCTCTCATGGCTACTTCCCCGAATTCCCGTAGTATGGCAAGGGAAGTAAAACCCGTGATTTTTCCTTGCGCTGCGAGAAGAACGAGCTTAGACGATGTTCCCCTTTCCGAAATAACTGCGGAAAGCAGGACGTTCGTGTCGAAGACTATCCTTGTCATTGTGTCACTGCAAAGTCAAAGAACGAATGGCGATAAAACGATTTCTTATACCCGTGATAAACCGGGAGTTTCACACAAAAGGGTTATTAAGATAATCTTACCAGTAAGATTAAAGGGAGTGATGTGTTTTGAAAGATGCGGACGTTCATGTTACAAGAATGTCGTCCAAGGGGCAGGTAGTCATACCAGAACAGCTGCGCAAGGCACTGGACTTGGATTCGGGGTGCGTGTTTATCGCCTATGGTGGCTCGGATGCCATCCTACTGAAGCGCATGCGTTTCAGCGACCCTGCTGCGGAGTTTCAAAAGATGGCGCGTTGGGGCACCGCCCGTGCAAAGAAGCTTGGAATAGACACTAGTCCGCAGGCAATCGTCCGAGCGCAGCACAAGCGCAGGGCTAAGGATTAGTTTGTTTCCAAGCCCACCCGTTACGCCAGACTGTCCGGCTCTTCTCTTTATGGCAAAAAGTCCTGGCTCTTGATTTTTTCCGGCAGGTATGTCGTTGAGATATACTGCAGGTTCTTGGATGAGAGCGACTGGATTTCGGCCTTGATTTTCTTGTCAAGGAACTTGTCTATCTCGCGCTGCCACGCCGGCGCCTTGA
Source organism: uncultured Microcaldota archaeon (assembly GCA_903851445.1). Lineage (GTDB taxonomy): Archaea > Micrarchaeota > Micrarchaeia > Norongarragalinales > CAINOH01 > CAINOH01. Next base: position 24,565 of record CAINOH010000015.1, on the reverse strand, counting down.
ACCAGTCGTAGGCCTTCATCTCCTCTGCGCGCTTTATGTCCACGTCCTTTGCCTTGATTGTGACGCTGCGCAGGTCGTAGTGCTCGATGTCGGAGATGCTCATCCCTAGGAACTTCATGTCCTTGCTTCCAAGCCGGTCCGACTCGTGCGCGAGTGCCATCGAACCGTACTTCATGCAGGAATAGATGTACCATCCGTAAGGGTCGGCGTCAGTAAGGCAGTAAATTGGAAGGTTCAATTCCGAGGAAAGTCTCTTGAGGAGCCTTCGTGCCCCGCGTGCGGCCTGGCCTCCGGTAGTCATGAGGAGGCATTTCTGCTTGGCCCAGTAGGCATCCTCGTTAAGCCGGTCAAAGATTGCGTTCTTTTCCGCAACCAGCACGTACTCCGCATCAATCTCCTTGAACTCGACCTGCTCCACAATTGAAGGCACGGCCCATCCGCCCGAACCCATCTTGGAGAGGTCAATGGTGTCAACCTTGTCCTTGACGCGGTCAGTGACTACCATCTGCCCTGCGATGCGTCCCTTTGGCTCTGCGCGCAGGTGCAATCTTTCACGGAAGGTGTCAAGCGCGACCTCGAAGTCCACAATCGCGAGGTCAGATTCCTTCTGCTCGTCAATCGTGTCCTCCTTGGTGCCGGGGATGGTGTGCTTCTTTGCGTAGTACAAGTCTCGAAGCGTGGCAGTCAGGTTGTTCTCAAGCAAGTCCTTCTTTACGTAGGACGCGACAAGCAAAGTCTGCATGAACCTGCGCGCGTGCGCGACGTTGAACAAGTATCGCCTTGCGAATTTGTCCCCAAGCTCGATTTTCTTGGTCTTTTCGTTGAACGTGACGTTTGACGAGCCGCGGACCGGGATGTCGATGTGCAGGTTCTCGCCCTTGTTAATCTCTTCCAAAAGCGCAGCTGCAAGCGTCTGGATTTTCTGCATCGTCTCAGCGTCATACTCGCGTATCTGCTTGGGCGCTGCCTGTCCTGCTTCCTTCTTTGCTGCCATTTTTCAAAAACCTTCTTGTAAGAGTAAAAAATTATTCCCTATTCTTCGTCCTTGCCGTTTGTTTCCTCGTCCTCTATTGCTCCGACTTCCTCAAGGCTCTCCTCGGCCTCCTCGCCCTGCGCAAGGAGTATTGCCGTCTTCTCTTCTGCGGTCTTCTTGAGCTTGGCAACCAGGAGCGCCTTGTCTGTCCCGGTCAAGTCGTTGATGCACTCCGCAACCTCGACAATGTAGCGGAAGAATATGCTGCGCCTGTGCTCCTGCTCCTTTGCGCGGTCAAGCGCGTTGAGGTACTTTGCGATGTCGCGTCCGCACTCCATCAGGGCGTTGCGGATTTCCTCAACAATTTCCTCCTCAGCTGAGATGGAGAGCTTTCCCGCGCCAGTGTAGGGCACGTATACTGACACGAAGTTGATGAATATGCTTACTGGCAGGGATTCCCAGCCCTTGAGGTTGTAGCGCGACCAGTCCACGTCCTTTGCCGCTATTGTGGTTGCGCACGTTCCCGCGTCGAAAAGCATTGGGACGCGGTTTGCAAAGCGCAGCAGCTCTCCCTTGGTCTCAACTGGGTTGCCGTGCTCGTCTGTGCTTACCCACGAGCCGCTCTTTCCGCCGTAGGCTATTGCAGCCTCGACTGCGAACGGGATTCCGCCACGGAAGACCCTGGGCTTGCGGCAGACTACCTTCATCTGCTCGGGCTGCAGGATGTTCTTGAGTGACATCTCAATCTGCTTTTCGCCTATGAGTATCAAGGAGTCCATGTCCGGCGCAATCCACTTGACCTGTCCGAACGCCTTGACTATTGCCTCGGCTTCTGCCCACGTGAGGTTCTTTGGCGACCGTTCAAGGTCTATTCCCGGGCAGAGCGTGGCGAGCTCCTTTACTTTGTCCGCGCTTACGCGCGTGAAGTCTGACTGGAGCATGGAGGATATTTTTCGTGCCTTGGACATCTGCACGATGTCCATCAAGTCGGAAGTGCTGATTCCAAGCGGGTGGGGACGTGTCTCCTTGGCCTTCTTCGGGATTTCCTTGGACGCGCGCGGGAAGACGACGATTTCCTTATTCGGTTCAATAAGCGTAATCTGGACGTGCGGGTTTGCAATTGCGGTCCTGCGCAGGTACTCGTACACGCCGTATTCGGACCGGTTGTACGTGACTTCGGAGAACTCCGCGTCTATGCGCAGGCCCCGGTACTTCCCCGAGTATTCCCGCTCGTTCTTGACAGCAGGCTCGTTTGTCTTGACGTCAATGGTTATGTCGCACTCGTAAACCTTGTAGTCTCCAAGGCTGGTCTTGACCCTGGTCGGCTTTCCGGTAGTGATTTGGGAGAAAAGCGTGGCGTAGGACGCGCCGATTCCCTGCTGGCCGCGCTTCTGCTTGCGGTGGTGGAACTTGGTCCCCGACAGGAGCTTTCCAAGGGCATTGCCCACGAACTGCTTGGGGATGCCAATGCCGTTGTCCTCCACAGAAACGCGCACGTGTCCGTCCGCAAGGTTCTCGATTTCGACGTTGATGTCAGGAAGGATTCCGCCCTCCTCCGCAGCGTCAAGGCTGTTGGTGACGTATTCGTGGACGATAGTTGTAAGCGAGCGGACCTTTCCGGAGTAGCCGAGCATCTGCCTGTTCTTCTTGAAGAACTCGGCAACGCTGTATTCCTTGTAGTCGTGCGACTGGCCGTCCTGTGCCTGGGCGATTTCGGCCTTTGCAGCTGCTTGCGTTGAAGCGGTTGCCTTTGCGTCCTTTTCTGCCATGAGTTATACCTTTGAGTGATTCGTTAGTACGCTAAAATCTTAAATGTATTTGCCGGCTTAGGCCAAGAAAACGAGTGTTTTACCTCGTAAATACTTATGGTCTTGAAGCTTATTATTCCCTTGTGGGTAACGCCTTTCTTTGCAAGGTTTATTTGTAAGGATGCAAGAATATATAAAACTTGATTGGATTTTGCCCGTTACCTTGGCAGCCTTCTCAGCTTCTTGTTCCGCTCAAGGTATGAATACACTCCCGCGTGCGTGCTTCCCATCAGAAGCCGGTTGATTGCCTCCCGCGCGTCGTGGAGCTCCTCGAACGTGCCGATGATTGCAATCTTGTGCTCCCAGACTGAAATATGAGCCTCGCTTAGGTCCTCCAGGACTTTCTTCGCCTTGCCTTCCTGGCCGATTACGCGTGCGAGGTAGCGCTCAATAAGCTTTTCCGAACCTGCAAAGAACGTGTCAAGGTCAATGACCTCAAGGTAATATTCATCATCAAAGAGCTTGTACGCCTTCTCTGGCGCGAAGCCGTAGTTGATGGCGTTGACCACCATTGAGGCGACCCAGACTGCTCCGCCGTCGCCCTCGATTTCGATGTCGCCATCTTCAAGCTTGATGTCAACCCCTAGCTCGTTGCGCAGCTTTTTCAGCACTGCAGAGTCGTTGTCGGAGTATGCCTTGAGCCGCTTCTGCGGGACCTTAATCGTATCCATAAAAAATCACGTTCATCTCTATTTGGATATTAACGCTTTAATTTCAATCATTTTACGCTTCGTGCGAAATAACTTCTGAAAAAAACTAACGCCTTCTTTCCTGCCGGTCATCGTCCTTTCGATTTATCGTGACCTTCCTGTAGACTTCCTCGTCGGAAGTCTTTACCCCGAGCTTCTGGAAGAAATCCGCGATATTGTGGCAGTCCTTCTGCAGGAACATCTCGGCGTGCGGATGGTTGCGCTCCACTCCCTGCGCCCAGTCAATCAGGTAGGGCTTGCCCTTGTGTATTATGATGTTGAAGCTCGAGAGGTCCGCGTGGATTATGCCCGCGTCGAAGGTCTTGCGCATGTTCTCGACAACGTCCTCGTAAGTCGCCTGCGGGTCCGCAAGCACCACCTGCTCCATCAGCGCCGACTGGAAGCCGCCCTCTCCCAGAAACTCCATCACTATCACGTTGACCCGAAGGTAGTACGGCTCCGGCACGCGCACGCCTGCGCGGTGCATGAGCTGGAGATTGGAATATTCCTTGCGCGCCCAGTCGTTCACCAGAAGGCGCTTGTTCTTTCGCGGGTCGAACTTGCGGTCGCCCTCTATGTACTGCAGCATCGTCTTGAACATCGATGTCTCGTACTTGAAAACCTTCACGGCCACGTGCTCGGGCTTGCCATCCGCCCCGATCCTTGTTGCGCGGAACACGCACGCCTCCTTCCCGCTCGAGATGGGAAAGTCGAAGCTGTCGATTTTCTTGGTGTTCATCATCCAGTTGAGGATTTCAAGGACCTTGTCGTCGAGGACCTTGCCCGAGTAGATCTTCATCCGTTCCTTTATCGGCTTGACCTCGCGCTCGGGCTGCTTTCGCTTTGAAATCTTCCGTGCCATACGAACAAGAGTACTTATGGCCGAGGCTGAATATAACTAGTTCGAATGGTAGTACTTTCTTTTTCAATATTTGTCAATCAGCGAAGAAAAAATGACCTACCGCGGGCCAGAAACAGCATTAGTTCCGTCATCGCTGTAATCTTCGAATAATCCGGCTTGGAGCGAAGTTTTAGAATCCATTCGTCTATCGGGTATGTCTTGAATGGTTTGATTCCTCGAGCGATAAGTTGGTTGCATCGCTTGCTATTTGGGTCGGTGCTAGTGGTCATGTGTGTGACTCCTGCAACTTTCAGCTTTTCAAGGCATTCTGCTTCCAATAGTGCCGCCTTGACCCCGCCGGATTTTGTGCCATCCTCAGGTTCGCGCTGTATCCGTAAATATGACTTTGGTACGTACGTATCAGCGTACGCGATGGCTTTGCCTCCTTTTTTGCGGATGAAAAAGTCGATATACCCGAATTCTGTCGGGTCGTCTACGTTATTGCGTTCAGATTTGATATAGTGTGCTGCCAAGGTCTTTGCCATGCTTTTAGGCCAGTCTGAGATTTTTTTTTGCTCTATCAGCTTCCACTTACCGCCATATAAATATGCCCAATTTGAAAGCTGGTCTCTAGAGCCAACAGCAAACTTGAATGTATGTACGTCGCCCGCGTTTTTGTGAATCGTGCCGCAATAAAGTTCGTTTGCAACTGATTCCAGCTTTGCGATCATAAATTACACACTATACATCTAGCTTTAAGTGCTTTTCTGAAATGGGCGCGGTGTTTCAGAGTCCCTGTAGGAGCCCGCGCTGGCGAAGCTGCTCCGCCTGCACACGCGTGTAGCGGTAGGCTATGTCGCCCTTCTCGTCGGACTCAACTGTCCATGGCGTGATTGCAACCACGTCGCCGGGGTTGATGAGCAGCTTCCTGCGGATTTTTCCTGGTATGCGGCACATGCGGGCTTTCCCATCCAGGCACTGCACGTTCATGCGCGAGCCTCCGTAGAGTTCGGTGACCTTCCCAAGGATTTCTCCCTGGTGGGGCGTACGCACGCGAAGCGGCAAACCATCCGGGCCCATCCCTGGCGCCATGGGCTTGCGGACGCCCGGCCTTCTCTGCTGGTAATGCGGTCTTGGATGGAAGTTGGCCAATCAAAGTTCACCTTGTGTTGTGATAATCATCAAATCCTGACCGGCGCCTTTGCGCCGCACGCCTCGCAAATCAGCATCTTCAGGTGCCTGTCGATGCCCTCGAGGTGGGTGTCGGGCTTTCTGCACTCCTTGCAGATTACCGCGGTTGTGACATAGTTTTGGATGCGGTCGTTCACGACCCTGTCGGAGAACTTTCCCGAGAGGATGAGCCTTCCCGCCTGCACCTCGCCCGGAACGGCGAGTTCCTTGAACAGGTATTTTGCGAACTCGACATCGGTGCGCCGTATGCGCGAGCATATGTCGCCGTAGTTTGTGATAATCGTCTTGTTGCCCTGTATCATCAGCACGGCCTTCGGGGTCTCGAACCTCTCGCCGGATGTGAGCTTTTCCTTGTCGGGGATGCTTGCGCGTGCGCGGTCAAGGAGCTTGTCGTAATCCATTCTTTGCTAACCTTTTTGGAACGTCAGAAAACGTCTTTGATTGTATGATAGCATTATGCGTTCCACGATTAAAATAACCTTTGCAACCCGCGCAGACGCAATCAAGTTATGCGATTCCGAAAACGGAAAGCAGGCACCAGTATCCCGCAATGCACAGGAGCGACCCTGCCGCAATGGGCGGCACTGCGGGGAAGAAGCCGCCCTTCCTTTCAAGGTGCATGAACATCAAGGCAAGGCCCGCGCTCGCGCCAATGACCGAGGCGAGCGCGTAGTCAAAGGACGGGAACGCGCCAATCTTGAGAGCTGAAACCGAGAGCATCACGCCAATCAGGAAATCGCCAAGCCCGAGCTCGACCCCGCTGCGGCGAGGTTGTGCGGCGGGTTTCTTTCCATCGTCCGTCGGTATGGCCGTAGCCCCGATTTTGATGCTGAATGCGGCCTGGCGTTCGGACAGCCCCTTCGCAAGTTCGATCATGTGCTTGGTGCGGAAGACCGCGATGTAATCGTAGGCTGCGAGCAGGACTGCGAAAACCGCAACCGGGAAAAAGTCAAGCGAGGCGCCAAGAATCGAGCCTACGACTATGCTGGCGGCAAGCAGGAGGAACGGCTGGAGCTTTGGAATCAAAAGCCTGGCTGCAATGGCGGCAACCGCCAAGTGAATGTCGTACCCGGGGATGAACACCGCGCCAAAAACCTCGGCGCTTGCAGCTATGAGACCGTATTCGAGAAGCTGGAAGAAGAGCTTTCCCTTGTAGAAGCGAAGGAGCACGAGCATGAACGCCGCGGCAAAGACCATGTATGCAACTAGCCCGAACGAGTTCGCGACATCGCCCGGGTTTTCCACAACCGTGACCTGCTGGGCGATGAACCCCGCGCCGATGAACAGCGAGACTAGGAGCGTGTTTGCGAATGCCGCCAGCATCAGAAAGAGGTTCTTCTTGCGGTTAAAAGCGGTAATGCGTTCTTGCCTTGTCGTTGGCTTTGCAGGAGCGGTCTTGGATTCCGCGGATTTGTTTTCCTTGGCCGCCTTGCTTTTTGCCGTTTTCCTGTTCCGTGTTTGTGTTGGCATTAGCTTGTAATCACTGTTGGAAAATAATAACCCCTTTTTTACGGCCTGCGGCCTACCTTCCGCGCGAGCTCTTTACGAACCCGACCTTGGGCTCGTACAGGTCGCCGTTGCGCTTTAGCTCGTCAATGAGCCTGCGGGCCGAAGTCTCATCCATCCCAATCGTCTGCGCCTGGTTGACTATCTCGTCAATGTCAACCACGTCCATCTTTTGCTCAAGGGCGTTGATGATGCCGAGCACCGAGCGCATCTTGTCCACCTTGCTCTTGGGCTGGCCCGTGTTGATTATGTCCGAGTCCATCTTGCCGGTCTCCTTGTCCATGAAGATGTCGGACAGCACGAAGTGCACGAGTGCGATTGCGCGCTCGGCGTCGCGGAGTTCAACAGCGTTCGAGAGCCGGAGCTTGGCGCTCGCCTCGCTCATGCGGATGAGCCCCTCGATTTCCCTTGCGGTGACCGGGTAGGTGTTCTGCTGCGCGCCCATCCTGCGCAGGGAAAGGTAGTATTCCTTTATCCTGTTCGCAGCCTCCTCGGAAAGAACCGGGTAGATGTTCTTTCGCGCGTAGGAAATGTATTTTCGCAAAAGCTCCGGCATTATCGGCGGGATAATCGGCGAGTCCTTGAGGTCGGAGAGCTTCTGCTTCCTTGCCGCAAACATGTGCCCTGTAAGCACGTGGTCGACCAGCTTGCGGTCCTTGGCCTCGTCAAGCACGTCCTTGATTGCGAAAATCAGGTCGAACCTGCTCATCAGCGTGGGCGGGATGTCGAACTGCTGCGCCGGAGGAATGTTCGGGTCGAACCTTCCAAGCTTGGGGTTTGCAGCTGCAAGTATCGAAGTCTTCGCCTTGAATGTGGTGACAATGCCTGCCTTGGCAACGCTTATGGTGTTGTGCAAAAGCATGCATTCGGAGATGAAGCTCCGTGTCGGCTCGACCGTGACGTCGTAAACCCATTCCTCAGTATCATTGGGCGCTGACTCGGCTTTTTTTACCTTGCTCCAGGCAACCTGGCCGAAAGCGAGACGTTTGAGGAAAGTGACTTCCCCAGAAACTCGCTGGACGTCAGCGCAGAACTTTTCAAGTGCATCCCGGAGCCGTTTGGGGTCCCCTTTGCCGCGTTCGATCAACGAAAGCGTCTGGTGGCTTGCGTCAGAGTATTGCTCAAGGTCTTCAAGCGAGATGTTCAGGCTGGTGCGGACGGCCTTAAGCTCCTCTGCAGACGCCAAACTGGTAAGTTCCTTGCGCGCCCTTTCAAATGCAACCAGCTTCTGCTCAAGCGCCTCGGTGAACGTCCTTAAGGCTGGTTTGGAGAGGTTATTCTTCCCTGCCTTGTAGCCTGTTATGGAGTATCCGAGGACTCTCGATTCATCCACCTTCAGGGTGGCCGAGAGCATTGAAACCGACGCGCCCACGTTAGGCACTATGTCCTTGATTGTGCGGTAGTTTTTTGGGTTAAGCTGGCCTGCGAGTCGGCTGTTTTTTCTTTCCGAAAGGAATGACACGCGCTCGTAGAACAGGCGCAGGTTCTCCGCGCCGGTAATCATAACCCGCCATATTTTCTTTCCGCTTTCGGTCTTCTGCTCAAGCAGGCTAGAGAGTATGCCAAACCGCAGCAGCAGGGTTTGGACTTGTTCGCAGCACTCCTTGTTTGGCGAGACGAAGCCGACCCTGTTCTTGGTGGCCCAGCCGTCGCACTCGAACATCGCGGAAAGCATCGGCCGCAGGTCGGTTGTTGTCGACTTCATTAGGAAGGGTGGTATGCGTTTGTGGTCGCTTTTCTCCGCAAAGCAGGCGTCCAACCTGCAAAGGTAGCCAAAGAGGGCCTTGTTTGTTATCCTGGCCATGGCAACCCCGTCTGGCCGCGTGTGCACATATGGGTCAATCCCAAAGTATTTTTGGGTCAGGCTGCAGAAATCCGCGATTAGCTTCGCGTCCTTGTTTGTGAAGTTCACGCCAACCTTCTTGCCGCGGTTCAGTTCATACCCGCCATCGGTAATCAGGTAGCCTATGAGCTTGCAGAAGTCCGCGTCATTGTGGCTCGGAAAACGGTTTACTTGGATGAGTTCCTCTTTCCGCTCTGGAGCTTTAGGCTCGATAGAGGGTGTTTTCTGCTCAATGGTTTGCGGCTCCCCGAGGATGGGAATCGTGGTTGGTATTGGAAGGAAGTCTTCGCTGGAGATGCTTTCAGCTGGCTTTGTCGTAATCCTGCCGTCCTTTATCACCCAGCACGGGTGTTCTGGAGTCACGCAAACGCTCCTGCCGTTTTGCAGGGTTATCTTCACGAACCTGTCCGGCGCCTTGTGCCTGCTTATCCTGTTCACGTTCGTCTTGAACACATTGCAGAAGTCGGAAGTGAACAGTTCGAGATCGCCTGGTTTTAGCGGGAGTATTTCGCAGTCCTTTCCGATAATCACCCGCTCCTTGCGGTCACATATCAACCTGTCGACAAGCGGGCCAATTTCCTTTTCGCTCCCGTCTGAAAGCAAGACTCGTGTCTTTGAGTGATACGACTGCTGTTCCATTGCCTCATGCATGCTCGCGCGGTCGTTCGGGTCCATCTTGTCGAACTCGTCCACCATCACGACCCCGCCAGATGCGAGAACGAGCGCGCCCGCCTTGAGCACCCAGCCGCCATCCGCAAGCTCGTCCTTTTCAGCTGACGCGGTGAGTCCGACTCCGCTTGCACCCTTGCCCGAGACGTAGATTCCCTTGGGCGCGAGCTCCTTGACGTACTGGAGGATAGTTGATTTGGCGGTGTTGTGCGATACAATCCCGTTTGCGACGAAACGGTTGCTTTTCGGGACTTCAATATCGTATACTGTTTGCGGCTCCAAGAGGCGGATTTTGACTATTTTCTCGCTCCGCTGGGAGTTGAACCGCTTGAATATTTTTGCCTGCCTTGCAAGCTCCCTGAGCTTGGAAACCTTTTTTTGGGACGCAAAGCCGATCTTTTTTTCGAATCGTATGATGTCCGCCCCGCGCCGGATGCACAACGCGTTTTCAATGATTCGGGAGTGGATTCCAAAGCGCAACAAGAGGACTTGGACGTCGCGCAATAGCTCGACATCCTTGGCCTTGAGCGCAACCGCCCTCCTGCCGCGGCCCTTGCAGAAGACCGTCCCATCCGCCTCAAAAAGCCATTTGATGAATTCGCTTGCTACCACGTTTCCAGAGCGCATTATCAGCGAGGGCACGCGCTTTTTTGCAAGGAACGAGAGGTTGTGCGCGACATCCTCCGAGCCTATGGTGGCGTAGTGCAGCTGGACTGTGCGTCCGGCAAGTATCCTCTTGGTTATCTTTGGCCGGATTCCGAAAAGCGATTCTGAGAAGCCGCAAAGCTTCTCCAGCACGTCAATTTCCGGTTGTGCGACCACGAAGCCTACGCGGTATTTTTGCGCCCAGCCATCGCCAAGGACGTAACCCATGAATGCCGCGAGCTCGGGCGTGACTTTCGAAGGCAGTTTTCCGCGGAACCGGGGGTCCCTATTGCGTTTTTGCGGGGCAAAGCCTGTTGGTACGAATCCCGTGATGGTGCATGGGATGCCGCTTGTCACCGCCACTTTGTCGCCCACTTTGAACTCGTCAAGCCGTTTCCACGAGCTGGCGCGAGCACCGTCTTCTGCCCTGACCCACAACAGCGGGTGGTTGTGCGTACCGCGGATTCTCTTGCCGCTCTCGGTGACGATCTCGATGACTGGCTGCTGCTCGTACTTGTGGAATACTGTCGCAATGTCGCGGGTCCTGCCTTGCCCAGTTTGAACCGGGATGTTGATTTTCTGCAAGTGCTTTTCCCCGAGGCCCTCAATCGGGACAATCACCCCGTTTGCCAGTATGACTCTCTCGCCAGCAGCAAGGCAACCCGGGTCTCCAACCAACAAAACGTGTATGTCTCCTCGTATCTTTTTTCCATCTGGGAGGACCTTGTTCTGCGTCCCTCCGAAAAGCTGGACTGCAATGGCCTCCTTCATCTCGGAATAGCCGTAGATGCTTGGCGCGATGCTCATGATGACCTTGTCAATGAGGTGCGGGTCGTGCGAGATTTCGAGAATCTGGTCTTCCTCTTCCTTGGTTACGGAAAGTTCCTCGAACTCCTTCTGCATCTTCTCGATTCCGACCACGTCGAAGAACTTCGAGTACACTGGCGTGGCCTTCCCGCCCCGCGACTGCTGGTTCTGGCGCAGCCGCAGTATCCCAGTGATTATGACGTTGTCCCCTGGCGAGATCATGTTGACGAAGTCGTCCTCGAGCCACAGGTCAACCTGCGGCGCAGGGATGTTGCCCCGGATTTTCTCAACAGGGTCCTGGATTTGCGAGCGCTGCATGTTCACAAAGCCGCTCGCCTGCTCGGAAAGGTAAAGTCCGTCGCCCCTGCCGCAGCCGGGGCACACCGACGGCTTTTCAACGCCGGTCTTCCCGACAGCAGTGTCTATTGAGCGCGTGCAGTGGATGCAGACCCACCTTGCAGTCTGCAGCTTGGGCATGATTTGGGTAATCAGCGTGACTATGCCGTCAACCCGCATGACCTTGTTCAGGTACTCCGCGCCAAGGTTCTGTACAGTGACCGAGATTTCCTCGGGGACTCCGATGATCCGGACGTGCGGGGTAAACTCGCGCTCGCCAGTTGTCACAACCTCGAGCTGCCTTGCTGCAGCCTCAGCTGCCTTCAGGTAGACGTCCGGCCGGTCAACGAGCGCGTCCGCAAGCTCGGAGTTGAACTTTGAAAGCAGCGAAAAGTCGATGTTGAGGCTGCGCTTGTCCGGGTATGCTTGGGCGAGCTCCATAACCTCGCGGTTGCAGTACTCGTTGAAGAACTCGCCGAACAGGCGCGTGGCTGCGCCCTCCTCTATGGGAAGTGCGGACTGCGGTGCCTGCGCCAAGAAAAACCTTCAACCCCCTTAATCCAGTCAAGCTTCAAGATTGGCAGTTGACCGGAGTAATATCGTTGCCACAGACAATAAAAATGGTTTCGACCCCCTATTTCCTGTAATACCCGCAAGCAAACGGTGCAAAACAGTCATGAGCCAAGCTTCCGAACCCAAAAATCCCCCAAAAGATACGCTGCGAGACATACTGGAGCTTTATGCGTCGAAGGCCGACGAGCTGATTGTTGGCGCAAGAAACAGGAGGCAAACGAATCTGCACCTTGACCGGGCAGAGGCGATACGCAGTGCGCGCGAAAGCCTCAAGGCCGGCCAGGCTGGGGAGTTCGTCCGGTTTGCAGCGTCCAGGCAGGCCTTGCCCATAACGAGGCGCGTTGCAAGGCACACTGAAGCAATCAACCACCTTGAGCGGCTCTCGGATGCAACCCGGCTCAAGATGTGCAACGCCTTTGCAAAGGCCCTTGAGGCCGAGCGCCGGGCCGACCAGCGGCTGATTGACCGGGGCGAGCTGTTCCGCGAGAACGGCGCCTGCACCCTGCTGGACCACAAAGTCGCAACGCTCAAGAAAATCCAGTCAGGGATTGGCGCCGGAAAAGCGCTATAAACCCAAGTATGCTTACTAACGTTACGAGGTTGTTTGAATGGACGTGCGTGAAATCCCGGGTGTTAAGCGGCTTGCCACATTAAAGTTCCTCACTGCGTGCAGGACCGCGGTCCTTGCGCAGATGGCCGACCTTGGAACCGAGGCGCGGTATGCAGAAAAGCGTTCCGCGCAGAAGCCTGACGTCCTTCGCGATGGCCTTAACATTCACCTTGGTGAACTGAATGGCCACATAGCGCGCTTTCGCTCGTCAAATGCAAACTGCACCGACGTGAGAAATGCCGAGAAAACCTTTGCGAAGTTCAACGAGGGGCTTTACCTGCGGTTGTCCGGTCTGGGCCACATGTACGACCTTGACGCGCTTCCCAAGACACTCGGGGACACCGCACACGCAAGCATCTACAACGCGGAGGCCAAGTGGAAAAGTGCAAGCTTGTTCTCAAAAAGCAGGGAGATTTCCCGCGAGCCAATTGGACGCACACCGCAGGCGAAAAGACGGTAAGGATTCCTGCGGATAAGCGAATTAAAACCAAATAGGCCTACAATTAATTCCCGCTTTCGATGCGCAAAAGCAGCTTGCGGCCCATGACTTCCATGTACTGGATTTCCTTGCCAACCTCGATGCCGCCTGCCATCTCCTCGGGAATCGTGATTTCGAAAGTCTCGAACGAAACTAGGTCCATAAGCTGCGCGGTGTTGCCGCTCATTGAGACGACCTGCGCCTTCTTGCGGTCGATGACCGGGACCTCGACGTCCGCGTCCGAGGGCTTCATCAGCATGTGCTTGCTGCCGTCGAATATGGAGACCGCCTCCATGTTTATCTTGCCGGCACCGTGCTTTCCGGTCTTGCTCTTTGACATGCTCAAAATCTTGCACGGGTGCTCCTCGGCAATGATGTACCTGCCCACGCGCATGTCGCCCATCGTTGAAAACATCCTGTCTACCATAAGAAATGACACCTCTAAAAACGCGATTCGCGCCAACCCGCCTTTTCCGGGCTGGCTCACAGCCAATAATTAACGCAACGAATTTTTATAAATCCCTGCAAGGCCATTATCTTTCGAATATTCATGGCATCGCTGAAATTCAGGGAAATCAATCCAAGTGTCTTCCGCTACAAGTTCAAAAGGCATTTTCTAACCTTGTGCAAGAAGCCGCCTGAATTCGTGGGAATCGATATCGACCTTGGAAGATACCTTTGGGAGCAGGAAAATGGCGTCCTGACCCATATGCCATTCAACAAAAGCCACGTGCTCATACCCATCGTCGCCGCTCTCCGGGCGGCATTGCCGGTGAATAAGGGGCGATATACCAAACAACAAGCTTCTTTGCGGGGCAAGCTGTCACAAAAAAAGTTTCGTGTCAATGTTGCAGAATTTGCGTCCGGGACCGGCCAGATTGGCGACGCTTTGCAAAAGGAAGGCTATACCGTTGCATCCTTTGACAGGAATCACAAGAGCATAAATTTCGGAAAGGAGCGCGGCATCCGCGGAGGGATGGTCGCCGATGCTATCCGAGTGCCGCTCAAGGATGGGTCAGTTGATGCGATTGTATCGAAGGACTTTTTGAATTCGGACTATCCGGGCATCGGGGGGCTGAACCGATACGTCCTTCCCGAGGCTTCCCGAATTCTCAAGAAAGGCGGCATTGTAATTTTGGCCGGGGCCGAGAAAGTCCCCTATATGACTTGGACTCCCGGCTGGTACAACTCCTTATCCCTTGGCAAATGCTGGAAAGTAGTTTTCTCCTCAAGGCCGGACGAAGTCGGAAATTATTTCCACGTGCTCCAGAAAATCGCAGACGACAAAATCAGTCACAGTGATTTGGAAAAAAACTTGGAATATTTCGCAGCCAAGTATGGCAAGGATGCCAAGCAGTCGGGCTTAGACAGCAGCCATTCTATTCTTGCCGCAATCAAGACGCATTACCCTTGGGGATTCGGTAGCTACAAAAAGAAAGATGGGCGACTTAATGTCCTTCAAATTGCTCAAGAACCGGGAAATCTTGGAAAGCTCCTGTCCATCGAGGGCGCCAAAGCCATCGTCACGCCAGGGGAACCCGCTAACCTATTTTTCGGGCCAAACCAATTGAAGAACGGAGAAGTACCGCTTTCCAAGTGGAAATTGCCCGCGGCCGATTCATCGATGCACGCAATCGTATCTGACGGATTCTTGGGAACAAAAAGCCTGTCAAGACGGCGAGAGGGCGCAATCATTTCAGAGGCGCAGCGTGCGCTTTCCGAGGGAGGCATTATCGTCCTTCAGGGAGTAAAACCCGATTCGACGGAAGATTATGACTACATCGAAGGATTGAAAAAGATTTACGAAGGCAATCCCGCCGGAAAGTCGGACTGGATGGTCGTCCTGCAAAAGGAGACTCCTGCCAAATAAGGGCGGTATTTTATTACTTTCAAGCCTAGTTTGTATTCCTATTTTTCGCTCCAATAGTCTAGCTCGGTCAAGGACAGCGGATTCTCAATCCGCTAACACGGGTTCAAATCCCGTTTGGAGCATCCAACCACAGGTTCAGTTCCCACAAGCTAGAAACGGCACGAAACCAATATCTGAATCCGTCAGGACTGAAGCATTTGGGATTTATATGGGTTGCTCAATTAAGCTCGTCGGTCGCTAGCTGACAATATTCGGATCTTGTCGTTAAGTTCCTTCAGCTTTGTCTTTGTTGGCTTGCCAACGAGTCCAAGCGTCTGTGCATCGCCTCTCAAGGAGACTACCCGCGCTTTCAACGCCGCAGGCAGGCTTCTTGCTAACGCCGGAGCATCGCCAGCATTTAAACAAAGTATGAGCGCGATGGCATCGCTCCTGTCTTTTGGGACGTCACGTATGGCAAGCGCGCATATTTTTGAACGTAATAGCGCAGGGACGCTGGGAATCAGTACCTGAACGCCCGCTGTTCTTTTTCCATATCCCTTCAGATACGCCTCAGAGCTTCCCGAGTATAGGTCTGACAAGTCAACGCGTGTTTCTCCTTCACCTATTGATTCGTCCTTCTTGTACAAGTCGAAAAAAATCTTGTCCTTGAAAAGGCGCAGCTCCCGTTGGCCGTACCCTTTACCAACTAGAAAATCTACCAATCCATCGAAGCGGGTTTCGGACACGATGCAATCGACGTCCTTGCTTCCAGCGTATTGGTTGTAATGGTATACTGCCCAACCCCCGAATAGGAGTGGCAGCTCGCCCAGTTCGTTGGCCTTTCTTGCGAATTCCACTAGTTCGGAAAAGGATTTCTCGCATATATCTGTGGAATAAAACTCAGCCATTCGTTTCACTTTTTCATCTGATTTGCAATGTTTTCCTGCATTGTAATAGAACGAGTCGCTCCGTTAATAGTAACAATCTTCATCAAATCTTGCCAATCCTGCTGCTGGGCGACTTCCGAAGCCTGCTGCAAGGCCATGCCTCCAAGACTCGACAAATCTACGAATAGCAGCGCGGGATTTACTACCCACAGTCCCTTAATTTTCCTTCTCTCATAAAAGACGAATTCGTCATCAGCAGGAATTAAGACGATGTTTTCAAGGAAATCGCCGACCCGGCCCTCACGGACTTTTTCATCGGGGCGGTAGTTGTGCGAAACATATACTGTCGTAAAACGCGTCTTCAGATACTCTGTTTGAAGAAACGCACCGGAAAATAGCGTATGGGTGTGTTTGACTCCCTTTAGGATTGAGACGTCCTTGGCAAAGAACGCCCTCTTTTGTGCCATTTGCCTGTTACCGATCCAGTCCAACATAAGTTTTTGTGGGTATTCAAGTGAAAATCGGGTTCGGTACAAGCGCTTGACGATGCCCCTAGCTACTAGTTCGGAGCTGACGCGGCTCACCAAACCTGCCGCAACGCCGGTGGCTTCAACGATTTGCTTTTGACTTACGGGCTCCTTTGCGTGCAGGAGGTAGTATGAGATGATTCGGCATGATTTAGGTGCAAATACGTCTACATTTTTCATGTTTTCACTAATACCTATGTATTTAGGTATATATATACTTCACTAACTAGTGAATTACTTATATATTTAATTAGTTAAGTTAGTTATGTTACGAGGTAAATAGAAAACTAATGATTGTTAGTTTGCTAATCCATCTGTCAGTCCTTTTTCGATTGCTTTTCTTGCGAGTAATTCCATGACCCGTCCGCGAACCGTGTCAAGGCCTCCGACCTCGATTGGAGCACTTCTGTTTTTTCAAGCCATATTATTAGCCCGGCCGTGCATAATCTGTGCTATGGACGTCCAGATAGACCCTCGCATTACTGATTCGCTCAAGAGGCTAGGCTATTCGCCGCTTACTGCAGTGCAGGAGAGGACGATTCCACTCGGAGTTGCGGGCACTGACTTTTACGCTTTGTCGCCAACCGGGACCGGCAAAACCGCCGCGTTCCTGGTGCCCATAATCCAGGCAATTCTCACCAAGCCCAGCACCCGCGCAGTCATAATCGAGCCAACCCGCGAGCTTGTCATCCAGGCTGCAAACGAGTGCCGCAAAATCTGCGAGGGAATGGGAATACTTACAGTTGCAGTCTATGGTGGCACGCCTCCTGGAAAGCAGAACGAGTTAATCCGCAAGGGCGCGCAGATAGTCATAGGCAACCCGACGCGGCTGCACGAGGTGCTGCAAAAGGCGGTTCTCAAGCCAAGCGACTATTCAATCCTGGTTCTTGACGAGGCTGACCGGCTCCTTTGCGAGCAGTTTGTTGACGAGACCTTGCACATCGCCTCGCGGTTTTCAAGCCGCAAGCAGACTATGCTGTTCTCGGTCCAGATGCCAAACGCCGCCTACGAAAAGGCAAAGACATTGATGCGACCCGGATTTGCCGAGATAAAAGTCGGAAAGGTCGCCGCAACTACAATCACACACTTCTATACGGTTACCGAAAACAAGACGCAGGCCCTTGCATCAATGCTCACAAAAAACCCCGTCAAGTCGATGGTGTTCTGCGCAACCAACGAGGAAGTCGAGGAGCTTGCGAACACGCTCAACAAGTTCAAGATACAGGTAATCCAGCTCAACTCGCAAATCAAGCCAGCGCGGAGGCATTCCGCGATGCGCAGGTTCATCTCAGGAGAGGAGCAAATCCTCATCTGCACCGACGTTGCAGCGCGCGGAATCCATTTTCCGGACGTGGAGAAAATTTACAGCATCGGCCTGCCTTCGGCACCCGAGTTCTACATCCACCGCGCCGGACGGACCGGCCGCATGAACGAGGTCGGCGAGTGCATCAGCATCATAACCGCTGACGAGGAGAAGAAGCTCTCGCACATCTACCATTCGTGCGGTGTTGTTGCGCAAAAGAAATAGGTTGGCTTCGATTTTTGTTTCTTTTTCGGTTATTTTTTAGGTTTGCCTTTTGTTTTCTTTCATGTTTTTTTTCGATTATTTTTTACTTTTGTTCTTTGCTTTCTTCTCCGTTTTTTTCTCAGGCGCATCTTCCTCTTCAGACGCTTCTTCTTTTTCTTCCGGCTCTTTCTTCGGGTCTTCTTTTCCGGCCTTTTCCTGTTCCTTGTCCTTCATCTTGAATGAGTAGATTACCAGTCCCAGGCCAAGAATGCAGGTGATGGCCGCGGGTATGAGCACGGTGTTGAAGTATCCTTTGACTATGCCTGCTGCAACGTCCATCAGTACACCCATTGCTTGCGCGAACTGCCCCCCTCCGGCCATTCCCTGCGCTACTGTGTCAAGGATCATCTTCGGCCCGAGCAGCGCAAGGATTGTTGCGGCAAGTCCGGCAATGAATAGCGGCCAGCCCACGTGCCTCATTGCGCCGCGCACGCTGAATGCGACAAGGGATATCAAGAGCGCGAGCACAACAGCGGCCACTACCAGAAGGTCGCAGGCAAGGGTTGCCGTGCCAAGCGCCTGGCGGCCCTGTGCAAGCCCTGCTGAAAGCTGGTATTGCATCTCCTTATCCAAGTCAACTACATCCGGAAGCGAGTCCAGTTGCTGGTTGATTAGCTGATCCATAGTCTCGCTGGAAATTTCCGCTGATTGCTGGCCGGCTATTGCGCTGAACAGGTCCTCTTGTGCTGCCGCGTAATCGTTGTTAACGCTGCCGCACTCGTCTTTCACTTCCCCTGTTTCGTTTGAAATGTCGCCTTTGCAGTATTCCAGGCAGGATTGCGGGTCCGAGCAAAGCGAGCCGAGAACGGTCGTGTTCACGGCCACGTATATCGTGTAGTTGGTGTCCGCGCACTCGTTTTTGTGGGTGGAGCAATATTGGGTGCACCCTGTCTTGCTTTTGCACCCGCCGGGGCCGGTGAAGTTGTATTGCGGCACCGCCCTTGGACTTGGCGAAGCCGTAGGGCTTGGCGTTGCCTTTGGCTGCGTTTTCAGCACCGACTCCGGTATGGGTTGCCCGGGCGCGGTCGCGTCAATGAACTGCAGCATCCGCGAGCAGTTGCCTTCCACTCCGCCGGCATCGGGGTTGAGGTTGGTGCCCACCAGGTTGCGGCAGTACGTGACGCACCCGTCGATGTCTTTGCATTTTGACTTGAGGAAAGTCCAGTTAATCCGCAGGTCATAGGGCGTGTTGTCAAACTTGCTGCATTCATCGGCGTGGCCTTCGCAGTAATCCATGCAGCTTACAACGGAATTGCAGTTGCCTGGCCACATGATTGCAGGCATGCCCGAACCTTGTGATTGCCCGGCATTAGTTTGCCCTGCCGGACCTGCGGCGCTGCTTGCTTGCGTCAGGTTGGCAAGCTTGGGCAAAATGTCCTTGAAGACCGCCTTGAGCCCGGGCTTTATTTCGGCAATCGAGATTTTCAGGTCGAGCTGGTAGGTCTCGCCCTTTGCGTAGGCGAACGTGTTTGTTAGTATTTTCCGCGTGTTGTTGCGGAACCAGTCAGTTGGGATTGCGTTCGCAAGCCCGGTTCTAAACTCGGAAACGACTTTTGCCTTTTCCGGCGAGTCAGGGAACTGGCCGGTAAGCGTGGTTACCACAAGGTCAAGGGCAACTGTCTTTATCGAGTCGTAGGCATTGGACGCGTCAAGCTGGTTAAGGTAAAAGTTGGAGTCCAGGAGCGTGAAGCGCGCACTGTTGGCCATTATCGCAAGGAAGACCGACAATGCAAGGAGCATGCCAAGGGAAAGCAGGAGCATCCCGCGGGCAACCGCGATGATGAAGCTTAGGGCTTTGGAAAGGAACCCAAGCACGCTCCCGACAATATCCATACGTCCAACTCACTCAAGATAGGCGTTCGCGATGTACTGCTGCGCCATCCTGCAGGTGTTGAAGAAGCTGGCGTTGATTGCGATGCAGTGCCGCATTATCTCCATCCACTTTTGCCGGTTTCCGTAGAACGCCGGGATGATGTCGTTCTCAAGCTTGCTGTAAAGGTCGGACGCGTCAGCGCCAACGTCAGTGTCCTGGCCTGGCTTTGCGTCGTGCGGGTGCTCGCCTATGCTCCAGCCGGTCACGTTCTCGACGTGGCCCTCGAGCCACCAGCCGTCCAATGTTGAAAAGTGCGGCACGCCGTTGGCAGCAGCCTTCATTCCCGAAGTCCCGGACGCCTCGAATGGCCGCTGGGGTGTGTTGAGCCACACGTCGCAGCCCGCGACCATCAACTTTGCAAGCTGCATGTCGTAGCCTTCGAGGAAGACCATCTTCAGCGGCGTGTTGGCCGAATTTACCGCCTTGCAGTCGGAGAACACCTTGCGTATGAGCTCCTTGCCCTTGCCGTCAGCCGGGTGCGCCTTGCCTGCAAAGACCACTTGGATGTCGCCGACGTGCTTTGCAACCGCCTCGAGCCTTGCAATGTCGTAAAGGATGAGGTCGGGCCGCTTGTATTCGGTGAACCTGCGTGCGTACCCTATTGTGAACCGCGCAGGGTGGAATCCCGCGTTGGTGCGTGCGTTGACCTCGTTGACCAGCGCGGCCTTGGAGTCCTCGTGCGCCTTCCAGACTTTTTCCTTTGGGATGAAGAGCGAGTTGCGGAGCGTGAACGGGTCCAGTTCCCACCCGGGGAGGTTCGCGTCGAAAAGGTCGCGGAATGAAGGTGAGACCCAGCTTGGAAGGTGCACGCCGTTAGTTATCGTGTCGATGCTGTATTCGGGGAACATCCCGCGCGTGACCTCGCCGTGGCTCTTGGCAACCCCGTTGATGTGCTTGCTTACAACAAGGCCGAGAAGGGTCATGTTGACCTGGTTGTCGTGCGTGGCCTTGGAAAGGATCATCTTTGGGACGTAGTCGCCGGTAAGGCGCAGGAACAGGTCGAGGTCGAACTTGTCGTGGCCAGCGGCAATCGGCGTGTGCGAGGTGAACACGCACTTTTCCTTCACTGCATCCAGGTCGTAGTTTTTCTCCTCCGAGCCCGCGTCCCTGTAGGTCTTGCGCAGCAATTCCACCGCCAGGAGTGCGGCGTGGCCCTCGTTCATGTGATATTTACGTATGTTGTGGTAGCCAAGCGACTCGAGCATCCGCACGCCACCAACGCCGAGTACTATTTCCTGCGAGAGCCTGTAGGGCCGGCCGTCGCCGTAAAGGTATGACGTGAGCGTCTTGTCAAAGTCGGAGTTGCCCGGAACGTTGGTGTCAAGGAAGAAGACCGGAAGCTCGTTCCCGGAAAGGCCGCGCACCATGTGCTTCCACGCACGCACCTTGACCGGCCTGCCCTCTATAGTCACGGTCACCGAGTTCGGCAGGAGCACCATGTGGTCGTGCGGGTTCCACTGCACCGGCTCCTCCTTCTGGTTCCCGTCCGCGTCAAGCGTCTGGTAAAAATAGCCCTTCTCGTTGAGGAGCGTAATCCCGACCACGGGTATCTTCATGTCCGCAAACGACTTCAAGACGTCGCCTGCAAGTATGCCCAGTCCGCCTGCATAAGTGGGGATGGTGTGGCTTATCCCGACCTCCATTGAGAAATAGGCTATGTGCTCCTTCTCAATGGGGCACGTGATGCCGTCGCAGCCGGAAATCATTAGACCATCAGTGAGTTGGCGTATAAAACGGTTCAGGGTTCTTATTGAGGCTGCTTTTTGCTTTCCTGTGCCTTTTCGCCCTCCAAGCGGCATTAAAAAAGCCCAGGGAGAACAAAGTATTTTTGTTAAGGCAAGAACCATCCTGTTGTGACAAGCATGCCGTCTACCGCAAGAAAGCCGCCAACAGAAGAAATACCGCCCTGGCTTTTGGATAGGTACAAAAAGCAGCAGCAGGCGACGTACCTGAATGCAAGGGACACCAAGGGCGCGCAGGAACTTTTCAGGTCTATGGACGAAGTGAAGAAGTTCAAGTCGCTGGTGCGCGCGGGCGCCCCTGACCACAGGCTTTTTGCCACCCTTCCGCGGCCAGTAAACCCGCAAAAGCGCGAAACCGCAACCCGGGATTATCTTTCTTGGATGAGAAGACGCGACCACCCTGAATTCGAGGAACGGGTACGGTGTGCCGTGCGAAACCTGAATGACTACCGGAGACGTATGGAAGACGAGAAGCGGACGCCATTTGACGAAAGCCTGAAAAGGGCGATGGTACTTGCGGGTTTTCCAGAAGGCCAGTTCAGAATCCACTTCAAACCAGTCGAGCAAAGGCCGTCCTTTGAACCCGTGGCGGCCAGCAGGCGCGCCAAGCCACGCAACAACCCCCCTGGATACAAGCGGGTAGGTGAATAGGCTTATGGTATATCGTGGCGAGGGCAACACTCGGTTTACCGAAGAACACGCAAAGTTGCTCGCTGATTTTATCGAGAAGAACCCGGACGTGCCCGTTAAGCACCTGCCGAGGCTTGTTGAAGCCGTTCCATTCGGCGCGCCAACAATGAGGAAAGCCATGCAGGCGTATCAAGGAAAATACCCTGTCTTGGCTAAGTTCCTTGAGCGCCTGCAGGCCAGGCGGTTCGGCCCCAAGCAAAAGCTGACGCCGGAAAGGACGAAAGAAATCGGCGAGCGGTTCAAAGCTGACCCTACTGTTGAGAACTTCCAGCGGATATGCGAAGAGAACCCCCTGATTTCAAAAGAAAAGCTGCTTAACTGCGTTGTCGTAAACTTTGAGACTGCCAGTGACCGGATGAGGTTCAGGACTACGCTGAAGTATTCAAAAAAATAGAGGGACCGCCCGCCGAAGGCAACTTGAACTAATTCGGGCTCCCTTCGACTTCCTTTCCCATCACTTTCAGTGACTTGAAGTAGAACCACCCGACTACTGCGAAGGTGATTATGGGCGAGACCCACTCGGGAATATGCCCGCCGAAGGCGTCGTAAATCATGATTACCCCGAGGAAGAATATCGAGTACATCGCGCCGTTCTTGAGGTACTTGTAGTTCTTTACCTTGGTCACGTTCTTGATTGTCAGTTCCCTTACCACGAACGCGCCTATGCCGTTGCCTATGAGGATGAGGGGCACCGAGAGGGTGAATGCGAACGCGCCAAGCACCGAGTCTATTGAGAACGTCGCGTCGATGACCTCGAGGTAGAACAGCTTGCTCAGGTCGGAGAGGCTCGCGGTCTTTTTCTTGTCAAGCAGGTCATTTTCCTTTGCTTCCGCGTTCTGCTTGAAGCCGTGCGTTATGAAGAATAATGATGAGCCGACTGCGGCGCCGAGGGCCATCATCGGGTTCTTTTGCACTGCAAGGTAGATGAGCACGGTCAATAGAATGGAGACTATCGCATAGAACCAGATGCCGTTCTTTTCTATTGTCTTTTCGCCCTTCAGGCCGTAATACTTGGGCTCCAAGAAGAGCCAGTGGAGGAACAGGAACACCATGAATATGCCGCCGGCTATGAGCAGGATGGGCTTGGACGCATCTATTGCGGAAAGGACCATCGGGTCCTCGGAAAAGGTGGCAGTGAGCGAGCCTACAGGGCCGAGCTGGGGGTTGAGGAAGAAGACTATCAGCCACGGGAGCAGGCCCCTGACTATGAAAACGGCTATCAGGAGCCCCCAGACTACGAACCAGCGCCGCGCCTTCCGGCCCATTGTTGAAAGCACGTGGGCGTTGATGATGGCGTTATCAACAGACGTTACGACCTCAAAGAGGGTAAGGCCCAGCACGGTGAGGACTATCGAAAACAGGTTGAACATGGTCGTTTCTCACTTTTCCAAAACCCTTTGGAAGGCCGCCTATTTATAATAACCCGGCCGAAGCGGCAAGAAACGCAGGCTGCAGGAGCTCGCGATGATGCCCTGCGAATTCCAGGAGGCACCCGTTTTGGCAATCCGAACCCACCCCGTTTTACGCTTCGCTCCTTACATACCTATTTATTAGGCTTTTCCAACAATCTTAACGTATATGCGTGGTTTGTTACTACGGGCTAATAGGTTCAAATAGCGTACCAATCCTTGGCAGGGGTGGTGCGTGTTCGTTTTTTTATAGGTTTGAACTTGTTTTCACGTCGTTGTTAGCATTGTTGAAGAGAGGGTGGTTTTGTGGTACAGGTAAATCGTATAGCATCTGCGTTCAGCGTTCAGAAAGAGGCAATCTTCCTATTCCTATTCATAATGCTCGTGGCAGGGTTCGCGAGCGCAACGACTATTCATTTAACGGGTGTTTCTATAACCGGTACGCCCCAAGTCGGTCAAACATTGACCGCAGTGTTGTCGCCAACTGGCGCAACTGTAGATAACGCAGATTATACGTGGGAAAGATGCACCGACAGCAATCATTGTACTGACCTTAATATTAATGACGAGTTGAACACGTACACGTTAGTTTCGGGTGATCTGGGTAAGTATATTAGAGTTATAGCCCGCGGTGAGGCTGGTTATGATCGTACGGTAACGAGTACTCTAGTAGGACCAGTAACTGCAGCAGTAACACAATTGACTATTACCGATCCTACGTTGACTACGTCAAAACCGTATGACGGGGATGCGACTGCAGCAGTGACTGCTGGAACGTTGGTTGGAGTTGTCGCTCCTGATGTTGTAACCGTAAGTGCGGTAGCGACTTATGACACTGCCGCTGTCGGGACTGGTAAGACTATAACTGTTGTTTATACCCTTGGCGGAGCAGATGCGGCCAAGTACACCAAGCCAGTGGATTACGTTGTAACTACTGGTGTGATTACTAAGAAGCAGTTGACTATTGCAGAGCCTACTCTGACTACGTCGAAAGAGTATGACGGCGGTACGACTGCAGCAGTGACTGCTGGCGAGTTAAGCGGAATAGTTGC
>CAINOH010000014.1 GCA_903851445.1 uncultured Microcaldota archaeon | reverse complement strand
AGCCGAAAAATCAAAAACCTTTTTAAATCTCTTTAGGCATTGTAATGATACTCATCAGAGGGCGAATAGCAGACAGGCTCAAAATGGCTATTTTTTACTCAACCGCCCTATACAACCTTGGTGGGTAATCGGGGTTTCATCAAGTCCTGAAATGACCATGTTTATTGCCAGTCTTTTGGCTTTTACAATCACAGTTTTTGGAGGTAATTTAGTATGGCAGCCAAACCACACCTGAATTTGATCTTCGTCGGCCACGTTGACCACGGAAAGTCAACCACAGTCGGTCGTATCCTTTACGACACCGGCGCACTCAGCGAGAACGACCTTCGCAAGCTCAAGGAAGAGGCTGCGAAGCTCGGAAAGGCGACCTTCGAGTTCGCTTTCGCGATGGACCAGCTCAAGGAGGAGCGCGAGCGCGGAGTCACGATTGACATCGCCCACAGGGACTTCAACACCCAGAAGTACTACTTCACAATCATCGACGCTCCTGGCCACAAGGACTTCGTAAAGAACATGATTACCGGCGCATCACAGGCTGATGCCGCCGTCCTCGTGTGTTCCGCGAAGGAAGGAATCCAGGCGCAGACCATCGAGCACGCATTCCTTCTGAAAGTGC
Organism: uncultured Microcaldota archaeon; assembly: GCA_903851445.1. GTDB lineage: Archaea > Micrarchaeota > Micrarchaeia > Norongarragalinales > CAINOH01 > CAINOH01. The sequence continues at coordinate 49,018 of CAINOH010000014.1, read as the reverse complement.
TTGGAGTGAGCCAGTTCATCATCGGAATCAACAAGATGGATGCGGTAAACTACGACCACCAGGCGTACGAGAAGACCAAGACCGAGCTCATCGCAAAGCTCAAGCCAATGGGCTACAAGACCGACGCAATACCCTTCATACCCTACTCGGCGTACATGGGAGACAACATCGTAAAGAGGAGCGACAAGACCCCGTGGTATTCGGGCCCGACCCTTCTCGAGGCGTTCAACGCGCTCATCGAGCCCAAGAAGCCGACTGACAAGCCGCTGCGCATCCCAATCCAGGAAATCTTCACGATTACCGGACAGGGCACTGTTCCAGTCGGGCGTGTCGAGTCAGGCATCCTCAAGCCCAACACCCAGGTCATCGTCATGCCCGAGGGGCTCATTGGCGAGGTCAAGAGCATCGAGATGCACCACCAGGCCCTCACCGAGGCAATCCCAGGTGACAACATCGGCTTCACCCTCAAGGGAGTTGACAAGAAGGCCATCAAGCGCGGAGACGTCGTAGGAATTCCTGCAAACCCGCCGCTCGTTGTAGAGTCCTTCAAGGCCCAGATAGTGATTCTGAACCATCCGACTGCAATTGGCAGGAACTACACGCCAGTGTTCCACCTGCACACTGCGCAGCTTGCGTGCACCATCACCGACATCCTCGAGAAGAAGGACCCCAAGACCGGACAGCCGGTCAAGGAGGGGCTTGACTTCCTCAAGACCGGTGACGTTGCAGTTGTCATGATAAAGCCCACAAGGCCGGTGTGTGCCGAGAAATACTCGGACTACCCCGCCCTGGGACGCTTTGCCATGCGCGACATGGGACAGACCGTTGCAGCAGGAGTAATCCTCGACGTGGTGCCCAAGAAGGCTTAAGTGAAAACAGGGGCACAATCCCCCTTTCTTTCATTTTTTATGTTTTTACAGAGGTTTCTTTTCTATGGGTAAAGCAAGAATCAAGTTACAGTCGCAGAATTTCGGGGATCTTGACCAGGTGTGCAAGGACATAAAGGAGATAGCGAACAAGTCAGGAGTCGCCATGCGCGGCCCCATCCCGCTGCCAACCAAGGTCCTATCCATCTCAACGCGCAAGACGCCCTGCGGCGACGGCTCGGACACTTACGAGAAGTGGCAGATGCGCATACACAAGCGCCTCATCGAAGTCACCGCTGACGACCGCGTGCTGCGCGACATCATGCGCATCAAGATACCCGATTCCGTGCACGTCGAAATGACCCTTGGATAAAGTCTTTCCAAGAGTTCCCCCCTCTTTTTTATTTATTCAACTGTATAGCTGATAGCATGGACTCCACAAAAGGAAAAACCGTTGACAAGCTCTGCCCCAACTGCGGCTCGGACGACCTTTTTCCCGACCAAGTCGCGGGCTCGCTGATTTCCTGGACCTGCAGGAAGTGCGGTTCTACTTTCCCAAGCGCAATAGAAATCTTCAAGGCAGATTAGTGCAACCGCGGCCTGCATAACTTATTAAACCGCAAAGCCCTCCCTGTTTTTATGGCAAAAAAACCCACTAAGAACGCAGCCAAGGCCGTCAAGGCCAAGAAAGCTGCAAAGCCAAAGCCCCAGCCCAAGCTTGAGGTAAGGGCAAAGACCGCGCAGCGGCCGCCAGGCGAAGAGGCCTTCAGGCCGCCAGCATACCAGCGCGGCAACTTCGGGATGCCCAAGAGGATGTGCCCCTTCTGCAACTCAACAGACGTCTCCCCTGACCAGGTGGGCGGCGACATAATGTCCTGGACGTGCAAGTCCTGCGGGAACAGCTTCCCGGCGCCCCTGGAAGCGCGACCCCACGGCAAGCACGGGTCGGACGAGGAGTCCGAATACGAAGAGATGCCCGACTAAGGCACCCCCACAGCACCCCCTGTTTTTCCCGCCGCAAGCCTGCGCTGCCTGCCCGGTTTAAATTTCTTCAACTGCCCTAAATACTATCCTTATTGCTGAGGTGGCAGAGCGGTCCAATGCGCCGGTCTTGAAAACCGGTCCTCGAAAGGGGGCACGAGTTCGAATCTCGTCCTCAGCGTAGTTTTTTTTACTGCAAGACCCGTGTCATGTCATGTCTAACCCGATGAAGTTCACAATCAGCCGCGAAGTGCTTGAAAGCTGCCTCCTGGGCGCACAGGAAGCCCACCCGCGCGAGCTTTTGTTTCTGCTTGCAGGCTCGAAGGGCAAGGAAATCATTCTCGCGGACAGGCTCTACCTGGCGCCCCTTGCTCAATCCAACGAGGCCAGCGTCTCATTCAACGATTTCAACCTGCCAATAGCAATGGGCATCGTGGGCACCTTCCACTCGCATCCAACCGGCCCGGCCATCCCCTCCAGGGCAGACTTGAGGATGTTTTCGCAGAAGGGCGCGTGCCACCTGATTGCAGCCTACCCTTACAATAGGGCCGACGTGCGGTGCTTCGACTCCAAGGGAAAGGAAATTAGTTTTGCGGTAGTATAGTTTATTGCCATAAATTCGAAAGGTGAAACTTTTTTGCGTTGCGTCTGCGGTAAGAAAATGAAACCGGCAAAGGTCAGCCTGCGCGGGTTTGTTCTAGGCGGCTACAAGTGCGAGTGCGGCGAGGAGACGTTCAACCCCCTAGACGTGGAGCGGGTTAGGCTTGCATTGCACGAATCAACTACATCCTGATTGGTTGCCCAAGTCACGAAGTGACGCACAAGGGTTAAAAACTTCGATAGCTCTAGTTGATATTTCAGGTTGATTGATGTGGAGGATGCTGGTGTTGACTGCCGATGGCAAACGCGCCAGCCTCCAGTCTAGCTAATTTTGAGGGTTTGGCGCGGGAAACGTTTTTTGGAAGCCTCAGCGCGGGCCAGCGGCGAGCCGCCCTCTTTGTAGCCGAACTTGCAAGAAGCGACCTTATTACTATGACTGCGGCCTGCCACGCCGCTGAGCAATACGGGGTTGCAAGCGAGCCGTCCTGCCGCCGATTAATCCAGCGGCTCCGTGATTTGAAGCTAGTTAACTGCGGGTCCAGCGAAAGCAAGGGCAAAATCCTGACTCTTACGCCTTTGGGCGAAAGCATACTTTGTTTTGAGGAGTGATGAAAGATGAGCTGCAAGTGCGACACGTACGGAAAAAACTCGAAGGGGTACAAGATAACCCTTTGCGAGGACGAGATGCCCAGAAAGTACTACAACATCCTGCCCGACCTGCCAACACCGCTTGACCCGCCCATGAACCCGGGAACCGGAAAACCCGCAAAGCCAGAGGAGCTGGAGGCAATATTCACAAAGGAAGCTGTGCGGCAGGAGATGTCAAGCCAGAGGTTCATAGACATTCCCGACGAGGTTGTATCCGCGCTCTTTGCCTGCGGCAGGCCAACTCCGATGTTCCGGGCGCACAGGCTCGAAGCCTACCTCAAGACGCCTGCAAAGATTTACTTCAAGCACGAGGGCCTGAACCCCTGCGGGAGCCACAAGCCCAACACCGCAATAGCCCAGGCCTACTATGCGATGAAGGAAGGCGTGCAGGAGCTGGTCACCGAGACCGGCGCAGGACAGTGGGGCACCGCGCTTTCCTACGCTTGCGCGCTCTACGGGATGAAGTGCCGCGTGTTCATGGTGGCAAGCAGCTATGAGCAGAAGCCCTATAGGCGGATTCAGATGGAGACTTACGGCGCGAAAGTATACTCATCGCCAAGCCGCGAGACGGAGTACGGGAGAAAGCTTTCGGACGCGAACCCGGAGCACTCCGGGAGCCTTGGCATCGCAATCAGCGAGGCAATCGAGACGGTTGTGAAGACGCCCAACTCGAAGTACTCGCTTGGGAGCGTGCTCAACCACGTGATGCTCCACCAGACCGTAATCGGCCAGGAAGCCAAGATACAGCTTGCAAAGGAAGACATCACCCCGGACGTGCTGATTGCCTGTGTGGGCGGCGGAAGCAACTTCGCAGGGTTCACGTTCCCGTTCGTGGCTGACAAGATTGCAAAGAAGACCAACCCGGACATCATCGCAGTCGAACCCACCTCGGCGCCGTCAATCACCAAAGGAAAGTACGACTACGACCACGGCGACTCCGCAGGGATGACTCCGCTTCTCAAGATGTACACCCTTGGCAAGGACTTCATTCCAGCAAAGTCGCACGCCGGCGGCCTGCGCTACCACGGAATGGCACCAACGGTGTCAAGCCTTGCGCACGACAAGCTCATCCGAGCAGTAGCCTACAGCCAGAAGGAAGTCTTCGAGGCGGGAATGGTTTTCGCCCGGACAGAAGGCATCGTCGCAGCACCCGAATCCTGTCACGCAATCAAAGCAGCAATCGACGTCGCTGCCGAGTGCAAGAAAAAAGGCGAGCAAAAGACGATTGTGTTCAACCTGAGCGGCCAGGGACAGCTTGACCTGGAAGGTTACGCGGACTATATGGCTGGAAAGATTTGAGGCTCCCCGGCGAAAGGAAGCAGGGAATTATCCGCGGGCGAGGACCCATTCGGAGTTCCTTGCCAGCCTCTCCCTTTTGACTTCGTCCTTCTTTATCCATTTGATGCCGCAGTATTGCGCCGAGGGGTGGGCGGTCTTGTCCTTTGCATTGCAGGAAAGGCCCATTGCGGGCACCATAAGACGCCGCTTCCTTGAACCGACATTATATTTTCCCTGGGTTTCGACCTGGCCGACGTCGCAGTCAATGCCCGCCTTCTGCGCAAACGCAAGCCTCACTACAGAGACCGGGCTTTCGCCTTCCATCACGATTCCGCCCGGAAGCTCAAGCTCAATCTTGTTGTCCAGGGTCTTTTTCTGCAGGAAAAACGCCCGCTCGCCGTCGAAAAGCAGGCCTGCGGCGTAGGCTATTGGCTTCTTTGTTGCCTTCAACTCGCGGACTTGCCTTTTCATTGCCATTGCACCATTCAATAGGTTGCACAACTATGATAAACAAGCCGATGCCCTAATTATCCTATGGCCTTCAAGGCGGAGTTCGAGCTTGACTTTACCTCAGAAGCCGAGGCGAAAAAGGCCTTTGCGGTGCTGAAAAAGGACCTTACAACAATCAAAGGCACGCTCAAGTCAAGGCTTTCCGGAAAGAGAATCCTTGCAATCGCGGAGTCGGAATCGTTTGCCGGCTTGCGGGCGCTCTCGACGAGCTTCCTGCGAAGCGCGCGGATAACCTACGATGTGATTGACGCGGTTGCAGGACGGCCGCAGAGGAAAGTAATTGAAGAGGAAAATGACGTTTGACGAAAAAAGGTGTTTGAAGTTATGGCAACCACACAGGAAGACTTGCAAAAAGACTACGAGAACTACCAGCGGATGCAGCAGCAGCTCCAGATGGTGATGATGCAGCGCCAGCAGATGGAGCTTAGTGCGGCAGAGGTTGAGCGCGGCCAGGATGCACTTGCAAAGGCGGACAAGTCCGGAAAAATCTACAGGCTTGCAGGAAGCATAATGGTGCCCCGCACAAAGGACGAGCTTCTAAAGGAGCTTGCCGAGGAGGCCGAGACTCTGAAGATGCGCAAGGACATCCTCGCAAAGCAGGAGGAAAAGCTCAAGACAAGCCTCACCGAGGTTGTGAAGAAGCTCGAGGCTGCGACCAAGCAGACCGGCGTGGTCTAAGGCAGTAAAGCGGCTGTGCCAGTTCGGCCGGTTTCCAAACCGGCTTCTTTTTCTATTTCCCTTACTTTCCTTCTTTCATGCAAAAGAAGTTCGCAAAGGCAGTAGCGTTCCTCTCCACTCTAAAGGGCAGGACACTGATTACCTTCCAGGAAATTGCCGACCCGGACGCTGTTGCAAGCGCGATTGCATTGAGCCTGCTTGTGCGCAACTGCGAAGTCCGCGCAACAGGCCAAGTCAACTCGCAGGCAAAGGCGGTCCTCAAGAGCCTCGGCCTTGCAATAGCCCCTATTGAGTCGTTGGACGGATACTCCAACGTCTTAATAGCCGACGCCTGCACCCTTGACTCGTTCGGAAAATGGGCGGATGCAATAGGACTCTTTAAGGGCAAGGTCGCCTTCTTTGACCATCACGTACACTCGGACAGGATGAAGGCGGACTTCTCGCTTGAATTGCCGTCAATCTCAAGCACCAGCGAGATTGCACTCGGAATCCTGGACGCAGCTGGAAAGAAAGCGGACAAGAAGACAGCTATGTTCCTTGCAGCCGGCATAGCCTCGGATACTGCGCACTGGAAGAGCGCAAACGACGACTCGTTCGAGGCAATGGCGCGGCTTCTCAAGCTTGCAGGAAGGAGCAGGCAAGATTACCCGAAGATACTTTCACTACTCGAGCGGCCTGCAAACCCGGAGATGGCCAAGAAGAAAATCGCGTGCGCGGCAAAGGCCAAGGTCACAGAAAAGTCGGGAATCGTAGTCGCCACCTCGACCTCGGACGCGTTCCACCTGCAGTGCGCAGTAGGACTTGTCAGCCTGGGAGCCGACTATGCCTTTGTGGCTGATGAACAGAAGGGAATAGTCCTTGCAGCAAGGTCGGACTCGGCAAGAAAGAGCGTGGGCATCCTGATGCAGAAAGTCGGAAGGAAAATCCGCGGCTCCGGCGGCGGGCACGAGAAAGTCGGCGGCGCGCGGGGCAAGTTTTCGGACGCGGATGCAATCCTGGATTATTGCGCCAAGGTTGCGTTGGAATAAAAGCAAGCGCGCTCAGGGAAAGGGAGTCCTTCGTTCTTTTGTTTAGTTTCCCGAGGAGAGGAGTATTACGCTCACTATTGCCAGTGCGATGCCGGCGATTTGGAGCTGTGACGGCGTCTCGGCAAAGAGAAAGTAAGCGGCAATGGCAACTAGCGCGACGTTGAGCGCTATTATGGAGGCGACAACCGCGGTTTTTGCTCCGGGCTCGCGCAATGCAAGGAGGAAGAACAGGGCGCCAAGAAGGGAGAATCCCGCATAAGCAACTATTACCGGCAGCGCCTTCAGGTCAAGGAGCGTGGAAACGCTGACCGGAAAACCGGACATCATTTTTGCCGCAAGCATTGATATGCCAAGGCAGGCCATTGCCGCAAGGGAGTACAAAATCCAGCTCATTTTCATCCACGCAAAAGGGGCAAAAATCGCTTTCGTGCCAGTTGTTTTCCAGTTGTTTACTACTGCTTTATTAGTAGGCTTTTCATTAGGCTTTTGTTTAAACCTTTCGGCTTGAGCGTGCGTTAGTTTGGTCCTTGAGTGCATCCTGTCGCCCCGGTGCGCAAGACGGCAGCCTTACAAGCTGCTCGGAGTGTCCTTCCTCTTCTTCTCAGCTGGGGTGCTTGTCTACCTTGCCATCCCCGGGCTGAACGGCACGCCCCTCATTTTCGCGCTCCTTCCCTTCCTGCCGCTGATGTTCCGGCTCCTAATATGGGAAGAAAAGGAGGAGGAGGCGCAGATGCGGCGCCACGAGTCCAAGTTCTTCGACTACCACAAGCTCCTTCTCGAGTCCTATACTTACATCTTCCTTGGAGCAATCCTCTCAAGCGCGTTCTGGTACTCCATACTCCCGCCAGATGTTGCGCACACGGCTTTTGACAGCGAAATCAAGGAGATTTCCGCAATCGCCTACACGGTCAACCAGACCGCCGTTGCAACGGCAAACGCCATCAGGCCGGACTTCTTCGGTTTCCTGTTCGGCCACAACATGCAGGTCCTTGCGCTGATGCTGCTGTTCAGCCTGCTTTACGGCGTGGGCAGCCTGTACCTACTATTGTGGAACGCGTCGGTAATCGGCATTTTCGTTGCCCAGCGCATCGCAGAGCAGGGGATAATCGCGGGCCTGTTCGGCTCGTTCCTGGGATTGCTTCCGCACGGAATGTTCGAGCTTTCGGCCTATTTCGTGGCAAGCATAGCAGGCGGCATCTTCTCTGTTGCAGTAATGCGCCGGCACCTCGAGAGGCCCGAGTTGAAGTCGGTGCTGTTCGACTCGTTCGTGCTCGTGCTGATTTCGATTGCACTATTGTTGATAGGCGCGTTTGTGGAAAGCTCCTACTAAGGGTCTTTGGGCGGGGGGGGCGTTCTTCCCAAGAATCTACTGCTTCCTGTACAGGCGCTTCCTTCCCGGCGCAGCAGGCGGCAGCGCAATCGCCTTCTTGCTGTTGAACCGCACGGGCGGCGCAGAAATTTCCTCGTTCCAGCGCGGCGAGGTTGCTGCGGAGTCCTGCTTTTTCGGGAAGTACCGCGCGTTCAGTGAATCGTACCTTTTCCTGTTCATCTTCCCGCTTGCATATAACGCGTCCAGTTCGGACTTGGAGCGCACCGACTTGCGCCGGCTAATGAGGTAAACGGTGAGGACTGCCACAAGAAGGAGGGCAAGCAGGAGTGCGCCGAGTAGCGCCACCGAGGGGTTTGCATCCGGCCGCACCGAGATGGTGGTGTTGATTGAAGTGTTGTTTTCAGTTGGGTTCGTCTCATCGCCATCCTGGCCGATTATGATGATTGTCTGTTCCTTGGTGCCCGGGAGCGTTGGGAGCAGGGTGGGCTCGGTAAGCTGCCCCAATGATACTGCAGAAACATTAGCGGGCAGCACGAACGCCTCCCCATAGGCAAAGTCGGACACGCGCTGGAACGCGTCGGAAAGCGCTGCCAGCTTGAGCGCATTGACATACGAGCCGTACTCTGAGTTCTCCTTCCCGCGCTGGTAGTTGTAGTAAGCGTGGGCGTAGAAAAGGTCGGCCCAGCCAGCGCGGGTCGTCCGGTCTGCAAAGCTCGGGTAGGCGCTGACCTCGTTCATCACTCCGGCAGCGTACAGCCCGGATTCCGCCAGGGCGTCATCCGACGTGGAAATCTGCGATACGAGCGCGCGCTCAACAGCCATGTATGCGTACGAGTAGGACGCGTCAAGCATCGCCGCGTAGTACCTCCCCTGCGAGTAAAGCTCCTTGGACGAGTTCAGGTGGCTGGTAATCTCCGTGTCAAGGGTGGTTGTCTTGTTGACTGCATCCTCAACCAGGCCGATGTACTTTTCCGCCTCGAACTTCGCCTTGTCCTGTGGCATCAGGTTCTGGCCGTTCCTGGGCGCCGAGCCGTTGTTGAGCATCTTGGCGGCGTCATACCATCCCATCGCAGCTGACAGGTCGTTTGCCATGTTCGAAAGCGCGGTGCTGTCTATTGACGCGTTGGAGTTGAGCTTGGCGAGTACGCCCTCGGTGCGCAGCCTGGCCCAGGTATAGCGCATCTCTGATGTTGCCACCCACTCCCAGTTTGTGGAGTTCAGGGCTGAAAATTCCATAGTCAAAAGTTCCTCGTGGAAGTTGTTCGCAACTGCGCGGAACTGCTGCACGGTCATGTTGCGGAACTCCTCGGTTGAAACCGCGTTCTTTACAAGGAATGCGGTGTTCGCGGCAGAGTAATAGTAGCCCAGCGAGAGCTGGAGCCTGGACTCTGCAAGCAGGCGCTCGAAGGCCCTCTTTTGCAGGTCCGAAAGTTGCGAAGCGCGTCCGGAGGACTCCGAGTCGTCAATGGTGGACTGCGATATTGCATAGAACGGCCAGGACGAGTTGGATGCAAGGTACTCCCTTGGGACAAATTCAGTTGAATTTGCCTGTGCGGGCGGCTCGATTTCGCCCGTTGCAATCTTGATTGCATAGGAGACGTTCGAAACCGCGACAACTGTCAGGTTGTACTTCTGCATCGCGTAGTCGGCATAGTAAAGCGAGTCGAGTATGCTCTCGCCCGACTCTGCAGTCTCGCCTGCTGGCACGCACATTACCTTGTAGCTCCCGTTTGCTCCGACAGCATCAATCTTGGCCTTCACCCCGCCAACAGCGCCTATTGCGCCGCCTTTTATGATGGTGCCGGTTATTATGAAGTCATCGCGGATTTTCTTTTTGGTAAATTCCGAATACGTCATTATTGTGAGAGCAGCGCCGGCGCTCGGGCCGCTGATCTTCCCAAGCGCGCTGTCAAAGTGCACGGTGTAATCGTAGGAATCGTAGTTTCTCTGCGCAAGCTTTGCGGCCTCGGAAAACGCGGTCTGCATGGAGTCCTGCGTGTCCGCGTTCACCGTAGTCGAGTGGAGCCGCAGCACCAGTTCCCCGCTTCCGGGGGCGACCTCGACGTTTATTGCGGTCAGTATGCCGTGCTCCTGGTCATCAACAGCAGGCGCCATCATGACAACCGCGCCTGCAAAGGCCGAGAGGAAAAGGAACAGCGCAAGGACGCGCCTGACGTGGGGTTTCATTTGATGCACCATAGGAATGTTGCTGGAAAAATGAAGGGATTGACCGGTTTTAATGGTAGGGGTTGGCCAATGGCGTTTAGCGTAGGGCTTATTTTTTGAGGTCCATCTTCAGGCTGCGGAACTGGTCCTCGTGCATCAGGAACTCGACCGAGTTCTTGTTGCCGAACATGTCGTAGTAGTCAAGCTTGACCTGCACCTTGTTCAGGGCCTTGGTCGCGACCTTGTCCAATGCGATTACGTAGCTGTTCTGCACCATTATCTTTCTCGGCGCGTCCATCTCCAGGCCGTCCTCGTAGGTGCTGATAGTCCCCTTGCTTTCGTTATAATACGTCGAGTAGGAGTGCTTCAAGTCTCCAAGGGTCTTTGCGCACATTGCAACCATCTTCCGGGACGCTTCGAGAGTGCTCAGTTTATTGGGCTTATCGTCCCCAAATAAAAGAAAGAGGATGCAAAATTAATAAGGCTGGTTTTAAGCCAATCCCAGCCGGTTTTTCGTGATTACCCATGGATTTTCAAAAAGTCGGTCCCTGCACCAGGCAGGCAAAACCCGAAGGGAAGATGCGCGTGCCCGTGCGCGCGTACGGCGACGACGCAATCTTTGAGAAGATGCTCACCGACCGCACGCTTTCGCAGGCAGCAAACGTGGCCACGCTCCCCGGAGTCCTCGATGCAGTGATGGTGATGCCCGACGGCCACGAAGGCTACGGCTTCCCAATCGGCGGGGTAGCGGCATTTGACCTGGAGGAAGGCGTGGTCTCGCCCGGCGGTGTCGGATATGACATTAACTGCCTTTGCAAGGACTCAAAAATCCTCGATGGTTTTGGCAGGAGAATCCCAATAGAGGCAATTGAAGGCAACTTCTCAAGGATGGAAAACGCAGGCGCATACGTTTTAGGGCTTCAAAAGGCGGCTTTGCTTGCAGTTACCAGCCTTGACTCAGGCTCAAAGGTGTTCTCTTCAAGCCCGGTACTCGCGTTCATGAAAAAGAGGAAGGACCGCCGCATACTCCAGGTTTCCACCGCTTCAGGGTTGAGCATCAAGCTGAGCGAAGACCATCCAATCCTCACCCCGAAAGGAATGGTGCAGGCAGGAAGCCTACGCGAGAACGACGAGGTTGCAGTGAACTTTTTTGAAGGAATCGACGACGCCCCCTTCACCTCCGAGTCAGGCATGTCAGTTGAAAAAGCGGCAGTAATCGCCAAGTTCCTCGGCTACATGTTCGGCGACGGGATACTCACTTATTGCGGAAAGAACTTGCGTGCAATGGCTTACGGCACAAGGCCAGACCTCGAGCGCATTCAGGCCGACCTTTCAAGCATTGGCGTCAAATCATCAATCTTTCAGCGCACCAGGGCGCATAAAATCACGAGCCAATACGGGGAAAAGGCGTTTACCTCAACAAATACAGAGTTGCATGTTTATTCCAAGGACTTCTGCAAGTTGTTGTTATCCCTTGGAATGCCCTTGGGCAGGAAGACGGACCAGGACTATTCAATACCAAATTGGATAACCGCCAAGGCAACGCCCGCGTGGATAAAGCGGCTTTTCATCGCAGGCTTCTTCGGCGCCGAGCTCACCTCTCCTTCGGTACATACAAAGACTGGTTTTAACGCCCCGGTTTTGGGGCAGAACAAGAACAAGACGCACGCGGAATCCTGCCGGAAGTTCATGGTGCAACTGATGCAGCTTTTGGAGGAAGCAGCCCAAGTAAGCGTTACCAAGATTGCCCAACGCGACGAGTTTGTGAACAAGCAGGGCGAAACCGTGCGGCTGAGGCTGGAAATATCCGCTGAAGAGGACAACCTCCTGCGGCTTTACCGGTTGATTGGTTTCGAATACAGCTCCAAGAAGTCCGCCCTCGCAGGAGTCGCGGTCAAGTATATCCTCCGCAAGAAAGCGCTTACTGCGGTGAGGATACGGGCTGCAGGAAAGGCAAAGGAGCTTCGCGCAAAGGGCCTTACCTTGAAGGAAGTTCAGTCGCTTCTGTGCAACAGTTCCATCAACGCCCGGTTCATAGGCAGGCACTATTACGAAAAAGCAGGCCAGCGGATAACCCTGAATTTCACGTCTTTTGAAAAGTTCACCAAAGACGAGCTTGCGGTTGTTTTCGAGCATGGCACGCAGTTTGATTCCATTGCGTCAATCCAGGAGATACCCTACGATGACGATGTCTACGACATCACAGTTGCAAAGACGCACAACTTCGTTGCCGACGGGTTCGTGGTCTCGAACTGCGGAATCAGGCTCATACGCACCAATATGACCGAAAAGGACGTCCGGCCGAAAATCAACGACCTAGTAAAGGCGCTTTTTGCAAACATCCCGAGCGGAGTCGGAAGCAAGAGCCGCACCCGGCTTGAAGTTGCCGAGCTTGGCAGGGCAGTCACCGAAGGCGTTGACTGGTGCATAGGCAAAGGCTATGCTGTTGAGGCTGACAAGGAGCACTGTGAAGAGAACGGCCGCTTTGACGGCGCTGACTTTTCCAAGCTCTCGGACATGGCAAAGAAGCGGGGCGCGCCCCAGTTCGGCACGCTCGGCAGCGGTAACCACTTCCTTGAAGTGCAGAGAGTAGAGAAAGTCTACGATGCCGAGAAGGCCAAGGCGTTCGGGATTACGGGCGAAGGGCAAATCACGGTAATGATTCACTCGGGCTCACGCGGCCTGGGGCACCAGATTTGCGACGACTATTTGCGCACGATGCTTCCTGCTGCAAAGGCAAAATATGGCATTGACTTGGCAGACCGCGAGCTTTGCTGCGCGCCAATCCAAAGCCCGGAGGCGCAGGACTACCTGGGTGCAATGCGCTGTGCAGTCAATTTCGCATTCAACAACCGCCAGGTGATGACCCACCTTGCGCGCCAGACCTTCGCGCAGGTGTTCGGAGGAAAGTGGGAAGACTACGGGATGGAACTGGTTTACGACGTTTGCCACAACATCGCAAAGTTCGAGGAGCACGAAGTCGATGGCAAGAAGAGGAAAGTCTGCGTGCACCGCAAGGGCGCAACGCGCGCCCTCTGGCCCGGAAACCCGCTAATCCCGCAGGCTTACCGCCCAGTAGGCCAGCCGGTCATCATCCCGGGCTCGATGAATTCCGCTTCCTACCTGCTTTGCGGCGCGGAAGGCAGCAGGAAGACCTTCGGAAGCTCCTGCCACGGCGCGGGCCGCGTCATGAGCCGCTCCCAGGCAAAGCGCGACTTCAGCTCAGCCAAAATACTTGCAGAGATGGAAAAGGCCGGAGTGAGCATCAAGGTTGCCGAGTCCGAACTCGTGTCCGAAGAGTACGGCGGCGCATACAAGGACATCAACGCAGTCGTAGACTCAGTGGAGCAGGCGGGAATCAGCACTATTGTCGCAAAGATGGTCCCGCTTGGCGTAATCAAAGGATGATTTTTTTATGGCGTTCAACCGCGGGCAGCTCATCCAGCGCCTTAAGGAGCTCAACCTCCCGAAAGACAAGTATGTCCTTATTGCAGGCGGGGCCATGGTAATGCACGGCCTGCGGAAGAAGACCAACGACCTTGACATCTCAGTAGACCCCGACCTGTTCCAGAAAATCCTGGATGGAAAGCACAAGTTCGGGGCAATAGAGCTCAAGCCGCCAGAATACATTAAGGGCGGTTTCAAAAAGAACGCGATAATCCGGATAGCAAACGACGTAGAGATATCCTCCGGAGGCAAGAGCCTGATTTCGCGCTCTCCTGTTGAGACTGACGGGGTGCGCCACCAGTCCTTGCGGGACATCTACGGCTTCAAAAAGAAACTCAACAGGCCAAAGGACCAGAAAGACCTTGAGGTACTGGAGAATGCGATAGCGCGGGAAAACAGGCTTAACCCAAGGCCGGAATTTAAAAGGAAGGAATACGTTTATGGCAAGAGGGCGACTCCGCGGAGCCCGCCCAGGAGCCCCCCAACGCAGAAAGTGGAAATCTGATGGACCGGAAAAGCACGCTCGAGCGAGTTCAAAAGCTGGGTTTCAAGCCAGAGCACTACTTCGTGTCCTCGGATGCAGCCGCGCGACTTCACAACGTGGAGCAAAAAAGGGACTCCGGTAAAATCCACCTGATTGCAAGTTCTGAATTGTTTAAGAAATTGGCAGAAAAACACGGGCTAGTGCCTGGCAAGCACGACCTGCCTGCCAAGGTGGTTGTCGCACCGGATGTGGAAGTGTCCACGAAGTTCTGGGACAGCTACCACGGCGCTGTTGAAACCGTCGATGGCATTCCCGTGTTGCGCTTGGGCAAGCTTAATGATTACTGGAGTACCCTCGAAGGCAAGGCCAACATATCCGACCCGGTTGCAATCGAGGCCAAGGTCGCAAGCGTGATGGCCGAATGCAAGAAAAAAGGCAAGTCAAACCGCCAGATTGGCGACCATCTCGGCCTGTCCGAGCAGACCGTGCCGTCCTTGGCAAGCAGGCTGCTTAGAATCAAAAGAAGTGAATGGCACAGTATGGGCAAACCCACACCCGAGGCAATCGTGAACCGGCTTGAGGAAACTAATTACAACTGGAATGTGATTGAACAGGAGTTCTTTCCCAAACACCCCCGTCCCAAGCATAAGGTAATGAAGATACTCTCAGGCTCCCCCGAGTGGGCGGCCGCAAAGAACAGGGGCAAGTAAGCGCGCTGATGTGGAGTTTCGGGCTTTTTTCTTGCTTAAGCGTCAGGAATTAATCCAGGCTAGCAGTTCTCAAGCTTCTTCTTGAGTTCCGCGATTTCCTCGTGGAGCGCGCGGTCCCTCTTGAGCGGGTCGTTCATCGCCTTCTTCTCAAGCTCCTCGAGCCGCGTCTTGATGCTGTTCCTCTTCCTTACCAAGTCCGATTTTGACATTCCCATAAAAAACGCCCCTAAGATTGCAAATGCTGGATGATATTATCCCGGCAATCCGTATAAACATTAGGGTGCCCGGATGCTTTCCCTCTTCGAAAGGGTTAAATGCGCCTGCTGGATACTTGGCTCTTATGTGCTTTTCCGCAAACCACGAAAAGAACAGCGCGTTCCTGTGGCTTTTGATTGCAGTCGCGGCACTCGTTCTTGCGTTCCTTCCGTTTGTCCTTGGCGTCAACGTTGTCAAGAGCTTCAGCTGGTTTATGTTCAGCCTGCTGCTGGTGTGCGTTTCCCTGCTGGGCCTGCTCTTTTTCGCCGCCCTGTTCTGGAGCTCGCTTAGGCTTGACCGCATGCTTTCCGGAGAGGACCTGCTAGCGCACTGGACGTATTCGCCAGAGGAGATTGCGCCTTACGTTTCTGAGGAGCAGGGCAAGCTTTCGAGGAACAAACTAATCTACCTGTTTTTTACCCTCTTGACTGTCGCGGTGTGCGAAGGGCTTGCCTACATCATCGACCCTGCGAATGCGCTCGCTCCGGGCGCGATACTCATCGTAGGCTGCTTTGCCGTAATCTACGGCTTTCCCAAGGCGCTCGCCTCTTATGAAAAGCGCTTTGCAACCGACACCTATATCGGCAGGGCAGGAGCGCTCTTCTGCAACCACTTCCACTTGTGGAAGTTATTCAATGCAAGCCTCAATCGCGTGTTCTTTACAGAAGGAAAGCCGGCGTTACTTGAGATACGCTATTCGTTCATGTCCAGCGACGACTCGGGTCTCACGTCAACGACCGTCAACCTGAAGATTCCGGTTCCCAAAGGAAAGGAAGCCGAAGCGAAGCGCGTTGTGTTGGAACTTTCAGGCGGGCAACAGTCCGGGCCTGAGTCAAAGAAGGCGCTTTTGGAACGGGAAGAGAAACTGAAGAAGTTGAAGAGAACATTTGGCGGGGTTTAAGCCGCCGGCAGGCTGTGGCTTTCCACCCGTCAGTTTCTTTAACCGCCGGTGCGTAACGCGTTTATGGACAAAAGAGCCGTTGCCCTGGTTCTATTCTGTTTTTTGGCATTCGCTTCGAGCGTGCAGGCTACAGGCAGGCAAACAGAAGTGACCGTGGACGTCATCCACGGCAATGCGGCATACCTGACTGTTGAGGACCAGAATACGCTGGCGCAGATTTTGAAGGACATCGAGTTATGGGAACAGGCCCGGGACGATGTCATAAGCCAGCTGGAGGACCTGGCGCTGAAGAATAACGAGCTTTCAACGCTAGTGCAAAACCAGATTCAATTCACCGGTGATGACCTCTTTCATCCGGGGATGCCGGGCACGCAAAGCGTAGCGGAACAGGCTGGAACGGCGTCCGGCTTGATTGCATCGGCGCAGTCCGGAATAGAGCAGGCGAACCAGGAGATTGCCGACCTGCAGGATGATTACGACCAGGTGGTGAGCCAGGCAACTGCAGATACTGCAATTCCCGGCACACTGTCCCTTACTTCAGTGACTGAAACAACCAGCGGCTACATAATCGAAGCCCAGTCAACAGGATCTCTGACCATAACTTCCGGCGGAAATACCGTACTTTTGCATCCTGACAGCACCGTTTTCCTGCTTGCAGACAAGGACGACGGCGTGCAGCTTGTAAACGTCCTGCAAGGCGGCGCGGACTTTGACTTACAGGACACGGCAACGGTGGTGATGGTGCAGGAGAGTGTGGTTGACTACAAGCACACGTCATTTTCTGTTGAGGCAAATGGCAGCAACTTCAAAGCAAGCGCCTACGCGGGCGACTTGTTCGTCTGGGGATTCCATACTAAAAACAACTACTCCCTCCAGGTGATTCCACCATCCTTCCAATCATCGTTCGATGCAAACGGGACTTGTGATGGCGCAAAACCGGCTGTTGACTCGGAGGCACTGAAAGTCATTGCCACAAAGCCTGACGCAGGGCAGAACATCTCATCAATAAGGCCGGTAGTCGGGCTTTTCTTCAACAAGCCCGTTGGGAGCATAAACCAGACTAGCATTTTCCTAAGCAATGGGAGCGGCACCGTGGCCGGCCACGTGTTCAAAAGCACCATCAACAAGCTCGAGTTCGTGCCTGACGAGCCCCTTGGGAAAGGCACGTACTTCCTTTCAGCAGCCGGCGTGCAGGACAATTCTGGGGCGAAAATGGAGCCGCATTCGTCCAATTTTACCATCCAGTGCAACCAGCCTGACGCGCCGTACATCCTGCAGAAGCCGCGGCTCTACAACTTCACCAAGACTTTCTACTTCCGCAACAGGGGCCCGGGAACGATGAGCGGCTTCAACGTCACACTCTCCCTTCTGCGCAACGACACGAACACCTTCGCCTGGCTCAAGTCATTTTCTTCCCCGCCGCAGTACCAACGCCAGGATGGCGCGGGAAACCTCTACGCGACCTGGGTGGTTGGCAACCTGGACGAAGGCAAGAGCCTGAACATCTCCGTAAACTACATAGTGTTCTCCGCCGGGATAGACTACTTTTCGATGCTTCCGCTTACGCAGAACGAAACCCCGCAAGCCACCGAGTACACCAAGAGTGCGGCCAACATAGAGTCGCTGGATTCTCGCATCCAGGCCGTCGCAAGGCAGAACACTGAAGGCCGGCCCGCTGCTGACGCGCTTGGCCTGTACAACTGGATGCGAAAGAACATCCGCTACGACCATTCCTTGAGTCAGTCCAAAGGCGCGATTCCAACGCTCGAAAACCGCGTCGGCGTGTGCTTTGGGTACGCCACCCTCTATGCCGCGCTTGCAAGGGCTGACAACATCCCCGTACGGTACGTTTCAGGCTGGGCGCTCTGGCAAAACAACGAAACAACCGCAGATGGCCACGCCTGGGACGAAGCCTACCTGCAGGGACGCTGGCTGCCTGTTGACACGACGTGGGCTACAAGCCTTTCCGACTATTTTGCCATTGCAGACAACCGCCGCGTAGCCGAATACGAGGGCGTGGGGACCGAAAGCGAGGAAGGCTACCACTACGCCTATATGACTACTGACCCGGATTACGAGACGAACACGAGCATATCCTACCAGGTTTTAGACCCGTCGCTCCTTTCTGTGCAGGGAGAGTTCTTCAGGCAGCTGCAATACGCGTTGCTTGCGGCGCAATACAAGAAGGAGCTGGAAACGAGGCTCGGGTGGCTGAATGAGCGGAAGAGCTGGTGCGACGAGTACGAAGGCGCAGCGGTCTCTGCAAACGCCCTTTCTCTATACGGAGCAGGAAAGGAAAACGAAAGCGTCGCTCTCCTGAAAGCCTACACCGGCCCGGCACTCAACTCGCTGGCTGCGGATGCAGGCGGATACGCCGACAACCAGCTGAAGGTGCGCAAAGATTTGGAAGGGATGGGCTGGCACTTCAGAAGCGATACTGGCCAGGCGGAACTTTTGGCCGTCAAGGAATACCTGCAGGCGGTCTCCAGCGCGACTGTGAAGGGCAATTACTCCGCTGCGCTGGGATACTCGCGCCTGGCGCTTGACTTTCTGGCCAACGCAACTGTTTACCTGCCGCCTTCCGTCCTTTCAACATTGAACGCGAGCCGGTTTACCGACATGAACACGAATGACATCAACATTACATACCTCCAGACAAGCGGAAACCAGCCCGCGAAGGACGTTGACCCCGTCACTATGCTGTTGGTCCTGGCCGCGCTGGTTGCCGTACCCCTGGCCTTACTAGTGCTGTTTGTCTTCTGGGCGTGGATGCTGTGGGACTGCCTGACGCGCAAGGAGTTCGCGCGCTTTGGCCGCCTGGCCTGGGCCCTGATAATCGTGCTTGGAAGCGCGGTTGGCGCGCTGGCTTACTTCTTTGCGGAACGAAATAAGTCCGTCAAGCGCGCTTAGTGCACAGGGCTTTCTTTATAACGACCGGCATACTTAAAAGTCGCAGCCGTCTTCCCAACTTATTGCAGTAAATTCAAGGGAGAGGCGGTTGGGGTATGGCAAAAGGAGCGAGTAAAAGTGAAAACGGCTTTTGGTACTTTATAGTGTACATCTTTGAATGGCTGTCCGGGATCATCGCCTATTTTACCGCAGGGAATCAGGACAAGCGGATGAAATTCCACGCGATTCAAGCCATACTCCTTGGAATCATTGCACTCATAGTTTCCTGGGTACTAGGCATGATATCCGGATGGCTTTCAACCGTTGCCAGTCTCTTAATCTGGCTCTATTGCCTGTACCTCGGGTATAATGCGTCCGAGGGGAAGGACATCGTGGCGCCAGTTGTTGGCGATTACGCCGCAAGCCAATCAGGGTACAAAAAATAGGAACGTTCACGAAGAAGAACAAAGAGCCCAGTCGGGGCTCTTCCTTTTTTATTTCCAAGCCTCAGAAGGGAAGGCAGAATTAGCATAGTTATCACACATTTACCGGCAATAAAGTGTGATAACTATAAGTGCTCGCCAGGGACGGCTACTGTCTTAGGGCATTCCTTATATTCGTAAGCCGTATCAGCCATTCGGTGGTTTTGCTTGCTCTGGCGCCCTGCCGTTCCGGTCCTGCTTCTTTTCGCGATTCTTCTTCTTGGTTGCGCAAACGTCGGCCAGCCGCCTTCGCAGGTTGAGCCGGACCTGTCCAATCCTGTGATGCAGCCGCGGGTAATCGGCGAGAATAAGACGCTGGCAGTTGGCAACATCGAAATCAGCTATTACTCGGTCGCCGCATCCTATGACGTCATTTCCCTCGGTGTGGACTTTTTCATCCGGGCAAGGAACAACGGCGTGCATAACGAGACGCTTTCTGCAACTTTGGCATCCACCCCGCCGGCGTTCACTTGGCAGTTATTCTTCTACCAGAACGAAAGTTTCACGCTGGCGCCGGGCGAGGAGAAAACACTCCACTATTTCGCATCCAACGACGAGCCTGGCCAGGCGGATCTCCTGTTTGACTTCTGGCAAAAGCCGGACAAGTCCGACAAGGCAACGGCCAACATCACGCTTTTCCGGGGCTCGGACCGGGACGAAAACCTCACCAAGTCAGCGATTGTTTACGGGCGGGTGAGCGACAAAGCCACTGGCAACCCGGTTTTCGGTGCGGATGTGGTGGTAAACTTGTTTTCGGGCCGGGGCGCCTACGAAGCAAAAACCGATTGGAACGGCAATTACGCGGTTGCAGTGCCGGGAGTGGACGACATAGCTTCATTTCTCGGGCCCGCGTCTGGCAATTACAGGTCGCTTAATTATTCCATTACCATCAGCTATCCAGGATATGGCTACTTGTACCTTGGAAACGTTTCACCCATGCGCGGGGAGAAATTGCAGGTGGACATCCTGCTTTCGCCGTTTTCAAGAAGCGCATCATACGCGCTTGACTGGGAAAGCAACGTTTCAGAGCCGTACGGTTTCTTCCGCGTGGCAGCTGACAAGGACTGGAACTATGCGGTGGCAGTGCAGGCAAAGCACTCGCCCGAATTGAACGTCCCTTCGCTATTCTTCGTCTTTGACGCAAAAACCGGGAAGCAGGTGTTTTCGCAGGCAACGCAGAACGAATGCTGGGGCGTGTCAATGTCTTCGGACGGGAAGACCGTCGCAGCCGCGTGCAGCGACGGTTACGTATATGCGCTGGGCATTTCTGCAGGCAACGTTTCCCTGAAATGGTCAGCAAGGGACCCGACAGGAAACATGCGCCGCTGGGTGGAGATTTCACACGACGGCAAACTCGTCCTGACTGGCCCGCTGGTTGCGGCTCCCTCAAGCAGGTACGCCTTCGTCCTGCTAAACGCCTCGACAGGCGAACTTGTGCGCGGCTTTGAAGGGGATTTCGCCTGGCTGCGAAACGCCCGTTTTTCAGCAGACGATTCGCGCCTAGTAGTTGGCGGAAGCGACGGCGTCCTGGAAATGTACGAGACTGCAAGCGGCAAAAAACTGTGGGAGAACCGGATAGGCGAGTTCCCATTCGTGCTTGAGATGGACGGCAACGGCAACACGTACGCAACCGGCAAGGGCCGCACAATATATTCCTTCGACCCGTCCGGAAAGGAAAGGTGGTCCTTCCGCGTGCCAGACCACGCGCCTTATGCAGGCGCAATCAGCGCCGACGGCTCCAAACTGGCGTTTTCCACGATGCAGGGCTGGGTGTACTACGTTGATACGGCAACCGGCGGCGTGTACTGGCGCAAGCGCATCGCAAGCAACAATGCCGCGTTCAACGCGCTTTCAATGAGCGCGGACGGAAAGACCATCGCGGTCGGTGGCGCACCCCAGAACCTGCTGCAAGTGCTGGACGACAAGGGCAACACGCTTTTTGGAAACACCGCGCCTGCAAATGACGACCCCGCCCTTGCACAAAAATGGGCGGGAATAGGCTACAAGGCCAGCGACAACACCCAGCGAGGGACGATGGGAACGTTCATGTCAGCGGACGGAAGCAGGATACTCGCGGCGTACGGGGACGACTACGTGCGCGAATTCTCAAGAAGATAGCATCACCTTTACCTTCCGGAAATATTTTCGGAAGGTCGCCTTTCCTCTTTCCAGCAAGAGCAACTCGTCTTAATCTCGCTTTCTCAACCTGCACCAAACGCCGAGTTTTAACCCATCCCTAAATTCTCGCGGGAATATTGCCTGGAATATGGCAAGACTTCAGAAAACCAACAAAGGACAATACCGCAATGCGCTTGAGAGGCACTACCAGGACAACCCGCTGAGGAAAAACGAGTGCATGATGTGCGGCAAAATCACCTATAATATCCTAGGCAATGACATCGCGTGCGGAAGAGTTATAATTAGGCTTCCAATAACCATTTTGTGAAAACAATTTCCGATTCGCATATCGCAGGGAAATTGATCTTACCGCTGTTGCTCTTCTCAGTTCTTCTCGCGGGTTGCACGAATCCGGAATCGCCTATCCCTATCCCTCTGCCATCCACGACGATAGCGTTCACGGCGTTCACGGCGCCCACAGATGGAACTGTTGGTGTACCTTACAGCTATTCCTTCTGCAAGCCGGACCTCAAAAGCACAAGCGACCAGTGCGGCGGAATCAAGGAGACGACAAATCCGACAGGAGGGCACCCCCCATACTCATTCACGCTTGGTTCCGGCACAGGTTTCCCGCCATTCGGGATTTCGCTGAACATGAATGGCGTGTTGAGCGGCACGCCGACTGCGGAAGGAACGCGAACGTTCTCGGTGTGCGCAAAGGATCTTGACGGGAACCAGGAGTGCCAGACAACGACGCTGACCATCAACCCAGCGCCAACGTCGCCTGCACCGACTGGTTGCACGGAGGATGCTGACTGCAACACGGGCTACTGCGAGTCGGGCGTCTGCAAGGCCAGGCCGCAGCCGCAATGCACGGACTCGCAGTGCGAGAGCAACCTGTGCAAGAACGGCAAGTGTGTAAAATGCGAAGTTGACGAGGACTGCCATGACAATAACATCTGCTTCGCGAGCAAGTGCGTTGTCAATAACATAAAAGTCACAATCGATGACAGCTCCTGCACGATACTTACATACTATGGGCCCTCGGACCAAGCGAAGAAGGAGGGGTGGAGATTCGCCCATACCTACAGTATGCGGATATCCGGCACCATGACTGGCCCCGAATTCATTCACTTTTACCTGCAGGATTCGCCAATTGTTCCGAGCTGGGACGGGAGTTTCTCCTGCGGCGCATGGACGACAGAACCTGATTATGAAAAACAGTCGCACAGCTGCAGAAGGCCAGCCAACAGCTCCGAAACCGCGCAATGGTCCGATATCCGCCCGTCCTTCCCAGGAGAATACTTGCCAGACGACCTCAACGTCGCCTTTGATGCGAAGATGAGCGATGGGCCTGGTTCCGAAATTCTGGCTGAACAAAAATTGGTAGTTTCTTGCCCGGCAGAGAACCGATAGATCGGTCCGAAACGGCTTTATTCGGAGAAGAGCATACCCTGAAATTATTATCATACGTATTGACGTTTAATGAAAAAAGTGCTCTGTCGCATGAATAGCTTTTTCTAAGCCGTTTTCGTCCATTACTTTGGCAGGGGGGTGGGTCTTGCGGGGTGCAGGGCCTTTGTCAGCGGTAGACGACAAGTACATCGAACGGGGAGTACTCTTAGCACTCCCGAACGCCTTCCAGTCACGGGAAGGCGAACTTGGTCGTATGAACGCGGACAAGCGCGGCGGCCGGTTCGAGTATCCGGACTCGTTCATAGACTTCATCTCGCGCATCAAAGACAATACCGGAATGGCGTCCCGCAAGGCTTTCTATTGGGCTTGAGCGCGTACGTTCCAAATTACACGCAGTAATTATCAGTATTGCCGCGCGTCCCGGACGGGCAGTTGCCGTAGCACAATCCGTTGTAAAACCAGGGGGTGCTAGGCGAACAAGAATGGCAGAGGTACGGGTCCCCGGGATATGAAAAGGGATAATCGCTCGGGCAGGCATGGCAGATATACTGTGATCCGCGGTATGTACGGGTGCCGGGAGGACACGCACGCCAACAATTGTTTTTTTCAACATAAAAATACAAATTATCGGGTTGGCTGGCACACGGGTTTGGGCAGAAAAATTTGGTGCTTCCCTTGGTATAAGATGGTAAGCATTCGCTTAAAATCTGGCCCGGGCTCGTAGTGCCCGCCGTGTCGAAAGGTATCCAGATGCCGTGGATGTTTGCATCCGTATCGTTGGAAGAATACATGTCGGACGCTTTGATGTTAAACTCTTGCCGTATTTTTTGAAAAATAACCGTCTTATCGGACTCGTCGGTTATTGGAAAGAACACTTCCGCAAACGCGTGGGAGCACTCGGATATCGTTATGACCCGGGCTATGCCGCCTACGGACAAAATTAATGATGCCAAAAGTCGCGCCTGCTCGTCGCATTTTCCCCCGCGCACGGTAAGCGTTTCCATGTCCGTTTGGGATGAATACGACGATGAGCCAAGTTCGTATTGGATGTTTTCCTTTACCCACTTGTAGATGGCTATTGAATTATCCAAATAATTGAACGAACCCGAGCCGGTTTTCGGGATTATGGCGTTGGCCTGCGTCTTAATCGATATATCGGGGTTGATTTTATAATCACACCAACCGTTTTTTGTGGCCAATCCCTGGAGTTGCTGGGAATAATTTACTACAAGCTGGACATCAGGGCGATACTGCACATCTGCCGGTTTTGGCGTTGAAGTAAGGCAACCCCCGCAATCACCGGGGCAGGAAGCGCAATTTTCGCCGGATTGGCACAATCCATCCCCGCAATATGGCGCATTTGACGCGGGTATGCTTGGAAAAACTGTAGGAAAAATATCTTGTTGCGCGTCTGGTTGAAATTGCGAAACTGCGAATATAATGATTACTATCAATAGGGATAGGACGACCGAACCGACTATGGTTGCGACTTTTGCCCCGTTGTTCTGCTCAACCGGCCGGCTGCTTCCGGGTGGCTGCGCCGGCTGCACCGCGGCATTTGCATCGGTCCCGGCTGCCGGCCCGTTGGCACCAGTGGCAAGAGCCGTACCGCATTCGGGACAGTGCTTGGGGTTGCGCCGGGGCAGCTTGCTTCCGCATTCGGGACAGTGCTTCACGCACTTATCAGAAAGGGCGATAATAAAAATATGCTCTGTCGCATGAATAGCTTTTTCTAAGCCGTTTTCGTCCATTATTTTGGCAGGGGGTGGGTCTATAAGCCTCAGAAGGGATTTGAACCCTCGACCTATTGCTTACAAGGCAATCGCACTACCAGGCTGTGCTACTGAGGCAATTGAGAATATGGCTAATTTATTGGGATGCCTAATTATTTTAACCTCAAAGTCGGGCGTCTCTAAACCTTTAAATCGCTTCAAGTTCATTATCTTTCATGGACTTGGACGCAAAACAACAGGACCCGATTAGTTCTTTTTCTTCGGTATTCTACGCAAGATACGGCTCGCCAGCGATGCGCGAGGCGTTCTCCGAGCGCAACGCCCGGCTTTCGATGAGAACGGTCTGGTGCGCGCTTGCAACAGCCCAGGGCAAGGCGGGAATCTTCTCAAAGGACGAACTGGCAGACGTCCTGGCCCATTGTGACAAAATCGACGTTGCAAGGAGCCTGGAAATCGAAAAGGAGACTGACCACGACGTTGTTGCTGAAATCCGGTGCTTTTCCGAGCAGTGCAGGAAGGGTGGCAAGAAAATCCACCTTGGCGCAACCAGCGAGGACATCCTCGGGAACGCCCAAATCCTCCAGCAAAAGCAGGCATTGGCAATCATAAAGGCCCGGATTATCGAAGTCCTGGGCTCCTTGGCAAGAATCATCGAGGAGAACGCCGGAAAGCCCTGCATGGCCTACACGCACATCCAGCCAGCTGAGCCCACTACCATTGGCTACCGCTTCTCAATTTACGCGCAGGACCTTCTGTCAGACTTGGAGACAATCGACGCCCTTGAGAAGAACCTTAAGGGAAAGGGGTTCAAGGGCGCGGTCGGAACCTCCGCATCTTACGTTGAAGTCCTGAAGGGTTCGAAGTTGAGTCCGGGCCAGATGGAAGAATACGCGATGAAGCAGCTAGGCCTGAATGCTTTCGAAGTCTCAACCCAGACTTACCCGCGAAAGCAGGACTACCAGCTGCTCTGTGCCTTGGCGCAGGCTTCGCAGTCCCTTAGCAAGATGGCACTTGATTTTCGCATCCTCCAGTCGCCGCTTTTCGGCGAGCTTTCCGAGCCGTTCGGCAAGAAGCAGGTCGGCTCAAGCGCGATGCCGTTCAAGCGAAACCCGATTGCAAGCGAGAAAATCTGCTCTCTTGCGCGTTTCGTGCAGGCAATGCCGCAAACCGCAATCGAGAACGCTTCGAACGCAATACTCGAGCGCACTTTGGATGATTCGGCCAACCGCCGGATTGCAATCCCCGAGGCTTTCCTTGCGCTTGACGAGATGCTCCTGACGGCAAACAAAGTGCTTTCCGGCTTGGTCATCAACTACGACAAGATTGGGAAGAACTTTTCAGACTACTCGCAATTCTCGGGAACCGAAAAGCTCCTTGCAGAGCTTGGCCGCAGGGGCGCTGACCGGCAGCAGATGCACGAAGTCATCCGCGAGGCGTGCATGAAGGCCTGGGAAGCGGTCAAGGTTGGCAAGCCGAACCCGCTGGCTGACGTCTTGCGCTACGATGGCAGGATTACGAAGTACGTAAAGGCCGTTGAGGTTCCGGCGTTGCTTGACGCTTCTACTCACACCGGCCTTGCAAAGGAAAAGGCCCTTGGGATGGCAAGGAAAATAAATTCCGTTGTGGCATCTTCAGCAAAACCTGCTGCCAAAAACAAATAATTTGCATTTGTGATGTGAAATACACTTTATGACTAAGAAGGAATATCGCATAGGGACAATCGGCAGCCATACCGCACTCCAGATTTTCAAGGGCGCCCACGACGAGGGCTTCAAGACAACCGCGCTCTGCCGAAAGGGAAAGGAGCGGCTTTACACTGAGTTCTACAAGCACCTTACGGACAAGGCAATAGTTGTTGACAATCTCTCCGATTACCCGAAAATCGAGCCCCAACTTATCAAGGACAACACGATTCTCATCCCGCACGGTTCCTTTGTAGCACACCTTGGGATGGAGCAGAACCGCAACATCAAGGCGATGTATTACGGGAACAAGAAGGTGCTTGACTGGGAGTCCGACAGGCTCAAGCAGCTTGAATGGATGAAGAGCGCAGGACTTAACGTTCCAAAGCAATTCTCATCAGCAAGCCACATCGACCGCCCAGTTATCATCAAGCTTTTTGGCGCAGCAGGAGGACGCGGTTACTTCCTGTGCAAGAACGAACAGGATTTCAACGAGCAGGAAAGCCGCGTCAAGGGAAGCGACTTCGTAATCCAGGAATATATCGTCGGAAACACGGTGTACCTCCATTACTTCTACTCGCCTCTTACAGGAAAGCTCGAAGTAACTAGTATTGACCGGCGCTACGAGACCAACGTTGACTCGCTTGGCCGCATCCCGCTTCGAAACCAACGCAATATCGACATCGAACCGTCCTTCGTAGTCATCGGCAACTATTCTCTTGTGCTTCGAGAGTCTATGCTGCAGGAAGCCTACGAGATGGGTGAACGCGTGGTGGCGCAATCCAAGAAGATTGCCGGTTCAAAAGGCCTTTTCGGTCCGTTCTGCCTCGAGACAGTGGTCACTCCCGACCTGAAGTTCTACGTAATCGAAATCTCAGCCCGCATCGTCGCAGGAACAAACCTGTTCATCTCCGGCTCGCCATACTCGGACCTGATGTATGGAACGCCGATGAGCACAGGAAGGCGCATTGCAGTTGAAATCAAGAATGCAATCAACCAGGAAAGGCTGGACGAAATCCTAGGGTAGAGCTTGGATGAAATATAAGATGAAAAGGCACATAACAAAGACACTGCTATATGCAGTAATCATACTGATAACTGTTACAATAATAGCGGATTTTATAATTGACGCACTAACCCCGAACAAGTCTCTTGCTTTCACTTATCGGCTAATAGCCAATATTTGTATGGTCGTAATATTTGGGATAATCTACTGGTGGAAGAAAAACAGCGAAGTAGAAAAGAAACAATAATGTTACTCAAAATATGCAAAAAGAACCTGAAAAGAAGGCTGAGCTTGATGAAATATAGGACGAAAAGAAACATAACAAACATACTGTTATTTGTGTCAATAATTACCGCCCTGATATTCATCATTCGGCAATACACGATCATCGGGGCAATCATTTTTGCCTTTGTGAGCGTCGCCCTGTTGATTGCTGACCGTCACGTAGAGAATGAACGCCTGAAAAAGGATGAGTAAATCATGAAAGACGCTTCCAAACTCGTAGACTCCAAAAAACCCATTACTGTCGCAGTCCTGGGATCGCACTCCGCTCTTGAAGTGTGCGCAGGAGCAAAGGCAATGGGCTTCCGAACTCTTGTAGTCTGCGAGAAAGGCCGCGACTCGGTTTATTCCCAGACTTACAAGTCCCGGAAAGAGGGTGGCCGCGAGTTGGGGGTCGTCGATGAAGTATTGTTGCTCGACAAATTCTCCGACATCCTCAAAAAAGACGCGATTTCAGCTCTCCAGAAACGCAACTCGGTTTTCGTGCCGCACCGCTCGTTCCAAGTCTACACAAACTTCAACTACGATGCAATCGAAAACGACTTTGCAGTGCCGATTCTCGGCTCAAGGATGCTCCTTCGGGCTGAAGAGCGCACCCAGCCGCGCAACCAGTACTACCTGATGCAAAAAGCAGGCGTTCGCTACCCCAAGCAGTTCAAGTCTCCTTCCGAGATTGACCGGCTTTGCATAGTCAAGGTAAGCGAGGCACAGCGCACGTTCGAACGCTCGTTCTTCTTCGCCTCAAGCGCAAAGGACTTCGAGGCAACCTCCAAGGAAAAAATCAAGCGCGGAGAAATCACCAAGGATGCCCTTGACAAAGCGGTAATCGAGGAATTCATAATCGGCGTGCCAGTCAACTTCAATTACTTCTACTCGCCGCTTTCAAAGCGCACTGAAATCCTCGGCACCGACGCGCGCCGCCAGACCAGCATCGACGGCTTCCTCCGGCTTCCCGCTGACTTACAGCAGAAGGTTTCACAATTCATGTCACCATCCTTTGAGGAGTCCGGCCACTACGCAGTCACAATCCTCGAGTCGATGGTCGGCCAGTGCCAGGAGATGGGCGAGAAGTTCGCCAAGGCTTGCCAAAAGGAATATGCGCCAGGCATAATCGGGCCGTTCGCACTCCAGTGCGCGGTTCTGCCAGGTCCGCCGAAAAAGGTCTCGGTCGTATTCGATGTTTCTATGAGGATGCCCGGCTCGCCCGGAATCCAGTTCACGCCTTACACGGGCTACCTTTATGGCGAGCAGATGAGCGCAGGAAAGCGCCTCGCCTACGAGCTGCAAAGGGCGGTCAAGGAAAAGAGACTGGATGAAATCCTGACGTAGTCCCGTGCCTTTATAGGATTCGCGGTGCAAGTGATTCTTATGGACAAAAAATCCGATTTCAAGCCTTATTCAAAACCCCACTCAACAGTAATAGTCGGAGCCCAGTGGGGAGACGAGGGCAAGGGAAAGATTGTTGATGTGCT
Source organism: uncultured Microcaldota archaeon (assembly GCA_903851445.1). Lineage (GTDB taxonomy): Archaea > Micrarchaeota > Micrarchaeia > Norongarragalinales > CAINOH01 > CAINOH01. The sequence continues at coordinate 20,056 of CAINOH010000014.1, read as the reverse complement.
GGCTGAGCGCAGCGACATCGTCGTGCGCTACCAGGGCGGCCCGAACGCAGGCCACACGGTAATAGTTGGCAGCAAGAAATTCAAGTTGCATTTATTGCCCTCGGGCGTCATCCGCGGCAAGCGTTCGCTTATCGGAGCAGGGGTGGTCCTTGACCCGCTTGCACTCAAGGCAGAGATGGAGGAAATGCGCGCAGCTGGGGTGAAGATTACCCCCAAAGAGCTTGGGATTGCATACCGCGCTCCGCTCATACTTCCCACACACAGGCTTTTGGACGGGATGCAGGAAGAATCCAAGAAAGGAAAGGCAGTCGGCACTACCAAGCGCGGCATCGGGCCGGCGTACTCCGACCTTGCGCTGCGCACTGCCTTGATGTTCGCTGATGTTTTTGCAAAGGACTGGCCGAAGAAGCTCGAGGCTGCTGTCTTTGCACACGAGGAAATCCTTGAGAAGATGTTCAGTATCAAGATTGATGCATTATGCCGCAAATCCATAAAGGAGCTTGAGGCAATACCGCCATTTTTCGAGGGATTCCAGGCCAACGTGAACCTTGAAGTCACTGATGCGCTTGATGCAGGCAAGAAAGTGCTTTTCGAAGGCGCTCAAGGCGCTCTTTTGGACAATTCTTTCGGCACTTACCCGTTCGTCACTTCCTCGCACCCGATTGCAGGAGGAGCTTGCATCGGAGTTGGCGTGCCCCCGCGTTCAATTGACCGGGTCGAGGCAGTTGTCAAGGCGTATTGCACTAGAGTCGGGTCCGGTCCGTTCGTGACCGAGCTTTCAGGGAAAGTCGCTGATGAATTGAGGCAAAAGGGCGGCGAGTTCGGCACAACAACCGGCAGGCCGCGCCGCACCGGGTGGCTAGACTTGGTTGCTTTACGCTTTTCGCATCGCCTGAACGGCTTTGCCGGAATGCACATCACCAAACTTGACGTTCTTGGCGGCCAGCCAGAGATTTCGTTCTGCAATTCCTACGAAATAGCTGGCAAGAAGGTCACGGAATACCCTGCTGACCCGCTTGCTACTGAAAAAGCGAAACCTGTTTACCAGAAGATGGCCGGGTTTGGCGACCTTTCCGAAAAGGAATGGGCGAAAGTGGCCAAGGAAGGAAAAACCAAGGGCTTGGACGCGCTTCCAAAGAACGCAATCGCTTACGTAAACAAAATCAGCGAGCTTTCCGGAATACCGATAATCTCGGTTTCAGTAGGCCCTGAACGCGAGTCAATCATCTTTGCAAAATAGATTTTTGTATTTCATTCATTTTGTGATGCCAATGGGAAAACTCAAGGAACTCAACCCGATTGAGCCGGTTTATCAGACCGACATTCCCGAAGCAAAGCTTCTTTCAAGGGGAAAGGTCCGCGACTTGTACGATGCCGGCGACAAGATAGTCTTTGTCGCAACTGACCGGCTTTCCGCATTCGACGTAGTCTTCGACGACCCGATTCCACAAAAAGGTGCTGTCCTTAACCAGATTTCAGCATTCTGGTTTGGAAAAACAAAGGACATTGTCGAGAACCACTTCATCTCAACTGACGTCTCGACTTACCCAAAGCCGTTCTCGGATTATCCAGACTTGCTCAAGGCTCGCTCAAGCCTTGTAAAAAAAACAAGACCGATCAAGCTCGAGTGTGTGGTCAGGGGATACCTTTCAGGTTCGGGCTGGTCAAGCTACCGCGATTCCGGCGAAGTCTGTGGGATTAAGTTGAGGCCGGGGTTGAAGGAGTCCGAACGGCTTGACGAACCCATCTTCACGCCGACAACCAAGGCCGATGCGGGGCACGACGAGCCGGTGAACGAGTCCAATGCCAAGGAAATAGTCGGCAGCACCGAAACTTTTGAGACGCTAAAAGAGTATTCAATCAAGCTTTACAAGTACGCCTCGGATTATGCGGCAAAGCGCGGAATCATCATTGCAGACACCAAGTTCGAGTTTGGATGCATCGGCGGCGATGGCAACAAAATCATCCTCATAGACGAAGCCCTTACTCCCGACTCCTCCAGGTTCTGGCCTGCCGAACTTTACGCTCCGGGTTACAACCCGCCGTCGTACGACAAGCAGATGGTCCGCGATTATGTTTCTTCGATTGGCTGGAACAAGAAGCCGCCCGCACCAAGGCTCCCGCAGAACGTCATAGACCGGACGACGCAGAAGTACTTGGAAGCATATGAAAAGCTTACCGGGCAAAAGATAGAATAGGGCAAAACTGGGGGATTGAAATGACTTGCGCACTCAAGCCGCCGCTGGCGGTCATTATGATGGGCTCGAAAAGCGATGCCGAGACTGCAAAGAAGGTCATAGAGACCCTCAACGAGTTTGGAATTGCAAACGAGATGCGAGTTGCCTCGGCTCATAAGACTCCGGAGAACGCGATTTCAATTGCAAAGGAGTACGAAAAGCAGTCCAAGGAAGGACGCAAGATTGTAATCATCGCGGTTGTCGGAATGTCCAACGCGCTTTCGGGGATGCTTGCAGGCACAACCAGCCTTCCCATAGTCACCATCCCAAACTCGGACAACGAGCACGACATCTTCTCCTGCCTGCGCATGCCTTCGGGCATATCGCACATGACGATTCTGGGCGCGCAGAACGCCGGCCTTGCTGCTGCAAAAATCCTTGCAACAGGCGACCCCAAGCTTGGCGCCAAGGTTTCCGAGTACCAGAAGAAGGTTTCCGACAAGGTATTCGCAGCTGACGACGAGCTACGCGGGTAAAACCGGTGTAACAATTGGCAAAATCCGACAAGATTCACAGGATAGAAGTCACCACTAAAGTCGGGTGCAGGGACCCTGTAGCCGAAGGCGTGCAATCCGGCGCCAAGTCCGACCTTGGAATTAGCGGCTTGAAGCAGGTGCGGATGGTTGAAGTCTATTACATTTCTTCAGACTCTGTTGATTTGACAAACGACAAGCTCGCCACGCTTGCCGAGCAGCTCTTCTCTGACCCCGTAATTCAAGAATATTCCATTGACTCATCCATTCTCAAGGTAAACTGGCCAAAATCAGAGGTCAGGTTCCTTGACGGTGTCACGGACAACACCGGCGCGGCAGCATCCGAAGGCTCTGCGGACGTTTTGGGCATTGCAAATGGCACTATTCACGTCCGAAGCTCAAGGATTTTTGCGTTTGATGGGATTTCCGAGCAGGATGTAGTGAAAATTTCAAAAGGCCTTCTGGCAAACGCGATGATTCAGCGGTTTGAGATATTGAAATAAGCAAAAGCGATGATAAGAATGGAAAACGAGAAAGCAGTTCACTTTTTGGACCTCGACTCCGACGGCCTTGTCCAGCTTTCGCAATCAATGCTCCTCTCTCTTGATGCTGTTGAGATGAAAAAGGTCCAGGACCACTTTTTGAAACTTGGAAGAAACCCGACGCAGGCCGAGCTTGAGACTGTTGCCCAGACTTGGAGCGAGCACTGCAAGCACAAGACCTTCACAGCAGAGGTTGAATACGACAACGGCTCTGGAAAGATTGAGAAAATCGACGGTCTCTTTAGTTCGTTGATTCGCAAGGCCACGCTTGACATAAAAGCAAAGCTTGGAAAGCGCGGGGAGGAATGGCTGGTTTCGATATTCAAGGACAACGCGGGCATAGTCAAGTTCAATGAAAAGTACGATTTCGCGTTCAAGGCCGAGACCCACAACCACCCGTCCGCACTCGACCCGTTCGGAGGCGCGAACACCGGAGTCGGCGGGGTCATCCGTGACGTCTTGGGTGCGGGCCTTGGCGCAAAGCCCTACTTCAACACAGACGTATTCTGCCTTGCACCACCGGATTTTGATTCTGCAAAAGTTCCGGAGGGAATTCTTGCCCCAAAGCGCATACTTCGCGGGGTAGTGGCCGGAGTCCGCGACTATGGCAACCCGATGGGCATCCCCACAATCAACGGCGGGTATTATTTCCACGAGAACTACCTTGGCGCTCCATTGGTGTTCTGCGGTACGGGCGGCTTCATGCCGCGGGGGATGCACGAAAAGGCCGCCAAGAAAGGCGATGCAATAGTCACGGTTGGTGCGGAAACCGGACGCGACGGAATACACGGCGCAACCTTCTCGTCAATCGAACTTGATGCCAACGCCTGCACCGGCGCAGTGCAAATCGGCAACCCGATTGAGGAGCGCAAGGTAATGGACGGGCTTTTGCAGGCGCGTGACAAGAGACTTTACAATTTCGTGACCGACTGCGGCGCAGGCGGCTTCTCGTCAGCTGTTGGGGAGATGGCGGAAATCCTTGGGTGCGAAGTTTGGCTTGAGAAGGCTCCGCTCAAGTACAAGGGGCTCAAGCCTTGGGAAATCTGGGTTTCCGAGTCGCAGGAGAGGATGATTCTTTCAGTATCGCAGGAAAAAGTAGCCGAACTTGTCGAGCTTTTCAGGCGCGAGAACGTGCAGGCAGTTGTAATCGGCAAGATGACCGGCACCGGACGCATCGTAGTCAAGCACGGCGCCGACGTAATCTGCGACTTGGACTGTGGTTTCCTGCACAAGGAAGTTCCAAGGAAGAAGATGGCTGCAAGGAAAAGAAAGGCAAAGGAGTTTGCGGCTGCAACTGGAAATGCAAAGGACGCAAAGAAGATTTCTGCTCCAAAGGACATCACCTCCGAATTAATCTCCCTTCTTTCCGGTTGGAACACCTGTTCCAAGGAGTGGACAGTGCGGCAGTACGACCACGAGGTGCAGGCGCACAATGTAATCAAGTCGATGAACGGAAAGCGGATGGACGGACACGGCGACGCGTCTGTGCTTCAGCCGTTTGTGGAGTCCTACGAGGGGATAGCTGTTGCAAACGGCCTGAACCCGCTTTACGGCACAATTGACGCCTACGCGATGGCGGCAAGTGCAATCAACGAAGCCCTGCGGAACGTGGTCTGCGTGGGTGGAAACCCTAGTGAGACCGTCCTTTTGGACAACTTCTGCGCCCCAAGCCCGAAGAACCCGGAAAACCTCGGCGACATTGTCGAGGAGTGCAAGGCCTGTTACGATTATTCAGTCGAGTACCTGACCCCGTTTGTGAGCGGCAAGGACAGCCTGCACAACGAGTTCAAGCTCGCTGACCGCACCATCGCAATCCCGCCCACGCTCCTGATTAGCGCTGCAGCGAAGGTGCCGGACGTGCGCAAGTGCGTCACTGCTGACTTCAAGAAAGCAGGGAACGCCATTTACCTTGTTGGAAAGACTTTCGAGGAGCTCGGGGGCTCGCAGTATTATTACAGAAAGGGCGTAGACGGTGGAAACGCACCGAAAGTCGATGCCAAAGAATCCAAAAAGATTTTCGAATCAATGCACTCGGCAATCAACGCAGGGCTCGTGCGCGCCTGCCACGACTGCTCCGAAGGCGGTTTGGCCGTGGCGGTTGCAGAAATGTGCTTTGGCTCTGAGATTGGCGCAGAAATTTCACTTGGCAAAGTCATTTACGAGGGAGAAAAACGCGACGATTTCGTGCTGTTTGCGGAGTCCAACTCGCGCTTTGTAGTTGAGGTCGAGCCTGCAAACGCTTCAAAGTTTGAGGAAAAGTTCAAGGGCCTGCCGGTTGCAAAAATAGGCGCGGTTACTGCGGACAGGAAATTAACTGTGGCTGGGCTTGCAGGAAAGAATGCGATTGATGCTGACGTTTCAAAACTCAAGGCGGCTTGGAAAAAGCCGATGGATTGGTAGAATAAAGCAAAGGAATGCAAGATGGCAATTCAAAAGTCTGCACAGGAAAAAGCAACGGCCGATGCCCTTAGGGTGCTCGTAATGCGCGCCCCTGGCATCAATTGCGACGTCGAGACAGCACACGCTTTCGAGCTTGCGGGAGCCGCGCCCGAGCGTGTGCACATCCTGGAGCTTTTGGAAAAGCGCAAGAAGCTATCCGATTATGACGTCGCGGTCATCCCGGGCGGTTTTTCGTACGGCGATTACATCACTTCGGGAAAACTCCTTGGTAACAAGATAAAGTTCAACCTGCGAGATGACTTTGATCGCTTCATCCGCAACGGAAAGCCCGTAATCGGCATCTGCAACGGCTTCCAGGTGCTGGTAAAGTCGGGAATGCTTCCCGGCGGTGATGACGGGAGCTTCTCAAAGAAGCCCACTTGCACCCTTTTCCAAAGCGACGTCGGGAGGTTCCAAGACCGGTGGGTGCGCTTTGCCAACGTCTCAAGAAAGCGCGAGATTATGGCCGGAGTGCAGAAGATATTCTGTCCGATAAACCACGGCGAGGGAAAATTCATTCCCGAGTCTAAGGAGTTGCTTGCAGAACTTTATGATACTGACCAAGTAATCTTCAAGTACACCACTGCAGACGGCAAGATTGCGGACAAGTTTCCCGACAACCCGAACGGCTCTACTGATGCAATCACAGGCATCTGCAACCGCACAGGAAATGTGCTTGGCCTGATGCCGCACCCCGAAAAATACCTTTATCCACAGAACGACCCATATTGGTGTATAGATGGCCTACAAAAGGCAAGCGCAGACGGAAGGCCGTTCTTTGAATCAATAGTCGAGTTTGGCCGGAAAGCAAAGGAAAAGAATGGGTAATCCAATGACACGAAAAATCCAGGAACTCACATATTCAAAGTCAGGTGTTGACCGCAAGGCACGCGCCAAGGCCAAGGACTTCTCGGTATTCGGCCGCACAATGGCCGTTGGCACCTTCCACACGCCCTACCTCAACCTTGTGAAGAGCGGCGACATCCATTACAGCGCCCTCCTTGCGGACGGGGTTGGCACGAAGGTTCTTCTCGCCCAGCTTGCGGACAGGCACGACACAATCGGAATCGACGGGGTTGCGATGGTCGCAAACGACGCGGCTCGCTGCGGCCTGGACTGCAGGCTCCTGGTTGACATAATTGACATCCACCACTCGGACAAGGCGCTCATCTCAGCGCTTGTCGCGGGAATAGAAAAGGGCGCAAAGCAGGCAGGCTGTGCAGTAGTCGGCGGAGAGACTGCCGACGTCCCGTCGCTCGTCAACGGCTATGGAAAGAACCCGTACAACCTCAACTTCTCGCTTTATGCCGAGGCGGACAAGGAAGAGCTCATACTCGGGACCGGCTTGCAGCCAGGCGATGCGATAATCGGCCTTGAAAGCTCCGGCCTGCACAGCAACGGCTTTTCGCTTGTGCGCCAAGTACTGTTCTCCGAATGGGGCGGTTACTACAAGGACCCGTTCACAAAAGTGGACGGGCTTGACTTGCCCCTTGTGCAGGAGTGCCTGGCTCCGACCAAGATTTATGCAAAGACCGTCCGCGCGTTCCAAAAGGCAACCGGCCTGGCAAAGGCAGCTGTGCACATCACAGGCGACGCCTACCCCAAGTTCGACAAGCTGTTCGCATTCAACAAGGGCATTGGCCTGGAGTTCGACAACTTCGAGCCCCAGCCGATATTCGACGTCCTTCAGGCAACTGCCAGGAAGATGGGCAAGGTCATCACTGACGAGGAGATGCTCCGCACGTTCAACATGGGCTGGGGCTTTGCGCTCGTCGTCCCGGCAGAGGGTGCCGAAGGCGCGATGGACTTCTTTACAAACAACGGCTTTGCGTGCGAACGCATAGGTGCGGTCACTTCCAAGGCAGGACGCATAGAGGCCAAGTACAAGGACAGAAAGTTCAATCTAGTCTAATCAACCACGAAAAAAGGTGCTTTGTTTTTGTTCCCGGTAACTTTATACAAGAAGCTCAAGCGCGGCCCCCAGGTAATCCTGCTCAAGGACGCGTCAACTATCTCCGCATACACCGGAGTGGCTCCCGGAGACCGCGTGCTTGACGCCGGCGCAGGAAGCGGGTTTCTCACCATTTACCTAGCATCGCTTGTTGGGAAGGAAGGCAAAGTGTACGCTTATGACATACGCGAGGACTTTGCCGAGCTAGTGCGCAAGAACGTGGAGAAGGCGGGCTTTGCCGACCGAGTTGAGCTCAAGGTTGGAGACGTGTTTGAAAAAATCGAGGAGACCGAGCTTGACCTGGTAAACCTTGACATGGCCTGCTCGGAAAAGGCGCTTCCCAACGCTTTCGCGGCATTGCGCGCCGGTGGGTACTGCACCGGCTACCACCCGAACGTGGAACAGGTAAAGACGTTCGTAACCGTTGGCCTCGAGCTTGGGTTTGACCACATCATCTCGCTTGAGACAATCGAGCGCGAGCTTCTTGTGCGGCCGCACGGCTGCAGGCCTGCGACAACCGGGCTGACGCACACGGGATACATCACGATTTTGAGAAAGCCGAAGGAAGCGGCAAAGGCCGAAGGAAAAGGCCAATAAAGGTTTTGCTGATTACTTTATTTGATGCAATAAGAAAGTGGTGATTTTGAATGGACAGAAAACATCTTGATGCGTTGGAAGATATATTACATCACAAATCCGTTTCAATTGTTGTGGCCCGAGATGTATTGGGTAATATGCGCCAGATGCTAGCACCTAGCAAAGCGGATGTCGAAGCAGTAATGGCGGCATATGCAAGAGGGCTGCGACATAAGGATGCGGAAGTTCAAAATTTGACTAGAACGGAACTTGAATCTCTCCGTAATCACTCAGAGCCTGTTATTAGAACGTTGGCCGATGAAACACTCAGGTTTCATGAGAAAAACGAAGCTTTAAGACGACCGAAAAAGTGAGGAAGCAAAGCGCGTGACGCCCGTCACTTGCAGTCTGTCTACCTTAGTCTGTCTGTGAATCAAAGCTTCAGTCGTTTCGCCGCAGACGCAGCCAAAAATAGCGCAAAGCTCGAGAGCGCAATCGCAGCCCCCGTTGCAACTCCCAAATAATAGGACGCGATTATCCCAACCCACACCGAGAGGATTCCAAAGGCAGCGGAGAGGACAAGAGTGGTTGTGAAGTCCTTCTTGAGCTGGAGCGCGGAAAGCGGCGGGATGATCATCAATGCTGAGACGAGCATTATCCCCGCAACCCTGAGCGCAAGAACAACCGTGATGCCAACCAGGCCAAAGAACACGTAGTTGATTGCGGACACGGGCAAGCCGCTTGCCTTGGCGCTGTCCTCGTCAAAAGCGATGTAGAACATCTGCTTTCGCAGCACTGCAACAGCCACGAGGACGATTGCGCCGAATATTACTATGAACTGCAGGTCCGAGCTTGTGATTGCGAGGATGCTTCCGAAAAGATAGGACATCAAATCCACGCTTGTGACGTGCGCAAGCGAAAGCAGGACGATACCAGTTGCAAGGCCAACCGGAAGAAGCAGGCCGATTGCCGCATCACCCGAGATCTTCATCTTTTCGCGGATGCGGTTGATTCCCAAAGCCGCAAGGAACGCGACCGTGCCGGTCACTAGCAGCACGTCGGCCTTGAGCGCTATCGCAGCGGCAATCCCAGCAAGGCTCGCGTGGGCGATGCCGTCGGTCATGAACGAGAGCTTGCGCAGCACGATGAACAGGCCTAGCACCGCGCAGATTACCGCAACTATTGTGCCCGCAAAAAAGGCGTTCTGGATGAAAGTATAGGAAAAAAGCTCAAGCATTCTCTGTCATCTTCTCTTTTCAAGCGCCATGCTCGTGGTCGTGCGTAATCGCGTGCACTGCGTGGCCGTACGCCTTTGGCAGCGCGCCGCTTTTAGAAATGTCTTTTGGGTGGCCGCAGAAGAACACCCTGCGGTTGAGGCAGATTACCTTGTTTACAAGGTAGGACATGAACGTGAGGTCGTGCGAGATGATGACTATCGTTATTCCCGCCTTGTTGAGCCGCTCAAGGAGGCAGCAGAACTTCTCCTGCTGCTGCGAGTCTATCCCGGTAGTCGGCTCGTCAAGCAGCAAAAGGTCTGGCTTTGCAACAAGGGCGCGGCCGAGGAAAGCCCTTTGCATCTGGCCTCCTGAAAGCTCGCCTATCCGCTTGTCCGCTTGATTTTCCAATCCAACTTCGTGCAAGGCCTCTTTCACTGCGCATTTCTGTTCGTCGGAAAGCATCAGCAGCCCCGGCTTTTGGGCAAGGCCCATTGCAGCCACTTCGAAAACGCTTGCCGGAAAATTGGGGTCGAACTGCACTTTTTGCGGCACGAACCCGATGCGGTGCCAGTCGGAAAAATCAGCCTGCTTCTTCCCAAAGAGCTTCACGCTGCCGGAGGTCGGCTTTTCCAGGCCAAGCGCAATCTTGAACAGCGTGCTCTTCCCAGCGCCGTTCGGCCCGATTATCCCCAAGAAGTCGCCCTTTTGTACTGCGAAAGAGACGTTTTCAATCGTGGGCTCGCCTGCGTAGGAGAACGAGATGTTGTCAAAATCAAGGACAGTGCGGCTGTCTTGGCGGGCTGCCTTTTTCACGAAAGCACCTTTGAGAGCGTGTCAGCATTTTCACGCATCACGGACAGATAATCCTTGCCATTCGCGCGGTCCTCTGCGGTAAGCGTTTCCAAAGGGTTGAGAATCTCAACAGTGCCGTTGATTTCCTTTGCAATCGCGTTCGCAGCCCGTGGGTCAAGGAACGGCTCGGCAAAGACTGTGCGGATGTTGGTTGCCCGCGCGGTGTCGACAATGCGCGCCATCTCCTGCGCGCTCGGCTCGTCGCCCGCGAACTCCTCGATTACAGCGGCGTAAGAGAGGTTGTACCTTGCGTTGAAGTAGGTGAACGCCGGGTGGAAGCCTATGTACTCGCGGCTTGACAGGTTGGCGGTCCTGTTTTCGATGTAGGCGTCAAGCTCGTCCAGCGAGGTGAAGTATGCTGAAGTGCGCGCCTGGTAGTATTCGGAGTTCTTGCTGTCCGCTGAAATCAGCGCGTTCTGAATCCATATGAGTTCCCTCTTTGCCATCATCGGGTCAAGCCACGCGTGCGGGTCGTAGAGCCCGTAGTCCTTGTCACCCGACTCAACGAGCGTAAGCCCTGCGGAGGCTTCCACTACCCGGACGGTTTTCGGAAGCGACTTTGCGACGTTCTCGGCGTAAGGTTCGAGACCAGCTCCGTTGAACACGAAAATGTCAGCTGAGTTGATGAGTTCCAGATCCTTCGGACTAGGCTCGTACGTGTGCAGGTTGGCTCCATCGGGAAGCAGGTTCACTACTGTCGCTCCATCGCCTGCGACCTGCCTTGCGAAGTCCTCAAGGAAATACGTGGTGACAACTATGACCGGCTTGTGGTAAGCAGCAGTTGGCGTCACTGTAGCTGCTGCTGTTGGCTCCGGCGTGGCGGTTACAGCAGGCTGGGCGCATCCTGCAAGTAGAACGAACGCAAGGGCGACGCACAGGCTAAAGGCAATATTTTTCATATGAATCAAGGCAACGGCTGCGACCTGCTCTTAGTAGATTTATGCCTTTTCCAAATATTAACCTTTAATCAGGCAGCTGAAACCGGTTCGTCGCAGGCGGTGCCGTTCCAGCCAGCGTTGCAGGCGCAGGTCAGGTTCTCGCTGCACGCGCCGTGCAGGCACGACGGGTCGCAAACCGGGTTGTTGCAGGTGGCGCCGTTGCTGTCCCATCCGGGCTCGCATTCGCACTGGTGGCTTTCCGAACAAGTGCCGTGGCCGCAAGAAGGCGTGCATACCGGAACGTCGCAGGCAGTGCCGTTCCAGCCGCTTGGGCAGGTGCACGTGCGGTTCTCGTTGCACGTCCCGCGCACGCACTCAGGCTCGCAAAACACTGTTGAGCAGTCTGCTCCGGCAAACCCTGGCTTGCATTCGCAGGCGTGCTGCTCGTTGCACGAGGAGCCGTTCTTGCATTCGGGCTTGCACTGGGTGATGTTGCAGTATTGCCCGGACCACAGGTCGTCGCACAGGCAGGAGCGGTCGTTCTGGCAGCTCCCGTGCATGCAGGGCTTGTCGCACAACGGGACGTTGCAGGACACTCCCTGCCAGTTCTTCGCGCACTGGCAGGTGTGGTTCTCGGCGCACAAGCCGTTTATGCATTCCGGTGTGCAGACGGGAATGGTGCACTGCGCCCCGGACCAGCCGGGTTGGCAGCCGCAGGTGCTGGGGGCAACGCACGAGCCGTGGTTGCACGAAGAGTTGCAAATCGGCTGGCTGCAGGCAGTCCCGTTCCATCCGGAAAGGCAGTTGCAGGTCACGTTGTCAGCAGCAAGCTTTCCGTGGAGGCAAAGCGGGTTCGTAGTTGCAAGGCCAAGCGCGGTTGCAACGGATGCCCTGACCTGGACGTTTGAGTAAGCCGCATAGGCGACGACTGCAAGCGCAACCAGCGCGCCGAGCACTAGGTATGAAACTTGGCCCTTGCTTTTGTCGTTCTCCATAATGCTATCAGCAAAATTCAGGCAGCCATCGAATAGCCTGCAATGGTAAGGTACATCGCGGCAAGCGCGGCAAGGATTCCTATAAGCACTGCCGGCACCAGCAAAGTCCCGATTGCACGCATGGTGCTGTACTTATGGACGCTCCGGAACGCCATCACCATCATGTAGAGCCCGTACAGCATTATCACAAAGCTCAGGAACCCGTATACGATTCCCGTGCCGCCCGTGCGAATGGGCATACCATACAGGTAGCTTGTTGGCGCGAACAGGATGTCGAACACGAACGCAACGATCGCAGTAACTATTGACAATGGCGCTTGTATTGCTGCCATCGCGTAAGTCTGGACGTTATAGGCGCCCTTTCCGCCTAGAAGCTTCGCAAACAATAGCAGGACCCCTGAGGATATGAGCAGGAGCAACGGCATCATTATAGCGCCGCTGACTAGAATGCTGACTATGGCGTTTGCGATGTCGGTCTTTGAATTGACAAGAAGCACGAGCTCGTTGAGAAAGACGCTGACGACTCCCCCAATCACTGCCCACTTTACCGCAGTGGACAGGTCCGGTTTCATCTTTGACTTTGAAAAGAATCTGTTCGGGTCAGCAATCGCCTGCTGCCACGTGCCGCACGTCTTGCACAAATCCATATCACCTTTGCCCCCTGGACTTTTCGTCCATATAGATAACCCTGTGGGGGGTATAAATGGCTACCTTTTTTCAGGCAGGCCGCCGGCGGGGTTGAAGCCGGTTTTCAAAAGGTTGATGATGGGAAGAAAGAGCGGGCTTGGAAGCGCATCCCAGGAAAACCATTGCCAGCCCGAGCATTTTTGCGGCTCACGGTTAGTAAGCGCGCCAGACTCGATTCTGGCAACCACGAAAAGCGTTACGTAGTGCTTCGATTCCTTCTCAAAAAAATCGTTGGTAAAAGGCGCCCGGCCAGTAACCTTGATGCCCAGGCCGGTCTCCTCCATCGCTTCGCGCTTGGCGCAATCCTCAACAGTCTCGCCATATTCGAGGTGGCCGCCCGGAAAGCACCAGTCGCCCTCGCCGTGCGCGCCCCTGCGCCTTCCAAGCAGGACCTTTCCATCCTGGACTATGATTGCCGCAACGCCCACCTTTGGCCGCATCGAAGGGTGGTCCATGATGTCTTTTTGGCTTCTTTGGATTAAATACGGTGCGAGCCTGATGCGAAGGGGTGTGACTGCCCCTCCCGCGCCCTTTTTTATTCCCAAAAGCAAAAGACTTCTGTACGCGTAAAGATATGGTGGTTCCAGATGGCCTATGATTTCCCAAAAGGCAGGCAGGCTTGGATGCTTGCCGCAAGCATTGCAGTCCCGCTGGTTGCCGGCCTTGTCGGCTCGCTCTTTACCATACCTTCAATTCCCACTTGGTACGCCCAGCTTGCAAAGCCCGCATTCACGCCCCCTAGTTGGGTGTTCGGCCCGGTTTGGACCGTGCTTTACGTCCTGATGGGGATTGCATTCTTTCTCGTGTGGCAGAAGAATTTCAAGGGCGCTGGCCGGAATGCTGCAATCGGCGCCTATGCGCTCCAGCTTGCACTGAACGTATTGTGGTCAATCGTGTTCTTTGGGATGCACTCGCCCCTTGCCGGCCTTGTCGTGATAGCCCTTCTCTGGGTTTCAATAGCCGCGACAATTGCGGTATTCTCGCGGGTTTCAAAGGCAGCAGCCTGGCTTCTGCTCCCATACCTTTTGTGGGTAAGCTTCGCGTCGCTTTTGAACTATTCCGTCTGGGTCCTCAACGGCTAAAGGAAGACCTGGTTTTACCAATGCGCATCACCTTCCTCGGAACGAATGGCTGGTATTCCACAGGGACCGGCAACACTATTTGCACCCTTGTTGACACGGGCGAGCGCTACGTTCTTTTTGACGCAGGAGACGGCATCCGGAGGCTCCTGGATTTTGCGCCGGACTGCTCAAAGCCGCTTGACATATTTATCTCCCACTTCCACCTTGACCACATCATAGGCCTGCACCAGCTTAACCGGTTCAACTATCCCAAAATACGCATTTTTGTGCAGCCAAAGGGAAAGAAAGTCATTGAGTTCATCGTAAACAGCCCTTTTACCGACGCATTGCAGAGCCTATCCAACGTCGGGGTGTTTGAGCTTGCACTTGGAAAAAATAGGATTTCCGACAGCCTTGGTTCATATACTATTGATGCAGAGTGGCTTTCGCACGGGGACCCCTGCATCGGCTTCCGGCTGGAGGTTGCCAACGCAGGCAAAAAGAAGGCTGTTGCCCACTGCCTTGACAGCGGGCCGTGCGATGCCATCAAGGCGCTTTCAGCCAACGCCGACCTTTTGATTGCCGAATGCGGACTCGTTCCCGAAGAGGAATACGACCCGGCCTGGCCGCACATGAGTCCCGAGATTGCGGCAAAGCTGGCCTTGGAAGCGAAAGCCAAGGCCCTTGCGCTCACGCACTTTGCGGCGCACAAGTACCCCGCGCTAAAGGACAGGAAAGCCGCCTGCAAGGCCGCCAAAGCCATTTTTTCCAACACGATTTGCGCAAGCGACGGCCTGGCTCTGGAAATCTAAAAAAAACGCAAGAAGAAAGATTGAAAAGAAAAAGAAGAGCGGGCCGCAAAAGCCCGCCTTGTGCCGTCTACCACTTGTTGTGGAAGTATGCCTTGAACTTGTTGGGCAAGTACGTGAACACCGCTGTTGCAAGCGAGAGGGAAACCAGCTTGTCGGCGATATTCACAAGGAGCGTCTCGCCAAACGATGCTATTGCCGGGCTTGGCAGCATCTTGTAGAGCGCCTCCTGGATGTATATTGTCGAGCCGTACGTCGGATACTTTCCGAACGCCATTATGCTTATCGAGAACACGATGAACGTGTTGGTGACCGCAATCACGAGGCCGGAGAGGAGGAGCTTTGACGGCTCCTTGAACGTGAGCCAGCCGTCCTTGTAGAGCATCCACGTTGCGAACGCCACCCAGATGCTTGAGAACGCCCAAACCCACTGCGTCGAGCCCCAGGAAAAGTACGCCATGGCGACGTTGTAAAGCACGCCGCCCGCAACTCCCGCCCACAGGCCGGCTATCATCACCGCAAGCGAGGTCGCCCAAGTGTCGAGGTATACTGGCAGGTGGACTGCGTATGTGATGGCTGCTGTGATGTAGTTGAATGTTGCAACGATGAACACGAACAGGAACGCCGCAAACAGGGACATATGCATTGATTTTGCCCTGCGCGGGGCAACCGCCGGCGCGGCCTTGCGGACTGTTGCCCGCCTTGCGCGCACTGCCTTTCTTGCCTTGCCAGTTCTTGGTTTTCCAGCCATCTTCTTCCCTCTCCAAAACGCCCATAAGCGGATTTATTCCTAACGGGTTAATTTTGCCCCCTTTATATCAGTTGCCAATATGGCACAATAGCGCTGGAGTCGCTTCAAGACGGGTTGGGCTTGCAGATTTGCTGGGAAGCCAGCGCGGCAACAGCCACCATCACGCCTGCGATGAGGAACGGGGTCCCATAAGCGTCAACTGTAAGCGCGCCGGTTGCTGCCTTGGACGCGTCAAGCATCATCGCCATCAACTGGGGGCCGATGATGCCGCCAACGCCGTACGCTGTGAACACCAGACCATAGTTCACTCCGCTGTTGCTGGTGCCGAAATAGTCCGCTGTTGCCGACGGGAAGAGCGAAAAGTTCGCGCCAAAGCACAGGCCGACAACGCACATCACGCCAAAGAGCAGCCAGGGCGAAAGCGAACCTGCAAGCATTATGGACGCTACCGCCACTGCCTGCACACCGAACGCCAAAAGCATCGTCCTTGGCCTGCCGATCCTGTCCGAAAGCCATCCTGCGAAGATGCGGCCCAGGCCGTTGAAGACCGCAAGCACGCCAACCGCAAGCGCTGCCAGCGAGAAAGCCGCGCCAGTTTCCATCCCGTGCACTGTGGAAAACGACAGCTTGGCAAAAGTCGCAAGGTTTCCTATGACCATCAGCCCCGCTGCCGAGGACAGGGCGAACATCAGCCACAAGAGCCAGAACTCCCTTTTTTTGAGGATGCCGAACGCGGAAATGCCCTTTGCCTGTGCTGTTGGCTTGTATTCCGGCGGGTTCCTCAAAAGAATCGCGCCAAGGCTGATTACCGCGGCAAAAACTATTCCAAGCACAATGAAAGCCTGCTGGACTCCCTGCGAAACTATGAGTTCCTTTGCAACAGGCGCAAGCAAAAGCGAGCCAAACCCGAAGCCGAACACGATTATCCCGCTTACCAGCCCCTTGCCTTTCTCAAACCACTTCATTCCCGCGGAGATGGGCGTGCCGTAGGCAATGCCGACCCCCGCGCCTGCAAGCAGGCCATAGGTGATGTAGAGCAACTGCGGCGTTGTCGCAAAGAGGCCTGTTGCGACAAAACCCGCTGCCAAAAGCAGGCCGCCAGCAAGCGCGACAACCCGCGGGCCGCGGCGGTCAATGAGCATCCCAGCAGGGATCATCGAGAACGCGAAAGCCGCAAGCATCACGGAAAACGCAAGCTGCACTTGCATCTGGCTCCAGCCGAACTTATCCGCAAGCGGACCGGCGAACACGCTCCAAGTGTAAGTCACTCCAAGCATCAGGTTGATGAGCACCCCGCCTGCGACAACCTTCCAGCCCGCCTTTGCCCTTGCGTCCAAACAAGACCACCAACCCACATTCGGCAGGCAGGGAATAATAAGTCTGGCAACCTCGCCAAGTGACGATTACCTGACGGTTCGGTTCAATTAGACTTGCGTGTCATAGCCGCGTCAGCTTCCTTTAACGTCTAAATTGCAATGGTGTCTATGGCTTCAGCATACTTTTTGGCTATTTGCCTTAACTCGTCCGGTGTAAGCTCTCGTGCCTTAACGGGCTTTTCAGACAGGAGTTGACCCGGTTTGATTTCGACTCCCTTGGGAAGCTCCAACGCGTGCATAGCTCTCTTTGCTAAAATCAACTTAATCTCGTTGAGATGAGAGTTAAACCCGTCTTCCTGTTCTTTGTACTCCTGCTTTATCTTCTTCACTGCCTGGGCTTTTGCCATCTTTTCCTTGCGTGCAAGCGTAAGCCTTGTTCTCCATGTGCGAATATCGCGGATGCTCTCAGCATATTCGCTTGCGCACCGGAAATGCCCTCTTACTGTAGAGCCTGTCTCCTTGTCGACAAGATGTCCCACTATGAAGTTGTGGTCTTCTCCTGCATTCAAAACGTGGGTGACAATCAGGTGTCTGCCCTTGGAAAATTTGCCCTGCTCGTGCAACAAACGGTATTCCTCTGAACCGAACTTGCGTGCCATTTTTTCACCTTTTAAAAATCATAATCACGCGAACGATTTAATACCCCCTCTGCACCCAAGGAATCAAGGTGGTTTTCTTGGCAAGGAAAGACAGTGATGAAAAAAGGCATATGCGCCATTGCGGCCATGGCTACGGCAAGCTGTTCGTCGGCATATTCGTACTCGCAGTAGGCGTAAGCTGGCTCGGCCACGACCTTGGCTGGTGGACGTTCAACATTCCGTGGATACCGCTTGCAGTGGCCATCATCGGGATTGCGATGATTTTAGGCTGGGAAAAGCGGGAGCGAAGGTAAATCGCTTGAGGGGATTACCCTCTTTTTATTATTTTTTTTAAAAAAGTGCAGGGGAAGGGATTTGAACCCTTGCAGCCCTAAGGCACAGGATTTCTCGGAAAATCACCGGAAGCGCCTTGGTTTTCCGCTCCCATTCATTCCGGGGACATTCATCTAAGTCCTGCGCATTTGACCAAGCTCTGCCACCCCTGCATAAGGCGTTTTTGGCAGTAATGATATTTTTGCTGGATAAATTATTATCAGGTGCCCCGGGCAGCCTAACGGGTCTCGACCTTGAACACGTCCCCGTCCCTTAGCACGTGGTCTGCGCCGACCTTCTGCCCCGGGTGCTTTGCTGACGGGCCCCATATTTTGGCGAACTTGAAGTTCTGCTTCAGGTCCTTGTGAATCTGCGCACAAGCTGCAATCACGGTAGTGCCCTCCTTCACGATTAGGGGCTCGTCGTCGGCTGCCTCGAAGCGCGACTTCGTGTACACGCGGATCATCTTGAGCGCGGAGTAAATCTCGTCCTTGAGCTTCTCGATGTTCTGTTCCTTGTCAGCCGAGATTGGCACGAACGGGTACTTGATTTGCTTTAGGTAGTCCTTCTGCACGAGGTCAATCTTGTTGATGACAGTAAGCGACGGGATGTACTTGCGGTTTCCTGTGAGCTTGTCGATGAGCTGGTCAACAGTGGCGTCGTCGCGGATTATGACGCTGCCGTTGAAGATTCCGTATTCCTTGAGGATTCCGGTGACAATCTTTGCATCAAGGCCGTGCGTCTGCTTCTTCGAGAACACTATGTTCAGGCCGCCGCGCGTAACCGGCTCGATTGCGATGTCAACTGGCGTCTGGTCAAGCCTTATTCCCATGTTGTCAAGCTCTGCAATGAGCTTGTCGCGGTAATTCGTGTCAAAGACGTCAAGAATAAGGAGGACTAAATCGGCGTTTCGCGCAACAGCAAGGACCTCGCGTCCGCGGCCCTTTCCCAAGGACGCGCCGCCTATGACCCCGGGAAGGTCAAGGAGCTGTATCTGGGCCCCCTTGTGCTTCATTATGCCGGGAATGCAGGAAAGCGTGGTAAAAGAGTATGCCGCTATCTTTGACTTGCTGCCGGTCATGGCATTGAGCATAGTGGACTTTCCTACTGAAGGCAGGCCGATGAACACCACTGTCGCGTTGCCTGCCTTGCGCACGTCAAACCCGCCGCTTCCTCCGCCGGCGCCGGCCTTCCCGCTTGCGCCCTCGACGATTTCGCGCCGCAGCTTCGCCATCTTCGCCTTGAGTATTCCGAGATGGCCCTCAGTGCGCTTGTTCTTCTGCGTCTTTGAATACTCTAACTCAAGCTCTGCGAGCTTCTCTGATATTCCCATTAGTAATTGTCACTGGTATTATATGCGCCTTGAATATAGTAAAAGGCGTATGATGGCCTTCCTTTGGAAGGGGCGGCTGCTGCAAGGCAAAAGGAAGGGCGTCATCGCTACAATGAGAAAAGCCCGGCGATTAAGAAGCGCGAGGCTAGGCGATTAAGAAAAGCCAAGCTAGGCAATTAAAAAATAAAAAAAGAAGAAAAAGGGAAAAGGTTTCCCTTTTAGCCGCTTAAGGCTTTCCCGCGTTCTGCTGCCACACATAGCCTACTGCTGCTAGGAGCAATACCAATATGCCCAGCAATGCGCCAGTAGTCAGGTTGCCATTGCCGTCCAAGAGCGAGCCTACGAACAGACCTGTTCCGGCACTAAGCGTGGGAGTCGCAGTTGGCTGCGCAGTGGGTGCCGGAGTTGGAGTCGGAGTCACAGTTGGCCGGACTATCGGCGTCCCAGCGGGTGGCTTCGGAGTCGGAGTA
Organism: uncultured Microcaldota archaeon; assembly: GCA_903851445.1. Lineage (GTDB taxonomy): Archaea > Micrarchaeota > Micrarchaeia > Norongarragalinales > CAINOH01 > CAINOH01. The sequence continues at coordinate 498 of CAINOH010000014.1, read as the reverse complement.
GGCGTTACAGTCGGAGCCGTGGGCTTCGGAGTCGGCGTGGGAGTCGGAGTCGAAATGATTCCGCCTCCGCCATAGTAGTAATAACCACCGCCGTTGCTGCTGCCACCGCCATTGCTTGCCTGGTTGACTGTCAGGGTACCATTGACATAGTCAATGTTATAATTGTCGAGTCCGGTTCCAACTGCAGCACTTGGCGTGATGTTATACGACCCTACTGCCGCAGATGACGCTGCACCATCACTGACCAGCGTAACACTAGTTACGTTGTCTTCACTTACCAGACCAGTTACAGTGAACTCAGTCCCTGCAAAAGTCAACGTGCTACCGGACGTCTTAGAGCCATTGTTTGCTGTGACCGTCAACTGCTTCTTAGTAATCACACCAGTAGTTACAACGTAATCCACTGGCGCGAGGTAGTTTCCTGCGTCAGCTCCGGTTATCGCGTAAACCACTGTAATGGTCTTGTCGGTTCCGACAGCGGCAGTGTCATAATTTGCT
>CAINOH010000013.1 GCA_903851445.1 uncultured Microcaldota archaeon | reverse complement strand
TCGAAAAGCTGAAAGGCTTGCACCGCGAGCTTCTAAAACTGGGGGCTCCTTTCCGGGGCGGTAGTGGTTATCGACGCGGCTTAGTGATGTATACGTGGAAAGAACGTTGCGAAGAGAAACAAAAGTAGAGTCTGGCTCGGCTCTATTGTACGGCCCAAGTTTGATCTTACCCATGCCAAGGTTGGCGGGTAAAATCGCGCGCGGAACATCAAAGTAGTTTGGGTGGTCGCGGCCCACTTTATCGTTTAAGTATGTCTCACGGCAAAGATAAAGTAGCGCGCCAAGTACGTCTAATCCGTAGCCCATCATACAAAGGCGTGGAATAACGGTAGTGAAAAGCATGTAAACGATGTAGCCGCTTCCCATTGCGACTTTAGGGAAGAGGGGCGTATCAACAGAAGGACGCTCGTGACGCTTGAAGTCGGGAAAGAGTGAAGGGTCCATTTCGTCGAATTTCGGGAATTTGTGAGCTTATCGAAAATCGCCGAAATTGCTAGGCAAAGGAGCAGTAGAAGAAACAAGTTATTATAAAAAGGAAAAAGCAACCCCTAAATAAATTGCGCGCGAAAGCTACGGCTATTTTAGTTAGTGCGCTGGTGCTCTGTGATTTATTTTATAGCTTGAGTTCAAACTTTTTATTTTTTAGTCAAAGCCATCCCGTGTCTCCTCTTCGTCGCCCTGGGCTAGGCACCCGCCCATTCCCATGTGGGACTTCTGGTCAGGAGCGTCGGCCTTGCACCCCTCGCAGGTGATCGCGCTTGTGGCGGAGCTCGCGGCCTCAAAGCGCTGGCGCTTCGTTGGTGGGCGCGCGGGCGCGGCCGGCGGCTCTTGGACGACCTTCGCGAGTCGTGGGTCGTGTGGCGTAAGAGGCGGCGGAAGCGCGAGGAGCGGCGGCTCCTCCTCGTCGTTCGCGAGCACGAAGCCCTCAGGCAGCACCTGCACGTCGTCGATGTTCTCAAAGATGCAGTCTGTCAGGCGCAGGCAGATTGACCCGGCGCCGTTGACAAGCGCCCAGTGGCTCACTGCAAACTTGGCGTCGAGGATGTTGCCCTTGCGCATGTCGCCGGGCCCAACGTAGCGCATCTTGCGCGCGCCGGGCGCCGTCGTCGCCTCCGCGTTGCGGCGAAGAAGCGTCGCGACGCGCTTTGTGCCGTCAGCGCCAGTGCCCGTTGCCATGCACAGACGCGTCGCGTTCGGTGGAAGAGCGTCGATTTGGTCCTTGTACTGCACGTTCGTGACGTACATGGATGAAGAGTCGCGCGAGCCCTCCTTGACGTCAAAGCCCGACACCTCCGCGCCGCGCCCAGAGATGCGGAAGCGGAGAAGCGTCGAATAGTCGGGCGTTCCGTCAGGGCGGTAGCGCGCGAGCGGCTTGGGTTGCTTGAGCACGATGGCAGAGTTGTCACGGGCAATGTACTCGGCATCTTTCGCCGAAAAAAGCTTGCGCGCGTTGGCGATCATGAATGCCTGAAACTCGAGATCGAGGCCGTGAAAGACGTCCCAGAGTTCAGGGGTAAGCTCGATTGCGACGGAGAGGTTCCCACGGCCCTTCGAGCCCATGAACTCTGCAATGGTGGTGCATTCCAGCGGCAGGGTGGGTGTGCGGAAAGGTAGGCCCTTCTTAACGAGCGTTGTCAGTTGGATCGTGCGGGCGCCCTTCAGACTGATGAGGCCCGTGTTGTCGCCTTGCTTTGGCGGTGCGAACTCGACGACCTTGGCCCACTCGGAGGGGCGCGGAAGCGGAAGTGCGAGCATTCCTGACAATTTCGTCGAAAAGGAGGAATTCGAGGGAAATTCGAATTTCGGTGAAAATGGCGAGGCGAGGTTAGTTGGATGCGGAGAGTCAGATTTAAAATTAAAATAACTGACTATTCTTCGTCTGATTCCTGCTCAAATTTCTGGCGCTTTCGAGCTAATGCGGCTGCTTCTCTATTTCGTCTACGGCGTTCTGCGCAGACCTCGCAATCACTTAATTTTGCAGACTGTCGCTTCCCGTCCTCGACCCCCTGCTTGTACGCGATGGCAAAAAAAGACTCATGCAAGACGCGCACAACATCCGAAGTGTGCATCTCAGTCGTAGGCTTACTGTTTACGATCGTTTGAAGCAGATCCGCACACTGTTTCGTCCGGGTCAGTGCCGCTATGGGTTCAGGGGGTGCTGGGGTCCGCAAAAGTTCTTCTAATTCAAAGCGCGTCTCTCTAATCATGCGCTGCCGTTCCGCTTCACCATCTTCATCAGCCTCTGCTTTTGAGTAAGGGATACATTTACCGTTTATCCATTTTCCTGCCATTCTTTTTGCAACGAGAAACCCAAACGACCAACTTCCACCAACCGCCTCCGCTCAACTTCAACGATTTTCGCGAATTGACACGAATTTCAGAATTTCGGTGATTTTCGGATGTCCGTTCGAAGTGGCGGCAGTTCGATTTCAGTTGTACCGTTGAAGTCACGCGCGTTTAATTTTACTATCCCGCTGAATCCGTTTTTGATTCAAGGTGGGGTAGATTCAATTTCTGAATGGGCCCCAGATCCAGCTCCCGGCCTTTTGAATTGTACTTATGCGTGTGGAAGCGTGGCGGAGATTGGGGAGCCAGCGTCTTACACGTTCCACGGTTATGCAGAGTTCAAGGGGCAAATAACTACTGGCCAACTCGGCGCGTGGCTTGGACCGGGTATGCAATGTGCACCAGTGATGCTAAAAGACCGGCAGAAGTTTATCGACCAGGCTTTAAAGCCGCGCGGCAAGATGCATCAGGAGGATTTACTTTCAAAAGGCTGGGAAGTTGGCTCGGATGAACGCAAATCAAGTCAAGGCGAGCGGCGCGACGCTTTTGACATCCGCGACATCCTTAAGAAGCATGGCCCAATCGAGGGGCCTAAGATTGTCGCACAAAACTTCCCAGGTCAGTTTATGCGCTACGCGAGCGGAATAGAACGCCTTGCCGACATTCTTCAACCTTCGTCGACGGATAAAGATTTTATCCCTCGCGTGTGGCAGGAGGCTCTTATTACACTGCTCAAACGACCGGCGCATGACCGTTGGATCTTTTGGGTGTACGATGACAAGGGAGGCGCGGGCAAGAGCCGCCTTACAAAGTTTCTCTGCTGTGAGATGGACGCGATTGAGGTTGCCGGCCGCGCGCAAGATATTGCGTACGCGTACCAGTCTCAGCCTATCGTTCTGTTTGACATCGCGCGCGCAACGAAACTTGAAATGTGTAACGATCTTTGGGAGGCAGCGGAGAAACTTAAGGACGGTCGCATTTTCAGCTCAAAATATATGAGTAAAACAAAGGCGTTCCGATCTCCGCACGTTGTGTTTTTTTCAAACACTCGTGCGCCGCCCGGAATCTGGAGCGCGGACCGCCTGCAGGAGATTGTTGTTAGTTCGTTGGGTCCGTCATTTTCGGCGACATCGGTGCCCATTGCAGGGGGTGACGATGAGCATGAAGAGACGGGGTTAGAGCAGTTTGAAAAGATTTCAGCGGAAATCAGGTCGCGAAAAGAAAAAGAGCGCGAAGACAAAAGAGCCCGCGAAGTTGAAGATATAGCCGTTTAAACCCCAATTCTCAATCTCGGAAGTGAAGTAAGAAAGTATCCGTTGGTGTTCCGCCCGGCCGCCGGGCCTTTACTTACTTCACTTCCGAGATCGAGTCCGCATTTCCGCAGTTCCGCAGTTCCGCTTCCGCATTTCCGCCG
>CAINOH010000012.1 GCA_903851445.1 uncultured Microcaldota archaeon | reverse complement strand
AAGGCCAAGGTGAAGAAGCAGGGCATCCGCAACCGCGTGATGCTCGAGTGCACCGTGTGCCACAAGAAGCACGAACGCGTGATAAGCGGGCGCATGACAAAGAAGGTCGAGCTCAACAAGTAGGTGTTCAGTAAATTTTGACGGTGATTTTTAATGAGTAAGTTCCTGCTGGTAAAATGCGAGTGCGGAAGCGAGAGCGTGGTCTTTGGCGACTCCAAAACCGACGTGTTCTGCTCCGCGTGCGGAAACGAGATGGTCAAGGCCTCCGGCGGCCGCGCAAAGATAAACTGCAAGGTCGAGAAGGTCCTCGGATAACTGTTGATGTGAGAAATTTTGGCGCCGATACCCGAACTGGATGAGTATGTCATTGCGACAGTTCGCAAGATAATGCCCTACGGCGCATTCTGCTCCCTTGACGAGTATGGCGACATCGAGACCTTCCTCCACGTGTCCGAAGTATCCTCGGGCTGGATACGCAACATCCGCGAGCACATAAAGGAAGGACAGCGCATCGTAACCAAAGTCGTGCGCATCGACTCGCAGAAGAACCAGATTGACGTGAGCCTGAAGCGCGTCACCGAGGCAGACCGCAAGCGCAAGCTTCTCTCATTCACCAACGAGCAGCGCGCAACCAAGCTTTTGGAGCACTGCGCAAAGAAGATGAAGGTCCCGCCAGCGCAGGCAGTTGCCGAGGCTGGCAACGCGCTTGTAGCCGAATTTGGAGACCTCTATTCTGCGTTTGAAGCGATTTCAGACAACCAGCCCATAAAGTCCAAGATAAAGCCCGAGTGGCTTGCGGTAATCACCGAGGTAGCAAAGCAGGAAATCAAGCCCAAGGTCGCATCGCAGCGCTATGCGCTCAAGATAGAATGCTACGACGGCGACGGCGTCTTTATAGTCCGCAAGGTGCTCTCGGCAGTCGAAGCGTCAGGCTCGGACGGGATTAAGGTGTCAGTGCATTACGTAGGCGCGCCCAACTACTATGTTGACGCAACTGCAAGGGACTACAAGACGCTGGACAAGTGGCTTGCAAAGGTCACCGTGCTTGTTTCCGGGCTAATCAAGCCCGAGCTTACTGAGTTCTCGATGGAGAAGGCCGCAAAGGCCTAAATATTGTAAAGGGGTCAAAAGGCGATTTCTTTGAAGGCCCTCCTTTTCTGCAGGAAATGCCGCGCATACACCATGCAGCAGCAATGCCCTACGTGCAAGGCAGCAACAGTCACGCCACACCCTGCAAGATATTCTCCGCAGGACAAATACGCGAGGTTTCGGCGCGCGCAGCTTTTGGAAACTATTTAGTCCCACTCATTTTTCGTTGCTTATGAACCTTACTCCGGGGAATTGTTTGAAGTGGCTGTCTCCAGTTACGAGTTCAAGACCGTTGGCCGTAGCCTGTGTGTAGATGATTGCGTCAATCATTCCCATACCCGCCGCTGCTTTTCGTAGTCTTCCAAATTGCATGCCTGCGGCTTCACAGTGCTGTGCTGTCGCGTCAAGTATGATTGCAGTCTCTTTTATCGCCTGTAGGCATATCTCTGGGTTTTTTCCGTTCCTTTCGCACCACCCGACGATTTCGGCAAGAGTGAGTGAGCTTGCATATACGCTTTTTCCGGAAAGTTGGCTGCGCAGTTCCAGGCCGGTTCGTGAAGATCCGAACATCTCTGCCCAAGCCCAAGTGTCAAGGAGCATGGGTGTCAGCGCCTGCCAGGTAATGGGCGGTCGCGCCTGTCGCGCACGAACGGCTTTGCGCCGCGCATACTCCCTATCGCCCTGTCAAGCGCACTAAAGTCGGGCTGGAGGATGCTTACGTGCACCTCGCTGCCTGAAGAGAGGTTTGCCTCCTTGATGACTTCGCGCGGAATAATGACTCCCAGCGACGAGCCCAATGGCCTTACTTTTGAGACGAATACCTGCATACAAAATCACATTATAATATGTTATAACAATGGTTTTAATGCTTTGCAGGCCGTGTTTCCGCTGAAGCTTCCGATGCGTTTGCCAACCAATAAAACGCCTCGCCGCCTAATCACTAACAGCACAAGGGTGAGTTTTCCAATTGGCATCAAGCAAGAGAGTATTTACCATGCCCACGGCCGAGGGCTTTTCGCGCTCGCAGGTTTCGGTGCACCGACAGGTCGATGCAAAGAACCCGCTCCTTATCGTGGGCCTGCCGGGAATCGGCTTTGTAAGCAAGCTTGCTGTTGACCACCTTGTAAAGCAGGTCAAAGCACAGCGCATAGCAACCATCTACTCCCCTTATTTTCCGAACCAGGTCATCGCGCTCAAGTCCGGGAAGCTCCGGATGTTCTCGATGCGCTTCTATTACAAGAAGCTCAAGAAGCGCGACGTGATTTTCCTCAAGGGCGACATCCAGCCCCTGTCAATAGACGGCCAGTACGAGGTGTGCTCGCGCGCTCTTGAATACTTCGGCTCCGTAGGCGGCACGCAGGTAGTATCGATGGCCGGGTTTGCGGTTGCGCCAAAGCAGGGCAAGGCTCCCACAATCTACTGCACCAGCACAAGCAAGAAGTTCCACGCCAGCTTCAAGAAGCTCGGCACCAAGAACGTCGACAAGGCAGTGCCAATAGTCGGAATGGCCGGCCTGTTCCCGGGCCTTGCAAAGGCCTATGGAATGAAGGGCGCCTGCCTCCTTGTTGAAACACCCGGCTCGGTGATAGACTCCAGGGGCGCAACCGCCCTGGTCAAGCTCCTCGGTTCGGCAACTGGCGAAAAATTTGACACGGCAAACCTTGAAGTCCGCGCAAAGAAGGCCGAGGAAATGATCCGCAAGCTCAACGAGCAGGCCTCGCCAGAAGAGCCCAAGGCGGGGGAGCTGCCCGCAGAGGACATAATCAAGCGCAACGAGAGCCTCTCCTACATCCGCTAGGCGGTGTGACTATATGGATACGGCAAGGGAAACCGATTTTTCCAAGCTGGTCTTTGCCGACCTTCACCTCCACTCGAAATACTCGCGCGCAGTGTCCGAAAAGATGGACGTCGACGGCCTCTACGCCGGCGCGCTGGAAAAGGGCCTTGGCATCGTCGCAACCGGCGACTTCACCCACCCGAAATACTTTTCAGAGCTGAAGTCAAAGCTTGAGCCTTCCGACTGTGAGGGCCTGTTCAAACTCAAAGGCCGCGACGATTCAGTCAAGTACATGATATCAACCGAAGTCGCGACAATATGCTCGCTCGGCCTTGCGGGAGTAAAGAAAGTCCACCACATCGTTTACGTCCCCGACTTTGAGCAGGCAGCGCAAATAAACGACCGGCTGTCCAAGATGGGGAACCTGGCAGCGGACGGCAGGCCCATGTTTGGGGGCTGCACGAGCGCGCAGATGGCTGAAATCATTTTCGAGACCTCCAAAGACGCGGTAATCGTGCCAGCGCACGCGTGGACTCCGTGGTTCTCAGTGCTTGGCGCGAACTCTGGGTACGATTCAGTTGACGAGGCATACGAGGACCAGGCAAGGCGCATCTTCGCAATCGAGTCCGGGCTCTCAAGCGACCCGGCGATGAACTGGCGGGTTTCCAGCCTCGACCGCTTTGCAATAATGTCCAACTCCGACTCGCATTCGCCATACTCGTGGCGCCTGGGCCGCGAGTGCAACGCGTTCGATTTTACAGGAGGAAAAATATCCTATGACGCTCTCTTTGCCGCAGTGCGCAAAAAGGACGCGGGCGTGTTTAAGTTCACGGTCGAGGTCGACCCCAACTACGGCAAGTACCACTACGACGGCCACCGCGCGTGCGGGGTATGCAGCTCGCCGGAGCAGACAAAGAAGCTGAAGGGAATCTGCCCCGTGTGCAAGAGGCCGCTCACAATCGGAGTGCAGAACAGGGTGGATGAGCTTGCGGACCGTGCCGAGGGCTTCAAGCCCAAAGGCGCAATCCCGTACAAGACGCTTTTGCCCCTCAACGAGCTAATCTCGGCAACAATAGGCTCGCCCCTTGCGTCAAAGAAAGTGGCAGCGGAATACGAAAAGCTAATCGCGGCGTTCAAGGCCGAGCTTTCCATACTCATCGACGTGCCGCCGGCCAGTCTGGCCTCGGTAAGCGATGAGAAAATCGTTTTTGCAATAATCGCAAACCGCGAGGCCCGGCTCAAGGTGTCGCCAGGGTTTGACGGAGAATACGGTGTTGTGGAGTCGCTGGGTTCGAGGAAGGCTGCGGGAAAATCATCTGCTGTAGTGCCTAACTCCGTTGTCCCGCAAAAGTCGCTGTCTGATTATTTCTAGCCCTTTTTCCTCTCTAGTGGTTGTACCAGTATATCAGGAAGATAACGATGCTGCCGATGAACACGTGCTCAAGCGCGATTACGCCTGCAAACATCAGTATCGCAAGGAGCACGAGGAAGATAAGAAAGAAAGTCAGCGGCTCCATTCCCAGGATGGACTTTTCACCGCCCGAATAGGATGCCGAGGGCTGCGAAGCCTGCATTGCGCCGCCTTCCGATATCGGCGTGACCTCCTGCGTCTGCGGGTCGACCCTGACAGCAAACCCGCACTTCTTGCAGTACACCACGTTGTTCTGCGCGTCGACATCCAAGTTTGGGTTACCGCACTGCGGGCAGCTTACGTCCATTGTAAAAGCACTCTTGAAAGCAAATGCAAATCGCACCGCTGTGGTTTACATTACTTTTTACCGCTTAAAAAAAGTGCCGGAACCAACCCGCCAGCCGACAGGGCCTGCGATTGCTTGAAATACCCCCTTCGCATAATGTTTGCAAGGCACAATCTGAACGGGTGGTTGCAGTATGGGTTTCGTAGACGAGTTCAAGACATTCCTCAAGAACTACCAAGTCCTCGGGCTTGCTGTTGCGTTCATCATAGGCGCGGCGGCGACAAAGCTTGTTACCGCGCTTGTAAAAGACGTGGTCATGCCCATAGTCGCCGTGCTGGTGCCAGGAGGAGACTGGCAAAATTCCATACTCTCGCTCGGCCCGGTCAATTTCATGATTGGCGACCTGGTCGGCAACCTCATTGACTTTCTCATCGTGGCGCTAGTAGTGTTCATGATTGTGAAGTTCGTCATGCGGCAGGACGCGACAGCAAAGCGCTAGGTCAAGGCAAATACCGTTGCGGTTTTCGTCGCCCTTCCCATCTTTGAAAGGGTTTTTATTGGCAACACTGCTTAATCTCTCAAAACCTTCAGTGCAAAACACCGTTTTGGCCCACCAGATAACCGGGTAATTTCCAATGAGCATACTCTCCAAGTTCGTCAACTGGCTCTCAGCAGTCTTTTTGCGAAAGCACAAGTTCTCACTCGGCCTGTATGGCCAGGTCAACGCGGGAAAGACCTCGCTCGCAAACCGCATCTCGCTCGACTGGCTTGGCGAGGAAGTGGGTAAGGTCTCCGAAATCCCGCACGAGACCCGCTCAGTCACGAAAAAGGAGCACGTAATAGTCAAGGCTGGCGGCAGGACGCTTGAGATGAATCTGCTTGACATGCCCGGCATCGCGACCAAGATAGACTACAAGGACTTCCTGCGCTACGGGATACGCAAGGACGCGGCGCAGGCGCGCGCAAAGGAAGCCACCAAGGGAATCATCGAGGCAATAAAGTGGCTTGAGAAAGTCGACGTGGCGCTGGTTGTGATGGATTCGACGCAGGACCCGCTCACGCAGGTCAACATCACGGTTCTCGGCAACCTCGAGGCGCGCAAAATCCCCGTAATACTGGTTGCAAACAAGATTGACGACAAGTCGGCCAAGCCGGAAAGGGTGCGCGATGCATTCCCCCAGTACGCAGTTGTCGAGGTTTCCGCGCTTACAGGCGAGCACATAGAAAAGCTCTACGAGGCCATCGCAAAGAGCGTGGGTTGAGAAGATGGCGGAAATCCAGATTGAGTTCCTGTCCTCGTCGGTCCTTTCGGGAAAGCAGCCAAAGCAGAAGCTCTCCTCAATACTCGACCTTGTAAAGAAAGGGAAGATAGTTGTCCTTGAGGAGCCGCTCTCCGCAACCGAAGAGGCCGAGTTGATTTCCTCGACAATGTCAAGCATCGGTTCGAAGTTTCCCGGAATCGAGATAAGCCGGCTTGGCGAAAGCTCCGAAGGCATCCGCGCAGCTGCAATCAAGCTCCTTGGCGGAAAGACAGCAGGGCTTACGATAGTAGGGCCAAGCAGCCTAGTGCGCCAGATAAAGCGCAACCCCGGGAAGCTCAGCGTGTTCGCAGGAAAATGACCTCGTGGTATCTACTGGGAAAAGAACGCAAGGTATGCAAGCACAAGAATGACGACTATTGCAATAATTTGGTGGTGTCCCCGGCGCATTCCCATCATCCCCCCTAAGTTAATTCAAAGTCCGATTTTTTAACCAGTTCCTGCATTGAAATCTCAAGGTTGCCGAAATGCCCCACAAGTGCGTATCCTGCTCCAAAGTCTACCCCAACAGCTCGCCCGAGCTGTTGAAGGGCTGCACGTGCGGCTCGCGAATCTTCCTCTACCTGCGGAACGACGACGTCTCCATAAAGGAGGCGATGGACTCCGGGCTTTCAGCAGTGATTGAGTCAGGCAAGGTAAAGGAGCTTGCGCGCACGCAGCCAGTGAGCGTCGAGCTAGTATCCCCGGATGACGCGGAAGCGCAGAGGATGGGCGAATACCTCGGCGTGCAACCTGCAGCCAACAGCCGCAAGGAGCAGCCCGCTGAGAACATCACCGTAATCGACCGCGGGGAGTACGAGCTTGACATCTCCTCTCTGATGGCAGGCGACCCGCTGGTTGTGCGCTCCCAGAACGGCATCTACTACCTGAAGATTCCCTCGGTGCGCAAGACCGGCTGAGGCAAAAGGTTCTGTGGCATTCTTGTCGGCCCTTCTCCTTTCTCATCCGCAGCATTTTATTTACCCCCTAATTACTATCTTCGCACGGTGCGGGCCGCAACAGGCTGCGCATTTGGGGAGCGAACAAAGGCGCATGAAACCACAGGCTGTAGCATCAATGTTGCCTTCAGACCCGAAGGCCATAGTCGCCGGGCTTTCAAGCAAGAGCCTGCAAGTCGAAGGCCAGGCCGCAGTGCCGCTCCTAATGCAAATCCAGTCCGGTTATGAGTCCAAGGCAATAAGCGAGCAGGAATACTTTTTTGCGCAAGCCGAGCTGCTGAAGAAAATCTCACCACAGGATTCGGCTTCGCCAGTTCAGGCGCCGCAGGGAGCAAGCGAGCGCGTCCAAGCACTCTACAAGCAGAAGGCGGGCCTGGTGCGCATAACGGAAGGCCTTGCTGACGCCGTCTCCTCCGGCAAGATAACCGAAGCTGCGTACGAAAAGCTCCTCATGACCTGCAATGCCAGGCTTTCCACTGTGCAGTCCCAAATAGATTCCGAGTCGTCGGGTCAGCCCCGTGTTGTCGCGGTGCAGCGCAAGGAAGTCATCTCCCCTGCAATCATACTATCCTCATCCGCATCCAGTGCAGCAGAACTTCCCGCGCGGGCCCGGGAAATCAAGCGGGAGCTGTCAGCAGCCAAGGCAGCTGCCTCGCAGGATGATGCAGGGCTGGCCGAGCCTGGAGCCTCCGAAAAAATGCGAGACGAGGCCACCCAGTTTTCGAGCACGCTCGACTCGCTCTACACCAAGCTCTCCAGCCTCGAATCGCAGGTTGCAAACATGCAGACTGGGACTGCCCACACCGGAAACCGGCCGGCCAAAGCAAAGGCCACCAGCCAGCAGGACCATGCGGAACAGGACTCGGAAGCGGATCGGCTGAACGCACTTTCAAATGACTTCGAGGGACGGATACTCGAGCTTTCCAGCAGGCTTTCCAACGCCGAAGAGCAGGCGGCAGCAAGGCTTGCGGAGATGCGAGACCTTGCAAACAGGGTCGGCCAGTTCCAGCAGGCAATGAACGCGGCAGCAGACTCCGCAAGGCAGGTGCAGGAACTCCGAGGACAGGTCGACCGGATAGAGCGCGTGACAGGGCTGCTCGGCAAGACCCTGGTAAGCTCGCGCAACAATTTCGAAGAGCTGGACGAGATAAGCGCAAAGCAACAGGAGGACCGCGCAAAGCTAACCAGCATTGCTCTGCGGTTTGCTGTGCTGGAATCCAAAGTCAACTCCACACCCCTTTCCCAAGCGCCAGCGCAGCCGCAACCATCAACAAGCCAGGCAGCTGCGGCGAAAACCAGTCAGGAAGTCACAGCGCCAGAAGCCGGAAAGGGACAGAAGCCGCAATCGGCTAATTAACCGGGCGAACAAAAATCATACTTACCATATAACAATAAGGAAAAAGGAGAAGTTTGAGGCCATGGGCAGGATAATCACAGTCGTATCCGGAAAAGGCGGAGTAGGAAAGTCAACAGTAGCCCTGAACGCAGCAGCAGCCATGGCAGGGCACCACAAACGCAAAGTCGTACTGGTAGACCTCAACCTCACCACACCCCACTTGGCCGCAATGACCGGCATCGGAGCAAAGGCAAAGGTGCTTGAAGACGTGGTGATGGGAAAGGCAGGCCTTGCCGAGGCCCTGAGCGAGCACGAGTCCGGGCTCAAAGTGCTTGCAAGTTCAATCTCTCCCCGAAAGTTCTCCATGGCGGAGCTAGGCAGGATAGGCCCTGTTCTGCGGGAACTGAAGAAAACGCACGATGACGTAATAATAGACTGCGGGCCCGGCCTTGGGTCCGAGGCGCTCCTTGCCATGCGCTACGGCGACCAGCTGCTTTACGTGGCAACGCCAACCGTGCCATCGCTTATGGACGTAATCCGGTGCCGCAAGATGGTCACCAACCTTGGAAAGCAGGAGCTTGGACTGGTGCTGAACATGGCTGCAAGGGGCGAGGCCCAGCTTAGTGCAGCGCAGGCTGCGGCAATGGCTGAAGTGCCGGTCCTATGCACCATACCCCACGACAAGGCGGTGCCCAAGAGCCTGGCAGCCGAGAAGGCCACCATCTATTATGATTACTATGCTCCATCAAGCCAGGAGTTCCTGCGGCTTGGCGCGCACCTATCCGGCCAGCCCTTTACGCCCAAGACAAGGGGTTTTATTGCCAGACTTGCATCTATAATACAAGGCAAATAGTCAAGAGAATAATAAAGTTCATACCAAGTAATACGGTATTCGACTGAATTCCAACGAATCTTCGACAATCCCCAAGTTTTTGGGCATAATGCTTATAAGTGAACCCAAAAAATAACACTTAACACGAGTGTCGTCTTTGTCTGACGTTAGGCATTACGTTCTTTGACGTAATGGTTGGATGGGAGATGCGCGTGCACATAAGCCTTGATAGAAAAAGACAAAACGAATGCATGGGTCCGTATGGGCTTTTGCATCGTACAGGTGGTATAAATGAAAAGCATGAGGAAGTTCGCGACCCTTGCGGTAGGCGCCATGATGGCGGCATCTGCAGTGGCAGCGGTTTCCATGGACAGCACACAGCTGACCGGCTATAAGTTCTTCAACAACGGAGAGCCAGCCGTGAAAGTTGTAATAGGAGCAAGAGCTCAGCCCCAAGATGTCGTAGTTGCAGCAAACATCGCTGCCATGATCGGCAACCTGGCATACACAGACAAGGACGTCACAGTCGTCGGAAAGGACGGCGTGTCGTGCGGTGCAGGAGCAGGCACTTGCGCAGTTGACGCAGCGACCAAGAAGGTCACTTTGTCAGTAACTGTGCCTGGAGCAAGCCCGGCAAACGTCTACACGATGAAGACGTACATAAACGACTACCTTGACAACCAAGTGGACACGGTCCGCGACGCATCTACTGGCCTCTACGGCGGTGACACCACCTTTACGTATGCACAGAAGGTGACTCCGGACAAGACCTCTGTCTTGGCACTGCCCAACAGCGGCAAGGTCGACAACCCGCGCAACAGGGATGTGAAGCAGACGCAGAACATCTACCTTGGAGCGTACACTCACTATGAGACTGGTACTGCCTACAAGACCGTAATCGCGGACAAGATGCGCGCAGCCTACACCCTCGCGTTCAGCGAGTCGCTGCCCCTATGCTGGGACACTTCGAAGGAAGGCGTACTCGGCTGCCCGTCGAACGACCAGCTCAACTCGACCCACACCAAGATAAAGCTCTTGGGCCAGGACTGGGTAGTAATCGCCTACACCATGACGGACGCAACCAATGTCAAGTCAATTGACCTTGGAAAGGAGACCGCGTACAACCCGTACATGCAGGTTGATGACGAGGCAACTGCGGCAAACGGCGCAAAGGTAGCGCTCAAGTCGGTCCAGGTGACTAGCTCGGTTTCCCAGGCGGCGTTCCAAGTGACTTCGCCAACCGGAACCGTGACCATCGAGACCCTTGCGGCTGGCCAGACGAAGGATGTTGCAGGCATAACTATCCGCGTGAACAACGTGTTCTCGGGAGTTAGCGGCTTCAACTACGCAGACGTGTCCATATTCTCGGACAGGCTGACGTTGACGAACAACGTCCTCGTAGACTCGACCACCCACAACTACTGGTATGCGTCGATATTCAGCCAGAACTCGAGCACGAGCCAGGCAATCGCCAACATAACCCTCTATTCGTCATACCCGTACGTCAAGTCGGATGACAAGTGGGTTGCAGGCGAGAAGCTGTCAATGATCCGCGGACAGGAGTCATATGACTTCACGTTCCAGGGCCTTGACGACGCGTCTGTTGGGTACGACAACCTCGGCTTCAACGTCCAGAACGGGGACATCCCGTTCAGCGCCTCCCAGAAATGGACCGGCAAGTTCGTTGAAATCAACTCGGGTGTGTCTAACGCGTTCCAGAACGGTTCGCTCAGCAAGAACATCGTGCGCGTAGCGCTCGGTGCACTTACTGCAAACCTAGACAGCATTGGAGCTGCTCCAGTAGGTTCGGCATTCATCCAGGACACCACAGGATTCTGGAAGCCTATGACTGAGACCAACGCAACTGTAGGATTCCCCGTAGCATCAGGCTTGGTGAAGTACTACTACAGCGGTTCAGAGCAATCTGGAATCACCGTAGTGGGCAACTCGACCTTCGCCCTGCTTAGCGTGAAGGAGTTCGATGAGGACAACATGGCAGGCACTGCAAAGTACCTGACTTTCCTCTACGACCCGGCACTGGGAACAGCAGGACAGTTCGCGGACGCAGTAAGCTCCACTGTGACCTCAAAGGTAGGCTACAGCACGGCAGCATCCCTTCCGACGTACGAGACTGGATTCGTGACCAACCGCGGAGTGAAGTTCCTCTCAATCGGAACCACCAGCGCGTCGCTCCAGTACCCCAAGGTCCCCGTAAAGGCCAAGTACACCCTCAAGACTAGTGGCACAAACGCCACTGCAGGATCGGTGTCACTGACCCTCGGAGTAGGAGAAGCGGGAACCATCGACTCGGGATACGTGGCAACTGTCAGCTCGATTGCGGCAACCACAACGGGCGCGGCAGGAACCAGCGGCTTGACTGGACTCGACGCGATAGCGGCGAACCCGACCAAGGCTGCAGTCGTAAACGAGCTCAACACGGGCACTAACCCGATGGTGATGCTCGACAGCGACTCAGGCGCGGCTTCGGCTTCGGCGGTAATCGTCGTAGGAGGTCCGATCGTCAACACTCTCGCAGTGGGTCAACCGGCAAAGGCTGGCGACTCATTCGTGACTGTGCAGGGCGGAAAGATCTTCGTCTACGGCTGGACTGCAGCAGACACAACTGCGGCAGGAAACGAGCTCATAAGCTGGCTCGCCACGAACCGTGCGACAATCCGCGGGTAAGTTCCGTTAGGGGGTAAACCCCCCACCTTTTTCTTTCTTTTTTATTTTTTCTACTAGTTTTGAGTTTACTTTCTGCTTCAGCTTAAGCAACCTTTTATTCCTAGACGTATTTCCCAATATATGGATAAAATCAGTTTTGGTATCCCTGGTCTTGACGACTCATTATTTGGTGGTATCCCTGTTGGTAACCTAGTTCTGGTTTCAGGGTCTGCAGGCACGGGCAAAAGCACGCTTTGCATGCAGTTCCTGGTCAACAACTCCAACAAGGGTTTACGTTCGCTTTACATCAGCACGGAACAGAAGGAAAAAGACCTTATAACACAAGGCAAATTGTACGGCTGGAATATGGATGACCTGATAAAGAGTAACCAGCTGCGGATTGTGTATGTGGACATCATAAAAGACTCTTCATTTGTTGACAAGATACGGGATGTTATCCGCGAGTTTAAGCCGAACCTATTGGTTATTGACTCCCTGAGCACCATGTCAGACTTTGCCACCCTGTCAGACTATTCCAAAAACCTAGTTTTGAAAGGTGCAAGCCACGCTTTTGGTCAGGGGCTCAGCACGGTAATCCCAAAGCCAGTATTTGAAAAAGCAATAATGAAACAACTTTTGTCAATGTTTTTAGCTGAGATTAGAAATTATAACACAACAACGCTGCTGACTTCTGAAGCACCTGTAAATAATGAATATAGCACATTTGAAAGTGCCAGCGAATTTTTTGTCGATGGCATCATTTCTCTTAAATCGCGTTCAGTTGACGATATTCTCAGCCGTACCATAGAGATTAGGAAGATGCGGTACACCAAAATTAATGGCGGAGTAAAGGCGTATGAGTTATCTGATAATGGTGTTACCTTGCCTTGGTAACGTCATTTTTTCGGGCAGTCGTAAAGTTCATTGATTTCAGGGAATTGTGTTGTACGGTAATTTAAATGGTTGTATGTTATTCTCTTGTAAAATGGTGATTACGGATATGGTGATAGCAAGAGTTTCTTCTGGAATTCCTGGTCTTGACAAGTTAATCGAAGGGGGTTTTCCCAAGTGTTCAAACACCTTGCTGTTAGGCAGCCCAGGAACTGGAAAGACCATATTCGCGCTTCAATACTTGTTTGAAGGTGCGAAGAAAAAAGAGAATGGGGTTTACATTTCTCTTGAGTCTACTTCTGCCGAGTTGAAAAGCCAGGCAATGGAGTTTGGTATGGATTTTGATAAGTTAGGCGATGGAAAAGTGCTATTTGTTGAGGTTCCCCTAGATCGTGTTTCGTGGAATCTTTTTGACCAAATACGCGATGCCATTAAGGACGTAAATGCATCCCGCCTAGTTTTTGATAGTCTACAGGCGTTCAATTCAAACATTGATATGTTTTCAATTCCCGTGACCTTTTTTGGCGGACTAGCGTTATCCGATCCAAATATTGACGAAGAGATACTAAAACGTAAACAAGACGTAAAGTATAAGTATGAGCGAACGCCAGTCTCGGAAGGAACGGACGATAACCAGCTGTCCCTTTCAACAAAAAATTGGAGTAGCCAAGTTTCCCACCAGCGTTTAACCTACTTGTTGCTACGTCAAATGAAAAACCTCGACACAACAAACCTGATTGCAACGTATTCAAACGGGGATTTAAAGTCATTGGATGAGGTTTCGGAATATGCCGTAGACGGACTGATAAAGTTTGGAATCAACGACATGTTAGGCACTAGAACCTTGCGAGTAGAGAAGATGCGCCAAACGAAACACCCTCTGAATAAATTAAACGTCCAGATAGGCGCTAGTGGAATCGAGTTAATGCAAAAGACTGATTAAATATGGACATAGAAAAAATTCAAGCAGTATTGGATGACCTCCTGAAGTTCGAGGATGTTTATGCCTGCATGGTGGCAAAACAAGGGATGGAAGGAGTAGTGCCGGACAAGAAAAAATTCAACCCAAAAGTCTTGGGCATCATTGAAACACTACAAAACACCATAGATAACGAATTTCAAATCATCAAGCAATACACTGATTATGGCCTGGAGGAAATGTCTTTTCGCCTTCAGGATTTCGAGGTGCATCTATATGTGCTGCCCGGTTCGGAAATCGCGCTAATAGCCATTTCGCCTTCGCAAGCCAACCGAGGTTTGGTCGAGGTCACTTTGGAAAATGCCAGAAGAAAACTAATTGAAATAGTCAAAGAATAAGTTGATTCGAAATGACTAACGATTCTCTTGTGAATGTAGGGTTTAGCGAAAAATGGGTTGCCCGGGAAGCAGGCCGTGAATTAGCGTCCCGCGCGTTAGCCGAAATGGCTGGCAAACCAAAATTTTTCATAGTCTACTCCACGATACACTATGCAGAAAACGGTGGATTCAAGGAGCTATTGGACGGGATATATGAATTTCTGCCCAAAGACGTCCCATTGATAGGCGGCACGGTTACCGGTTTGATGATTCCACAAGGGTGCTATTCACACGGTGCAGCTGGAATGGCTGTCTCTTACCCTAACATGGATGTTTCCGTCTGTGTTGGAAACAATATAAAACGGGATCCAACTGCAGCAGCCAAAGAATGTGCCAAGAAAATCAAATCAGATTTAAGCAGCAGCAAATTTCAGAACCAGTTCATCTTTACATTTTCAGCAGGCACGGAAATACTTGACGTTCCGCCTGTTGGCCGAACGTCCGTTGTACGTTCCGAGTTACTGGCAAAGACAATCATGTCCAGTTTTTCCACTTCCCAGTACGTCCTACAGAAGGGTTCCGGCAGGGAAGATGACTTGCTGGCCGCGCTTGTAGCTGAGATTCCAAACTGCAAGCTATTGCACGGTTCTGCAATAGATGATGTAAAAATGCTGCGAAACTACCAGTTCTACAATAATACCGTGCTAACAAACGCAGTGGTTTGCCTAGGTGTCAAGTCAGACCTTAATACCGCTATTAATTTCGCTCACGGCGCGGAGCCTAGCATTTCTTTTGAAATAACAAAAGTTAGTGATGATGGCCGTATCATTCACGAGATTAACAATAAGCCCGCTGCAGAAGAGCTTCTACGGCTCATCAACTGGCAAGAAGGGTTCTTTGACGAAAAATTATTCACCAAACGGTTTCCATTCTTTCCATTAGGGTTGCATGTCAATGGCAAGTTTTTCATCCGGCCGTTTGTTATGATTTTAGGGGATTCCATTCTGTTGATGACCAAAGTTGAAAAAGGCAAGGCGTTCATAGCCCGAATCAATGGCGGCAGCATGGTCAGTTCCGTTGATGACGCACTTGCCGCGTCGAAGATAGGTGCGCCCATTTTCGGCTTATTCACTTCGTGTGCAATAAGATTTATGGCGCTGGGACGAGAAATATACCTAGAAAGGGACGTAATTTTAAAGCACTTACACAGTACTCCATTCTTATTGGGCTATTGCGGCGGGGAAGCGGTTTATACTCCCGAACTTGGCCTGGGCTATCTGAATGAATCCATAGGATATGCTGTTTTCGGAAGTGATTGAATATGGTAGACTGGGAATGTGACAAGCTATTGCGAAACAAAGCTCCATTTAGCATGCCTTTGGAGCAAGTAAAGGAATGGCGTTTCAAGGTCTTCAAGCAAATATTCGAGTTCCATTATAAGCACTGCCCCTTGTATACTCGTTATTGCGATCTCTACCATGTCGCCCCGGACGATATTCGGAGTTATTCCGATTTAAACAAGATTCAGCCCGTACCATCAGATGCGTTTAGGGATATGGACGCGCCCATAATCAGCGTGCCAGCAGCGAACATAGTTTTCAAAAGCACCACTTCCAGCACCACCTCCCCCAAGCCAGTATGGTTCAGCATGGACAAGATTAGCATGGATCGTACAAATTTCGCAAACAGGCGTTCGTTTACCGAAATACTGGGGCTAAAGGATGGGTTCGTGTTTTTCTTGACCCCAAAAGACTCGGACACCGGCCTTGTCAAGGGCATGCAGGCGACATTGAGAACCATTGGTCTTCCGCCTGAAAACGTTGACTATCTAGTAGCCGGTGGCGAGTTTGATGTAGAGCAGGTAATACAGAAAATATCCAATTGCAAGACGCGGCCCCGACACATTTACGGCCCGCCATTCGTATTCATGCGCATAGTGGAATACTTGGAAGCAAACAACAAGCAAATCAAGCTGGATCCAGAGTCAAGGTTGATGACTACTGGCGGTTGGAAACGCGTCCAAGGCGAAGTTCCGCGTGAAAACTTTATCGAACGCGTGTCAAAGGTATTTGGAGTTGACGGCTCGCAGATTAGGGACAACTTGGGGCTGACTGACATATTTACCATGCTTCCAGAATGTGAGTATCACAAGAAGCACGTGCCACCGTGGTTCTACATTTCGGTAAGAAACCCTGAAAAAACAAGTGAGGACGTAGCCGAAGGCGAAACGGGTCTTCTTGTGTACATGAGCTCAATAATCCAATCCTATCCAGCATTCTGCATGACTGGCGACATGGGGAAAGTAACAGAAGGCACCTGCGAATGCGGCAGGACCGGTCAGATAATCCAGCACATGGGCAGAGCCCAAGGTGCCGGGGCAAGAGGCTGCGCCATAAGGCTCGAAGAGTTCATGAGTAAGATCCAAAAATGATTATGTATTCTAGTGATTGAATGGCAAAAGTCAATCCTGTAGAACTCAGCGGCAGTCATCAGACTACCTTCAGACTGCCCCTAATCATAAATTCCGAAAAAAGGTTCGGCCAGGATATAACTACAAAGTCCCACACCAAGGACGGGGAAGTTTCTTTCCATCTACCTGAAATTTCTGACGAAGACATCAAGAAAATATCGGTCACCCCGGACGTGCACGAGCTTTCAATAAAAGAAATCATCGACTTCTACGTAAAGGTGGGCAAGCTTTGGGGCAGCCGAAACTACGACCTAAGAAAGGACGCTGTGCTGTTGGCTGAAAGAAATTCGGGCTACAGCTCGGAAATGATAGAGCACGCCTACGACCATATAGCTGGAATCTTTTCCAAGCAGTTCATATCCCAGACAATAAAATCAGAAATCCAAGACGAAGCTTTTCTTGACGACTGGCTAAAAGTTGATTCAATCTACGTCCACGCCCAACCACGCGGGAAAGTTCTGCACGTCCTTGCAGGAAATGCTCCGCCAATCAGTGCAATCAGCATGCTCCGCGGCAGCTTGACGAAAAACAGCAACATAATAAAAATGGCCAGCGGAGACTTAGTCACATCGGTTTACTTGGCGTCCTCTTTTCTGGATGTAGATCAGGATCATCCAATAACCAAGACCACTTCTGTTGTTTATTGGCCACACGGGTCCTTGGTTGAAGAAAAGTTAATTCACGAAGCCAATGCAATCTGCGTTTGGGGTGGAAAGGAAGTTATCGAGTCAACAAAGGCAAAGACCAAACCCGGAACCGAACTATTGGAATTCGGCCCGAGGAGAAGCATGCAGTTCATCGGCCGGGAGGCATTTGAGAGCAAGAACGTGCTTTCGTCAGTCACGGACAAGGCCGCCCACGACCTGGTTTTGTTCGACCAAGAGGCGTGCCACAGCCCGCAATTGGCGTTCGTGGAAGGAAAGGGTAATGCGGAAAAATTCTGCGACTCGCTTTCAGTAAGCTTGGTTGAAGAATCCAAAAGGCTTCCAAAAGGATTTTCCCGCGGGGATAGGCATGCCGCAATAAGCCACGAAAGAATACTGGCAAAGTTCTATGGCGAGAAAGTCTACGAGTCAGAAAAAACTGAGTGGACGATAATATTATCCGATAAAGTGCAACGAACGCAACGGCATCCCCTAGGTAGGGTGTTATATGTATTCGAAATACCCGACCTGAAGGACGCAATTCATCACATAGACAAAAGTGTGCAAACCGTTGCGGTTTTTCCTGAAAAAAGAATCGTAGAATTACGGGATGACATAACAAAACGTGGTGCTGACCGGGTAACCATCATAGGTAGAATGGGCTATTTTGCAACAGGCGCTCCGCACGAAGGCATATATCCTCTATCTCGACTTGTGCGGTGGGTAAAAAGCAGGTAGTGTTTTTTGTTCAACTGTGTAGTTAGTCTCGTAACTCTATTTTCGTCTTTTTCTAGTTGTTGAACCTTTCTTGGTTGAGTTGAACGTCCAAACAAAACCATATTTTGTCTCGCAAACAATGCACCACTTTTCAAGGTGCTTAAGCATTGTGTTCAATGTCTGACGTGTCACACGTTTTTTCATTTTTTTGAGGAGTTGGTCTCGGCTTATTGGCGTTACGGATTCATAGATGTAATTAGCTATTGTCAACATTGTTTTGAGCGCAGGGTTATGCCGAGTCTTTGTCTGAATTTGCCGTGTCATCAAATTACCTAATAGTAACAAAATAGATGCTTTAATGTACTTCTGCTAGTATTTTTTTTCTTATCTTTTCCGCTATTTCCCTATTTCTTGTTATTACCACTCTGCTTTTTGCATCCGAGCCTATGAGACTGTCGTGTATTGCGGCTATGGCTTTGTCGTCGATTTTTTTGTTCTTTTTGAACGCGTCATCTATCTTCTTTCGGATCGCGTTTGGGAAGTAGATTTCTATTATGTAGTCGTTGATTACCGCCAAGTCGCACTTTTTGGATATTTTGCAGCCGGTCTTGGTTTTTGCGCCTATCTGGGTGAATACGCCAACAAAGAGCTTGTCCAGGGCGGTGTTTGAGGGACAGGCTATGTAATGGTCC
Organism: uncultured Microcaldota archaeon; assembly: GCA_903851445.1. Classification (GTDB taxonomy): domain Archaea; phylum Micrarchaeota; class Micrarchaeia; order Norongarragalinales; family CAINOH01; genus CAINOH01. The sequence continues at coordinate 54,590 of CAINOH010000012.1, read as the reverse complement.
CCGTCACTGGAGATTTTTTTTAGCGCGCAGTATTCCTGGTTTTTTATAATTGTCAGTGGGATTGCGTGGGGTTGTATGCAGGTCACTAGCTTTCTTCTTGACTTGTCTGCTTCCCAGGCCTTGACTAGTTGCATTGCCGCCCAATAGTACGCCTCTGCCGGTTTTCCTTCAAATTCGTAGGATCTGCTGTAGTATTGCGGCATGCTGGTGATTTCCGATCCGCCTTCTGCAGTTGTGGTCACGCGGATTTCTTCAGAAAAACGGTTTATGCTCTCAGCCCACTTGTGGCTAATCTTGAACTGGCCTTTGGCATTCTTTTCAAGTATTCCTTGCCCGATAAGCTGGAGGACTGCTTTTCGTACTCCCTGATAGGTGACTTTGGGGTCGTAGTTTTCGTGTATGGTGTCGTAGATGTCCTGCACTGAAAGCGGCCACTCTCCCGCCAGGACCATGATAACTAGGTTCTTGGTGTTTCGCTCGCCTGACTTGATTAGCGGAAGCTCCGAAAAGGCGGGTTCGCGGCCGCTGGGCTTGGGTGGTTGGATTGCCTTGTCCACGTATGTTTCTAGGCAAAAGGAGGTTCTTATTGGTTGTCAAGCTATCGGTATGCTTCGTCGCGGTGCTGCAGCCAGGCAAATTCTATGGTTGTGCCGGTCTGCTTGTAGATTATCCTATAGCACTCCAGCCGCTCGCTTTTGAACCCGTTGAGCGGGGCGTGAAGCGGTTTTCCAAGCTCGGGGTTGGAGAGGATTTTTTCTATCCTGTTGAAAACAAGCGTTTTCTGTCGCCGGTCGAGCTTTTTCAGGTCGCTTATGAAACGGTCGGAATACGCGGCAGTGAATTCGGGCATCTCAGGTTTTCACCTTACAGTCCGATTTCCTTCTTGAGTTCCGCGAGGCTCATCTTGCGGTTTTTTCCCGATTCGACTTGTTCAACCGCCTTCCAAAAGTCGGGGTCTGCAAAGAGGCGCATATCCTCAGCGTAATCCAGGTAGTCCTTGCGAAGCCTCAGGGCCTCCTTTCGCATTGAAGTGGCCGCGTCCTTTTTCAGGTCGTTGACGTACATGAAATCCCCGGATATTATTTGGCCTATTCGTGGATTATAATCTTGTGTCATTAGGCAGTTTCACCTTTTTTCCTTCCTAATCTCGTCCGCCAACCCGGGGCTCTTGGTGATTGTCACCAGGGTCTTGGATGAGGGGTCGAGGCTGGCCTGGGTGTATGCGAGCAGGCTTTCGGAGCCGCCTTTGGAGAGGATTGCGTTGGCGCGGCGGGCAAACTGTGGCGAGGGCATGATTTGGATGAGCATGCCCCTGGTCAGGACATTGTAGTTGCCGCGGCCTTGGTGCTTGCGGCTGATTTTCCCCTTAACTCCCGCCTGTTCCCACATCCTGCACAAGGCCGAATCGCAGGCCGAGTCGGAGTGGTAGGTCGCACGGAACGAGTGCGTCCTAGCGTGGCGCTTCAGCCGCTCAAGCGTGCGCGCAGGGATTCCAAGGAGTGGGAACGGGTGGGACAGTTGGAGGTAAACGTCGTCCCTGCCGGGCTTTTCGTGCTCGCGGCCCATAATCTCAAGTATTGCGGAAACCGCCTGGAAGTAGTTGTCAAAGGACAGGCAGGCGGATTCGCCTGGCGGCATCCTGTAGAAGTCGGTGTTCTTGCCCATCGCGTAGTTGGCCCGGAGGAAGCCCGAATAAGCCTCAAGCTGGTCAATCCACTGCGCATCAAGCTGGTGGCCTCCATCAGTCCGGCGGACCATTCCCTGCTCGCGGAGCTGGCGGAGCGCCTTGTGCACTCCCTGGTAGGTGATATGGAAGTTGTCGGAGCACACTTCCCTGAAAACGCGCCTGGCGGAAAGCGGCCACTGCCGGGAAAGGACGGATATGACTATGTTCTTGAGGTTGTGCTCGCCGGACTTGATGAGGGGCGTCTCGGAGTAGAAGAACGGCTGGGCCTTCTCCCTGCCAAGAACAGTCGGGGTGTTGGGCCGGTTTATTTGCAAGCCAAGAGGGGCCTGGACAAACGCGGTTTCCATAAGACGGTTACGCGAAAAACCGCATATTAACCGCTAGTTGAACTAAAAGTTAAGCAAGAATACGAATTCCGCAGGTTCGGCTCCCGTACTTTCCGTAAAGCCGCCGCCTATGGTGGCTTTCGACTGCTAGCCTTCCTGTGCGATTGCGCTTGTGACGTAGCCGTTCCGGGTCGAGGCGGTGATTTGCGCCTGGACTGTCTCGTTCACTGCAGAGTTGACGTCAAGGGCCGTGATTATGCCTTCGGCGCCCTGCTCCAAAGCGTAGGAGTCGAGCTTGCGGAAAGTCAGGTTTTTGCATTCATTTCCGGAAAGTCCCGCGCCTTCAAACTCGGTGCGGTCGGAATAGTCGTAAGTGGATATTTTCGCGCAAGTGCTGCCGTTCTGGGGCGTCACAAGGCCAATCTGGAAGACGTGCACCGGAGTGGCGCAGATTTTCAGCGAGTCCAAAATCACGGAGGCGGTCTCGTTGGCAGTGGCGATACTCTGGTTGTATTGGACCACGTACATGTCAGGAGCGGTCTGATTTTCAATCAGGTTCAGAGCAGAAAACACGGACGAAATGTTTTCGGAAGTGTAATTCTCTGCCGGAGCGCACTTGACCAGTAGCCGAGGGACTATTTGTGTGACCTGGCCTTTAATCATCCCGATTCCTTCCGAAAATGCCGCCTGGGGCGAGGACAGGATTTCCTTTGCCTGCGCCTTGCGGGTGATGCCATTCAAAGTCTCGACCGAGAACTTGGCTGTTGGCGTTGAGTTTAGGCTGGTGCGGTAGTCCACAAGCGCCTGCACGCCTGGCGAGGACACGAGCTGGGAGTACGACAGGAGCGTGTAGTTGGTTATTGTCACGGTGGTGTTGACTGTGACGTTGCCGGTCTTTTGCGTGCCAGTAAGTGAGACGTTGTTCTGCGGCAGCACATAGGCAAGCCGATAGAATGCAAAACCCTCGCAGGAGTCCTCAAGTACAGTCGCCACGTTGGCAGTGACTATTGCTGTCTCGTTTTCAAGCACTGGTGTGGTGGCGAACACGATTCCGGCGGTCTCGTAGGTTGCGGATTCCACTCCGGCAATGTTCCTGACCCTGTCAAGGACGGTCTCGTCAGTAGTGTTGCATTCAACCAGAAACTGGTTCGTAAGCTTGGTGACCTTGATTGCCGCGTCGCCGGTTCCTGCGAACGTGCGCGTTGATGCAACGGGCGTGGGCGTCGCAACTTCGCCTCCGCTTCGGAAGCCGAGGATGAATATTTCGCCAACGAACGCTATGATTATGAATATGGTCAGATACCGCAAGATATCCTGCTTGTTCAAAATTCCCCACCTTTGGAAATGCGCTTTGGCGCTTGGCCGTCCAAGTGTTAAGCTGCCAATGGCGCCTGTTACCCTATATGCTATATACTGGTTTTTATTGCCTTTGTGGCCTAATAATTAACGCTCGAAAAAGCGCAGCCCGTCGCCTAATTGTCCGAAAGACTCCAGCACATAGGCACGGGGGGAGCGCGACTGGGTTTATCCAATAAAGGTGACTATTTGCTATGGTTTCAGTCAAGGCAGGCGACGTGGTTTTCGTTGATTTCACAGGCAAGCTGTCAAGCGGCGAGGTCTTTGCGACCTCAATAAAGGCCGATGGCGAGAAGGCGCACCTCCACGAGGGCCACGACGAGCCCGGCCACGTGCACGAGTACAAGCCAATGATGATTGTAGCAGGAAAGGGCCAGACCATCAAGGGCCTTGACGATGCAATCGTGGGCGCGGAGGTCGGAAAGAAGACTTCAATCAAGATTCCGCAGGACAAGGCCTTCGGCCCGAGGGACGCCTCGCGAATCAAGCTCATCCCAATAGGAGAATTCAGAAAGCGCGAAATCCAGCCGTACCCTGGAATGCCCCTTGAGCTTGACGGCGGGCTCCGCGGAGTAGTCAAGACAGTTGAGGCCGGCCGCGTCAAGGTGGACTTCAACGAGCCCCTTGCAGGCGAGGACCTGCAGTACGACTTCACAGTCACAAAGTGCGCATCAACAGCAGCTGAGAAGCTCCCGCTCCTTTTGGAGGGGGTCACCGGCATGACCGGCGCAGTATCATTCGATGCGGCAACCGGCGTTGCAACGCTCAAGGTGGCGACAAACATCCGCAAGGATTCCACCTACACGATGAACAAGGTCACTTTCGTGTCAATGGCGCTCCAGTACGTTGATGGCGTGAAGAAGTTCGTAGTCGAGGAGGAATACGCACCAGACTCGGCAGGAGAAAAGAAGGCCTGAGCGCCAGATTGCGCTTGCGCCTCTTACCAACACCCTTTTAAATTTTGTTTGGGTTACATTGTTTGCAATCCTTATACCCGCAAGGCTATAGTTTAGAGTTTACCGCTTGGGTCGGTACCGTCTTGTATCGTGTTCAAATTCCTGGAAGGTAGTTTTCTATGGACGAACCAAAGCCCCTCAAGGGCACTACGACAGTTGGAATAGTCTTCGACAAGGGAGTGGTCCTCGCTGCTGACAAGCGCGCCACAATGGGCACCTTCATCGCAGCAAAGGAAGTCCAGAAGATCCACCTGATTGCAGACCGCATGGCGCTCACAATGGCCGGCGGAGTAGGCGATGCACAGCAGCTTGCAAGGCTTCTTCGCGCGGAACTCGAGCTTTACCGCCACGGAAGGCGCGCGCCGATGACCGTGCAGGGCGCTGCGACACTCCTTTCGAACATCCTCCAGGGAAGCAAGTACTTCCCGTATTACGTGCAGATGATTATCGCGGGCGTTGACACCAAGCCCAAGCTCTACGACCTCGACCCGTTCGGCGGCCTGCTTGAAGAGAGTTACGTCTCAACAGGCTCCGGAAGCGTGGTCGCCTACGGCGTCCTTGACGAGGACTTCCGGAAGGACATGAGCCAGGAAGAGGCTGCGAGGGTCGCGGCAAGGGCGGTGTCAGCGGCAATGAGGCGCGATTCCGCAACAGGTGAGGGCGTGGACGTCCTTGTCATCACCAAGGACTCGACAAAGTTCTACGCGCCTGCTGACGTAAAGGCAATGATTGCCTAGGAAGACAATGGGGCTTAGGCCCTTGCGGATTTTGGGTCCCCAAGGGCGTAGTAATTGGGAACAAGCACCCCCAGTTAATCAGTTCAAACAACCAAAGTCAAAACCCCGATAGGCAGAATAGTCTCTTGCAGCACGGCGATAAGCCGGCGTGTTTTGGAGTCGTTTGCCTATAATTCAATCAACAGACCAAAGATGGTGAATTTTTTAATGTCAACCGGTTCTTCAAGCCTGCGCGAATTGCAGGACAGCATACTCCAAGTCCTGCCCGCAGAGTGCGAGCTTACCAAAGTCGAGGTCGAAGGCCCCCAGGTGGTCCTCTACCTCAAGAGCATCAAGGCGTTCTACAACGACTCCAACCTGATTACGCGCATCGCGGCGAAGATACGCAAGAAAGTGGTGCTGCGCTCGGACTCGACGTCCCTCCTGCCGCAGGAGAAGGCCCTTGAGATGATAAAGTCCTTCATCCCTGCTGAGGCGAAGATTACAAACGTGGTCTTCGACACCGCGTTCAACGAAGTGGACATCGAGGCGCTCAAGCCCGGCCTGGTAATCGGGAAGGGCGGGTGCGTCCTCAAGCAAATCATACTCGAGACCGGCTGGAGCCCCAAGGTGCTCCGCGCGCCAACCTCCGCCTCTGAAATCGAGCGCGCAATACGCTCCTCGATGATAAAGAACTCGGAGGAACGGAAGAAGTTCCTCAACGAGCTTGGAAAGAAGCTCACGCTCTCGGGGCCGGCAGCGCCAGTTGACTGGATCAAGGTCACCGCGCTTGGCGGGTTCAAGGAAGTCGGCCGCAGCTGTATGCTGCTCCAGACTCCGAAGAGCAACGTCATCATAGACTGCGGCCTGAACCCGGACACTTCCGACCCGGCCCGCGCCTACCCTTACCTTTCATCGATGAACATGGCGCTCGAGCAGATTGACGCGGTCATCTGCACGCACGCCCATCTGGACCACTCGGGGTTCATCCCATACTTGTACGCCTACGGCTACGAAGGCCCGGTCTATTGCACGCCTCCAACGCGCGACCTGATGGTGCTGCTCCAGCAGGACTCAATCAAGGTGCTTACAAGCGAAGGAAAGGGCTCGCCCTACGGCGAGAGGGACATCAAAAAGCAGCTCAACCACACGATTGTGCGCAACTACGGCGAAGTCACCGACGTCACGCCGGACATACGCTTCACTTTCTACAACGCGGGGCACATCCTGGGCTCGGCAACAGTGCACCTCCACATCGGCGAGGGGCTCCACAACCTGGTGGTCACTGGTGACATGAAGTTCGGCAAGAACCGCCTGCTTGACGCTGCTGAAGTGCGCTTCCCGCGCATCGAGACGCTCATAATGGAGTCCACTTACGGCGGGAAGAACGACATCAAGCCCCGGCTTGAGGAGACCGAGTCGCGCCTGGCATCCACCATCCGCGAGGTCATCCAGCGCAAGGGCAAGGTGCTCATCCCCGTAATCTCGGTCGGCCGCGCGCAGGAAATAATACTCGTGCTTGAGGAGTACTTCCGGAACGACAGCACTCCGATATACATGGACGGGATGAGCAAGGAAGCCTCGGCAATCCACACGGTTTACCCTGAGTACCTTCGCCGCAACATCCAGCGCCGCATCCTGCAGAACGACTCGCCTTTTGACCACGACATGTTCAACCACGTGGTGTCTGGCGAGCGGCAATCCATTGCCGAGAGCGAGGAGCCCTGCATCGTGCTCGCGCCTTCGGGGATGCTCTCGGGCGGCCCGTCAGTTGAATTCCTGCGCCTGATGGGTGGCGACCCCAAGAATGCGCTCATATTCGTGGGCTACCAGGCGGCAATGTCCCTTGGACGGCGCATACAGAACGGCGAGCGCGACATTCCAGTGCTCAACTCGGCAAACAAAGTCGACATCACCAAGCTCAACCTCTCGGTGCACACCGTGGACGGGTTCTCGGGGCACTCCGACCGGTCGCAGCTTCTTTCATACGTGCGCAGCCTGCGGCCAAAGCCCGGCCGCATATTCATGGGCCACGGCGACGAGAACAAGTGCGACGACCTGGCACGCACAGTAAACCGCATGATGCACATCGAGACGCGTGCCCCAATGAACCTGGACAGCATCCGGCTCAAATAGGGGTAGTGAGTGCCTTGACAACAAAAAGGATTGTCATCACTGGCACTCCCTGCGTGGGAAAGACCACTCTTGCTGCGCAGATTGCAAAAGAACTAGGCGTCCCGGTTGTAAGCATCAACGACTTCGCAGTCTCAAACGGCTACTTTACAGTAAAACCCGGCGAACAGGAAAAAACTGTGGACATAAAGACGGTCGGAGTTGAACTTTCAAAGCACCTCGCTAGCCTCAAGGACGGCTATGTCGTGGAAGGCCACCTTGCGTGCGAGTTCGAAATTCCCTGCGACGCAGTTGTTGTGCTGCGTTGCCACCCGCACGTTCTGGTTGGCAGGTACCACGAGCGTAAGTACCCGAAGGCAAAGACCGACGACAACCTGCTTTGCGAGCTTCTTGACTACTGTCAGGCATTATCCGAGATGAACTACCCTCGAAGCAAGATAGTTCAGATTGACAATTCCAAGAACCTTTCGGCAAAGGAAATACTTGCGCGAGTCGAGTCCAAGAAGTCTGATTTTGTGAACTGGGCCGAGCTTTTGGTCTCGAAAGAGTTCGGGTACCTTGGTCGGCTGTAGTTTTCGCTTTTTCCATCTTTCCAAAAATGTTTATAAAGCAGTTGTCGCTATACAATATGCTTTCGGGGGAACAATCCCGGACGCAAATATCCCACTTAAGTGCCTCTTGGAGAAAACAAGGGCGCTGTGCAACCAATGCAGAGGTTATCCAGATGTACGTGCCAGCTATCCTATTGGTAAAGAGAAAGAAGGAAAAGGAAGACGAGGACTTCAAGGAAGAGGAATGGGAAGACGATGAGGACGAGGAGTGGGAAGACGACGACTCGGACGACATGGACGACGAAGAGGAATAATTTTTCTTTCGTCTAGGAATTCTTTTTTCAGCGGCCTTTTTTCCACTAATTCTTTTTTTTCAATTTTTTTATCTAATTTCCAGCCAGCGTGCGCTAGAACAAGGACTTCGCGTCAGCCGAGGACTTCTTCAGCTCGGTCTTCATCCCGATCTTCGGGACCTTCTGCTTCTGGTCCTCGGCGGCCTGGCGGCCAAGCATCACCTGCAGGGTGATTACGTCGGTCGGGATGATGTCGCGCTTTTGCACCTTCATCTTGGCAAAGAACGCGTCAAGGGACTTCTCGGCAAGCCTGCGCGTGCCTTCAATCTTGGTTGCGGGCATCGAAACCTGGACGAACGCGCCGAAGTCCACGATGTCAAAGACGCTGACTGAGAGCAAGTGATACGAGAAGTGCCATTCGGTGACTTCGCGTGCAAACTCCTGCTTGTAGCCCATCGAGGCGAGGTTCTTCATCATCTCAAAACCCGTCTCGAGGTCGAAGCCGAGCTTTTCGTCCTCCTCCTGCACCATATAGCCGTCAAAGACCAGGGTCTCCTTCTCGGTGCGCTTGTCCGTCCTGACGAGAAAGTACGCGAACACGCCGTCGCCGTACTCCTTGGTGTAAACCGAGTCGTAATACTCGCCGCCGGACTTGAACGCGCAGAGCTTGCGTAGCTGGGCAACAGCAGTCTCGGCATCCTCAAGCGGCGCAGAGGAGCGGCTCTCGGGAATCTTCCACTTGAGCTCGTGCACAACCGGCTTCTTGCGGCCCGAAAGCGTCTCGAGCAGCCTTGAAAGGTCAAAGTCTGACATAGGAATGAGTTGGGTTTCAGGGTATTTATTTGGCTGTCTTGGAAAGGATTTCAAGGGCTTTCCTTGCGTTGATTACGTCCTTCCTCCCAATCGAAAGCAAGTCCTTGTCACCTGTCACCAGGTAGTCCGCACCGGATGCGAGGAATGCCGCAAGGATTGGCGCATCTTTTCTGTCACGTACAAGCGGCTCTGCAAGACGCATATTCGGTTGGGCCTGGCTTTTTGCTATTATCATGGTTTCTTTGGAGATGGTTGCTTCGAATCTTGAGGCAGTTTCCTTGCCTTCCGGCCAGCCTGCGGCAACGTACCGCGTCTCGTGTATGACCGCTTCGGAAAGGACCAGCCCGCCGTTCCTTGAAAGCGTGTTCAAAAGCTTTCGTTCGTTGCCTTCAAAGAAAAGCGCGGATATGATAACGTTGGTATCCAATAGCATCCTCAATACTTGCGGTCACCTTCTTTTGTACTCTGCGTAAGTGATTTTCTTGGCGTCATCCATCCTCTTTTCAAGTTCCTTTCGCGTGATTTTTTCTTTCCTTGCTATCCTTGATCCTGCCTTGAAGACGTCCTCAAGGCTTTCAGGCGTCAAAATCTTGATGCCCGCATCGTCCCTGACGATGACTAGTTCCGCGCCTTGGTCGATTCCCGCGCGTATGTTGCACGGCAGCGTAATCTGCCAGTTCCTTGTCACTTTTGTGATGCCAACATTCATACAATCACCAATTACTATTTTTAGTAATTTTACTATTTATTGGTTGGCATTCCTTGGTTTGCGTAGCCGTCTGGCGGTTTCTCAAGGGTCTCCAAGTTCTATTAGCCATAAGCACAGGCTAGTGGGTTTGCTGCCTTTTATTGCAAGGATACAACTTGCTCTAAACATCCGCTAAACTCTTCGTTTTCCTGCACCGGCAACCCACCCAACTCAACCGTTTTATTGCCTTGGGAGCCCAATCCTTGTGTAGGTTAAATTTAACCTACAATTTTGTAGGTTACGTGTGGGTCAAATGAGGGTATTCAAGCACGGCGACGCACTGGCAGTTGTGATTCCGCCGGCGGCCAGGGCAAGCTCAAAGGTTGCCGAGAACGACGAGTTCGAGTTCTTCGAGCTGGAGCCGGGCGTGCTTGTGATGGTGAGCAAGGCAAAGCTTGCATCAACTGTGAACGAGAAGGTCACCTCGATGCTTTTGAAGAAGGCGATGGACTCCGATTCGCCTTCGGAGGACGTGCCCATTGCAAGGAGAGCATATGCCCCTTCCAATTCAACTCCGGTTCCGCAGTTTGTCAGTGCAGCAGAACTTGTCAAGAACGCACCGGTTGCAAACAAGTCAATTGATGCCATCCTCGGCGGGAACGGGTTTGCGATACTTGACGAGGCGGCTGCCAAGATTGCGTCAAGGGAGCTTGAATATTACCTCTCGCACGGCGAGGTCTACGGCGCCAAGGGCTTTGACAACAAGTTCTACGTGATAAGCCGCGAGCAGTTTGAGCCGCTTGCGGAAAAGATTGTCTCGCGCATCACGCGCGGGACGGAAATAGTTCCCGCAAAGGCGGCGGAGGCGCTCAAGGAGGACCAAGTCAAGGTCGCCTGCTGCCTGCAGATCCTGAAGGAACGCGGGGACGCGCTTGAGAAGAAGCGTGGAATATTCATGTTATTGGATTAGGTCGTATAGGGAGATTTCCTTCATGGAACAGAAAAAATCAGACACTAACGCTGCAATCAACTTCTTCTACGAGGCAGGCGCGCTCAAGGGCCTTCCCCGCTCGGGCTGGAGGCTTGCAGGGGTAAGGAACGCCGAGAGCACAGCTGACCACTCGCACCGCGCTGCGGTAATCGCTTATGTGATTGCCCGGATGGAAGGCGCCAACGCCGAGCGGGCGGCAACCCTTGCCGTTTTCCACGACCTGCCAGAGGCCCGCATCGGCGAGCTTGACAAGGTGATGGCGTCTTACCACGACAAGCCCGCAGCTGAGCGCAAGGCCGTGAAGGAAAGCGAAGCCAACGGTATGTTCGGCGGAAAGTGGTACTCGGAAATCATCGACGAATTTGAGGCGAAGAAAACACCCGCGTCCAAGGCCGCAAACGATGCTGACTTGCTGGAATGCGTGCTTACCGCAATCGAGTACCGCCAGTCTGGTTTTCCAAAGGCTGCTGACTGGGCGCTTGCAAAGAACAAGTCAATGCTAACTGAATCAGGAAAGAAATTGTATGGCGAGGCGCTAAAGTCCGACTCGTCGAGCTGGTGGAAGAAAATATGGCAAAAACAGGGCCTCTTACAGAAGACCTAGTCATCCGGGATGCGGTCCACGGCGACATCACCCTTGAAAGCGGGATGCTCGCGGTGCTGGACTCGCCGGCTATGCAACGGCTTCGCTACGTCCGGCAGTTAGGCACTACATATATGACGTTTCCCTCGGCGCACCATTCACGATACGAGCACTCGCTGGGAACATATTTTCTCACCCAGGAAATCTGCCAGCGCATACTGGGCGAATCGGACGAGTCGCGCCACGTGATGCTTGCGGGCCTGCTCCACGACGTCGGCCACTCGGCATTCTCGCACCTTTCCGAGCCAATAGTAAAGAAATACACGGGAAAGACTCACGAGGAGCTTGGCATCGAGCGCATCAGGAGCGGCAAGCTTGCCGAAATCATCGAAAGGCAGGGGTATTCCGTGCGCAGGCTCTGCGACATACTTTCAGAAAAGAACAGGCTTGGCGCGGTAATCTGGGGCGACTTGGGAACCGACCGCATGGACTACTTGCTTCGCGACTCGTATTTTTGCGGCGTCTATTTTTCCGGAATCGACGCGCAGAGGCTCATCAAGGTGATGAAGATTTCCGACGAGGGCCTGGTGATACCGCACAAGGACGTGAGCGCCGTAGCAGAAAGCCTCCTTGTCTCGCGCCACCTTATGCGCACGTCAATCTACACGCACCACTCTGTGCGCATCGCACAGGAAATGCTCCGGAAGTCGCTTTCAACCTCTATTGGGAACGGCAACCTCTCGGTTTCGGAGCTTCTCAACGGAGCTGACGACTACGTGCTGTTTTCCCTTGTCAAGAAGGGCGACGTTCTCGCAAAACGCGTTTCCGAAAGGAGGCTGTTCAAGCGCTCCTTCGAGACCGAGCGCGTCCAGAACGCAAAGAAGGCGCTTCCCGAGCTTGACGAAAAGCTGTCGGATGCTCTTGGCGAGCAGAGCTTCATCATTTCCATTCCCGAATCGTCCTCGACTCAGATTTCGTTCAAGATAGAGTACCGCGGGAAAATCCGCAACCTGGTGGAGTATTCCGCCCTTGCGCGCGCCCTCTCGGAAAGCAACACGCACGAGACCGTGCTTGTAGCAACCGACCGCAAGGACCGCGACAAGGCGCGCAAGATATGCCACAAAGTATTGGATTGACTTTCCCTGCTGCAAAAAACTTGTTTTGCTTTCGCTAGGCAATTAGTGCTGATTGTCAAGTCGGCTGGCTTACTTGAGAAGTCTGCCAACCACTATCTCAATGACTATGACCAGTATTGAGAACCCGACCACCATCTCGGGCGTGATGCGCACCTTGCTTGAGGTGACGTCGTAGTACCGTATTAGCCCGGCGCTTGACTGCGGGGCCGAAATCCTGTCTTCTGCCATGGAATCGTTTTGTCTTTCGGCTGTTTTAAATATTCGCACAAATCACTCTATTCCTATATGCCCGGAGAATATCAGCACCCGCAGGAAACCCCTTCGCTAGTGCAGACTTTGCGCACCGAGGTGCCGCGCATCCTCGTGCTGGTCGGCCTATTGCTCATCCTTCTTGTGCTCCTTACGAAGTTCCGCTGGATCCACTGCTCGCAGGTCCTCAAGGTCGGGCCCATAAACATGCCAACAAACTGGTGCGAGGTGTATTGCACTTACCTCAACGGCCCCGCGTCAAAGATGGCGATAGTTTACGGTGACGAGGGGATTGGAGATCCTGACAAGCTTTCCACCCGCATCCAGCAGGAACGGCTGGACCAGGCCCGGCCCTACACCGTGCCCTACATGATCCGCATAGAGGATTTTGCCTACGAGAGCATCAAGGGCTTCGATGTGGTGTTCTTCGAGCGCGCAAGGCGCATCACGCCGGCACAGGCAAAGGCTGTGAAGGAGTACATAGCATCGGGTGGCGTGGTGGTTTGGATTGGCGATGCGGGAACCGAGTATTACTACCAGGATGTTGACGTTGCCGATGCCCTTGCACGAAACTTGACAACGCCCTTCTACTACGAGGACTTCATGCAACAACTAAATATCACCAACACGATGGGTGGGTTCGGACCGCTCACATCCTACCTTGGGGTGAAGTATTCCTCGCAGTTTAATGCAACGTCCAATGTCACGATGGTGCGCGTTGCCAAGGACAACCTGATGATTGCTGACTTGGTCGACGAAATCACTTTCAAGACCGACGTCCCGTTCGCCTCGGTGACCTTCAACCCGTCGGGTTCCTCGGAGGTGACCAAGCTCACGGTCGGCTCGGCAAGCTACCCCGCGATAGTCGAGGTGCGCAACCCGCGCGTGTCCGCAGTCTACGTCTCGTTCCCGCTTGAGGAGTCGCCCTCGAAGGGACTGATAAACAACATACTTGACTACTTGGTGCTGTGCTAGTCCGCACCAGCTAAATACGCGTAGGCAGAGGCTGAAAATTCAAAATCAGATTACCTGCAGGTCCTTCGGGAGCCTAGTCAGGTTGCGGCAGCCTTTCTTTGTGACAACAACCGCGTCCTCTATGCGCACCCCGCCAATTTTGGGATAGTATAGTCCTGGTTCGATTGTGACCACGTTTCCTGCATCCAGCTTGCCGCCGGTTGGCGAGAGCCGCGGTTCCTCGTGCACGTCCAACCCAAGGCCGTGGCCAAGGCTGTGGTTGAACCCAAAGACTCCTGCCTTGTTGGTTGTCTTCTTGTAGCCCATTTTTTCAAACTTGCCAGCGGCATACCTGTAAAGCTCGGCTCCAGTCATTCCTGCACGGAGCCTTTCCAGGCACTCGCCCTGGACCTTCTGCACTGCCCCGTACATGCGCACGAACCTGCCTGTTGGCTCTCCTTTGAACACCGTGCGCGTCACGTCGCCATAGTAGCGCGTGGCATTGTCTTTCGGGAAGATGTCTATGACCACCTGGCTGTTGTTGTAAAGCCGGCCGCTACCACGGCAGTGCGGCATCGAAGAGTCCGCGCCAGGGCAGATGATGGTCTCTCCTGCTTCAAACCCCCTGGAAACGAGGAACAGCGCGGCCTTTTCGTGCAAAAACTCGCTGGTCAGCGGCTTTTGCTCGTAGAAAAGCAACCCCTTGGCGTCCGGCCTTGCCTTTTCGATTATTCCCGCAACCCGCTCCACTGCCTGCTGGGCGACTTCCTGCGAATGTGCGATGAACTTAATCTCGCGCCCGGTCTTGATTGCGCGGCCCGGAAAGAACTGCGGCGACTGCACCGCCAGAACTTTGATGCCGTTTGTCTCCAGCTTCTGTGCAAGTCCGGTTGGAAAGTCATAGGGAACGGAAACCTTGCGGATTTTCCTCTTCTTGAGCACCAGGCCGATTGCGCCGACCTTTTTCTGTGCATCCGTCTTCGGCTGTGCAAGGGCCTCAACAGCGCACCTTGCCTGCCTTTTCGCGCGCGAAAGCTCAAGCGCGCTTGCAAACATCACTTTCTTTTTGCCCTGCTCGAGGTAAGGGTAGGTATCGGCTGTTGCAAGGCCAGTTGCATAGTAGATGTCGGCATCCTTTTCGCCGGACGCGTAGATGAGCCTGGCAGTTGTCTTTTTCACAGGACAATATGCATTCGCGAGTTTAATGGGCTTTTGGAAGATGGCGCGATTGGATTGGAAAATAGGCTGTTTGTCGAATCAGAAAAAGAAGATTAAAAGAAAAAAATAAGAAAAAGGAAAGAAAATGGGAAGTTATCCCACAATCTCTATGCCGTCGAACTCGTCCTTTGCCTTGGCCTTCTTGTTTGCGCCTTCGTACGGGCGGCCGAGTATCTGCGGTGACTTCACCCCGGTGACAATGGCGGTTATTTCCATCTTGCCGTCGAAGTTTGCCATGACGCGCGCACCCCACTTGACTGAGGCTGTCGGGTCCATCTGGTCGGTGATCATCTCGCCTGCGCGGATGGTGTCTCCCAGAGTGAGGTCGGCACCGCCTGCGACGTGGATGATTGCGCCCTTTGCGCCTGCAAAGTCCACGTCAAGGAGCCTGTTCTCCATGACTCCCTTGCACGCGTCCTCGACTTTGTTGTTGCCCTTGCCCGAGCCGACTGCGATCATTCCGAGGTCGCCGTTGCCCATGATGGCACGGACGTCTGCAAAGTCGATGTTGACCATCGAAGGCTGTGTCAGCGTGAATACCAGTCCGCCGATTGCCTTTGCAAGAATCTCGTCTGCAACCAGGAATGCCTGGTTCATCGGCAGGTTCGGCACGAGCTGCACGAGCCTGTTGTTGTCAAGGATAATCACCGAGTCGCAGCACTGGCGCATCTTCTGGATTCCCTCGTCTGCCTTCTGCAGGCGCGCTCGCTCAAGCGCGAACGGGTAGGTGACCATGGCGATGACTATTGCGCCCTGCTCCTTTGCAATCTGCGCGATTACCGGAGCAGCGCCAGTCCCGGTGCCGCCTCCCATGCCGGCAGTAATGAACACCAGATGCGTGCCTTCAAGCATCTTGGAAAGCTGCTCACGGTCGGTCTCCGCGCACTTTGCGCCCACTTCGGGGTACCCGCCGCAGCCAAGGCCGCGCGTGACGCTCTTTCCGATGAGTATCTTGTTGATGCTGTCCGAAAGTATGTTCAGGTGCTGCCTGTCCGAGTTCGCGGCGTAAAGGTACGCGCCCTGAACTCCGAGCTTGGAGATGCGGTTGACCGTGTTGTTCCCGCCGCCTCCGACGCCGAACACGCTTATCTTTATTTCCTCGAATTCCTCGTTAGTCTTTTCCTTCCTCTGCGTTACTCCAGAAGTAATGGCAGATTTTACGATGTCTTCCATCTGAACTCCCTCCTTGTTTTCCTCTTGCAAATGTTACGCGCCGCTTTGCGGCAAACCAACTTAGAGAAAAAATCCTTTTAAATACGTCATCCGGGTGGCAAACTGGGTAATTCGCTTTCCGGAAGGGTTCCTAAACGGGTTTTTACCTCGCAAAAGCTAATGAGCCAATATTTTATAAGGTATTTGCGGGGTTTGCGAGGGGAAAAAGACCAACGCGTTGGAATTCTGTGAAAAAATCATCCGAGCAGGCTTCCAAAGAGGCCCTTCTTCCTTTTCTTTCCCTTCTTTTCAATTATTGCGCCCGAGTCAAGGGCTTCCAGGTACTCGCGCTGCTGGCTGGAAAGGCGCGTTGGCGTCTCCACAATCACGCGGACAATCTGGTCGCCCCTGCCGTCGCCATCCATCGAAGGCATTCCCTGGCCGCGAAGCCTGAATTTTGTGTGTGTTTGCGTTCCAGCTGGAACCCGGAGCTCGGCATCACCGCCATCGATAGTTGGCACGGACACCTTGGCTCCAATTGCAGCTTGTGAGAATGAGATTTTCTTATCCAGGTGCAAGTCAAGCCCCTCAACTTCGAATGTGCTGTCGTTTCGGACTGAAACTATGACGTAAAGGTCGCCCATTGCCGCACCGTCAGATGACGCCTCGCCCTGGCCGCGAAGCTTAAGCGTCAGGCCGTTGTACGCGCCAGCGGGGATTTTTACTGTGATTGTCTCGGCCTTGTGTACACTCCCTTTGCCTTCGCAGTGCTCACACGCCTTGTCGTACGTTTTTCCGGTCCCGCCGCACGTGCGGCAGGTTCCGATGGTCACGAACTGCGTGTACCCCGCCCTGCGGACCTGCCTTGCCTGGCCGCTTCCGTTGCACGAGAGGCACTTTCGAACCTGCGAGCCGGGCTCGGCCCGCGTTCCCTTGCAATGCGGGCACTGCACCGAATGGCGGAGAGGTATGTCCTGTTCGGTGCCGCTGAACGCTTCCTTGAGCGTGATTTCAATCTCGTATTGCAGGCTGCGTCCGCGTGACTGGCCTGCAGCTTGTGCGAACTGCTGGCCAAAGAACGACGAGAAGATGTCACCGAAGGTGCCCAGGTCATCGGAGTCGGAAAAGCCGGTGTTGCGGAAGATGCTTTCGAAATCAGCGCCGCGGAAGATGTCCTCCTGCGAGAACTGGTGCGAGAAGCCTTCGGGACCGTACTGGTCGTACAACTTGCGCTTGCTCGCATCTGAAAGCACCGCGTAGGCCTCGCTGATTTCCTTGAACTTCGCCTCTGCTTCGGGCCCCTTGTTGCGGTCGGGATGGTACTGGAGCGCGAGCTTGCGGTAAGCGGACTTGATTTCGTCGGTGCTCGCGCTCTTTGAGACGCCGAGGATTTCGTAATAGTCGCGCTTTGATGCCATTTTTTTGGTAGCCTTAAATTAACGTTGAAAAAACGGGATTACAAACAAATGCAAAGTAAAAATAAAAGGGGATTGGGATGGTGGGGGAGAAGGCAGGTGGTATTCATGCCCATCCCCCCTTTTCCCAATAGTACCTATGATTTCTTGGTGAACTCCGCGTCAACCGCATCGTCGGGGCCTGCGTTGCCTTCGGGGCCGTTGGACCCTGCGCCGGCTCCCATATCCGGTCCTGCACCCTGTCCGGGCTGGCCGCCTTGTGTGCCAGTGTCCTTGTAGATTGCCTGGCCGATTTCCTGCTCGACTTTGCGCAGCTCCTCCATCTTCGTCTTCAGGAGCGCGGTGTCGTTCTTGGATAGTGCGTCCTTTACGTCGGCAACTGCTTTCTCCACCTTTGCCTTGGTTTCTGCTGGGACCTTGTCATTGTATTCCGCAAGCGTCTTGTTGATTGCCCACACTGCGGTGTCCGCCTCGTTGCGCAGGGTAATCTCGTCAAGCCTGCTGCGGTCCTCCGTAGCGTGCGCCTCGGCCTCCTTGACTGCCTTCTCCACCTGGTCCTTGGACAGCTTGTTGGGCGCCATTATGCGGATTTTCTGTTCCTTCTTGGTTCCCTTGTCCATTGCGCTGACGTTGAGGATGCCGTTCGAGTCGATGTCAAAAGTGACCTCGATTTGGGGCGTGCCACGGGCAGCTGGAGGTATCCCTGAAAGCTGGAAGTTGCCCAAAAGCACGTTGTCGCGCGCAGTCGGCCTCTCGCCCTGGAAGACATAGATGTCCACTGCAGGCTGGTTGTCAGCAGCAGTTGAGAACACCTGGCTCTTCTTGGTCGGAATGGTGGTGTTGCGTTCGATTATCTTGGTGAGCACCCCTCCGAGGGTCTCGATTCCAAGCGAAAGCGGGGTCACGTCGAGCAAAAGCAAGTCCTTGACTTCGCCTGCGAGTATTCCTGCCTGCACTGCGGCGCCTAGCGCTACGCACTCCATCGGGTCGATGCCGCGCTCGACTTTCTTTCCAACCAGGCCTTCGACAAACCTCTGGATTATCGGCATGCGCGTCGGCCCGCCCACCATGATTATCCTGTCAATCTTTTCAGGAGTCAGCTTTGCGTCCTCGATTGCCTGCATCAGCGGGTGCCTGCATTTTTCCACTATTGGTTGGATGATGCTCTCAAGCGTTGCCCGCGAGAGTCTCATCGCAAGGTGAACCGGTTTTCCGGTCACGTCCTGGGTGATGAACGGCACGTTAAGGTCGGTCTCAAGCACTGTTGAAAGCTCGATTTTTGCCTTCTCCGCTGCCTCGCGCAGCCGCACCATCGCCTGTCCGTCCGCTGCAAGGTCAATCCTGTTCTTTGCCTTGAACTCCTTTGCGATGTATTCGATGAGGGCGTTGTCCATGTCAGTTCCGCCAAGTTGGGTGTCGCCGCTTGTTGACTTGACTTCGAACACTCCGCCGCCAAAGTCCATCAAGGTAACATCGAGCGTGCCGCCTCCAAGGTCGAACACGAGAATCTTCTGGTCGGCTCCTGTCTTGTCCACCCCGAATGCAACTGCCGCTGCTGTTGGCTCGGGAACAAGGCGCATGACCTCCAGACCCGCAATCAAACCGGCGTCCTTTGTTGCCTGGCGCTGGTTGTCGTTGAAGTATGCCGGAACGGTGATGACTGCCTGCGTTACCGGCTCGCCAAGGAACGCCTCGGCATCCTTCTTGATTTTCTGCAGTATGAACGCAGAGATTTCCTGCGGAGTGTAATCCTTGCCATTAACCGTGTACTTCTGCGGGGTTCCCATCTTGCGCTTTGCAGCCGTGATGGTGCCATCCGGGTTGGTTGCCGCCTGCCTGCGTGCCGGCTCGCCAACAAGGACCTGGCCGTCCTTTGTGAACGCCACTACCGACGGCACTGTCTTTCCCCCTACTGTCGCGCCTTCCGCGCTTGGTATGATTATCGGCCTGTTCCCCTGCATCACTGCAGCTGCCGAGTTACTTGTTCCCAAATCAATCCCGATTATTTTTGCCATATTTCCTTCACCTTATTTAGCATAATATTTTTTGATTTTTCGTTTTTTTCGTTCTTCTTTGGATTTTTTTATTCCTTTTTTCGTTTTTTATTTTCTTGATTTTTTCTTTGCTTTTTTACTTCTTGTTTTCCTCTTTTGTTTTTCCGCTGCCAACGACCACCATCGGGTGGCGCAAAATCTGGCCGCAGAATGAATATCCTTTCCGCAGCTCGCAACTGACAATTCCTTCCTCGGCCTTGTCATCAGTCCTTACTGCCTCCTGCATTTCCGGGTCGAACTTCTTGCCCTCGCACCCCGCGATTTCTTCCAAGCCGTGGACTTTGAGCGTGTCAAAAAGCCTCTTCCGCAAACCCACAAGCCCGGCTTTTACCTCGGGGTTTTCCTTGTAATGCCCGATGGCAGAGTCAAGGTCGTCCAGGAGCGCGAGCAAGTCGGAGGCAACGAACATCTTTCCCCTTGCCTTGGAGTCCTCGCCGATGTTCTGGACCTGCTTCCGGTAATTGTCAAAGTCAGCGGCAAGCCTCTTGTAATCCTCGACTGCAACACGGCCTTCGGGACATTTTTGTGCGGCGTTTTCTTCGGCTTTGGCCTCGTTGGCTTCGGCCTTTTCTTCAACCTTGCCTTTCGAATCGTCCTTATCCATGTAACCAATCTACTCCTGCCTTTCCAGCTGCCTTGCGATGACCCGCGCCCTGCGGATGTTCTCAAGCGCATGCTTTTCGAACTCGTCAAATATTTCCTCAAAGTCGCGTGGGTAGTACCTCGGGCCGCGTTTTTCAAGCATCCCGAGCTCGGCAAGCCTGTTGAGGTGGTGCAAAGCAGTAAGCCTGTTGAGGCTCTCGATGTCGGCAAGCTCGCTTGAGCCGATGCCGTTCTTCGGGTTCGCCCTCTCAATCACCACTTTATAGACTCGGACTACTGTGTGGCCGGTGTCGCGCTCGCTAAGCGCTCCGAAGAGCCTGCAAATCTGCTCGAACTCATCAGCAGGACCCTGCTCCGGTGCTTGGTGCCGCTGTACGGCATCCTGCGGCGTCGCCGGGGCCTGGCCTTGCTGTTCAGGAGCCTGCGGTTGTTTTTGAGTCGGCTGTTGCCTCAGCACAATCCTCTGCTCGTGCCGCTCAGGCGGCCTTGGAGCAACCCTTGCCAAAAACATCATTTTCCCAACCATTTACTGTTAATACCGTTTTAACGGCTTATTTGTAAGAAACGTCAAAGTATATAAATGTTAATATCGAGTTAACAGGGCTCTTGCGGGCCGCATTTACCTCGTAGGCTGCGCCGCCTTATGGTTCGGACTCGCGGTTCCTGGTTTGTAACTACTCTTTAGTAATGCATATATTGTTCAACGTCCATAGAATATCTATGTCTAATCCTAAACCAATGTCCGCAGAGCACATGGAAATGTACCTGGCTTTCGTGCTCCGCGAAAAACGCGTCCTAAGAAGCCGCGAGACCAGTTTCCCGTCAGAGGAGCTTGCAGCAGCCGAAAAACAGGTAAAGGGCGTGCTGCGCGAGATACACGCCAAGCTCAAGAAGAAGGAAGAGTTGGACTTGGTGATGTCCAAGCCCACCAAGCGCCGCCAGCTTGCCCTTGACATCCTGCGCAGGTGCAAGGGAATGTCGCGCAAGCAGGTAATACTCGTAGTTGAGAACTTCCCGCTTTTCGAGGAAGTGATGAAGAAGACCATCACTTCAAAAGTCGTCCTGCCAGACCCGACAAAGGGCGACGCGTTCTACGTGCCCAAGAAGCACAATTACCGCTAGTTTTTTCCGCTTTCCTGGCGTTTTCGCCACTATATTATTACTTACGGTCCAGCAGTATGCTGGGGGATTTCCTTTAAATATTAGTTACTGCACAGTAGTAACATAATATAGGGGGTCAATTTCATAGGTGACAGTGGGTAGATGGCATTTTCTCGCAAGGCTTTCGTAAATTTCCTCTTGCCATTAATCGGGCTTCTTCTGGTCGCGGCCGCAATATTCGTTGCGCTCCCGTCGGCATCCGCATACTCTTCCTGCACTCCGGGCGCAACGTGCGACACTGCAGGCCAGGCTTGCACTTATTTCCTTCCAACCGACTCGCTTTGTCGCAGCACGCTTTCCTGCACTTCCTATAACCAGTCCCAGACGCGCACGGTCCCTTACGACACTGCCTGTTTTTGCATGCAGAACCTCGAAATCACTTCCGTAAATGACGAGAGCCTCGCAGGAAGCGGCGCGGAGTCGCTCTTCCGCATCAGCGTCCGGCAGTCAAACCTGGTCAAATACCGCCAGGAAACCACCTACAGTAATCTATTGCTCTTCAACTCAGGCGACATGGTCTGCACCGGATGCAAGTACAACAACCCGTCCTGCGGCTCCAACCAGTACTGCGACACCAGCCGCAACGTCTGCATCTACAACCAGCCAACTTGTAAGTGGTATGAAGAGTTGCGCAATGGCCAGTGCAGGCTCCTCTCAGGCTATTGCTATTCAGATGGCGACTGCGGCGGGGACGAAGTGTGCAGCGACAACACCTGCCGCTACCAGTATTGCGACCACAACTGCGGCTATCTTCGGCACTGGAACGGCAATACTTGCGTAAGCGACTGGGATTATGACTATGATTCGTGCTCCGATTCGGGCAGTTACGTTTGGGGCTACAATTCAGGCAGCTATTATTCTCACTCCGATTATTGCTCCGGCAACACGCTCACCGAATACTACTGCAGCGGGACCGGTTACGCGTCCACCACCGAGTACTGCACAAACGGATGCTCCAACGGCGCGTGCAATTCCGGCTCAACAGGCTCGTGCTACGATTCAGACGGGGGACTTTCTCCAGACACGTATGGTTACGTGCAGGTAGGTTCAAGCACCTACTATGATACTTGCTTGTCCGATGGCATTACTCTTGCGGAGGGCGTATGCCAGAACGGGCAGTACAACAATCCCGGATATTCCTGCACCAACGGCTGTTCCAACGGAAAGTGCAACTCCGGTTCAAGCACTTCGTGCACGAATGACTATTGCCAGAGCACTTACGGCTCCAACTACTATTGCAACGCTAACGGCCAGTGCCAGTACCAGGCGCCTTCCAACCCGTCAGGCGGCTACACTTGCTCTGCAGGCGAGAAAATCTGCGGAATAGATTGCTACAAGTATTATTATCTCTCTTCGACTTGCACCGGCGTGGTCAAGGACTACTGCATCCGCTACGGAATAACCAACCCCGAAGTTTCCAATGTAAATCCGTGCAACCACAATCTCGGAGGGGATAACGCGTGTGTTGTCCGCGGATACCTTGAGCACAACGACCTGCAGATTTCAGCGGAAACAAACCAGTTCTGCAAGAACGACCCGCCGGTTGACTGCAAGGCGTACCTTACCGGCCCCGGACTTTCGCGCACTTACGTGGGCGCGTACCCGTTCGACGTGCTGCCCAACCTTGAGTACACCGGAGTGGTGCACGTCAACCAGTCGTACTTCAAGCAGCAGGGCACCTACTCGATGGACGTGGTGTGCAACATCGAGCTTCCAAGTGGCAGCGTGGCCTGCACTTCGGGCTGCGACTCTGCTGGCGCGACAGTCAACTTCCACGTCGATACCTGCAACACCGCAATCAGCGTCGAGACCGACAAGTACCAGTACGCGAGCGGCGAGATGATGACGATTAATGGTAAAATCCGCAACAACAACCTGCCAATAGGCACCACCGTGTACGTGCGCATCCAGGACTTGCTTGGAAACACCCAGGCAACCATCCCGGTCAGCGCCTCGGGCGGCGAGTTCTCGACAAACTGGATAGTCCCAAGTTCGCTTTCGAGCGGCTCTTATCGGATAAACGCTACTGCACAATTCAATTCGTGCCCGCAAGCCGCGTCCAACGTGGTCGTGGCACTGGCCTCGTGCGACGTGACCGTTGCGTCCGCGTTCTCGCAGAAGGGGTTCGCAAGCCCGGCATCTGTTTCGGGAACCGTGTACAACCACGGCACCCCGCTTTCAGCTGCGAATGTCACTGTGAAGATATTCAAGGACGGGAACCTCTACAAGCAGGCCTACGTCGGCTCGCTCCTTGACGGCACTTACACTTTGTCCATACCCGGGCCGTTCGGCGACGGGACCTACTCGTCACAGGTTGACGCCAAGTACCTTTCCTGCCCGGTGGTATCTTCATACGCAACAGGCGCAAGCACCTTTGCAGGAACGTGCGACCTTCGGCTCGTAAACGGCGCTGCAAAGTTCTCCTCAACAGCATCCGGTGTGCAGGTCACTGGATACCTTGCTGACGGCAACGGCACGCGCGTGTCCGGCACTTATACAATTGAGGTGCGCGACAAGGCAGGCGCAACAGTCGGCTCAGCCAGCGGCGTATCCACAAGCTCGGGCGACATCAGCGCATCAATAGCGAACGTTCCCGCAGGAGACTACGACGTAACCGTCAAGTCGCAGAGCGGGTCGTGCGCTTCAACTGACAAGCTCTCGCTCGGCGGCGACTTTACCGTCTCGCTTTATTCCTCGCCCTCGTGCGGCACGACTTCCGGCACTTACCAGATCAAGCTCAAGAACAGCCAGCAGTCATCGACTACGGTTACCGTTACTTACTCTTCGATTTCGCAGGTCACGCTCTCGGGCCCGACCTCGGTCTCGCTTTCAGCAGGCGAGGAGAAGATAATCTCGGTCACAGCTGCGTTTGCCGACGGCTTCTCAGGAGGCTCGCTTGGAGTGGTCAACTTCAACAACGGCAACTCCGCGTCCTCGCAGGCCCTGGAGATTCCGATTTGCGCCTCGGTCTCGGGCAGCATTCACCTCAACCTGGTTGACAAGCTCCGCTCTGCTGCGATTGGCCAGCGCGTTTGCTATGCAATGCAGGTGGAGAACCGCGGCCCGGACTCGGGCACGGTGACGATGTCCTACGATTCAGGGCCGTATTACGTTGGCGGGAGCTTCAACTTCCAGCAATACCGCCTTTCATCCTACGAGACGCGCGACGACCTTTCGTTCTGCGCAACAGTGCCCAACGCACAGTTCTACACAATCCCAATAGTCATACGCGCAAACGCTCCGTTCGGGACCGCAACCGACACGGTGGCGTTGTCCAGTGGCGCATCAAGCTCGGACATCTCAATAGGCTTCTCGGGGTGCCCCAACATCGCAATCGGCGTGCAGTACCCGATAACGCTCTACAACAACGGCGAGACCGCAAACTACGCGGTTGAGGTAACTGACAACGGCTACCTGCACCCGATAGTCTCGCCTCCAGTAATCAACAACTTCGCAAGGTACTCAAGCCAAATCGTCACGGTGTCCGTCAACCCGACAGGCTTGCTTTCGGCCAACTACGTGACTTTGTACATACGCAAGGACGGCACAATAGTCAAGCAGCAGCAGCTGTGCTTTGCGACAATCGGCGCAAAGAACGCAAGCTCGCAGTACGCGTCCTCGCTGTATGCAATCAACCGCTCAACCCTTTCTCAGTCGCAGTCAAGCAACACTCCGGACGTGACGATTTACGCGCCGCAGATAGACTATAGTTACAACGGCACGTACTTCATAGCCAACGCCTCGTTCCTTGTCAAGAACAACGAGGACCGCGCGCTGCTTTACGAGGCTGACGTCAGCCTGCCGGAAGGCTGGCAAGCGCAGTACTACCCGCGCGCGGCAACCATCCGGTCAGGAGACATGCGCGAGTTCACCGTTGCAATGAGCACGGACAACTTCCAGAAGCGCGTCTACCAGGCCTCGATCGCAATCGTCGACCCGATTGGCAGGACTGCCAGCGCGCCGTTCTCAATAGACGCGACAAATGTCGAGCCTGGTACAGGGATCCTCACCGGATTCTTTAGCGCAGCAGGCTTTTCAGGCTACGGCCTGGCAATAGCGGTACTTCTTGTAATTGGCGCGGTGCTGTTCTACGGCATCCGCATGAACGAGGAGGCCGCGGCATAGCGGCTTTGGCAATGAGGCACCCATCCCCCTTTTAATTTTTTAGGGGAAGGAAAATTGTGTTAAAAAGGGGGTTTATGTCAAATGAAGTATTCGCTCATATTCGGTCTGTTCCTGCTAATGCTTGCTGTGCCGTTTGCGCTTGCGGACGCTTCCGGAAGCGTCACCGTGTGCAAGGCCGAGAATGCCGTGTTCGAGTTCGAGCTTTACAACCAGGCTGAGCCCCTCACTTATGCAATCAGCCCGTCGGGAATCGCCGGCACGCTTTCCCTGACCACAGTCTCCCTTGGCAGCGGCGAGAAGGTCAACTTCACATTCACTGTTCCCACTTCTGGCAAGGCGCCGGGCAATTACCCCTTCACGATAATCGCTGATGGCGTGGCCTCGGTGTCGCGCGCAAGCGGCCTGCTCATAGTCTCGAACTGTTATGACTCCATACTTTCAGTAAGCCCCACTGCCGCAACTGCAGAGAAATGCAATTCAGTAAAAGTCAAGGTCTCGCTCCAGAATTCAGGTTCCAAGCAGGACTCGTATTTGCTTTCGTCAACAGGCGACCTTGGAGTGACTTTCTCACCACAAGCCCTGAACGTGAACCCGTCAGGCCAGGCGTCATCTGATGCGATGATTTCCGTCCCCTGCTCGGCAACAACGGGCGCGCACACCATCCAAATCACTTCGTCCGGCCGCTCAAAGCAGTCGGCAACAGTCACCGTCCAGGTGACCGCGCCGGTTCCCACGCCGACGCCAACAGGTTGCGCGTACTCGAACCCGGCCTGCACTTCGCCAAAGGTGTGCCAGAACAACGCCTGCGTTCTGCCCCCCGGGTGCAAGTACAACAACCCCGGATGCGGTTCGGGATTTGCTTGCAACAGCACGTCAAATTCGTGCGCCGAGATACCAAAGGTTCCCGCTGCAGTAATCACAAGCTCAATCCAGTACGACGTGTGCCGCGGAGAGAGCGTAGCATATGACTACTCGATCACCAACCCCGCAGCCACTGCGCAGAATTATTCAATCGCAGTATCCGGCGTTGCCGCAGCTGTTTCGCCCTCATCCTCAATGGTCGTGGATTCAAACAAGACCGTGGCCTTCGTAGTCACTGTTGACACCGCACAGGTCAACCCCGGCACGTACTACTTCAACGTCACCGCAAAGGCGGTTGACAACCAGGTCACCGCAACCAGCGGCCTGCGCGTGCGCGACTGTTACGCAAGTACAGTCAGCCTCGCAACTGCGAAGATGGCGCTCTGCCCCACGCAGGTGATGGCGCGCACCCTGACCGTGCGCAACAGCGGCGCTGAATCCGACATATTCCTGCTCAGCGCAAAGGCCGCTCCCGACCTTGCTGTAGAGTTCTCGCCCGAAGCGCTTCTCGTTCCCGCAGGCGAGGAACGCACTGCCCTTGTGATGGTCACCGCGCCGGTGCAGTACAACTCCTCCGGCGAGGCGCGCGTTGTCACAATCTACTCCACGGCGAACTCGGTTGCAAGCACGCAGCTTAGCGTGGACCTCACGCCGGTTGCCTCGTGTGCATCGGCATTCAACCCCTCGATGTTCCTTTCCGCAATCCGCGCCTGCAAGGGCGAGGTCGCCCGCTTCAAGTTCGGCGTGTACAACCCCGAGAATGTTGCGGTGGTGTTCAACATTACCGCGAGCAGCCCGCTCAAGGGCACCCTCTCGGTCAACTCGCTTTCGGTGCCGAACAAGTCATCCGAGAACGTGTACTACACAGTGAACACGACCGATGTCGCGCTAGGCTCCTACCCAATCGTTCTGATTGCAGGAAACGGCAAGACTTCGGGCTCCGTGGCCTCGCAGCTTCAGGTGGACGAGTGCTTCGCCTCCAACCTCACCCTTGTGAACGTGCTTTCAGGAAACGAGACGCTCCCGATAGTGTATCCTTCAGCTGTGCCGACCGCGGCTGCAACTCCTGTTGCAAACGCATCCTCAAACGCCACGAACGTGACCAATAAGCCGGCTGGCGTGCTGTGGGCGATATTGCCGCAGGGCCTCATGTTCGAGTCGGGATTGCAAAAGCCCGTCACAGTGACCATCCGCAACGCGGCGGACTACGACGTCAGCTCGGTGCGCGTGCTGATTTCGAACATGACCGTGTCCGACGCCATCATTCCCCTGATTCCAGCGGGAAAAAGCGTCAACGTTGACCTTGTGGTGTCAACCGGTCTGTCAAAGCCATTCAACGCAACCGTGCGCGCAGTTGGCGAACAGGGCTCGGGCGAGACGCTGTTCCTTGTCAACGCAACTACGGGAATGGTCGCGGCAATGACTTTCAAGTCATCCGCGTCAGCAGTGAACGGGACCAACGGCTCCGTTGAGCGCGTCAACACGACCGTGCGCCTCTACAATTATGCGAACGCGGCTGCCAACGTGACGCTTTCCGTCCGCGAGCCCGCAATCAGTGTCACGCCTGCCGCAGCCACAATCCCGGCAAACTCGTACGTGGAAATATCGCTTTCAACGCAGCTTCCAAAGGACAAGGACTACAACGCCACCATCGTCGCGTCCTCGAAGACCGGCGAGGTATATTCCCTGCCCGTGTCCCTTCGCGCAGTGTCGCCGTCGGCCTCAACCGGGTTGTTCTCGGGCGGCCTCGTGTCGATGTTCTCGCTTGCAGTAGTCGCCGTCGGCGTCATACTCGTGCTCTTCTACTTTGCACGCAAGCAACCCGACGACGAGGATTCTGACGAGGATGCGGACGAGGATAAAGAAGAAGCGAAGCCAAAAGAGGAGAAGAAGCCGGCAAAGAAGCGGTAAATCACCTGTGGGTTTTTGTTAAGATGGTCTTGGAACAAGTTGCCCTTCTGGGCATTGCAGGATTGGACGCGTGCCTGTTCAACGCTTACCTGAATTCAAGGCAGCAGGCAGCCGGGCGGACAACGTCCTCCTACCAAAGCACCAGCAGGTCAGTTGAAACAACTAGCAGCACCACGGTTGCCCCTACAGGCGACTCCGTGCTCCTTTCGGACCGGCTCGCTGCAATCAAGACCGCTGTTGGCGAGACCAAGTTCGCAGACGAGGTGCTCCCCTACGAGCTTGGGGCTCTGCCGTCAAGCTCGCTTGCAGATGCAGCCCGGCTCGAGGAAAGCCCCGAGGAAGCAGGGGCCGATTCAGGGATGATTATAGAGGCAGCGTCGCCGCTCGACGAGAAGGTTGACTCGCTTTCTGACAGCATAAAGTCGCACGATAACCGGATGCAGGACCTAAGCTCCGAGTTCGCAGTCCTGGAATACCGCATCGCCGCAGTCGAGCGCATGCTTGGCGTAGAGAAGGCTGCGCAGCCGCAGAAGTCCGAGCAGATAGACATTCCGCTCAAGCCCGTCTTCGTCCAGCCCGTTGTGGTCGAAAGGAAGGCGGCTCCCGCAAGGCGCCGCAAGAAAAGGAAAGTCAAGAAAGTTACAAGGAAGGCTTCAAGGAAGAAAGCACGGAAAGCTGTAGTCAAGAAGGTCGTGCGCAAGAAAATAGTGTACAGGAAAGCGCCAGTCAAGAAGAATGCCAGGAAGGCCCTGCGCAGCCACGCCCGCAAGCGCCGCAAGGCCGTTCGCACAACCAACCGCGTTGAGCTGGTTGTCAAGAACGCCCGCGCTGCGCCTGCAAGGAAGAGGCGAAAGGCGGCAAGGAAAACCAACCGCGTTGAACTCGTGCTCAAGAACCCCGTTGCAAGGAAGCAGAAAAAGAGGCGCCGCAAGGCCACTCGTGCATCTAACCGCGTTGAGCTTGTTGTCAAGAATGCAGCAAGGCCCGCCAGAAAGAAGGCCGCTGCAAAGAAGAAGCGCAAGGCGCGCCGCGCATCCAACCGTGTCGAGTTGGTTGTCAAGAACGCCCGCGCTGCGCCTGCAAGGAAGAGGCGCAAGGCCGTAAAGAGGACGAACCGCGTTGAGCTTGTTGTACGCGATGCAAGGCAAAAGAAAGCCGCGCCCAGGAAAAGAAAGAAGGCCAAGCCAGCAACCAACAAGATAGAGCTGGTTGTCAAGAATGCAAAGCCTGTTGCAAGGAAGGCTGCTGCAAAGAAGGCGCGCAAGGCGCCGAAAGCAGCCAACCGCGTTGAGCTCGTGCTAAAGGAACCGCAAAAGGCGGTTGCCCCAGCTGCCGAGCCGAAGGCGCAGGCAGGCACGAAGAAGGAAGCCGCTTCAGGTTCCAAGGACCATATGGACATCGAGTGGAAGGGTTCCAAAATCAAGCTTTACTCGGGCGAAACTAAGGACTAAAAACCCTCAGCATCCCTAATTCTAATACTGTTACTTCGAAAGCTGTTTTGTCAAAAGCAGGACTCGATGTTTTACCAACCCCAGTAATTTGGGGTTGTTGTCAAAGGTGGGTTGGAATGGAAAGGACTTTCGTGATGCTCAAGCCCGACTGCGTGCAGCGAGCGCTTTGCGGGGAAGTGCTCTCGCGCTTTGAGAAGGCCGGCCTGAAGATTGTCGCAATGAAGATGACAAAGCCCGGAAAGGAGCTGGTGGCAAAGCACTACCCGTCAGACGACAAGTGGCTTTCCATCGTAGGGCAAAAGACCTTGGAGAGCTACCAGAAGTTCGGAATCGACCCGAAGAAGGAGCTCGGCACAGCCGACCCTGTTGAAATCGGCAAGATGGTAAAGGGCTGGCTCGTTGACTTCATCTCCGGCTCTCCGGTAATCGCATTCGTTCTTGAGGGAAACCACGCTGTTGAGAACGTGCGAAAGATAGTGGGTTCGACGCTCCCGCTTGTCGCGCTTCCCGGGACGGTGAGAGGCGACTATGCCGTTGACTCGCCCGACCTGGCGAACGCAAAGAAGAGGCCCATCCGCAACCTCATCCACGCGTCAGGCTCGCTTGAGGAGGCGAAGTTCGAAATAGGCCTGTGGTTTTCCGCAAAGGAAATCTACGAGTACAAGAGGGCGGATGACGCGATAATCAACGGGTAGATTGGAACGAGGTATAACCAGCAATCGAAGTCATATGCTTTTTTCGTGATGAAATATGCCCGCCCTTCGGCAGCCCATCGTGTGCGTGCTTGGCCACGTCGACCACGGCAAGACCAGCCTGCTCGATGCAATCAGGCACACCAAGGTGCAGAGCAGGGAGGCGGGTGCAATCACGCAAAGCATCGGCGCATCCGAAATCCCGATTGGCGTGGTGCAGGACGTGTGCAGGCCCGTGCTTTCGCGGCTTGCAATCCAGTTCACCATACCCGGAATCCTCACAGTTGATACCCCTGGGCACGAGGCGTTCACCAACCTGCGAAGGCGCGGCGGGAGCATTGCGGACATCGCGATACTCGTAATCGACGTGACCAAGGGAGTTGAGCGCCAGACCGAGGAGGCGCTTGACATCCTCCGCGAGTTCAAGACCCCCTTCGTTGTTGCATTAAACAAGATGGATGCGATTTCAGGGTGGAACGCACAGCCCGGCGCCGCCTTCATCGAGACCGAGAAGGTCCAGCAGGAGCGCACCAAGGCGCTTCTTGACCAGCGGCTCTACGAAATAGTCGGACAGCTCTACTCCCACAACATCTCGGCAGAGCGCTTTGACCGCGTAAGCGACTTCACAAAACAGGTGCTCCTGATTCCCGTCAGCGCAAAAACCCGCGAGGGAATTCCAGAACTCCTGCTCTACGTTTCCGGGCTTGCGCAAAAGTTCCTTGAAAAGCGGCTGACCATACTCGAGGGCGTTGGCGGCAAGGCGAACATTCTGGAAGTGCGCGAGGAGCGCGGCCTTGGAAAAACCCTTGATATAATCCTTTTCGACGGCACGATATCAGAAGGCGACACCCTGGTTTTTGCAAGCGCAGAAGGCGCGATTCAGAGCAAGGTCAAGGCGATACTCAAGCCAAAGCCGCTTGACGAGATGCGTGACCCGCGCGAAAAGTTCTCCTCGATTCCAACTGCCTCTGCTGCAGTTGGCCTGAAGATTGCCTGCGAGGGCGCGGACATTGCCGTCGCAGGCTCGTCAATCACGATAATCAATCCGGCCGACCCGGAACACGACTCCAAGGTGGCTGCTGCAAAGCAGGCAATCGAGTCGGAAATCAAGGAACTCGTAACAGCAACCCAGAACGACGGCATCATAATCAAGGCGGACGCATTCGGAAGCCTGGAAGCCATTGAAAAGCTCCTCTCAGGCGAAAAAATCACCATCCGCGCAACAGGCATCGGCCCGGTATCCAAGAAGGAGGTGCTTGAGGCTGCGAGTGTGCGCAAGAAGAACGAGGACCTGGGCGTAATATTCGCATTCAACGTGCCGCAAGACCCAGATGTCCTTGCCCTTGCAAACTCCGAGCAGGTCAAGATTTTCTCAAGCGGCATCATCTACACCCTTGTGGACGACTACTGGCGCTGGATTGAGGAGAAGAAGGCAGCCGCAAAGCGCGAGGCCTTCGCAAGCCTCGTGATGCCGGCACGCATATTCCTGATGCCCGGGTGCTGCTTCCGCGAGTCCAACCCGGCTGTGTTCGGCGTTGAGATTGAGTCCGGCCTGCTCAAGAAGGACGCGCCGCTTATGAACGAGCAGGGCGTTGTCATCGGAAACGTTCGCGGAATCCAGAAGGACAATGAACCGGTCGAGTCCGCAAAGAAGGGCGAGCAGGTGGCAATCAGCATATCGGGCGTCTATTATGGCCGCCAGGTAAAGGAAAAGATGAAGCTCTACACCAACCCGTCAGCAGACGACATGGCTACGCTGGAGGGAAAGTACAAGCAGGCGCTTAGCGAGGACGAGCGCGAGGTCCTTGCGCAGATAAAGGCATTGAAGGCGCTGGGTCAGAGCTAAAATGATGCGGCCATCCAAATCGCAACTGCGAAATTTCCTTTTTTGTGCCCACCGTTATGGTTATGCTTCTGGAAACCGCGGAACCCTCCAAAAGGACGGCTCCCGGACCATCGCTTATTCGCAAGGCAACTGGGTCTATCAGGACAATTATTTTGGCGGCGAACCTTTCGGCGGAAGGGAGGCTGTCTTCTTCAAAGGAAAGCCCCTGTTTCTTATGGCCTATTATGGCGCGACAGTTTCCCGCGAAGTAGGCCTCGAAGATGTCTACAGTTTCCTGCGCAAGGCGCTTTGTGCGAGCCCAAAAAGCGACCCGTACCGCGGACCGAAAGTCTTCAGGCTTGGTAACCTCGCTTACAAAAACCGCTGGTCAGGAGACATCTTTGGCTTTTCCGGCAAGGAATCCATCTACCAGAATGGCCGCAAGGTTTACGCCGGACATTACTCCGGCGGGCTAGTATGTCAGAATCGCCAATAGTTATATTTTTATATAACTTTGGTTAATTTATACTTATGAACCTTCCCCTGGAAAACCGCCTGAAAAAGCGGGCGCACGTACAGGTGGCGCTTTTACAAGACGAGCTTGCGGACTTGGTGTACTCCATCGAGGAAAAGGCGGTGCTCCACGGCGGCACGGCAATCTGGCGCTGCTACTCAGGCAACAGGTTTTCGGAAGACCTCGACTTCTACGCCCCACGGCAAAATTCGCTGGACGACCTGCCCCCAAAGGCCAAGGAACGGGGCATCGAAGTTTTGAAGTTCAAGAAGACCAACAGCCTCCTCTACTCCAAGTTTTCAAACGGAGAGGTGACCGTGCGGCTTGAGGCGAACTTCGCGTCCAAATTGCGCGGGGTGGTAGCCCCTTTTGAGAAAGTGGACGGCTCTGCGATGCAGGTTCTGACGCTCACGCCGGAACAGCTCATCCTTGAGAAGGTTGCCGCATACAAGTCAAGGCGCCTGATACGCGACCTGTACGACATCTTCCACCTTAGCGGGCTCGTCAAGGAAGAGCAAAAGGTGGCAAAAGAGGTTGCGCAGCTCCTAGAAAACCTGCCTGAGCCCGTTGACGAGGAAAACCTCCGGGCAATAGTGTACGCCGGTGCAATACCCTCCTTTTCCCAGCTTGAGCAGGCGCTGAAGAGGCGGTGGAAATGAAATACTCCGACGAGTTTCGCCAGCACTTTTCCAAAACCACCGTGTTTTCAGCTCGGGACGCCCGGCTTTTCCTCCAAAGCAAGGGCGCAAGCGGACAGTACTGCCGGCTGTTCCTGCACAACCTGGTTGCAGCCGGGAAGCTTCACCGCATCACGAAAGGCGCCTATTCCTTCCACGAGGAGATACAGGCAGTCGGGCTGGCCTACGCCCCCTACTATTACGGCCTGCAGGACGCCCTTTCCCTGCACGGTTTTTGGGAGCAGGAAACCAACCCAATTGTCATAACCCCGCGTAAAATTCGGCCGGGAGTGCGGACTTTCCTTGGCAACAACTACTTGGTACGTAGGATAAGCCGGCGGATGTTCTTCGGCTTCCACGCCATCAAGTACGGTGGTTTTTGGGTGAACGTCTCGGATCCGGAAAAGACGCTCATTGACTTTGCCTACTTCAAGGCTCCGCTTTCGAAGGAGGCGCTGGTCGAACTCAGGAAAAAAATCGACGGGAAAAAACTCAACAAGTACCTGGGCCGGACCCCGTCACAGGCAAGACGGCGCGTAAAGCAGGTACTTGCAAAATGACGGCGGTATCGCAGGCAACGCGGCCTCCGGGTTTGGTTTATTGGGCAGCCTCCCGGCCCCCGAAACAATTAATAGTCTGCAAATGGACTATTTGTAAGCTGATTTTTGGCGAATTTAGCACTTAGAATTTACATTCGCGTTTAGGGGTGTAGGTATTCAATGAAAATAGTATTCGGCGACCCGAAGTCCAAGTTCGTGTTCCAAAAGCAAGTCGAGGCCTCAAAGGAAGGCCAGCTTCTGGGAAAGAAGATTGGCGAAAAGTTTGAAGGCTCCATAATCGGGCTTGAAGGCTACGAGCTCACAATAACCGGCGGCACTGACAAGTCGGGCTTTCCGATGCGCAGGGACATAGTCGGGGTTCACAAGCTCCTGGCGTTCCTCTCGGGCGGCACTGGCATCCGCAAGGTCAAGAAGGGTTCGCGCGAGAAGCGCAACGTCGTAGGCAACACGATTTCAGAGTCAATAGCGCAGGTCAACGCAAAGATAACAAAGGAAGGCGCAAAGCCCCTTGCAGACTGCGGCTTCGTGCCAGCATCCGAAGAGGAGCGCAAGAAGAAGAAAGAGGAAAAGAAGGCAGCAGCCAAGGCCGCAAAGGGCAAGGGCAAGAAGTAGTTTCTGCCTTTTTGATTTTCTTTTTTTCAATTTTTTATAGGGGGCTTATAGTTTGTCGCAGAAGGAACTTGAGAATATCAAATCCCTTCTGGACTCTAATTTCATTCCCTACGAGCTGATTGCACACGAGCCCGTGCTCTCCGCGCAGGATACTGCCCGCGTTCGCAAAATCGCCATTTCCGATGCTGTAAAGTCCCTAATAGTCGAATTCCGCAGGGCCGACAAGACGTTCCTGGTATGCGCCGCAATACGCGCGGACAGGACGCTTGACTTGAAAAAGCTGAAAGCAATTTTGCAGGCCGATGATGCAAGGCTTGCTGCGCTTGACAAGATTGAGTCGCTTACAGGCTGTGCGCCAGGCGGCGTTCCTCCTTTTGGTCACACTCCGAGGATTTCGGTCCTTGCTGACAAGTCGCTCTTTGTGGAAGAGTCCAAGGAGCTTGAGTTCGCAGCCGGGTTGAACACCATCTCAATAAGGATTAATGCATCCGACCTCAAGCGCGCATTCGAAGCGTACGGCGCGGCGTTCTTCGACCTTTCAGCCTGAAACCCGGGTTTTCCGCAAAGGCAGCGGTCAAACATTCCAAAGCGTATAATTTATATTTACTCTCGTATACTTTTATTATATGCTAGAATCCCTGTTTGGCTCCAAGT
Source organism: uncultured Microcaldota archaeon (assembly GCA_903851445.1). Lineage (GTDB taxonomy): Archaea > Micrarchaeota > Micrarchaeia > Norongarragalinales > CAINOH01 > CAINOH01. Next base: position 19,673 of record CAINOH010000012.1, on the reverse strand, counting down.
CGCGGCTTTCGGTTCTTCGCGTGCTTTCAATGCACCCGAAAGGCGTCTATCTGCGGCAGGCAGCGCGGCTTGCGGGCGTTGCGCCCATACTTGCAAAGCGCGAGCTTGACATGCTGGTGCGTGCGGGCATCCTCGAATCGCGGAAAGAGGGTTGCCAAAGGTTTTTCTATCCCGCAGCGGCAAATTCATTTTCTGCTGAGCTCCTTGCGCTCGTGCGAAAGGACGCAGTCCCCGGGCTTTTGCAGGAAGCGTTGAAAGGCGTCCCGAAAATAACCGCGTGCTTCGTGTACGGCTCGGTGGCCAAAGGCACCGACTCCGCAAGAAGCGACATAGACGTGATGGTAGTCGGCACGCCGCCGGCAGAGGCGCTCGCAAAGGCCTTTTCCGAGGCAGAACGGCTTTTGGGAAGACAAGTGAGCTTTTCTGCATTCTCACAAAAGGAGTTTGCTGAAAAACTTGCGGAAGGCAACACCTTCATTTCCCGCGTGATGGCCGAGCCGAAGCTGATGGTGATTGGCGAAGATGACTGGAGTGGAAGACTTGCTGCAGCAGGGGCTCATAACCCCGTTCGACGCGACAAGCCAGGAAATAGGAAATAGCATTAGGCTTGCAGAGCGCGACCTGTGCGTTGCCAAGGAGACTTCTGACACGGACTGGGCGTTCAACATCGCCTACAACGCCCTGCTGCAGGCTGGCCGCGCGTGGATGCTTTCGAAAGGATACAGGCCAACTGGCGAGACAGGCCACGTGGCAGTTGTGCGTTTCGTCGAGGCGACATTAGGACGCGAACGCGGCAACATCGCCCTTTTCGACTCGATGCGCAGGAAAAGGCACCGCGCTGTTTACGACGAGCCCGGGACTATAAGCCAGCAGGACGTCCGGTCTGCCATAACCGCGGCAAGCGGGTTCCTTGAATTGGTGCGCAAGAAAACTGGTTTATGATTCTTTGGGAAATTTCCGCCTTCGTCGCCTTTTTAGTCTTTGGCGGTTCAATTCCTTAGTATATTTTCAGGCGTTTTTCACTTATCCGGGTTTGATTAAGATGGCAGTCACCAAGGAAGACCTCAAGAAGCAGTTTGCTCAGGATTACAAGAAGTACTATGAAGTCCCGCTGTTTGCGCAGGAGGGCTTCCAGCGCCGTGTGTGTCCCAAGTGCGGGAAGGGCTACTGGAGCGTGGGCAAGGAAGACTGTGGCGACTCGTCGCACGAGCCGTACTCGTTCTTCAGGAAGAACCCGCGCAAGGAAACTTATGTGAATTTCTGGAACAAGTTCGCCGATTTCTGGAAGAAGAAAGGCCACGAAATAGTGCCGCGCTATCCTGTAATCTGCAGGTGGCGGGACGACCTCTACTTCAACATCGCCTCAATAGTGGACTTCCAGCGGCTCGAAGCGGGAAAGATGACCTTCGAGTACCCGGCAAACCCGCTCATAGTCCCCCAAGTTTGCCTGCGCTTTCCTGACATTGCGAACATCGGCGTGACCGGCAGGCACTTCTCATCGTTCATGATGGCTGGCCAGCACTCGTTCGACTACCCGAACGACAAGCGCGCCTACTGGAAGGATGATTGCATCCAGTACAACTACGATTACCTCACGCAATGCCTTGAAATCCCCAAGGAGGAGATTGTCTACGGCGAGGACCTGTGGGCCATGCCCGACCTTTCCACCCTCGGCCCCTGCATCGAGTCCTTCTCGCACGGAGCCGAGCTGGTGAACAGCGTGTTCACCGAATACACTTACTTTGACAACAAGGTGGTTGACCTTCCAAGCAAGGTCATCGACGTGGGCTGGGGCTTCGAGCGGCTGCTGTGGTTCTACAACGGCACCCTCACGGCGTACGACTCGGTATTTCCAAGGGAAATTGATTTCATGAAATCCAAGGCGGGCCTTTCCGTCGATTCCGCTCTATTTGAAAAATACGCTTCCCTGTCGTCATCGCTTGACGTTGAGACGATGCTCAACATGGCAGCAGAAAAGGAGCGCATTTCAAAGATGCTTGGCGTGTCAGCAGCCGAGCTTGAGAAGTCGATACTTCCGATGCAGGGAATATACGCGATTGCCGACCACTCGCGCACGCTCCTTTTCGCGCTCTCGGACGGTGCAATCCCCTCCAATACCGCAGGCGGGTACAACCTGCGCGTGGTCTTGCGCCGCGCACTCTCGTTCATCTCGGAATACAACTTCGACTTTGACCTGATTGACGTCTGCGAGATGCACGCAGAGGACCTCAAGCCGCTCTTTCCCGAACTGTCCGAGAACCTTGTCGAAATCCACGAAATCCTCGAAGTCGAGCGCAGGAAGTTCGGCGACTCCAAGGCCAAGGCTTGGAAGGCAAGCCAGGACATCGTCGCCCAAGGCAAGCCCATCAGCACCGAGAAGATGCTCAACCTTTACGAGAGCCAGGGGATTACGCCCGAGCTTTTGGAGAAGGCTGCTGCCGAGAAGAACGCGCAAGTCAGCATCCCTGCTGACTTTTACAAGGCCGTGACCAGCAGGCACCAGATGGAGGCACACGCTTCAAAGAAGGACCTCACCACGCTTGATGTCTCCACAATCGTAAAGACCGAGCTTGAATACTACAACCATCCCGAGCGTGATGAGCTCACCGCAAAAATACTTGCTGTTGACACCGCAAAGGGCATCATAGTGCTTGACCGTACCATAATCTACCCCGAAGGCGGGGGCCAGAGCGCAGACCGCGGCACTCTTGTTGCAGGCGCTGTTTCTGCAAGGATTGCTGACAGCCAGAAGCTCTTCGGAGTGGTGCTGCACATACTTGCAAACAAGGCAGATGCCTCGAAGTTCTCGCAAGGCCAGATTGTGCGGGTTATCCTTGACCGCAAGCGCCGCAACGAAATCTCGGCGCACCACACCGCCACCCACGTAATCATCGCATCCTGCCGCAAGGCTCTTGGAAAGCACATCTGGCAGTCCGGAAGCTTCAAGGACGAGCACGGCGCGCACGTGGACATGACTCATTACGAGAAGCCCAACCCTGAGCAGCTTGCCCTCATAGAAAAATACGCCAACGAGGCAGTACGCCAGGCAATCCCGGTGACCTGTGAATTCCTTGACCGCGGAAAGGCAGAGGAACAGCACGGCTTTAGGCTCTATCAGGGCGGCGGCGCAATCGGAAAGACCATCCGCGTTGTAGCTGCCGAGGGCCTTGACTACGAGGCCTGTGGAGGGACGCACCTTTCAAACACAGCCCAGCTCGGACTAGTCAAGATAACCAAGGCCGAGCAAATCCAGGACGGGGTGGTGCGGCTGCACTACAAGGCGGGACAGCGCGCCCTTGAATACGTCGAGAGCCTTGAGTGCATACTTTCGGACACGAACAAGGTGTTCTCAGCAACAAGCAACGAGGCAATACCAACTGCTGCGGCCAAGCTCTTTGACGAATGGAAAGCAAGGAGCAAGGCGCTTGATGCTCTCATCGACCGCTTTGCATACTCCGAAGCGGTGTCGCTTATGATTGCGGCGCAGAAGAAGGCGCCAATAGGCGTGGATTTATTCCGCTTTGTGGAAGCAACTGGCCTTGATTACGACGCTAGGGTGCTTGAGAAGGTCGCTGGTGCCATTGCAGGCAACAAGGGCTGGGCTGCTGCGCTTTCAAACAAGGACGGCTATCTGGTATGCGCAGCTGATGCAGAAAGCGGCAAGAACGCATCCGAGATGCTCAAGGAGCGCGGATTAGGCGGCGGCAACGAAAAGTTTGCACGCGGAAAAACCAAGGCCGCCTGAGTTCGTCACCCGTCGTCGCCGGTCGCCTTTATTATTTCCAAACCCGATATCATTTTTTCTTTTTCAACCTGAGAGCCCGCTTCGGGCGGATTTTTCTTTTTCCTTGCAAAGGTAATTTTCAATGAGCTTCATAAGTCGCATCTATTACGGCGGCACCGACATTGCCTTCGGGTTCATCCTGCTTGCAGCAGCAGGCTCCATACCCGGCGGCTACGCCGACATACTGGCGACAATAGAGATAGTGCGCGGAGTGATGACGCTTGCGCGCATCGCAGTGATGGGCTGATGGCGCACTCTGAAGGCGGGAAGTGGTTCTACGGCGGTGGCGACATAGTGTTCGGCCTCGTCTTTTTGCTCAATGCAGCCGCAATCGGCGGCTCCGCTTCGCTCATCGGGCTATTCCTGGTCGGCCGGGGCACGCTCACGATGATGGGGATAAGCTAGGGTTTGGATGAGGCGCCGTTTTTTTTTCTGTTGCCGATTACTTCCTTTTCTTTTTTGTCCCAACAGTCTTTGTTTTCGCCTTGTTCTCCGCCGAAGGCCTTACCCAGCACGTTCCCGATGGCGAGCAGGCAAGGGCTGCGATTGCCTCCTTTTCGGTCTTGGTGTTTACGATTATCCCCGTGCCAAGCTCCAGGCCGGCCCAGACGTTGGGCCGCGGGTAGATTTCCACGTGGAAGTGCGAGTCCTCGCCTTCGACGCCGTTGTGGTAGACCACATTGTAGTCGCGCGACACGCGGAACACCGCCTCCACTATTGTCCGCAGAGCCTGCATGAACTGGTCTGCCTCGAAGTCCGAGAACTGGGCGATGCTCTTCTTGTGCTCCAGGCTTATTATCCACGTCTCGAACGGGAACCGCGCAAACGAGGGGCAGAGGACCGCAAAGCGCTCGTCCTGCAGTATTATGTTCGCCTTTTCCCGCTCCAAAAGCTCGCAGATGAGGCACTTTCCAGTCCTTTTCTTGTACTCGCGCTCATTGCTTATCTCGGACTGGATGAGCGCGGGGATGAAAGGCAGCGATATCACCTGCGAGTGCTCGTGCTCGATGCTCGCGCCGCTGAGCCTGCCGTGGTTCTTGAACAGGTGCACGTACTTCGTGCCCTTTAGTTTCGAAAGCGCCACGTACCTTTCCCTGTACGCGCGAAAAATCATCGATAGGTGCTTAGGGTCCTTGATGTCGGAAAAGAACTGGTGATGGTCAGGCGTCTCGACTATGACCTCATGCTCGCCGTACGCGGGAGAGGTGTAAAAGAAGTCGTCCTTCTTTTCGGGCCTGAACTTCCCCCTTGGCTTGACTATGGCAAAGGCGTTGTCAAAGCACCTTACAGTCCAGTTCTTCTCGGACGGCAGGGCGAGCTTTGTCGGAGGGGTCACTTTTTCCGCTCCCTTGCAGAACGGGCAGGTCACCGAAGGGTCGAGCGGCCGCAGCGCGCGCTCGTTTGCGACTACCACGATGGTGCCCTTGAGCGGGTCCCTGCGGAACTCCAAGACCATAGGAATGTGGTAGGAAGTGACGTTTTTAAACCGCTTCTGGGTAATCTGATTGGTTCCATTATACGTAATTTTTGCGAGGGATGAAAAATGAAGCGCGGTCAGGCTTTCGACACGATGATGCTCGTCATCAGCGTCATAGTCGCAGTTGCAATATTGGGAATGCTTTTGGGATTCCTAGGAAACATTGGTGGGTTTGGCGCTAAGGCAAAGGACGTCATACCGGATCTTGTAAAGAAGATTCAGCAGAAGGGGTTCGGACTTGAGAACAAGGATAGCGTGGAGTTCAATAAAGATGACCGAATCTACCAGCAAGATGCAATAGGCACCTCTTCTGTTGATGAGAAGAACATCCTTTTCGTCTGTGCAAGTGATAGCATCTGTTCAGACGGTACAGACACCCCCCTAACTGTGACTGATACCAAAATTGTCTGTAACCGCAAGATTTCTGTAACTGTAGCGGTATGCTACAATGGCAATCACGACAATCTGTATCGCATCGTGATAGGCGGTTCCACAGCATCAGACAGTGCAGCCTCAAAAGCGGAAACCGAATGCGGACTTAGCGGCTAATTCCAAGGTGCTTACCAAGATGAGACGCGGTGACTGGAGCGGCATCTACATGATCATAGTGGTCATCATCGCCGCCGTCCTCGTCATCACCCTTGTCAAGCCGCTGTTCGCACAGGCTGCCGAAACCTCGCAGACAAACCTCGGATACGGGACGGATTACGTCCGGGCCGCCTTGGGGCTCTTCTAGGGGAGCGTGCTGGGAATATGCAATACGGCCGCAAGCGGGCGCAGATGTCCGCGCCAATAGAGCTTTTCATAGCAGTAATCATAATGGCTTTGAGCATGAGCCTTGTCTTTTTCATATACAACAACATAAACGACACGCAGTGCGAGTACCGGCTCAAGACCCAGAACGAGCGGCTCCAGGAGGCCATGCAGGAGGTTGCGATGGGCTCGTGGGGCACCTCCAAGCTCGTCGACTACACCATGGAGCGCTGCACCGGCCGCTCGGTTGAGGCTGTGCGCGTAATCCACTACACCAAACCCCTGTATTGCTCTCGTTGTTCTGGAAACTACGGCGGCGGGTGCTGGATTATCGAGCCGCTGACTTATGATTCAGGGACGGGAATACTCACGTCGCTCGATGACGCGAGCGTGTGCGTCGAGCTTTCCGAATCCCTCTGGCTAAACATAGACTCTTCTGCGTCCTGCAACGGCAAAGTCTCGAATAGTTTGTGTCCTTCCAAGGTGCAGGACTGCAGCCAGGCGTCCTATGCAAGTTCGGGCGCGTACGACAACGCAATGTTCGCAACATTCGAGCGCATTTCTGATGGGAACCTGGCGTTCAAGATAAAGATAACAAAATCGGCGACATCAGGCAGCAACGTGGGTGGCGCGGGCCAGATGGACCTGTGCGTGTCGCAGGTCACCGGCTAGGGCTTATTTTGGCCAGAGCGCCTTGGCCAATCCTCTGATGTCCGATGTGAGTGCGGCGCCCAAGTCTTCCCTTTTCCTTCCAATCTCGTCCTTGATTTTCGGGTCCATCCTGATTGCACTCGCCTCAAGCTCCGCAGCTTCCTTCTGCCTCCCAAGGCTCTTGAAAACCTGTGCTTTGTTGTAGATGGCAAGCGCGTTTTCGGGGTTCACCGAAAGTGCCTGGTCAAAGCATTTTACCGCGTCATCAAAGTGCCTTGCCTCGGCAAGGGCGTTGCCCTTGCTCATCAGGGCGAACCCGTCGAACGGGTTCCTTTTCAGCACCTTGTCAAAGAAGAGCACCGCGTCCCCGGTGCGGTCCTGCTCCTTGAACACTATGCCCTTGTTGATGAGCGCGTTGGCGTTGTCCGGCTCCATTTCGAGTATCCGTGAAAAGCACCCCATAGCGTCACTGAGCCTCTCCATCTTCAAAAAGCACAGCCCGAGGCCGTTTAGGGAAAAGACGCTTTCCGGGTCCACATCGAGCGCGCGGTAAAAGTAGTGCACTGCATCCTGGTACTGCTTTTGTCCGAGCAGTATTGCGCCGCAGGCTTCGAGTGCGACGTTGTTGCGCGGTTCGGCTTCAAGCACAGCATTGTAGGTAGCAAGCGCCTCCTCCTTGCGGCCTTCCTTTTCAAGGCCGGCTGCCTTTGCCAGCAGTCCTGCTGCAGTCGGCTTTGCAACTGGCGCTATTTTTGCCTCCTGCTGTTGCTCTTCTTTCGTCATTTCGTTCCGAACAATACACTTTGTGCCGGAATATAACCATAGTGAAAAAACAGCCCGGAGAGGGGGCTGTTCCGTCCGCAGCCGGCTTTTCCTTTTAAATCCTTTATAATTCGCGTGCATTCCGTGACGCGGCTTTTTATATTGCGGGATGAATTCTAATTATTCGATACAAATGGCGTTGGCTCATTTCGGTAACCTTCCGTTTTCGGTTTCCGTAGCCCGCGCAATGGCAACCACCATCCCCGCCTGCGGCCTTCAATAAGAAAATAGAACCCAAATCGGTTGAAGGCCGCCTTGTTCGTAGATTAGGGGAGTGATTTGTTCGGTGGTGAAAGTTGGCAATGTCATCAGTTTGTAGCGTGTCAGCAGACTCAAAGCACAGGGGCAGGTACCCGAAGCTTGAGGGCGAGGACATCGGCCGCCTGGTGCAATTCCGGCAGGCCGGCTACTCGTGCAGGCAGCTCGAGTCCGAGTTCTCCTGCTCGCGAATGGCGATATGGCGCGCCCTGCAGAGGCTAGGGCTGGACTGAGCGAAGGTCCAGCTCCGCCGACTCGATAATCTGCAAGCACGAGCGCCGGCTGCCTAGTCGCAGCGAAATAGATTTGAATTAGTCCGACTAAGTCCATATTAGGCTATATTATGAAAAACGTCACCGTCAACCTGTGCATCAAGGACTACACCAACCGCGTGCTCGGCGTGCTCAAGGAAAAGTACGGCCTGCGCGACAAGGCCGAGGCCTTGGATAAGTTCGCTGAGCTTTACGGCAGCGAGTTCGTGGATGCCGAGGTAAAGGATGATGTCGTGCGGCAGGTCATAAAGTCCTGCGACTATCATATAGTCAGGCACGGGTTCAAAGCAACAAGCCTTGCCGAGCTGCGTAAAATCTGCGAGGCCTGACGCGCTTGCCCTTCGAGGGTGATTTGAGCCCTAGCTCATTTATATAGCATTAAGAATTGATTTTAACAACGGTGAATGAATGCCCAAGAAAATCCCATTCGAAGAACGGCCGGAGTATGTTCTTCCCGGCGACCACATTCACCCGCTGGTCGCCCGTGCGATACTAAGCGAGGTAAGAGTCAATTCCCTGTCGCCCGAAGGCCGGCTCCCGGACGCAAGCGTGCGCGCCATCCGCAACATTGCCCATGCGGAGGACTGGGTTACCGGCGCACGTTGCATCCCATCCGGACTTGCCCTACGACCCGCTAAAGACCCACAAACTTGTTGTAAGCGCTGAAAAGAAGAAACTGCACTCAGTGACCTTCTTGTTGAAATAAAAAAGTAGTGCCGAGGGGGCGATTTGAACTCCCGACCTCCAGATGGCTCAAAACTCATAGAGTCTCATCATGCGCCATCGATGCCTGTAAGCACCCATAAGTCTCTTCATTTCCCGTAGCCGCGCCTCGTATCATGGGCTTGCGTGCGGCGCAGGGCATTATGAGTCTGGCGCTCTAACCAGGCTGAGCTACCCCGGCAACAAAATCTGCATCAGCAGGCGAATTATCCATCCGGCCTTTGCAGGTATTTATTTTGCCTGCCAAGGGATTAAAACCGCTCGATTAGTAATTGCTAGCGGCGTTTAAGCCTTACATCCGGTGCTTTTTGATGTCAATTGCCGCAGGCGCCTCGAGCGCGGACCTTTATGTGGTGCTTGTCTGCCTGGGGTTTGCCGCCATCCTCTTCTGCCACAACCGCAAGGCCATATTCCTTGCGCTTTTGCTTGCGACGGTTTCCGTCCCCCTGCTCAAGAACGCGATAAACGAGGACCGGCCGTGCGTTGGCCTGCTTTCGTGCCCCGGAGACTCGGGGATGCCGTCAGGCCACGCGACTTTCGCGTTCATCTTCGCAGCAGGCTCGCTCGGCTCGCCCGCATTCTGGTTCTTCTTCCCAGCCGCCTTGATTGTGGGCTTCTCGCGTGAGTACTGGGGCGCGCACTCGATGGCGCAAGTAGCGTCAGGCGCGGGTCTTGGGGTTGCGCTGTTCTTCATATCCGAGGAGCTCCTCATATTCTTCGGCGCTAGCAAGCGGCGCACGCACTGGCGAATAAAGCGCTTCGTGCGAAAGCGGGCGCTTGCGCTGCGAAGGGGCCGTCCACAGGCAAAGCAGGGTCAAGGGAAAGGCAGAAAAGCATATTCGGTGAGACGCAGATGAGGGAACTTTACCGCAAGCTGTTCCACATCACTTTTGGCGCAATCATAGCCGCAGGGATATACGTTCTTGGTCGAGATGACGGCCTGGCAGCGCTTTTCGTGATGCTAATCGCAGGATTGGTTCTAATCCAATGGAAGCTTTCGGGGTTTGAGCAAAAAATCATCGACTTTTTCCTTTCCAAGATGGAACGCAAGGTCACCATCCCAGGAATCGGCGCTTTGATGTTCCTCATCGGCGCAATACTTGCGCTCTCGTTTTCCAAGACCGCCTCTTTTGCAGTAGTCGTGCTTCTGGTGTTCGCATTCGGCGACGGCGCGTCCACGCTTATTGGGATGAAGGGCAGCCACCGCATATTCTACAACAAGAGGAAGACCTGGGAAGGCTCGCTCGCGTTCTTCTTCACCGCGTCAATAGTGTCCGTGTTCTTCCTCGGCCCGGTCGCGCTCCTCCTGTGCTTCATCCTTGCAATAGTCGAGTCCCTTCCAATCCCCTTTGACGACAACTTCACCATCACTCTTGCAGGCGCCGCCCTATCCTACCTACTATAGTTTTTTGGAGATTTTTTTGGACCGCACACTCTTCCGCATCCGCTCCGCGTTCTTTCGACCCGCAATCCGGGCTAATGTTTCCGATGGGATAATCCCCTTCTCGCAAAGGTTCCATTCCACAGGAGCGCCCGAGGCAGTTGTGCTGACGCTATACAAGAAGTCCGCCTCCAGCCCGATAGCGTCCTCTGTTGTGCCATGCAGCGAAGACTTCGTGCTCCTTGCAAAGAAAAAGCCCGGCTCGAAGTTCCTTTCAGGGCAGTTTGCGCTGGTTGGTGGAATCGTCGAAAAGGCCGACATGGCAAACGCGGACTCTGGCCTGGACGTCTACCGCAACGCGCTTGCACGCGAGGCTTCCGAGGAAGCCGGGCTTTCGCCATCCGATTACGCCTCCTCCTACTGCTCGTCCTTCTTTGACCGCGCAACAAATTTCAAAGTCCACTGCTTCTCCGGGTTCCTCCTTTCCGACCCGGAGAAGACCGTGCAAGCACAGCACCTGGCTCACGCCAACCTGCGGCCGACTGACTCCGAGCACGACAGCTTTTCGTGGATTCCGGTGCGGCGGGTGTTCTCCTCGCGCCAGGTCTCCAACGTCGCAAAAAGGGCGGTTGACCTTACGCTCTCCGACTGAGTGGCGGGCTACCAGAGGTTATTATTTTCCAATCCAGTGAATTACATTATGGCAAGAAAACCGCTTTTCATAGTGTTCGAGGGAATAGACGGCTGCGGAAAATCCACGCAGGCAGAGATGCTGGTGGAATTCTTCGGAAAGGCAGGAAGACCAGCTCGGCTCATACACTTTCCAAACTACACTTCACCAACCGGAAGGCAGATTGCAAAACACCTTCGCGGTGAGGATAAGGCCTCGCCTGCGCGGATGGCCGTGCTCTACGCAAAGGACAAGTACGAGGGCGCGCCGGAAATACGCAAGCTCCTCTCCTCGGGATTCAACGTGGTGGTGGACCGCTACACCGCATCAAACTGCGCCTACCAATCCGCAAGAATCAAGGGCACCGCCGCGCAAAAGGATGCGTTCATCGAGTGGGTGCTCAGGCTCGAGGCGCTCCTGCCACAGCCTGACGTTACTTTCATAATCGACGTTCGCCCCGCAGTCGCCTTTCAGAAGAACCTCGAAAAACGGGGGCGAAAATACCTGAACAACAAGGCTGACGTGTACGAAAAGGACGTCGCTTTCCAAAAAGAGGTCCGCAAGCAATACTTGTCCTACGCTAGGATTTGCAAGGCAAAAGGCGCGGTTGTAATCAACGCGATGGCAGGCAAAAAAATGGCCTCAAAGGAAGCGGTAGCCTCCAAGGTCCTCTCCTCGCTGTACAATGCCCTGCTCACTGCAAAACCTGCAAGGCCAAAGGGAAAATAAACCTATCAATGCACTATTAGTAGACCCAGCAGGCCCGCAACAGGGCCGCCTGGTTTCGACGCTTTTTTGCTCCAATAGTCTAGCTCGGTCAAGGACGTCGGACTTTCAATCCGATAACCCGGGTTCAAATCCCGGTTGGAGCATTTATCCATGGGCTCAGTTCCCACAGGCTGAAATGGCACGAAACCAATACCTTGTATCCGCTAAACCTGAAGCTAAAGGAGTATATAAGGACTGCTCGATACTGTTTTTATCTTACCCTTACATTTTACTAATAAAACGCATTATTTATAAATATGTAAGGGTATGTATATGGTATGGCCTTCGTAAAGAAGAAAGTCGTTAACGGCAAGACCTACTATTACCTCCAGCACACCGTAAGGACTGAAAAAGGAGTGCAGACTAAGGAAAAATACCTAGGGACGAAGCTCCCGGCAAAGATTGAGGAAGTCAAGAGCGAGTTCCTTGCGGAAATCTACAAGGAAAAATGGCACTCCACGCTAGACAAGATACGGCAGAACAGCGACAAGGAAGAGCGCAAGATGCCGAAGACCGCGCTGCAAAAGCAGATTCGCGGCTTTTCAGTCAAGTTCACTTATGACACGAACCGCATAGAAGGCTCCAAGCTTACCTACCGCGAGACTGCAGACCTTCTTGAGCGGGGATTGTCCCCGCGTTCAAAGCCGCTTGAGGACATCAAGGAGGCAGAGGCGCACGAAAAGGTATTCTACGAGATTCTTGCGTACAAGAAAGACCTTTCCCTGAACATCGTGCTTTACTGGCACAAGAAGCTGTTCGAATCAACTAAACCGGACATTGCAGGCCAAGTGAGGAACCACCAAGTCGCAATTTCGGGCAGCAGGTTCATGCCGCCAAGCCCGATAGAAGTTCCCGCTGCCTTGGATGAGTTCTTCCACTGGTACAACGGGGCAAAGTCGAAGACGCACCCCGTTGAGCTTGCAGCATTGGTGCACCTTAAGCTGGTGACAATACACCCATTCGGTGACGGGAACGGACGCATGAGCCGCCTAGTAATGAATTTCGTGCTGTACAAGAACGGTTTCCCACTTTTGAACATCCCTTACGAGAACAGAAGCAGTTACTACAACGCCCTTGAGCGCTCGCAGGTAAAGAAAACGGATGTCGTCTTTGTCTTGTGGTTCTTCAAAAGATACGTCAAGGAATACAAGACGTATGCAAAATAGCGATACGCGCCGATAATTAGCTTCGTGCGAAATCCAGCACGAGTCTACCAGACCCGATTGCGGTCTGAGCCCTGCCCTCTGATGGCGGTTGGAGCATTTACTTCTTAGCTGACACAGCCATCGCAAGCTATTTCTTTTAATCCCAAGCCAGTCCTACTGTCAAGCTTTAGCGGACAATGAGTCGAATGGGCCTTTTCGATTGGGTGGGCAAAAAAATCAAGCGCGGCAACAGCGAACGCGCTGGCAAGGTTTCCGAAGATAAAGTCGCCGATGGTGTAATTCCCAACAGCGAACTCCCTAGCCGCGAAGCCTCCACTGCAAGGACGTTCAGCATAGAAGAGCTTGAACTCGAGCTTGCACTGGCCAAGAGGCGCGACTTGGACGTCTCGGAAAGTGCGAGGGGTTTGCTTGACTTGGTTTCCGGGCAAGCAGGCGAGTTGAAGCGGCTCGTGGCAAAGATGGATGCAGCGAGCGTGGGCAAGGACGTGGAGTACGGCGTGATTGGCGAGACCATGCGCAAGCAGTTCGTCAGCAGGATGACCGTACTCTTTGAGTCGTTGAAAGCGCCGGAGACGGATTACCGTTCCCTCTTAGCATACCGCGCTGGTTTGTTGCGGTTCCTTGGGAGTGCCGACCGGATATTGCGCGACAACCGCTACCTGCTCCACTTTTTCGAGGCCGAAATGAAGGAGTTCGCAACGTCCATGCGGGCGTTGGACGCCACGGTCAACGAGCTTGGGAAGGCCTTGAATGGCAAGGCGGGAAAAGCTGAAGAGTATGCCTTCCTGGAGTCACGGTTGAAAGAGGCAAAAGCCGGTGCTGTTGTGCAGGCGGGGCTTGAGAAACGGGTTGAGGAATGCATCGCCAGCCTGAACAAGCTCGGCGGCGAAAAGGAAGAAAACGCCGCTGGCCTGGAGCTGGAAATTGGGCGGGCCAAGAAAGAGGAGGTGCGGCTGTCCGGCCTGCAGTCAGGTCTGCGTTCAAGAGTAGCGGATGCACTCGGTCCTTTGCATAAGCTCCTGCTCAAATACGCGCATGGCGCGCCAAAAAAGGAGAAGGCGATAGCGGAAAGGTACGCTGCTGACCCGGTCAAGGCGCTTTTCGAATCCGGCGACAGCCAGGAATGCAGGACGCTCCTTGCGGCATTGCGGCAGTTCGCAGAAAAGAACCCGGACACGAAATACCCACAGTCCCTTTCCTCTTTCGAATCGGGTATTGCAGGCCTGCTTGAAGAGCATTCGCGGCTGGACGGGCAGTTGAATGCGGCAGCCGAGGACGTGCGGGCGCTAGAGGCAAGGAAAGCCAAAGAACAGGCGAGGGCAGCAGAGAGAAAGCAGTTGTCAGAAGAGTTGGGACAGAGGAAGACACGGCTGGTCGAGGAGCAATCAAAGCAAGGCAAGCTTCTTGACGAGATAAGCAAAAAGGCAAGCGGCCTGCTGCACAGGCAACTGAAGATAAGCAGTCTTGAAGGCTGAAGGGGCGCGGGAGCCTTCGGATTGGTTGCCTAAGTGAATCTTAAATACAATGCAAGCGAAAGCCCTTCAGTAGTTTCTTATGATAAACACCTCCAAGCTTACGAAGAAGTTTGGCGACTTTACTGCAGTCGACAAGCTTGGCCTTGACGTGGCAAAAGGCGAGGTGTTTGGCCTTCTTGGCCCGAACGGAGCCGGGAAGACCACCACGATATCCATGCTGATTACACTAGTAGAGCCCACATCCGGCACTGCCACTGTGAACGGGTTCGACATAGTGACGCAGAAGTCAGACGTCAGAAAGTCAATCGGAATAGTCTTCCAGGAGCCGAGCGTCGATGACCTCCTGACCGGCCGCGAGAACCTCGAGATGCACGCAAAGCTCTATTGCATGCCGCGGGAAATCCGGAAGAAAAGGATACGCGAGGCCCTTGAGCTTGTTGAGCTCACCGAGCGGGCCGACAGCTTTGTCAAGACATATTCCGGCGGCATGAGACGACGCCTGGAGCTTGCGCGCGGGCTCTTACACCGGCCGAAGGTGATGTTCCTTGACGAGCCCACGCTTGGCCTTGACCCGCAGACTCGCGAGCACATATGGATGTTCATAAGAAAGCTTAACAAGGAAGAGAAGATGACCATCCTCCTTACCACGCACTATATGGAGGAGGCGGACACCCTGTGCGACCGCATAGGCGTCATAGACTCCGGCAAGATACGCGTCCTTGGCACGCCAAAAGAGCTTAAGCGCGCAATAGGCGGGGACACGGTGGTCATACGGAAGAAGGGCTTTGACAGGAAAAAGCTCCGCGGCCTTTCATTCGTAAAGTCAATAGCGCAAAACGGTTCCGAAACCATTCTCGGAGTGCAGGACGCGCACAGCAACCTGCAGAAGCTCCTTGCAAGAATCGGGCCGATAGATTCAGTCGAGGTGCGCGAGGCGTCCCTGACCGACGTCTTCCTCAAGTACACTGGAAAGAAGTTCCGCGACGAGGGAGAAGATGGCGGCGAGGGCGGCTGGGGAAACCGCGTGATGCACCAGAGCAATGTGCGAGGATAAATTTAGGCAAGCGGATGCAGATGGCAAGCTGAACGCGTACGAAAAATTGACTGTGTTGGTATTGAATGGTAATGAACGAACTTGAGGGCATCTACGCAATCTGGCTGCGCGAAGTGAAGATTTACTTCCGCGAGAAGGAACGCTTCGTCGCGTCAGTAGTCTCGCCGCTTCTCTGGATTTTCGGCTTTGGAGCTGGCTTGGGCGCAACTGTTGCCATTGCGGGAGTCAACTACCAGACCTACGTCTTCCCCGGCATAATGGTGATGACCGTCCTCTTCACCAGCGTGTTCTACGGCCTTTACGTCATCTGGGATAGGAAGCTCGATTTTCTCAAGGAAGTGATGGTCTCGCCCCTTTCGCGGCGCTGGGTGTTCGTAGGCAAGATGCTCGGCGGAGTGTCCGACGCGTTCATACAGTCGATGGTGCTCTTCATCATCGCCCTTGTTTTGCAGATTCCGCTAACGCCTGCAGGCTTTGTCGCCTCCCTTGTCGTAATCTTCCTTACCGCCGCCTGCATGACCAGCATCGGCCTGTTCTTCGGCGCAATCCTTTCGAGCATGGAGAGCTTCCAGCTGGTGTCCAACTTCGTGGTCTGGCCTCTGTTTTTGTTCTCAGGCGCGCTGTTTCCGATAAGCAACCTTCCATCGTGGCTCCAGGTGCTGACATTCATAGACCCGCTCACCTATGCTGTTGACGCCTTGCGCGGCACGATGCTGGGAACGGGAGTGTTCTCGTTCGGCCTTGACGCCGGCGTGCTTATGGTGTTCTGCGTCCTGGCCATCGGCATTGGCTCGTGGGCGTTCGAGAGGATGGGAAAGCTATAGTTTCACGGTGGCAAGTCATGCTGTCTCCTTCCGATGTCAAGGATTTTAACGCGTGGTCAGCAGCTCCGGACGAAGTGGTGTCCGCGTTCAAGTCCGAACAGAACGGCATCTCCGAGCACGAGGCGCACCACCGCCTGAACGCCTTCGGCTACAACGAGCTCGCGCCTCCCAAGAAGCGCAACATCGCCTTCGAGTTCCTGTCAAATTTCCTCAACCCGCTTTCAATAGTCCTCCTCGTCGTCGGAGTGACCACGTTTTTTTTGAGCAGCCAGGTGAGCGCCGGGATAATATTCCTCATAGTCCTCGTGAGCGCCTGCCTGACCTTCTACCAGGAGTACACCGCGCGCGACTCTGCCGAGAAGCTGCGCAAGATGATACACAACACCGCAACAGTGGTGCGTCAGGGCGTCAAGACCGAGCTTCCGATGCGTTACCTCGTGCCGGGGGACGTCGTCCAGCTCTCGGCAGGGGACATGGTGCCTGCGGACTGTCGGGTGCTGTCCTGCAAGGACTTCTTCATAAACCAGGCGGTGCTAACAGGCGAGTCGCTTCCTGTTGAGAAGACCGCGGACGCAGTGCCGGCGGCCGCGAAGTCCGCCTCGCTTCCGAACGCGGTCTTTCTCGGAAGCAGCGTGGTAAGCGGAACAGCCGATGTCATAGTCATCCACACCGGCGCCAACACCCAGTTCGGCGAGCTGTCGCGCAAGCTCTCCCAATCTGCTGTTGAGACTGCCTTTGACCGCGGCGTGCGCGATTACACCATGCTCATGATACGCTTCGTAATCGTCCTAGTTCTCATAATATTCGCAATCAACGCGGTTATGAAAAACGACGCTCTTAACGCGCTCCTTTTCGCCCTTGCTGTCGCAGTCGGACTGACGCCAGAGATGCTTCCAGTGATAGTCAGTGCCAACCTCTCACAGGGCGCGCGGAACATGGCAAAGAAGGAGGCCATAGTCAAGAAGCTCCCCTCAATCCAGAACCTCGGCGCAATGGACGTGCTGTGCACCGACAAGACCGGCACGCTTACCGAGGACAAGATTGCGCTCGTGCGCCACCTGAACATCGAAGGCAACGACGACCACACCGTGCTCTCGTTCGCCTACCTGAACAGCCACCACCAGACCGGTCTCTCCAACCCGATGGACTTGGCGGTGATAGCCAAGGGCGCGGGGCAAATAGAGCGCGAGGTTGGTCAGTACAAGAAAGTCGACGAGATACCGTTCGATTTCCTGCGCAGGCGCATGAGCGTGGTAGTGCAGAAGGAAGGCGAGCCCGAACTGCTGCTTGTAAAGGGCGCGCCCGAGACCATGATTGCCCTCTGCACCAGCACGCGCAGGAACGACAAGGAGTCGCCATTCTCAAAGGCTGATGCGGATACTGTCAAGAAGCTCTATGACTCGCTTTCAGCCGACGGCTACCGCGTGCTTTTGCTTGGCTCAAGGCGCATGACCGGCGGCCGGAAGAAGGCCTATGCGACTTCCGACGAGAGGGACCTCACGTTCGAGGGGCTCCTGGCGTTCCTCGACCCCGCAAAGCAAAGTGCAAGGGATTCCATACACCACCTTGTCAAGCGCGGCGTCGAGATAAAAATCCTCTCAGGCGACAACGAGCTCGTCAACTCGCGCATAGCCCGCGAGGTCGGCCTGGAAGTCAAGGGCATGATTACAGGTGACGATGTTGCGAACGCCTCCGACGACTCGCTGCAGGTGCTGGTTGAGAAGAACACGATATTTGCCCGCGTCACGCCAGTTCAGAAGGAGCGCATCATACTTGCCCTTCAGCGCAACAAGCACGTGGTGGGGTACCTTGGCGACGGAATCAACGACGCCCTCGCGCTCAAGACCTCCGACGTCGGCATATCAGTTGACTCCGCGGTTGACGTGGCAAAGGAGGCTGCTGACATAATCCTCCTGCGAAAGAGCCTGCACGTCCTTTACGAAGGCGTTGACGAGGGCCGCAGGACGTTCTGCAACACCACGAAATACCTCAAGATGGGCTCCAGCTCGAACTTCGGCAACATGTTCTCGGTGGTCGGCGCGAGCGTGTTCCTGCCCTTCCTCCCGATGGCGCCAATCCAGATAATACTCAACAACTTCCTTTACGACATGTCCCAGCTCGGCATACCTTCGGACTTGGTGGACGCGGAGGCCATCGCAAAACCCGTGCAGTGGGACCTTGGCGGCATCAAGAACTTCATGGTGTTCATAGGCCCGGTAAGCAGCATATTCGACTACATCACGTTCGGCGTGATGTTCCTCTACTTCCAGGCGCCTGCAGCGGTCTTCCAGACGGGCTGGTTCATAGAGTCGCTCCTTTCCCAGACCCTCATCATCCACGTCATCCGGACCAACAAAATCCCCTTCATCGAAAGCAGGGCAAGCTGGCAACTCATGCTCCTGTCAATTGCCATAGTCCTGGCCGGGTTTTTGATAATCCTGACCCCGATTGGAGGCTACTTCGGCTTTGCCGCGCTCCCAGCTGCATACTTCCCGATTCTTGCAGCCATGATACTAAGCTACCTGGTGCTCGGCCAGGCTGTTAAGATGCTGCTTTTGAGGATGAAGATAATATCCTAAGCAAAAGTCTATTCCTTTTTCTTGTTCAGGCCAAAATATTCATTGACTGCAGCTAGATAGTTTGAGTGGATGACGAGATTCCAAGAAACACGCGCTTTGTCAACCTGCTTCGTTCGGGCTACGATTCCCATTCCCCGCAGCAGTTCAATTTCCTTAGTCAAAACAGGAAGGTGTTTCTTTCCCTCGGTCTGGTCGGCAAATCCGCGTGTAGAAAGGGGTGTTTTCAGCTGTTCTGGAAGAGGCTTTAAATGTGGGTTATATTCTATGACCCGTTTTCCATAGGCAAGTTCCTTCAGGACCCTTTCGTGATGCTCTCTATCCGGATTGGTTTTCAGTAAGGTATTCAAGTAGCCGCGATAGACTGCATTTTTGTGCTCTTGCCTTTGCCTTTCAGTTGTGAATGCCATATATCCTCACTTGTCATATTTGAAAGAGTGAACTTCATTCTATCTTAGTGATTATGACTACGTAGTTCTTGCAGTACTTCTTCGCGCAGGGCGCTTTATATATTTTTTAACCGGAAACGGGCGTGGCGCCCGGTTCTTTAATTAGCGCCTTCAAATTACTATTAACGGCAGATGCTCTTGTTATTCTAGGTATTAGCTCATTCAGGCTTAGCCTTGGTAATTTGTTGCGCTGCTGAAAAAATAGGTGAATAGAAAAAATGAGTGAAGACTATAAAGGTGGCCGCAACAGTTTCGGCCCGCGCGAAATGACTAAGACCGTATGCTCCGACTGCGGCGCAGAATGCGAAGTACCGTTCAAGCCCACTGAAGGGCGCCCGGTTTACTGCCGCGACTGCCTGCCCAAGCACAGGAAACCCAAGGATTACTGAAAAAAGGCTTTAGCAGAAAAATCCTACTTCTCTTTTAATTTTTTTTATTGCAATAGCTGAGAATACCCACGACCTAGGTCGTGGGATGAATCAGCACTTATTCTAAATCTTTTTCGGCTCCCCTTAGGGGAGCCGCGTGGCCGGCCTGCAGGCCGGCCCTTTCTCGCGGCCTACCGGAGTT